>DIVR01000004.1 GCA_002428325.1 bacterium UBP4_UBA6127
AGCTGATAGTGATATCCAGGCATTGGCGCGAGAGGGGTTCATTACACTGGATATTAAGGCATATGATGAAGCAGACCTTCTGGGGGCTTATATCGTATTTGGAGCTACCAATCAGAGAGATTTGAATGAAAAAATATACCAAGATGCTCAAAAGAGTAATAGTCTGGTGAACATTGTGGATACTCCTGACTTATGTCAGTTTCAGGTTCCCGCTTCGGTTAAACGGGGTGATTTGATCATTTCGATATCAACCTCAGGCAAGTCTCCTGCTTTAGCAAAGAAAATCAGAAAAGACTTGGAACAACAATATTCCCAAGAATACATTCTGCTGCTTCAATGGCTGGACCAATGGCGTATGAAGATGAAGAGACATCCTCAATTAACCCAGAAAGACCGGGAAATTATTTTTAATAAGGTTGTTCAATATCCCCTTATTGAATGGATTAAAAATAACTCTGAAGGTACGGCTAATAAACAATTTAATCTGATAATGGGTCAAATTGTCCGTCAACATTTTAAAAAATAGTTATAATTAATCCTATATGAATGTAATAACATTAGGCATCAGCCATCACAAATCAAGCCTGGAATTAAGAGAAAAACTGGTATTCCAGCCTGAAGAATTATCTTCGATATTACCGATATTAAAACAGACCTCCCAGTTGGATGAAGTCGTTATCTTATCAACCTGCAATCGTCTGGAAATCTATGGTTCAACCAGCCAATCGATGTCTCATTCCATTTACAAAATAAAGAAGGCCCTGGCGGATATTAAGCAAATATCTCCTGCTGATTTTGCGAATGATTTATATATCCATCATGGCCCCGGCGCAGTAAAACATCTCTTTCGTGTGGCATCTGGCCTGGACTCAATGGTGGTCGGGGAAACCCAGATATTGGGCCAGGTAAAAGATGCCTATGAATCCGCTAAAACGGCTGGTTGTACAAAGACCCTCTTGAATGAGTTGTTCCAACGAGCCTTTGCCGTTGCCAAGGAAATTCGCACCGATACTAAGATATCCCGTGGTGCTGTCTCAGTGAGTTCTGTGGCTGTGGGACTGGCAGATAAGTTGTTGAATGGTTTGGAGAATAAGACTGCCCTGGTTATTGGAGCCGGTGAAACCAGTGAATTAACATTAAAACACTTGCAGAAACAGGGATTAAAGAAAATATATTTAACGAATCGAAGTGTGGAAAAGGCAGAACAATTAGCTCACAAGTTTCATGGAAATGTGATACCCGTTCAGGAAATGACCTCCTGGATTCAAAAAATGGATATGGTCATTAGTTCAACCAGTTCCTCTGAATATATTTTGAACTATGCGGATATGAATGCGGCCTTAACAAAGAGCCGGAAGAAAAATCTGTTTATATTAGATATCGCTGTTCCCAGGGATATTGATCCTGAAATCAAGAATATCCCTGGAGTACATCTCTACAATATTGATGATATCAACCGGATTATTCAGGATAATCTAAAGAGCAGAACCGGTGAGATGGAAAAATGCGAAAAGATAATTGAAAATGAATACATGAGTTTTCTGAACTGGTATATGACCCTTTCTATCACCCCTGTGATACAGGGTTTGACTGGAAAAATCGAAGAAATATGCGTTAAGGAAATTCATCGTGTCATAAAACAATCTGCCCAACTAGATGAGAATGAGCGGAAAGTATTAGAAAGATTAGCCAAAAGAATACCAAGCCAAATCCTGCATTCTCCGATTTCAAATTTAAAAAAGGCTGTTGAGAGAGGGAATGGCTATTATTATGCAAAATCCATTAAAGAACTTTTTGAATTAGAGATTGATGAGGGATCAGAACCTTCATCCGAGGAGAGTACTTAATGGATAAGAGCCTTTTTGTAAGTAAAATTCGAATCGGTACCCGGAAAAGTGCCCTGGCGTTGGCTCAAACCAGACAAATTGAAAAATCCTTGCGGCAGCATTATCCTGATATTGAAATCATCATTAACCCCTATGAGACTTCTGGGGATAAGCTTAAGGATACATCCCTTTCCAATCTTGGAGGCAAAGGCCTCTTTACCAAAGAGATAGAAGAAGCCCTTTTAACCAACGAGATTGATATTGCTGTCCATAGCATGAAAGATTTTCCGGTTAATTATCCGGATACTTTGAAAATAGCCTCAGTTCCTTTACGGGAGTCTCCTTTCGATGTTCTTTTACTGAGTGAACAGCTTCTTATAAAATCTCAAGGGGTAACATCATCCTCCTTTTATGAGATTCTTCCCATGGGTGCCAAAGTGGGAACTACCAGTTTGCGAAGAAGTGCCCAGCTTAAAATATTCAGGCCGGATCTTCAAATAGTGCCTCTAAGGGGAAACATCACTACTCGTATCGAGAAACTTAAAAAAGGACTTTATGATGCCATCATCCTGGCGGAGGCTGGACTTAATCGGCTAGATATTGTAGATATTCTTGATAGATGCCCCATTCCGACTGATTTCATGTTGCCGGCAATCGGGCAGGGTGCCTTGGCACTCGAATGCAGGCAAGATGATGTAAAGATGCATAACATTTTAAAATCCCTTAATGAGGAAAATAGCCATTCTGCCATACTCGCCGAAAGAGCCTTTCTGAAAGAACTGGGGGGAGGATGTAATTTCCCTGTCGCTGCTTATGCTTGTATACAGGATGGACAGCTGGTTTTAGAGGGAATGATAATGAATCCTTCAGGTTCCAGGTCTGTCAGGGGCACCGTCAGAACGCCGATTTCTTTTCCTGAGAAATCAGGGAAAATGTTGGCCCATAAATTACTTGATAATAAAGGCCAGTCAATCATGGATGAGATACATGATACCTTGAGTCAGAAAGGGCAGACGGGATAATTATGCCGGGAAAAGTTTATCTGGTGGGAGCCGGTCCGGGCGATCCGGGGCTCATTACTGTCAAAGCCCTGAAACTTATTGAAAAAGCAGATGTCTTGATTTATGACCAGCTAGCGAATAGCGAGTTTCTAAAAAAGGTAAAACCCGGTTGCGAGTTATTGGATGTTGGGAAAACTGCCGGGAATCACCCGGTTCCTCAGCCGGAAATAAACCGGCTTATGGTTGAAAAAGCAAAGGTTAATTCAGTGGTAGTAAGGCTCAAAGGGGGAGACCCTTTTGTTTTTGGCAGAGGTGGGGAAGAAGGCGAATATCTTGCTGAGAATAATATCCTTTTTGAAGTCGTCCCGGGGATTAGTTCCTCTATCGCTGTTCCTGCTTATGCGGGAATACCTGTTACCCACCGGCAGACTGCATCAAGTTTTGCGGTGATTACCGGACATGAGGATATCAACAAGGAAGAATCTTCCATTGATTGGAATGAAATGGCTCATGGAGCAGATACTCTTGTTATTTTGATGGGAATGGGAAACCTTGAACCGATAGTCGGTCAATTACTAAAGGCTCACCTTGACCCGGGAAAACCCGTTGCTCTCATTGAAAAAGGAACAACTCCATCGCAGCGGACCCTTACCGGGGTCTTATCGAATATTGTTGAATTATCACAAATTCATGGCATAAAACCACCCGCTATCATTGTAGTCGGTGAGGTCGTTTTAAAAAGAAATAAACTCAACTGGTATGAAAATCTTCCCCTGTTCGGTAAAGTGATATGGGTTACCCGAAGCCGTACTCAGTCCAGCCAATTGGTTCAGTCATTACAAGCGTTGGGAGCCAGGGTGTTTGAAGTCCCAACCATTCAGATTGATCCTCCCGATGAGGAGACCTCTCTGGAAGAAGCAGTCATTAATCTGCATAAGTATCATTGGTTGGTTTTTACCTCAGCCAATGGGGTTCAGAAGTTTTTTGAATGCCTGTTAAAAATTGGTAAAGATGCCCGCCAACTGGGTCCTGTCAAAATAGCTGCTATTGGCCCTGCCACGGCTGATAAACTGGGAGAATACTTAATTAAGCCTGACTTGATGCCTGTAGATTATGTTGCTGAATCTCTGGTTGATGCGTTTCATGGAATACCGCTAAACTCTAAAGCTGTCCTAATCGTCCGGGCCCAGGAAGCTCGGGATACATTGCCGCAGGGTTTATCTGCCATGGGAGCCCAAGTGGATATTGTACCGGCTTATAAAACTGTTATTCCGGAACAATCAGAGGTAATGGATAGGATAACTTCAGGTGAGATTCCTTTCCCGGATTTAGTTACTTTTACCAGTTCTTCCACTGTGGCTAATTTTGTTAAGATCCTGCCGGAAACACTTTTGGTCCAAATCAAGAAGAAAAGCCAATTTGTTTCAATAGGTCCGATTACCAGCCAGGCTGCTGAAAATCTTGGGATTAATATCAACATGGAAGCAGAGGTCTATACCATTCCCGGGTTGGTGGAGGCTATTCAGAAAATGTGTTCTCCCCGATGATTCTGTGCTATTTTAATTGACAGAATTACCAGGGGCATTTTAAAATGCCCTCGAATGCTTGATTTGCATTATGTTAACTAAAAGGGTGGGGACTTTATGCCTAAGCTTATCGTAAAACTGGGTGAGAAGAAGGAATTTTCTTTTGATAAGCCCTTAATCCATATTGGCAGAGCTTTGGATAATGACTTGGTCATTGAGAATCTGAGCGTCTCGAGACGGCATGCACAGATTGAAGATGAAAATGGTCGATTTTATGTTACAGATTTGGGCAGCGCCAATGGGACTTTCGTTAATGGAAACAGAGTGCAGAAGCAACTGTTGAAAGACCAGGATGAGATTTCTGTTGGAAAAGTAAAATTGTTTTTTATAGATGATATCAAGGCTGAAGCTGAGCCCATGCCATTAAGTCCTTTTGATTTTGATAAGACATTTGTTATTCCAAAAACGACCCCCTGCTTTTTTACTCTATTGGGAACAACAGAAGATAATTACCGCATTGATAAACCGGAAGCCTTTATCGGACGTGAATCCAACTGTGATATTGTGGTTCAGGATTGGCTGGCTTCCAAGAAACATGCTCGGATCAATATCATTGGCAACAACTGTATGTTGACCGATCTGGGTTCTCTGGCCGGCACCAAAGTGAATGGGCAGAAAATCAAAGATAAACTTCTAACGAATAACGATATGATTGAAATCGGTTTTACAAAGATTCGATTCAGAACCTCATTAGAATCTTCGATTGATATTCCCTCTCCGCAAATTCAGCCTTCTATCGAAAATGTCCATTCCAAGAGTGAAGAACCCAAGACCGTCAGAGTTAAGCAGGATGTAGCATCTCCAGTGCCTGTTGCCGCCGGGCGCGGAAAACTGGTGGCAAGCATCTTATCCCCTGTCTTCCATAAGGCTGATTGCATCTGGGCTAATGGCATCAAGGAACAAAACCGTATCTATTTCGAAAGTGTCGAAGATGCCATTAAATCACGACATCATTCCTGTGGCACCTGCCAGCCGGGTCGGGATGCAAAGTATCTTTCCTCTTGGAAAGAAATGACTCAGGATGAAGATGAAACCGTGGCTGAACATGCCATGAAAATGCTTGAATTCATTAAATCCAGATAAGATCAGGAAGCTAAGATTGCCGTGAGCCTGGATGGGTTCCATCATCTAAGACGTGAAGTTTGGAAGACTTTTGTTGACTTGATTTTTCCAGTCAATTGCCGTGGTTGTGGAAAAAAACTGGGGTATGATGATATTTCCTCAGGATTTATTTGTCTCGATTGCTGGAAAAAGATTCCCATCCACCGACCTCCTTATTGCCGACGATGCGGGCATCCTTCCGGGGACCTTTTTCATGATAAATGCCCTGAGTGTAAAAAGCTTAAAAAAGTCTATTTTCGTTTTGCCAGGGGTGTTTCTTCATATTCCGGGTTGCTTCGGGAGACCCTTCACAGGTTTAAATATCGGTATCAGACAGAATTAGGCACTCCGTTATCCGAGATGATGAAGGATTATTACCTATCCAGTAATGATTACGGCCCTATTGATAGAATCATTCCCGTTCCTTTACATCCGATTCGCTTCCGGGAAAGAGAATTTAACCAGGCAGAGATATTAGCCAGACCTTTGGCTGAGGCATTAAAAGTTCCCCTGGACATAAAAACACTTTATCGGACTCGTTATAATCCCCCTCAAATGACATTGGATTCCAAGGCCCGCTTTGAAAATGTGCAGGGGCTTTTTGCAGCCAGCAATCCAGATATGATAAGAAATCAAAGAATCTTATTGATAGATGATGTCATGACCACCGGAGCCACTGTGAATGCCTGCGCCAGAACCCTGATGGAAGAAGGGGCCAGTGAAGTTTATGTCCTGGTTCTGGCCCGGGGAGATTAAATAATAAAATCAATGTCAGGGGTTAGGGGGTTAGAAGGGTGTGACTGTCAGTTGTTCCTTCAGAAAGCCTGCGGATATATTCTCTTAACGTATTCACCATCACATTGATAGCTACTTTGTTCTGTCCCCCCTCAGGAATTATCAAATCAGCATATTGTTTGGTAGGCTCAACAAATTGTAAATGCATGATTCGAACAATATCCCGATATTGGGCAATAACCGATTCCACCGTTCTGCCCCGTTCCTGAATATCTCGGTTAAGTCTTCGGATAAATCGGATATCCGCATCGGTTTCCACATAAATCTTGATATTCATCATGTCGCGGAGTTCATTATCCTGGAGGGCAAAGATCCCTTCAATGATCAGTACATCCATCGGTTCGATATGCTCTGTTTCCGTTATTCTTGAATGTATTTTAAAATCGTAAATGGGTTTTTCGATAGGCTGCCTATTTTTTAAAGTCTTAATATGCTCTTTAAGTAAATTCATATCCAAAGCCGACGGGTGGTCGTAATTGATTTTTTCCCTCTTTTCGAGGGGAAGATGGGACTGGTCCAGATAGTAAGAATCCTGGTGGATAATCTGAACTCCCTGGGAACCGACTTGCTTGGAAATGGCTTTGGCAACTGTTGTTTTGCCTGAACCGGTACCTCCGGCTATCCCTAAAATGAGCATATGAATACCTTTATTTTGAATTATTTCCTGATGAATCAGTATATCTTTTAGTAATTTCTATCGTCAAGAATCTGATTTGAGATAAAATCTTTCCTGATTGAATCCATAACTTGAGAGAGTGGACGAATGCCAAAAACAAACAAGCTCCAGACCATCCTAATAGCTCCCAATGCCTTTAAGGAATCCCTGAATGCTTTTGAAGTCTCCCAAGCCATCGCCAAGGGGATTCTTCAAGTAAATCCCCATGTCGAGATTATTCAAAAACCTATCGCCGATGGAGGGGATGGTACTTTGGATGTCCTGGTGAAGGGAACCCGGGGAAAATATAAAAAAGTCAAAGTCCAAGGTCCCATGGGAGATTGGGTAACAGCCCGATATGGAATCCTGGGGGATGGGAATACCGCCGTCATTGAAATGGCTGAGGCTTCGGGTTTAAGGCTGGTTTCTCCTGACAATCGAAATCCCTTGCTGGCATCCACTTACGGTACAGGGGAATTGATCCGCCATGCTTTGGACCAAAAGGTGACGACCATCATCATTGGGATAGGCGGGAGTGCAACCGTAGATGCCGGTCTTGGGGCCATAATGGCTCTGGGAGGCCGATTTTATGATTCTAAGGGTAATTTGTCAGCCTTGGGCGGAGGTGCCCTTAAAACCATTCATAGCGTTGATTTATCCGAATTGGATTCTCGATTAGCAATTACCAAAATCCTTGTTGCTTGCGATGTGAAGAATCCTTTGCTCGGTCCCCAGGGGACAGTGGCCTATTATGCCCCTCAAAAGGGAGCCACTGGCGATATGTTGCCGGTTTTGGAAGAAGGCATGATACATTTAGCCCGACTTCTGAGGAAATCCATCGGTAGAGATATCGGTAAAGTACCGGGTACAGGAGCTGCCGGGGGGCTTTCAGCCGGTTTAATGGCTTTTTGTGGAGCCCAATTGAAATCCGGTATAGAGATTGTGCTGGATGCCTTGGAGATGGATGATTCATTGAAAAAGGCTGACTGGGTCTTTACCGGGGAGGGTAAACTTGACCGGCAAACAGCTCAGGGAAAGGCTCCGGCTGGATTAGCCCTGCGGGCTGAAAAATATGGCTGTCCGGTCATTGCCTTGACTGGGATGATTGGGGAGGGTGCTGAGGCCCTTTATAAACAGGGTATCTCTTCCATCTTTTCCATTCAAAAGGGTCCTCTTTCCCTTCCCGAATCAATGTCTCAGACCGCTTTGCTTCTTACCAATACCGCCAATCGGGTTATGCGGCTTATTGATATTGATAAATAATTGATTATAAATAAGATAGATATCTAATATTAAAGCAATATCTCTCGGTATCCTTTCGGAGGGGGACCCAGCTTGATGTGAACAGCCTGGGTCAGGCTCCGAAGCCAGGATACTCTTGAGAGAAATAGTAGAGATAAAATCAACCCCAATAGGGAGGATTTTCTTTGCAGGATATAGGAGAGTCTGTTAAGATAGAATCCCGTCCTAAGGTATTCACCAATAATCTATCAGGCAGCAGGAGTATTTGCATAAA
Organism: bacterium UBP4_UBA6127; assembly: GCA_002428325.1. Taxonomy (GTDB): domain Bacteria; phylum UBP4; class UBA4092; order UBA4092; family UBA4092; genus UBA4092. The sequence continues at coordinate 8,481 of DIVR01000004.1, forward strand.
TCTATTGATATGAAAAACTTCAAGCCAGAAAATGTCAAGCTTTATTCCATTCGGGAGAGAACCCATAAAGTCCAGGTGAAAGACTTTGCAAAAGTTCCCTCTATCCAAAAGAGTTTTGGTAAATGGATAGATGAGATGCCTGATATCCTGGCCTCCCGAGACCTGAAAGAAATCATTAATGCCATCGTAAAGGCCCGCCAGAAAAATAAACCGGTAATTGCCATGATAGGCGGCCATGTGATCAAATGCGGAGTTACCCCCCTTTTAATAGATTGGATGAAAAAGGGGATTCTTACCGGAATGGCAATGAATGGCTCGGCCAGCATCCATGATACAGAGATTGCCATGATTGGGCAGACCAGTGAAGATGTGGCCATTGCCCTGGATGATGGGACCTTTGGAATGGTCAAAGAGACCGGTGAACTGATTCATGCTGGGTTGAAAGAAGGCCATCTCAAGGGATGGGGAATGGGCAAGTCCATTGGTTATAAATTAAATCAAGCCAAAACCCCATATCGCACCCAAAGTATCCTGTCAGTAGGAACCCGGCTGGGTATTCCCATGACAGTCCATACGGCCATTGGCACGGATACCATATATCAGCATCCAGATGTCAATGGAGCCATTATGGGGGAAACCAGTCTGAGGGATTTTTACCTTTTTGCAGAAATGGTCAAAGATTTAAATAATGGCGGAGTGATTTTAAATATCGGTTCAGCCGTGATATTACCCGAAGTGTTTTTAAAAGCCTTGACGATTGCCAGGAACCTCGGATATCCGGTGGCCCGATTTACCAGTGCCAATTTTGATATGATTCAGCATTACCGGCCGAGGGAAAATGTCATAAAACGGCCGACCCGAACCGGTGGCAAAGGATATTCAATTACCGGCCACCATGAAATAATGATCCCCCTGCTGTATGCCGGGGTCATGTCAAAACTCAAGGGATAAGTCCATCACGATAGAGGATTAATCATTTTATGCCCAAGCAAACTGTATTTAAACTTGATTTGGATAGAGCCTATTCATTGATCCAAACGATTGCATCCACCCGGATAATGGTCATCGGGGATTTAATGATTGACGAATTCATCTGGGGAAATGTAAATCGGATTTCTCCTGAGGCTCCTGTTCCGGTGGTCTCCGTCCGCAAGCAATCCTTTGCTTTGGGAGGAGCTGCCAATGTTGTGAATAATATCCGCGCCCTGGGAGGCGAAGTCCTGGTCGCCGGAGTGGTAGGTAAAGATGTGATGGGGCAGCAGCTGATAGAAGAAATCAAAAAATCAGGCGCTAAACCGGTAGCGGTCATCAAGGATGCTGACCGGGAAACCACTTTAAAAACCCGGGTGGTTGCCCATCATCAACAGGTGGTTCGGATTGACCGGGAGACTGTTGCGCCGCTTTCTCCAGAAATTGAAGCCCGGATGATGGCTGCCGTAGAAAAAAATCTGGCTCATTGTAATGCCCTGATTATTGAAGATTATGCCAAAGGGGTTATTAATCCCAAGACCTTACATAATATGATTAGATTAGCCCGTAAAATGGGCGTATTTATCTCCGTGGATCCCAAAGTATTTTATCCGGACCAATATAAATCAGTTCAGTTGTTAACTCCCAATCATCATGAAGCAGGTTCATTTGCCGGTGTGGCTGTTCCCAATGGGGATTCGCTCATGAAAATCGGAAAGAAACTGGTCAAAATGTTAAATGGGGCTTCTATCCTCATTACCCGGGGAGAAGAAGGTATGTCCCTCTTTGAAGCCAATGGAGAAATAACCCATATCCCCACCCGGGCAAAGGAAGTTTACGATGTCAGCGGAGCCGGGGATACCGTGATTGGTACCATGACAGCGATTATTGCCGCCGGTGGAAGTATTAAAGAAGCCGCGGCCATATCCAATTATGCTGCGGGTGTTGTGGTTGGCAAAGTAGGCGTAGCAACTTGCAGTCCCGAAGAATTAAAGTCGGCAATTAAGGAATAAAGAGGTCATCCAATGAAGATAATAGGGGTCATTCCCGCTCGATATGGTTCAAGCCGGTTCCCGGGAAAACCCCTGGCGATGATCCAGGGGAAACCGATGGTGGTTCATGTCTATGAAAGAGCCTGCCGCGCTAAGAACCTGTCAGATGTGGTGATTGCCACCGATGATAAAAGAATATTACTTGAAGCTGCCCGGTTTGGAGCCCATGCCGTCATGACCCGGGTGGATCATGCCTCCGGTTCAGACCGAATTGCCGAAGTGGCAGATTCCCTGGAAGTGGATGTGGTGGTCAATATCCAGGGAGATGAACCCCTGATTGAACCCGATATGATTGACCAGGTGGTTGAACCTTTACTGGAAGATACCAGCGCTCCTATGGCCACTTTGAAAAAGAAAATCACATCCTGGGATGATTTTAAAAATCCTAATATTGTAAAAGTAGTCACCGATAATCATGGGTATGCCATCTATTTTTCCCGGGCTTGTATTCCTTTTCCCAAAAAAGGATGGAAAGAAATTCTCGAAGGAAATCTTGAGAATATGCCAGAGGGAGAATTCTTTCGGCATATCGGTATTTATGCCTATCGGAAAGACTTCCTTCTGCAATATACAAAGATGCCGGCCGGGAGACTTGAACATGTCGAAGAACTCGAACAGCTTCGAGTCTTGGAGAATGGTTTTAAAATTAAAGTAGCTGAGACAGAGTATGAAACCATCTCTGTCGATGCCCCTGAAGATATTGAAAAAGTTTTGAAAAATATAAACTCTTAATTATATAAAGGATAAATGAAATCATGACAAAGTATATTTTCGTTACCGGTGGTGTTGTTTCCTCCCTGGGAAAAGGGATTGCCTGTGCATCTCTGGGTAGTTTACTGGAAAGCCGGGGGCTTACTGTTGCTCTCCAGAAATTTGATCCCTATATCAATGTGGATCCAGGGACCATGAGTCCCTTCCAGCATGGTGAGGTATTTGTAACGGATGATGGAGCTGAGACCGACCTTGATTTGGGACATTATGAACGATTTACGTCCCATCGGACCAGTCAGGACAATAATATTACTGCCGGCCGAATATATAACGATGTTATTTCCAAAGAACGACGCGGAGATTATTTGGGAGCGACGGTTCAGGTGGTGCCCCATATTACCAATGAGATAAAAGCCCGAATTCGCCGTATTACTGAGAAAACAGAGGTGGATGTGGTTATTACTGAAGTAGGCGGCACTGTCGGTGACATTGAAGGACTTCCTTTCTTTGAAGCCATCCGTCAATTCAGATTGGAGCAGGGCAGGGAAAATACTGTCTTTATCCATTTGACCCTCGTTCCTTATATTAAAGCTGCCGGTGAATTGAAAACCAAACCGACTCAGCACAGTGTTAAAGAACTTAGAAGTATTGGTATTCAACCTGATATTTTGATCTGTCGTACTGAAAAGATTATTACTGAAGAAATGCGTTCTAAAATTGCTCTCTTCTGTAATGTTGAAAAACCAGCGGTATTCCAGTGCCTGGATGTGGAGCAGATTTATGAAGTACCTTTAATGCTTGCCGAGCAGGGCTTAGATGAATATGTCTGTCGCATCCTGAAAATGGATTGCGGACCCCGCAACATGGAATCCTGGAGTCAGATGGTTCATAAATTCAAGAATCCTAAAGGCGAAGTGAAAATCGCTGTGGTTGGAAAATATGTGGGATTACAAGATGCCTACAAGAGTGTTTATGAGGCTTTGAGGCATGGCGGAGTCGCCCATGAATATAAAGTCGTCATTAAACGGGTGGATTCCGAGGATATAGAGAAGCAAAGTCCTGAAGCCCTTTTAAGTGATGTCCATGGAATACTTATCCCGGGTGGGTTTGGCAGCCGGGGAATTGAAGGGAAAATTGCGGCTATTCGTTTTGCCCGTGAGAACAACGTTCCTTTCTTTGGTATCTGTTTGGGAATGCAGTGTGCGGCAATAGAATTTTCCCGGGATGCCTGTGGAATGAAAACCGCTAATAGTACTGAATTTGACCCTGAGACTGAATATCCAATCATCAGCCTTCTGGCTGAACAGGAAAATGTCAAGGATTTGGGTGGAACCATGCGGCTGGGTGCTTATCCATGCAAATTAACTCCGGGAACTCGGAGCTTTGAAGGATATAAAACAGAATTGATTCATGAACGGCATCGGCATCGTTTCGAATTTAACAACAAATACAGAGAAGTATTTGAATCGAATGGTATTGTCTTCGCGGGCCTCAATGAAAAATCCAATTTGGTCGAAATCATGGAATTGAAAGACCATCCATGGTTTGTGGGCTGCCAATTCCATCCTGAATTTAAGAGCCGGCCGGTTGACCCGCATCCGTTATTCCGGGAGTTTGTAAAGGCTGCTATCAATCATCAATCCTGAAATTCTTGAGCCAGGATATTATTTTATTGATTTTATTTATCCAGTTGGTCAAAATGGTTTATTAAACTGTACAAAGTGAGGTTCCTGAAAATATGAAATTTGAAACGTCAAAACGATATCAGCAGATACCGCCCTATTTATTTGCCCGTATCGATAAAATGAAACAAGAAGCCATAGAAAAAGGGGCTGATATCATTAATCTGGGAATCGGCGATCCTGATCTTCCCACCCCCAACCATATTATTAATTCTCTTTGCAAGGCAGCTAAAAATCCTAAGTATCACCAGTATCCGCCTTATGAGGGATTCAAAGAATATCGACAGGCTTGTTCCGATTGGTTTTTTAAACGATTTGGAGAGAGATTCAACCCGGATACTGAAGTCCTTGCCATGATTGGTTCCAAGGAAGGAATCGGCCATTTCCCTATTGCCTTTATTGATAAAGGTGATGTGGTGTTGGTTCCTGATCCCGGATATCCTGTATATCATATTGGAACAACTTTTATGGGTGGAACAACATATAGAATGCCTCTTCTGGCTGAAAATGGGTTTCTTCCTGATTTAAAAAGTATTCCGGAAAAAATATTAAAAAAAGCAAAAGTCATGTGGTTGAATTATCCAAACAATCCGACCGGAGCGGTCGCTTCCCTGAAATTCTTTCAGGATGTGGTTAAATTCGCCAAGAAGAACAATATCATCGTTTGCCATGATATGGCCTATTCAGAGATTTATTATGACGGAAAGGCCCCATTAAGTTTCTTTAATGCCAAGGGTGCCCGGGAAGTTGGAATTGAATTTCATTCTCTGTCCAAAACCTATAATATGACAGGTTGGCGGATTGGGTTTGCCGTAGGTAATCCTGATTTTATTAAAGCCTTGGGAAATGTCAAAAACAATCTGGATTCAGGCCAGTTTGGAGCTATTCAAGAAGCTGCCATTACAGCGATGAGTTCCAGTCAGAATTGTGTCGAAAAACTCCGTAAAATATATCAAGAACGCAGGGATCTCCTGGTCAAAGGATTAGAGACCCTGGGTTGGAATGTCTTTTCACCCGAAGGTGGATTTTATATATGGATTAAAGTGCCGCCTAAACATGATTCTATGGGAATGACCGCTAAAATCCTACAAGAAACAGGGATTGTTACTACACCTGGCGTTGGATTCGGTAAATATGGCGAAGGCTATATTCGGATGACAGTTACGACCGATGTGAAACGTTTGAAGGAAGCTCTCAAACGGCTTTCGAAAGTCACTTTTTAGGTAATTGAATGTTTTGAAAATGCCAATATTCTGTTACATTGGTCTTGGGTCCAATATGAATGACCGTCTGGGGAATCTATTGGAATCCGTTGTGCTGATTAATAAATGGCCAGATAGCAGAATTCTAAAATCATCAATGGTTTATGAAACGGAGCCATGGGGCGTTATTGACCAGGCTCCGTTTTTTAATGCGGTTATCGAAATTGCCACGGAGTTATCCCCCTTAGATCTGTTGCGGAAATGTTTTGAAACAGAAAATCAAATGGGCAGAATCCGGAGTATTAAATGGGGTCCCAGAACAATTGATATTGATATCTTATTTTATGGAACCCAGATTTATCAGACTGATTCTCTTCAAATTCCCCATCCTCGAATAACCGAAAGAGATTTTGTAATAATCCCTTTAAATGAGATTGCCCCTGATTTTGTGCATCCTGTCTCCCATACGCCCATCCATTTGATTGCTGCCGGATTTGATGTAAATCGACTGCGTCAAGTTGGAGAATTAATCATTGAACCTAAAGAGGATATATAATAAATATGTAACTTTTCAGAATACAAGAAAGGTAATATCTCTCATGGGTACAAAAATTACTACCACTAAACTACTACAATTTAAAAAAGAACATAAAAAAATTACAGCTTTAACGGCTTATGATTTTCCCACAGCCTCTCTGCTGGATAATGCCGGAATAGAACTTATCCTGGTAGGTGATTCTGTTGGGGATACTGTATTGGGTTATGAAAACACCCTCCCAGTCAATATGGAAGATATGCTTCATCACACAAAAGCTGTTTCCCGGGGAGTAAAAAACGCATTATTAGTAGCAGATATGCCTTTTATGTCATACCAATATGATATCCGCGAAGCTGTTCGTAATGCAGGTCGATTCCTGCAGGAAGGAATGGCTCATGCGGTTAAATTAGAAGGCGGAAAAGAACGAATTGAAACCATTTCATCCATTCTGGATGCAGGTATCCCTGTTATGGGACATATTGGGCTTACCCCTCAATCCTTACATAAAATGGGCGGTTATAAGGTGCAGGGAAAAACCAGTGATAAGGCCAAGAAACTGCTAGATGATGCACTGGCCTTGGAAGATGCCGGTGTCTTTTCCATGGTTTTGGAATTGGTTCCTGCCGAAGTTGCACGTATTATATCTGAAAACCTGACAATTCCTACTATTGGAATTGGTTCAGGACCTGCTTGTGATGGTCAGGTTCTTGTAATTAATGATCTTCTATGTTTTGGAAGCAGTACATCAAAAAAGCATACCAAACACTATGCTGATTTGAATCAAATAATAACCAATGCTGTCAGTAGCTATATTCAAGAAGTTGAATCAATGAAATTTCCTGCCCAGGAAAATAGTTTTGAAATCAATCCTGTTGAATTAGCTGATTTAATAACCCAACTTGATAATAAAAAGAAATAAACGGGTCAAACAATTCATGAAAGTCATTCAAACAGTAAAAGAGATGCAGGCTTGGTCTATGAGCCAGCATAAAAAAGGATATAAAACCGGGTTTGTTCCTACCATGGGATATTTCCATCCGGGGCATTTAAGCCTGATGAAATCTTCTATAAAAAGAACTGATAAGACAGTTGTTTCCATTTTTGTTAATCCTACCCAGTTTGGTGTCAATGAGGATTTCAGTAAATATCCCAGGAATTATGAAAGGGATTTGGAATTAGCCAAAGAAGCGGGAGTGGATATGGTTTTTTTGCCTGCTGTTGATGAGATATACCCGGAAGGATATGATACTTATGTGGTTACGGATAAACTGTCTCAAGTACTTGAAGGGAAGACCCGTCCTACCCATTTCAGGGGAGTATGCACTATCGTTTTGAAATTATTGAATATCGTTATGCCTGATATCCTGTTTATGGGGCAGAAGGATATCCAACAATGTGTAGTTCTTTCAAGAATGATTCAGGATTTACATCTTAAGGTTAAGATGGTAATTCAACCGACAATCCGTGAGAAAGATGGTTTGGCTATGAGTTCTCGCAATACCTATCTTTCACTCGAAGAACGTAAGGCAGCCTTGGTTCTGTCTCAAGCATTGGAATATGCGAAGAACCAGGTTGAAAAGGGAACTTCCAATACTGCGTTTATCGTCAATGGGATGAAAAAATTGATTAATAATGAGTCTTTAGCGGATTTGGATTATATTGCGGTCGTGAATCGATACAGCCTGCTACCAGTCAAAAAACTGGAAGGTTCATTCATTATTTGCCTGGCTGTCTATATTGGGAAGACACGATTAATAGATAATTATCTTTTTGATGTAGGGTAGGAATGCTCAGTTATTTTCTTGGAAGGAGTAAATGATTGGGCTATGACAAACTTCTGGCTTTTATGTTGAATCAAGGCTTCAGCGCAAGGTTTTCTCTCTAATTGCAAATCACCCATATAATAAGAATCTTGCTTGATTAGATGGTCATTCATGCCAAAAAACCACCAGAGGATTGCATTGGTTGATTGCAATTGAATGATAACAACACCTTTCAAAGTACTTCCTCTTGCTTTTGAATGATATTGGACTGTGCCGGTTGAATAAAAGACCATAGGAGATGAATGCTTGGCCTGTTTAATCAAACCTGTATCCCAGTCATTACAGGTAGCGGAATGGGATTCCTTAAGATGGTTTTTCCAGATAATGGAATCTCCAGAATAAATCCTGATGGTATCTGGGCTATAGCAGGGTACGTCATTTGCCGATTCGATATCAACAGTATAGCAGGCAAAGGTCATGATTTGGGGTAACACAGGAAAAGGGGTAGCTGTTACTGTAACTGAGGATAGAGATGAAATCAACAGTAACAGAATAAAAATTATTGTATTTGCCCTTATTCCTTTATCCACAATTATTCACCCGAATGAACCTTTGCTCATAGATAGCATACTACGATGTACTTAATATCTCAACTTGACGGCTAAAGAATACAAAAAAAGACTCCTTTTTTCAAAAGAGCCTTTTAATAAATAATCATTATTTATTTGATGGTAATGACTGCATCTTTCCGTAGTTTTTTAAGAATATCCTGTTGATATTTCATGATAGAAATTTGGAATAGATATTCACGGATAGATGCTTTTTCAAGAACCAGAATGATGTGATATCCTCTTTCGGTCAGAATCGGTTCCGAATAGTCGCCTTCATTAAGACTAAACGCCAACTTCTCAATTTCAGGCATTATTTCTCCATGATGGATATACTCTAAATCTCCACCCTCTTCTTTACTCGCAGAATCATCAGAATATTTAACCACCAGAGACTCAAAAGAAGTCCCCATTTTCAGTTCTCGAAAACACTGAACTGCTTTTTGATGAATTGTTTCCTTCTGGTCTGTGGAGGAATCTTCCGGAATCTCAAAGAAGATTTGTTTCAGGTGAACTGTTTCTTGTTTTATCACCTCATCCGGGTTGGTACGTTTAAATTTACGAATATCCTCATCGGAGATGGGCGGAACATTTTTCCGAAGATACCGATTGATAATCAGTTCCTGAGATAACCGCTCTTTTAATACAATCCTGATAGCTTCTTCTGACATATTTTGTTTTGCAAGCCAAGCCTCAAAATCTCCCGGTTTAGGAAAGTTTGACTTGATTCGTTGTATTTCTTTTTCAGCTTGGAGATTTATATAGGCTTCTGGAATCTCAATCCGATCTTTTCGAGCGGCTTGAACCAAGAGTATCCGGTCAATTAATCTGCTCAGAATAGCTTCACGGGTAGAATCGGTCAAATCAACTTCGGACTGACGGGAAATATCTTGAAGTTCACTAAGGGTTATGACATCAGAATTTACCTTGGCAATGATCCGGTCAACAATTTCCCCCTGGGCGGAGGAAGAGACAAATGAACTTAGGATAACAGTTCCCGCTACCAGAATATATATACACATAGATTTAAAACATGATATTAATATCATAAATAAATGAGATTCCTTTAAAGAATATTAACGATTTACAATGTCCCTGAGTTCTTTGCCGGGTTTAAAAAATGCCACGCGTTTATCAGGGATTTGAATGGAATCACCTGTCCGAGGATTCCGGCCTTTTCTGGAATTTTTCAATTTAGTCTTAAAGGTCCCAAATCCAACAATCGAAACCTTATCCCCTTTTTCAAGGGCTTTTTTGATGGATTCCAATAAGGTTTCCACAGACATCAAAGCATCTCTGCGGGTAACTCCGGTTGAGCGCGCAACTCGCTCCGCGATATCAGCTTTTGTTACTGACATTCTAAACCCTCCTTTATATGAATTGGGTTGATAATTCTTAACTTATAGAAAAACTGAAAAACTGTCAAGCTTTTAGTTTACCTACTTACTTGAGAATTTTCAAATAAAGAGCCATTCCATTCGAGAGGGTTCCATCCAACCCCATTTCATTTCCATCCTCATCGAGTACAAAGGCTGAACCTTTATTGCACCATTTTAGCTCCTGAGTCGAAAGTAAATGCTTAACTTTCGCTCCACGTCTCATTTCAATAAGGTTACCATTCCACGTTACGGAAATGGGTAATACCGGGGCCGATTTATCTCCATCAATCATTTGACTACCTTGATTCTTTCTTCAGCTTGAGGAGCAATTACCGGATGTTCTTTTAAATAATCAACCACAATATCTCTTAAAACCGTATCATATTTAATTACCTTAGCTTTTTTCAGAAGGGTATACCCACTTCCACCATTCGCCATAAAATCATTTGCCGCAATTGTATAGGTTTTTGCCGGGTCTAATGACCTGCCGGCTAAAGAAATCTCAGTTGCCTGACCATTCTTGGCCAGGAAAGTCACTCCGGAAATAGCGCTGGTTTCTCGTCCTGAATTAGCTCTATTAGCTAAATCATCCAATATTTCCTGTAATTCCGTTCCGGAAACTTGCATTAAAACCAGTGTGTTATCAAATGGAAGCACATTATAGATATCATTATAGGTGATAGGTCCTTTGTTGATATTGGCTCGAGTCCCACCGGTATTTTGAAGAGCGATATCAGCTCCCATTCTTTCTCTGAATACATCTGTCAGCCAGCAGGCCAGATTGGACAGGGGATGTCCATAATTTGGCTTCACCAGATCAACCGAAGTCATTCCAACCTGTTTATTCATTAATGAATCAATTTGTGATACATAAGTTTGAAGGTAAGATTCAATTTTAGTATTCGGTTTGATTTGTGAGTTGATTGGGATCAATTTAGCTTGAGTATTAATAACATTACCTTTTTCGACTTGGATATCAAGTCTGCCAAGGAAGGTTCCCCATTGATAAGCTTGAACGATAATTGGACCTTCAGATTTGTTGAAAGTATCAATTTTCGTGTGGGAATGGCCACCTACGATTACCTGGATATCTTTAGGAAATTGCCTGGCCAGTTGAATATCCTCTTCATATCCCATGTGGCTTAGTACGATGATTAAATCAGCTTTTTTCTTCAATTCAGGCAAAAGTTTTGAGAAGGTAACCAGGGGATTTTCAAATTCCAGTCCTTCAACATTTTTGGGATGAGTTACCACCGGGGTTTCCTGGGTAGTAAGCCCTAAAACAGCAATCCGAGTTTTCCCTTTTTTCAGGATAATATAAGGTTTTGCAAAATAACTTCCATCATTCTGATAAATATTGGCGGCCAGGAAAGGAACTTGAGATGATTTTATAGTTTCTCTTAAGACCGGCTGTCCATAATCAAATTCATGATTTCCAACGACTATAGCGTCATAACCCATCCTCTGCAGTGTTCCCCAGTCCGCTTTTCCCCTAAAAAGGCCAGAAACCGGTGTCCCTGATATCCAATCTCCGGCTGATAAGACAATAGTATTCTGATTTGTCTTCTTAATATCATTTATGAGGGTAGCTCGGCGAGCGGCTCCTCCAATGTCCTGGCCATAACGATTATCATTAAAGGGAAGAAGATGTCCATGCACATCATTATCATAAAGAATTGTGAGATTGAGGGGTTTGGACATTCCCCAAGACATCATGGTCAGATAGATAAATCCAATGAGAAAGAAACTCAAGATACGGGCTGATTTGGATTGCATGATTAACCCCTTTGATTTTTGATTTAATTCTCCCATTCTAACAAAAAAGGAGAGAAAACCAAGGGTTTTCTCTCCTTATAATAAAAAGTAATTGAACTGTTATTTTCTAGGTTTCTGAGTCATGGCGGATATCTTTACCGGAAGTCCCCAGAGATCCACAAATCCTCTGGCCAGTTTCTGATCAAACATATCACCTTTTTCATAGGTGGCAAGAGCCATTTGATACTGAGAATAAGGGGATTTTCGGCTGACAGGAACACAAGTTCCCTGCTGCAGACGGACTTTAACAACTCCGGTTACGGTTTCCTGGGTAGTATTCACAAAAGAATCCAGAGCATAACGTAAGGGTGAATACCATAGACCGTAATAAATCAAATCGGAATATTTCTGAGTAATCATTTCCTTATAATGAACTGTCTCCCGATCAAGGGTCAATGATTCAAGATCTTTATGGGCAGCAATCAGGACGACTGCCGCAGGAGCTTCATAATTCTCTCTGGATTTGATTCCGACTAACCGGTTCTCAACCATATCAATGCGGCCGACACCATTTTTCCCGGCAATCGCATTCAATGTCTCAATGAGCTTAACCCCTTTCATCTTTTTTCCGTCAAGGGAAACAGGAATCCCTTTTTCAAACCCGATTTCAACATAGGTTGGTTTCTTGGGGGCTTTGGCCGGATTAGTGGTTAACTCAAAAATCTCTTCGGGAGGTTCCACCCAGGGATCTTCAAGCACACCTGATTCCATGCTGCGTCCCCAGATATTCAAATCAATGCTGTAGGGGCTTTTTTTGGTAACAGGCACGGGGATTTTATGTTTTTTGGCATAATCAATTTCTTCAGAACGGGTTTTTAATTCCCAATCTCGGACAGGGGCTAACCTTTCAATTTCCGGAGCTAAGGCCATGGCCGTTACTTCAAAACGAACCTGGTCATTTCCTTTACCGGTGGACCCATGGGCAATGGCATCCGCTTTTTCTTTTTTAGCAATTTCCACCAAATGTTTGGTGATTAAGGGTCTGCCAAGGGCTGTTGCCAGGGGATATTTTCCTTCATAAATGGCATTGGCTTTAAGAGCCGGCCAGATGAAATCATCCACAAATTCATCTCGTAAGTCTTTGATAAAAATTTTGGATGCACCGGTTGCGGTTGCTTTTTTCCGGATGGTTTCCATTTCCGGACCCTGACCCAAGTCTGCAGAAAAAGCAACCACTTCGCACTGGTAATTTTCAATCAACCAGCGAATCATGACTGAAGTATCCAATCCGCCGGAGTATGCCAATACGACTTTTTTAATCTTTTTCATATCTTGATTCTCCTTTATAGAATTCTGTTTCTTATAGATAGTTCTTGAATGAGACTTAAAATATAAGTTAATTTCAGGAAATTCTATTATAACCTTAATCAGGTTCAAAAAGAGATTTTTTACGGTCTTTTAACGGAGAGGGTCAGACCCTCTCCGTTACAACTCCGATTAAAATCGATTAAAAAGGGACAATTATTCAAATTGGCGGAGGATGAAGGGAGTCGAACCCTCCCGTCCGATTCAACATCGGGCAACACGGATTTGAAGTCCGGCAGCGCCACCGGGCGCCAACATCCTCCCTTAATGGTCATGGAGTGATTTTACCACGTTTAACTTAACGATTAAGAATCACCCGGCTTGATTTTTAAAACCCGGATATCCCCTTTACGCAGAGTTACCCCGGCCCTGTCTAAATATTCCATTAAAGGAACGACAATTTTCCGGCTGGATTGCAGCAGGTCTCGGATATCCGATATTTTGAATGTCGGATTTGATTTCCCATACTCCACTATCTTAAGAATCATGAGTCTGAGGTCATGACGGGTGAGATAAACATCCTCACTGAGTCTGATTATTTCCTTGATTTGGAGAAGGGTCTTAAAGAGTTTATAAACAACCACCGAATCTCTATTTATGAGAGTAGGCAGTTCCTTAAGTGGAGGAGGGTCTTTGATTCGCTCATGGAATAAAGATAATATTTCTTTTTTTACGGTCTCTTCCAGGGGTGAAAATTGAATAATATGGGATTGATAGGCAATCCGGTTATCTTTCAAAATGATTTGGTTCTCATGAATTAACTCATTGATAATAATGCGGAATATTTTCTGGGGTAATGAAGCTGGAAGGCTGTTTCTGAAAGTCTCCAGATCCTGTCCGGGAGCAGAGGGCGACTGTTGATGAAATTGTTGTATGTGATGGATTATCTCTTTTTTTAGCCGGTTCCAACCTTCCAGTGTAAAAAGAATCTCTGAATCCTGTTGGTTAATGAGTTTGAATTGGGACGGGTCAATCAGGTCAGGGGGCAGAGGAAGATTGAGCCGCTCATTCAAATCATGAAGGTTAATCCCTGAGTAAGGATATTTTTGACAGAATAGTTCAATCATTTTACTGGGATTGGATTCCTTGAGAATCTCAAGTTCAGCAATGTCTTTTGGATTGGCTGGCTTATGCTTATTAGCAAACGGATCTAAAATAATGCCGCCTCCCAGGGTATAGGTTGCGGTTTCATCCCGAATAATAAAACGGTCATCTTTTAACAATTGAAGGGGTTCACGGGCGATAATTTGACAGTAACAGCTTTCCCCGGGTTGAAGAGAATCTCTTTCCAGCAAAACTAATTGTGCCATAACTTCTGAGGTCCAGATGTGAAAGTGTATCTTGCCATAAGATTTCAGCTTGACCGGGATGGTAGGCAGAAATTCAATCCAGGCATCAAATCTGGAAGTAGATTTCTGGTAAAAAGGGTGGCAGGCCATTTCTCCCCTGGAAATTTCTTCTTTACTGACATCCGATAAATTTAAGGCAATTCGTTGCCCGCCCACTGCTTGAGTAACTGTATCGCCATGCCTTTGCATTCCCCTGATTTTAAAGATCTTACCTGAGGGAAGCAGTTTTATTTTGTCATTAATGTTAATATCCCCGGAAATGACAGTTCCGGTAATAACTGTACCAAAGCCTGTTTTGCTGAAAATTCGGTCAATCGGGAGCCGAAAATATGGACTTGTTGCTATTTGGGGGATTTTTGAAAGTTGTTGAAACAAGATATCTTTTAATTGGGGAATTCCTTCTCCTGTCAGGGCTGAGACGGAAAGAATGGGACTTTTGACAAATGTCGAATTTTCTATGAAGGCCGAAATCTCCTGCTTCAGTTGAAGGATTCGATCGTTATTTACCCTGTCGGATTTAGTAATAACGAAAATTCCCCGGGAAAGCTTTAAAAGGTTCAAAATATCAAAATGCTCAATAGTCTGGGGCATAATCCCATCATCTGCAGCAATAGTGAAAAGAACCAAGTCAATCCCGGTAATGCCGGCCAGCATATTATGGATAAACCTTTCATGGCCGGGGACATCAATGATGCCAATTTTATTGCCATCCGGAGCATTTATCCAGGCATAACCGATATCAATGGTGATGCCCCGTTCTTTTTCCTCTTTATGATGATGGGAATCAATACCAGTAAGGGCTTTTATCAGCTCTGTTTTACCATGATCAATATGTCCAGCTGTCCCAATGATAAAATCCATCTCTGTTAGTCTCTCAATATTGAAAATAAAACCTGGGGATCATAAAGGGTCCGCATATCTAATATAAAACGGCCCTCATGTATTCGGCCAATCACTGGGGGATGCTGTTCCCGGAATGTACGGGCAATTTTATCAACAGAACCTTGAACAGGAGTGATGGCAATCACCCTGGTAGGGATTTGAGCTCCGGGAAGTGAACCGCTGCCGATTTCGGATACACTATCTTCAACGGTTATTTTCCAAGGAAACTTTTTAGATTTTTGAAACTCATCTTTCACGAGTAAGGCTGTCTTATCGATCTCATTCAGAGGACGGGCCAACCATTTAAATAATGGAATCTCCTCTTTCATCCGATCAGGATATAAATAGAGCTTTAAGAGAGATTCGAGAAATTCATAAGTCAGTTTATCGGGTCTCATCGCTCTTTTAAGGGGATTCTTCCTGATTTTCTTTAGATATTCAACCTTTCCAACAATTACACCCGCCTGAGGGCCTCCCAGTAGCTTATCTCCGCTGAAAGTAACAATATCAGCCCCAGCCTCGAGGGTTTCCCTTACTGTCTGTTCTCGAGGAAGGCCCCATTGAGAGAAATCGGCTAAAGCTCCACTTCCCATATCCATCATTACAGGAATTTGGTGATTTTTACCTATTACTGAGAGTTCATAAAGAGAAACTTCGGAAGTAAACCCTTGAATCCTGTAATTACTGGGATGAGCTTTTAAAATCAAAGCGGTCTTGTTGGTGATGGCATTTTCATAGTCAGAGGGATGGGTCCGATTGGTTGAACCGACTTCAATGAGTTTGCACCCGCTTTTCTTCATAACCTCCGGGAGTCGAAAGGAACCCCCAATTTCAATCAATTCACCGCGGGAAACAATCACTTCCTTATGGTTAGCCAGGCTGTTTAGGGTCAGAAGCACAGCCGCCGCATTATTATTGACCACTGTGGACTCTTCAGCTCCTGTCAGATAATGAAGCAGCGTAGCGATATGTTCATCCCTGTCTCCTCTTTTGCCTGAATCCAGATGATATTCGAGATTAACATTATGAACAGCAGTTTCAACTATAGAATTGGAAATCGATTGTGGCAGCAACGCTCTGCCTAAATTAGTATGAAGCAGGGTCCCTGAGAGATTGATAACCGGGATTATTGAAGGACGGATTAAGTCTCGAAGTCTTTCTGTTATATCAATCAGGATTTTATCCTGGGTAAGATTAGAAATGTCCACTGTATCCATTTTCTTGCGGAGCTCATCCAGAACTTCTCTTATTACTTGAGTTTTAAGGGAAGCCAGAAGGGGAAGAAAATCAGAGTTGTTATTGAGTAATTCAAGCAATTCATGGACCGGGGGGATTTCCCGGAACAGGGTATGGATGGGTTGAGTGGATGGCTTTTTCATATCCATTAGCTGAATATCCCTTCAGAGGTAGTACCTATGCTAAATTAGATGATATTATTCACTTTGGCTAGTATAACCCATTTAAAAAGGGATAAGAATATGAACACTAAAAATTTAATCAAAGTAAATTGTTTAAGATGTTTTTTATTATCGATGATAATGTTGGTTTTCGCTTTTTCTCTGGCTGATAAGCTGGTGATTCTTTCACCTCATAGTGAAGGGCATCGAAGGGAAATTGGAAATGCTTTCCAAACCTATTACCAGGAGAAATATAAGAAAAATATAGATATTGAATGGCTGGACCAGGGTGGTGGATCAGATATCTTAAGGTTTATTTTAAGTGAATACAAAAATAAACCTTCAGGAATCGGGGTTGATTTAATGTATGGAGGGGGCGTTGACCCTTATCTTGAACTGTCAAAAGCGAAACATCTGCAACCCTACAAAATAAACAATGAAATTTTAAAGAAAATCCCGGCTTCTCTGCATGGAATCCCTGTCTATGATCCACACTACCAGTGGTATGGCACCGCTTTATCCGGTTTTGGCATTCTCCGGAATGATGTTGCGATAAAAAGGTCACGGCTTCCGGTTGCCTCAAATTGGGCGGAACTGACGGATCCTCGATTGATGGGGTGGATTGGCTCCGCTGATCCAAGGCATTCAGGCAGTGTGCATATGATGTATGAAATCATTCTTCAGGCTTATGGCTGGGAAAAAGGATGGGAAGTGATAGAGAAAATGGGGGCTAATATTAAATCCTTTACACAAGCTGCTTCCAACACTCCAATCGAAGTAAAGACAGGCAATGTGGCCTATGGTTTAAGCATTGATGTGTATGCCTGGTCCCAGATAGCTGATGTAGGGAGAGATAAAATGTCATTTATACTTCCCGAGGGACTCACTGTTATCAACCCAGATGCCATCGGTATCCTTAAAGGCGCTCCTGATAAAAAAGAAGCCGAAGCTTTTGTATCATTTGTTCTTTCCAGCCAGGGACAAAAACTTATGATGATATCTCCGGGAGCGATTGACGGCCCTCAAAAAGATCCCCTTTATAGAATGAGTGTCTCTCCCACTGTATATAAAGAATTGGGAAAACGGTCCAATATTCCTGTTAATCCTTTTACCCAGAAAAGTGTCATGAAATATGACCCTTTAAAAGCTTCTCAACGGTATGGAATTGTAAATGATTTAATTGGGTCTCTCATCATAGATAGTCATAATGAGTTAGTTGAGGCTGCCAGAAGAGCTGCGCCGCATTTAAAAAGGACGGTTCTATGTAAACCACCCATCACTGAGGCAGAGGCATTAAAACTGGCGGAGTCAATTAAGAATAATCCGCAGTTAAGAAACAAGCTGATTGCTGATTGGACAGAATATGCTCGAAAGAACTATTCGAAGATAAAATAAATTCATGGGATAATTACTAATGCAAAAACTATCTATTTCTCCAGCCAATCAGGGCTTGCAGGGATCCATTAAGATTCCTGGAGATAAATCTATTTCTCATCGCAGTATCATGTTCGGTTCTTTGGCTTCTGGCAAAACAGTGGTCAGGAATTTCCTGAATTCTGAAGATTGTAATTGCACTGCCCGGGCTTTTCAGGAAATGGGCCTATCTATCCAGGGCCTGGGTACAGAAGAAATCATTATCGAGGGGAAAGGTTTAAAGGGTTTGAACGAGCCGGCCTCGGTATTAGATATGGGAAATTCAGGGACCAGTATGCGTCTTATGGCCGGCATTTTGGCAGGGCAGCCTTTCAATAGTTTAATGACAGGTGATAAATCTCTTTGCAGCCGGCCGATGAATCGGATTATCAATCCTCTCTCTTTAATGGGAGCTGAGATTCATGGACGTCAAAATGACAAATATCCTCCCTTAGCAGTGATAGGCCATTCATTAAAAGGAATCCATTATGATTCACCGGTTGCCAGTGCTCAGGTAAAATCATCAATCTTATTGGCAGGCCTTTATGCAGAAGGCACAACATCCATTGTGGAACCTTCATTGTCTAGAGACCATACCGAAAGGATGATTAAATATCTGGGAGGTAAGATTCTTATTGAAGGAACGAAAGTCTCGATTACTTCTGACCAGGATTTAAAGGGTAGGGAAATAATTGTACCGGGAGATATTTCCTCGGCCGCATTCTTTATGGCAGCAGGAATCATGGTTCCCGATTCACATCTGGTTTTATTGAATGTTGGTATCAATCCCACTCGCACCGGGATTTTGGATGCATTACAGATGATGGGGGTAGAGATGGGTGTTTTGAATCAAAGGGGAGGGGAGTGGGAGCCTTCAGCTGATCTTGTTATTAAATCATGTCCATTAAAGGCAGCTGAATTTGCTGGAGATTTAATACCCAGGATTATCGATGAAATACCTATCCTGGCTGTATTAGCCACCCAAGCAGAGGGGGAGACCGTTATCCGGGATGCCGGGGAATTACGTGTAAAGGAATCAGACAGGATTAAAACAACCACTCAAGTTTTGACTCAAATGGGTGCAAATATTACTGAATTGGATGATGGGATGGTTATTAAGGGACCTGTAAAACTTAAAGGAACCCTGGTGGAATCTTTTGGGGATCACCGTATAGCCATGTCTATGGCTGTCGCTGGTTTGATTGCCAGTGGAGAGACAACTATCTTTAATACGGATTGTATCAATACCTCTTTCCCCGAATTTTCGGAACTGATGGATTCAATAAATAAATAAGATACTAGACAGGATACGCTATGGTTATTGCAATTGATGGACCGGCAGGAACAGGAAAAAGCACAGTAGCCAAAGAGCTGGCTATGAAAATTGGATTTAAATATGTTGATAGCGGAGCCCTTTACCGGGCAGTCTCTTTAGCTGTATTAGAACAAAATGTAGATGTGAATAAAGAGGATGAAGTCTCCAGGACCTTTAGAGACATGGACCTATCCCAGGAATTCATAAATGGAAAAGTCTTTGTATTTTGTAATGACAAAGATATCTCCGAAAAGATACGAACGACTGAAGTTGATAAAATTGTTTCCATTGTAGCGAAACAATCAGGGGTCAGATATCATGTAACGGCCTTACTGCATGTATGGGGAGCTTCGGGAAATATCGTCATTGAAGGACGGGATATCGGTACCTATGTATTTCCCGATGCGGATTATAAATTTTATCTGGATGCTTCTCCAAGAGTCAGAGCTGAAAGGCGATATAATGAATTCCTTCAAAAAGGGTTTAGTGGTACTTTAGATGAGATTGAGAAGCAAATAATTGAACGGGATAAAATCGACCAAAATCGGGAGTTAGCTCCTTTAAAACCTGCTAAAGACGCTATAATAATTGATACTACAACATTATCTATACAGGATGTGGTGAGTCGGATGGCCTCCTTTATTGGAAGGGATTAATTCAGGAATTGATATGTCTAAAAAAACTAATTATTTCTATCTATTTATTCGTAATTTTCTATTAGTCCTCGGTAAAATATATTTCAGAGTCAGTTCAGTCAATAGAAACTTTATCCCTGATAAAGGTCCCATACTTATAGCAGCTTCGCATCGAAGTTTTCTGGACCCTCCGATGGTTGGTATTACCTGCAAGAGACCCGTCCATTATATGGCCCGGCATGATTTATTTGAGGTTCCAGTCATCGGAAAAGCTATCAGTAATTTGAATGCTTTTCCTGTTAAAAGAGGAGCTGTTGACAGAGGGGCTTTGGAGAAAACCTGGAAACTGCTTGAAGAAGGTGAAGTTGTCCTGATATTCCCGGAAGGGACCAGATCCAAGGATGGTGAATTACAAAAACCCTTTGCAGGAGTAGGGATGTTGATACATAAAGCAAAAATCCCTGTGGTACCCTGTTATCTGGAAGGTACTTATGAACATTTCTCTTCCAAGATGAAATATCCCAAGCCCGGGAAAGTCCGAGTTATTTATGGAGAACCTTTGGATTTTTCAGATTATTATTCTCAGCCTGGAACCCGGGATGTATATGAAAAAATTACAGAAAAAATCATGGAAAAAATTGCGCAGTTGAAGAAATAAGGCTTAGGATTCAATGAATTTTGAATAAGCAATAATAATTTGACTGGATAAAGCATCTATTGATAAATCATCGGTCTCAATGGAAATATCAGCTTTCGCATAAAAGGGTGTTCTGAATTCCAGGATTTCCCTGATTTTCTCTAAAGTGGGGTCATCTCCCAACACCGGGCGTGATAGGTTGTCCTTTATCCGCTGATAAATCATTTCGGGGGATGCTTTTAACCAAATAACCAGACCCTGTTTTTCCATTAATATACGATTTTTATCTGCTAAAACTATGCCCCCTCCCGTTGAAATAACTTGATTTCTTCCTGCTAAGACCTTTTCTAATAACTGGGTCTCAATATTTCTGAAAGAGGCTTCTCCATGGGCTTTAAAGTAATCTCGAATTGAAGACTTGATTTCGATTTCAATCAAAGAGTCTATGTCAATGAAATTCCATCCCATTTTATCAGCTAAAAACGAACCAATCGTCGTTTTTCCTGACCCCATGAAACCGGTGAGGATTATGTTATCTTTTTTTGTCATGAAAGAATCATTATTCATTTATCTTGTTTTCAATTTCCCTTGAAGAATTGCATCTTTTTTGATAACCGATTTTTCCTGTTTCTTTCTGAAAAGAGTCATTTTTCGATTGATTTGGGTATCCGAACAGGCTAGAATCCTGAGAGCCAGTAAAACCGCATTTCCCGCATTATTGACTCCAACAGTAGCAACAGGGACTCCTTGGGGCATTTCAATGATAGACAATAAGGAATCAATCCCATCAAAGGATTTAGTCTTAATGGGAATCCCGATTACAGGTAAATTAGTGTAAGCTGCCACAACTCCTGGAAGATGGGCGGCTCCACCGGCCGCGGCGATTAATACTTTAATTCCTCTTTTTGAAGAGGTCCTTACATATTCTTCAGTTCGAGCCGGGGTCCTATGAGCCGATGAGACTATCACTTCGTATCCGACATTAAAATCATCCAGTATAGCTAGAGCTGATTCTATAACAGGAAAATCAGAATCGCTGCCCATAATAATTCCAACCAGCGGTTTCTTTATAGTTTTCATTGAGTACTCCTCATATTGATAAAAATATATATATCTGATATTTACAGCTGACTGCTTTGATTGTTTTTGATAAAAAATAAACGGAACCTATAGGTTCCGTTTGTTTAATTGTACGAAAATATCTGTTTTTATGCTACTTCAACTTTATCCAGTATGTAATCATCCAACCATTTGGCCTCTGGATTCCGGCTGAAAATCATGATTTTGTTGTAATCATCAGGGTTCGCTGCTCGGTGGTATTTCATATATATTTTTTCGTCATCCATTCCAATAACTTCAACTTTACCTGATGCATGCGACATGACATAACGAGCTCGATTACTAAGGCCTGAAACTTTGGTAATAGCTTCCGAGAAAAGCCCGTATCCAGTTTCAATTGGAACTGAATAAGCATGGTTCCCTAAGGTGGGTCTGCATTGAAATACATAATAGGGAGGAATCCCGGCAAACGACAATTTATTGAAGAGTTCAACTAAGACTTCGATTTTATCATTAACACTTTTAATCAAAGGGGTTTGATTGCAGATTTCGGCTCCTGCTTTTCGAAAACGATGCAATACTTCCAAAGCTTCTTCTGTCAGTTCTCTGGGGTGATTAAAATGAGCCATGATATAAATTTTCTTATCGGCAGTACTGTATTTATTGATCATCTCAAAAACAGACGGATCTTCCAGAAAACGGATGGGATTGAAAGCTACCATTTTACTGCCCATACGGATGATTTTCACATGAGGAATATCTCTTAATTGGGAGATAATATTCTCAATTTTAGGAGTCGGTAGAATAAAGCATTCTCCTCCAGTTAAAAGGACATTATTGATTTCCGGATGGTTCTTGATGTATTCAAGGCCTTCAGTCACATCCGTAGCAACTTCTCTGTTAGATGAATAAAAAAGCCTTTTTCGAAAACAGAATCGGCAAAAGCTACCGCAGACTCGAGATATCAGGAGAATTGCTGTATCAGGGTATTTATGTTCAATACCATGAACCGGGGTATATTTTTTCTCATTGGATGCATCAATATTACCCCAATTATCAATTTCATCGGGTGAGGGGATTATAATATTTCGGATAGGGTCATTGGGATCTTCCCAATTGATTAATCCCAAATAATACTCATTGGCTCGAAAGGGAAAACGTTGGGTGACCGTTCTCAGGTTTGTTTTTTCTTTTTCGCTCAGTCCCTGGATTTGATCAATCTTGTTAAAGTACTTCACGTTCATGTGGAATTACCTCCTCGCAGTATTTAAATGTGGGAGAAAACCATATAAACAGCATGAACAAAAAATAAGCTTTAAACCTCCCTGGGGCTGTTAAAGCAAATTTCAAAACTGCTTATCGTTAATCTATAAGGAATACTCCTTGGAGTTTTGCCTTTTTATAAATATTCTGTTGGCACACTCCCGTTTCTTATTATACACAAAAAACCATAAAAAGGTTGAATCATAATCAGTTATAATCAAATAATACTTCTGTAAATCCAATAACTATAGATTTATCAATATTATCAGAAAAAAAAAGGAAATTTTATTTATGTTAAAAGCTGAGATAATTTGCACAGGGAGTGAGCTCTTAACAAATCCTAAAATTGAAACCAATTCATTATATCTGGCTGAAGGATTGATGAACATCGGTATCGAGACCCGGTATAAAACAATTGTCGGCGACAGCCATGATGACTTAATGGATACAATTAAACATGCCATTGGAAGGGCTGATATCATAATTGTTTCGGGAGGATTAGGACCGACAGTCGATGATATGACTCGTGATATTTTGTCGGAAATAACGGGCCGAAAATTGATCTTTAATTCTGAGATATGGGAAATAATAAGTCAGAGAATTAAGAGATTCTTTCCTGATCGGGAAATACCCGAAATGGTAAAGGTTCAGGCTTATGTTCCTGAAGAGACTGAATATTTTATCAATCAAAATGGAACGGCTCCGGGATTAGCTTTTAAGTTTCAGGAGAAATTATTAGTTGCTCTTCCTGGCCCTCCCAGAGAACTGATTCCCATGTGGCAACACCAAGCTTCTGACTGGTTAAAGAACCAAATCGATTCCAGCAAAAAACTTTTATCTAAAGTTATCCGGATATATGGAATACCGGAATCCCTTGTGAATGAAGGTATTCTTGATTTGTTCAAGAATTCTCTTAATCCCATTATTGGGGTCTGTGCGCATCCTGCCATGGTAGATATCCGTTTATTATCCTGGGATGATGAAAAATCTACGGCTCTAGAGAAAATCAAAGGTGTTGTTCAATATATAGAAGGTAAATATCAGAAGGATATTTATGGTTATGACCAGGAAACCCTGGAATCCGTATTGGTTGAACTGCTCAGAGATCATAAACTGACTCTTTCTTTGGCTGAATCCTGTACCGGAGGCCTGATATCCAGTAGAATTACCGATATCCCGGGAAGTTCTGATGTTTTTGAAGGATGTGTCGTCTCCTATAGTAATGCGCTGAAAACCAATATTCTTAATGTTGATAAAGAGCTTATAGAAAAATATGGAGCTGTCAGCCTGGAAACAGCTGAATCGATGGCTCAGGGGATAAAAGAAAAGACAGGAACAGATATTTCTCTATCCGTAACAGGTATTGCCGGTCCTGGTGGGGGAAGTAAATCAAAACCTGGTGGGTTGGTCTATATCGCCTTAGCAGGCCTCAATGGTTATTTGATTTGTAAAGAGTTCCACTTCAATGGTGACCGCAACCTCATCAGGTTAAGAACTGCTAATGAAGCGATTGATATGATCAGGAGATATGTTTTATCCAATATTCCTATGAAAAAAGCTTAATTAAGCATGAAATTCAATTATTCAATATAATGAATAGAACAAAATTGATGAAACATCATTAAGCCTGATATCAAATAAAAAATGACAGGCCTGAAGGTAAATCTAATTATAGAATGGAAATAATAATACAATGAGTTCAGCCAAAGATATTTTAAATATTGCCAGAGAAGTCTTGGAAATAGAGGCTTTGGCCATTTCCGAACAAATCCCTGCTTTAAACCAGAACTTTGTGAAAGCGGTCAAAACAATTCTAGACTGCAAAGGACGAGTCATTATTATTGCTATCGGAAAATCGGGACATATTGGTCGAAAGATAGCTGCCACTTTAGCCAGTACCGGAACACCATCCCTTTACATCCATCCCAGTGAAGCCTTACATGGAGATTTGGGAATGGTAACTCCTAATGATGTTATTCTTGCTTTATCTCACAGTGGTGAATCAGAAGAATTGAATACTCTGCTTCCAATTATTCGAAAAATCGGTTCTGTTATTCTCTGTATGACAGGAAAAGAGAAATCAACCCTGGCCCGGATGAGTGATATTGTTATCACTATCAAAATCAAAAAAGAAGCTGACCCAAACAACCTGGCTCCTACAAGCAGTACCACCGCGACACTTGCCATGGGGGATGCTTTAGCGGTTGCTTTAATTGAAAAAAGAAAATTCACAGCACAGGATTTTGCTCTTTTACACCCGGGGGGAAATATCGGGCGTTCATTTATCCAAGTCAAAGATTTAATGCATTCCGGAGATTCCAATCCGGTTATTAATGCTGAGGATCATCTTAAGGAAGCACTTATCATTATCACTTCCAAGGGATTGGGTGTTGCCAGCGTGGTTAATAACCGTAATAAGCTGATGGGAATTTTAACAGATGGAGATATTCGTCGAATTCTTTTGAAAAGTGAGAATGTTGATGAGTTATTTAATCTACAAGTAAAAAACATTATGACTAAAGATCCCATCACAGTTAATCCTGACACTTTCTGTTCGGAAGCTGTACGTATTATGGAAGATAACCGAAAACATAGATTGATAACAGTCATCCCTGTCATTGATAAAAAATCGTCCCCGGTCGGGATGATTCACATTCATGACCTGATTAGAAGAGGTTTTTCATTTAAAAAAGACTCTTCTAATATCTAATAGTTTTGAAACTGTTCTTTAAAAAAGGGATAACTCATCTGAAAAGAATGTTTTATCCCTTATTTCTTTTAAAACGGTTCTCTAAAGTGATTCAAATATAGCTTAGACAGTTTGACAGCTGTCAAAAAAGCAAAACATTGAAATATTTGAGGTTATATTTTTGACAGTTGTCAAAATTATACGAAGGAGAATTAAATACGATTCCGCTAATAAGGTCTTTTATCTCAGAAATAGAAAACCCCCATATAACTAGTTGACAGTTATATGGGGGTGAATAATTCGTAAAACTTATTATTTAACTGCAAGCCGGTTAACTTCAAGTTGGACTGCATTCCATTTTTCCCTTAATAGGGTTATTTGGAATTCTTCCTGTCCAATTAAACATCTCAAGTTATAGACATCATGAAGAAAATCAGAAATTTTATCCTTAAATTGGGTTCCCCAGTTTAACTGAGAAGCCAAGTAAGACGATTTTCTTGATAAATTACCTGCCAGCTTAAAAAACTCGATTTCCTGTTCCATAGAGGGATTTCCGTTTGAAACAATAGTGGAAATAAAGCTGGCCACCTGGTTCCAACCATTCAGAAAATCATCGATTTCAGATTGAACCTGATTCCGTTTTAATCCTGCCATCTTAGTCTTTCTTGAAATAATTTAAGAGATACATAATATAACAGGTAAAACCAACAACCAATAAAACTACGAGTATTTCAGCAATTGTTAATGAATTCATGGTTTAAATAGTGCGACTCCCTATCTTAGATTTTCTTAAACCAATCAATAAACCGTTCACCTGAAGGAGTTTCTTTGCTGTTTTTAAATGCCCATTCAAAGAAATTACCTTTCTTTGTCTGGACTTTCTGGTTTGCCTGTAAAGCCATATCTACTTCATACTTGATCTGCCAACAGCTCTTTAAGTGATAGAAAGCTTGATCGATAAAGTCATTTCTTGTCTGGGGCGTATAGTTTTTGCTGTAGCCGAACTTATCGAAATACTCACCCGCAAGTTTTGCTTCTTCGAACATCTTCAGGGCCCTATTATGAAGACCACTCATCGTCGAAGGAGCCTTTAAAGCTTTCACTCTGGCGTAAGATTCAGTTAAAACCTGACGGAATTTACCAGCAGTCATTTTACCCTGGATATTACGGTAGGGATCCGACCGTAAATCTCCTTTGGAACCCTGGAGAAATTCAGGGGAAAGAGCCACCACATTGGAGAAATTTTTTTCGACAGCGATATAGGCAGCATTGAGATTTCCACCTTTGATTTCTTTCCAGAAAGAAGGTGATAATTCAACAATTTCAGAGAAATCCCCCATGGCCTTGTTTAAGTTATCAATCTGTACGCTCAAAGCGGATTTGTAATCATTTTCCAATTTACGGATTTCAATATCCTTCAAAGCTGACAAAGCGGCTTCATAAGAAACACGGGCGTTGGCAAAATCGTTTCTGGTATAAGAAGCTTCCGCGGCGCGATAAGAATCCTGGGCTTTAGTAATTTCTTTTTCAGCAAAGGATTCAGCCTTATAGATTTGAGCTTTGTCTAAACCGAATTTAATGTCTTTGACGTATTTTTCCCGTCTTGCTTTGGCTTCACTGTCGAGATTGGCAGCTTCGGTTTTCAGTTTCGTCAGGCTGTCCATTCCTTCAGTGAATCGTTCGACCAAATCTTTATTTTCACGGAATTTCTTTTCAGTTGCCTGGGTGCTTTTTTGAATTTCAGCAACTTTATCCGGAATCAAAGCGGAGGCCAATTTTGCATTCGCCAAAAGCATATTAATCTGGGAAATCTCATTGTAAAAAATCTTATCTCTTGAGATTTGCTGGGCTTGAACTGCTGCCGAAATCGATGAATTGGCTGAAGAAAGAGAATCTGCGTAATTACCAGCCTTCATATTTCTCTCGGCATTATCCAAGGCAATCACTGAACTCTGAATCTGTTGGGGATCAAGTTTCCAAGCTCCCACAGCCTTGGCTGATTCAATCATGTTGCGGGCTTTAATAATCTGTCCCTTAAGAGCTGTCTCAGCATGTTTTTCGGCATCATTAAGGTTATCTAAAGCGGAATCATATTTCCCAGCAGCTAAATTTTCCTGGGATGATTTCAGATTATTAAGGGCCATATCATATTCTTCGATTGAATAGGTATAGGCTTTGGCGATTCGGGCTTCATTGATTTGTCGCTGGACAGCGGGAGTACGATCAGTAATCTGCATTCTGATAGCCAGATTCTTGGCTTCAATGGCGGTACCTCGGCTGTCAACAGCCTTTTCAATGGCCCGGGCAAATTGTTTTCCATTTAATTGGGTTTCAGCTTCTCCCAGTTTTTGTCGGGCAACACTTAATATATTAACGGCCTGAGGATAATGAGAAACCATATACATGGAATCATCCGATTTCGTAATGGCTAATCGGGCTTCGTCAATCTGGGCCACTGCTTTTTTCCGCATGGTGGTATAGGCATCATCCACTTTATTGCGGACCTGAATCGCTAAATCAAGAGCTTTACTGTATTGGCCGCTGAGGAGAGCTTCACGGCCCTGTTTCAGGACATTTCGGGCATCCTGGATATCTTCGGTTGCATATAACTGGGCCCCATCACCCACCGCATTCGAAATCACTTTTTCGGTTGCATTCAAGCTGATTTCTGCTTTTTTCTTAATAGTGGCGGTTTTGGCTTCCTGAGCTTTATTAACTGTAGCGCCTGCCATCAGAATCGAATCACGGAACATCTTATTGGATAACAATTTTCTAGAGTTGCCACTCATTTCCTGAGCGCGTTTAAGCAGTTCCGGTGCATAATTGCCAGCTCCGGAATCTTCAGCATCTTGGATGGCAATCTCGGCATCTCGAATATGATCTTCAGCGCGTACTCTTAAGCGTTCATTGGCTAAATCAATTTTGACCCTGATTTCTTTCTGCAGAGACTTAACCTGGTCAAATTCCTGGCTCTT
Source organism: bacterium UBP4_UBA6127 (assembly GCA_002428325.1). Lineage (GTDB taxonomy): Bacteria > UBP4 > UBA4092 > UBA4092 > UBA4092 > UBA4092. The sequence goes on from DIVR01000004.1 coordinate 37,119, forward strand.
AAAGGACTTTTTAGCTTCTTCCAGAAGAGCTTCGGCTTCAGACAGGAAGGTTGGGGAATACTTTTCAGCATCATTGATTTTCAATTTATCGATATCAACCTGGGCAATTCGAATCTGATCCTGTAATTGCAACCGGCTGGATTCTTCAATAACCGGAGGTGACTGGTCAATAACCCGACGAGCAACATCAATGGCTATCCGATAGTCTTTATCACGATAGGCTTGCTGAGCCCGCAGATAATTCTCTTCGATAATGGTGAAACGGGAACGGACATATTTATTGGCTTCCACTTCACGGAGTTCGCCCATTTGTTTTTCGGCTTCAACCATTTCTTCCCGGGATTTGCTTTCCATCGCCAGCTGGTTGGCCTCATTGGCTTGATTCTGGGCTTCTTTGGCTTTTTCAATAGCTTTATAATACTGTTCGGCAGAACGAAGTTTTAGTGATTCATCGACAAGAGCTTTAGCTTTTATCCAAGCATCAGGAGCTCGTGTCTCAGCTTCATTCCGTCTCGCATCATCAAAAATCATAGTGGCTTCAGTGACTTCTTTATCAGCTAATTTAGTCACTTCTGCCAATAATGTTTTGACATCATCAATAACTTGATTGGAAGAATCAATAATTAGCTTGTAATTTTTCTTAGTTCGGGAATGGTATTTACGGGCCTTTTCCAAATTGTCCTGAATCTTCTGATAGAGGGAAGCATTGGTCCGTTTCCCCTCATTTTCAGTGGCAACTTTGAATTTCTGTTCAGCCGTATTGAAATCAGCTTCCGACTTGGCTGCCTGAGCCGTATCATAAGCCTGTTTGGCTGCGTTGGCGGCATTTTTGGAATGCTCATAAGCTTCAGTGTAGTTCCCCTGACTCAGGGTCCGTTTCGAAGCTTCCAACTCGGTTGTTGCAGTACTAAACAACTGGGTAGCATACTTTCCAGCTTCCATGTCTTTTGCCTTGAAGATCATCTTCTCGGTAGACGAATTCTTGAACTGGGACAGTTGCTTCTCAAAACAGCCTGTTAACAGGATTGTCAGAGATAAAAACAGGGCGATCTTCGTAAGAAGGTTTATTCTTAACGTTTTCACAAAAATGACTCCTCCAACAAGATTTGTTGTGAAAATTTACTTTGCATTATTTATTGTTCTTCACCATACCAACGGTTTAAATCGATATATAACTTATGACATTCTTTTTCGAGGAATTTTATATCCTCTTTATTCATCTGTCTTAACTGAATAAGACTGGGTATTTTCCTTAAATAACGAATCAGGAATCCATGAAAATCATTAGGATTTCCGATTTTTTGCCTAAGGGAAGGCAACTTCCTGGCGATTCTCCCCTTGGCTTCCAAAAAGATTTTATCATCTTCAAATGTCAGATGTTGGCCAAATCCGACTTTTATCAACATCTCTCGGATAATGGCTAAATTTTGAATTATCTGATCAAGTGCTTCTATTCCCGACTCTGGTTTCATCTTATTCACTCACAATTTTATAGCAAATTAAGGTTTTTACGCTATCACTTTTTTGATGAGCACAGAAAACCCCACCATTTACATTATTGTTGATACCGAATTTATCATTGAAGTCCATAATTGTCAATGAAAATTCACAGGTTTGAAGAATATAAAATACCGGATCACTTTCTTTTTTTATTTTTTACTCTGATTTACCTGCTTACTGTTTTTCTTTTAATCCCAAATTACCTTATTTTTTTGTTTTTGGGACGTGTCTTGGAAGGGAGGTGTAACGGAGAGGGTCTAACCCTCTCCGTTACACCTCCCTTTCGATCAGGTTTTTCTGGAATGGATTTCTCATTAATCCAACATTGTATTAATTAACAAGGTTACCCTTAACCCTATTGAGGAAGTGAACCCATAAAAAAAAGGGAAAATCTGATAAAATAGAGAGAATAAACGAAATTTACCCAGAAACATGAAGAATAGGTAAATGGAAAAGGCTCAGATAAATGATAAACGATTTTGATAAACGAATTGAATTATTACAACTTAAGACAAATCAGTTAAAGGAGTCTCTTTGACTTTCCTAAAATAAGAAATGAGATCAGCCGTTTTGAGGGGATGATGGTTGAATCCGGCTTTTGGGACGAACCCCAGAAGGCCCAACAAATCAGCCAGAAAGTCAATCAACTGAAGCTGAGTATAGAACCCTGGGAGAAATTAATAGCTAAGCTCAATGACATCAAAGAATTGATTGAATTAGCAGCCGATTCTGCCGATAGTTCCCTGGAATCAGATATAACCAAAGAAATTGATATGCTGGAAAAGGAATATGAAAAGCTGGAAATCCAATCGTTATTAAAAGAGGAAATGGATCCCAATAATTGTTTTTTATATATTCATCCAGGAGCAGGTGGTACTGAGTCATGTGACTGGGCCAATATGCTTTTCCGAATGTATATGCGTTGGGTCGAAAGGGAAGAGTTTGAAACCGAGATCATCGACCAACAGCCGGGGGAAGAAGCTGGACTGAAAAGTGTTACTATCCTGGTCAAAGGTCCTTATGCCTATGGATATTTAAAGTCGGAAATTGGAGTTCATAGATTAGTTAGGATTTCACCCTTTGATGCTAATAAGAGGCGGCATACCTCCTTTGCCTCGGTCTTTGTTTACCCTGAAATTGATGATTCTATTGAGATTAATATCAATGAAGCGGATATCAGAGTGGATGCTTTTCGTGCCAGCGGGGCAGGGGGGCAGCATGTAAACAAAACCAGTTCAGCCATCAGGATTACCCATATCCCAACTGGAATAGTGGTCAACTGCCAGAACGAGAGATCTCAGCATAAAAATAGGGCTACGGCCTTGAAAGTGTTAAGAGCAAGGCTTTATGAAAAAGAACGGGAAGAACAGGAAGCCGAAAAGGATATCATTAATTCCTCCAAAAAAGATATATCCTGGGGAAACCAAATCCGTTCTTATGTATTTCAACCTTATTGCCTGGTGAAAGACCATCGTACAGGGGTTGAAATTGGAAATGTCCAAGCTGTGATGGATGGGGATATCGAACCCTTCATGGAAGCCTATTTAAAGCGAAATATATCTTTGGGTAATTCATAAGCCATATGTGTCAATTATTTAGCCATTCAGAAGCCGATACAATGAAAATCGGTGAGATACTGGGGAAATGCTGCCGGGGTGGGGAGTTGATTGCCCTGTGTGGAGATTTAGGGGCCGGAAAGACCCTTATCACCAGGGGACTTGGAAATGGGCTGGGAGTTAAGGCCGCTATTCATAGTCCCACTTTTTCGCTGGTTAATGAATATACCGGCCGTTTATGGTTGTATCATTCTGATTTCTACCGATTGAATCATGTGGATGAAGTGATGGACTTGGGTATTGAAGAATATTTAAATCCTCAAGGGGTTTTAGTTATCGAATGGGCTGATAAATATGAAGCTGTTCTTCCCAGGCCTTTTCTAAAAATAAACTTGGCCGCCATTTCAGAAGGCCAGCGGAAGATTTCAATTCAATCCGTAGGATCTCCCATCGATAATTTCTCTGTTGGGCTGGAGATACTGAAGAGAGATTACTCCAGAAAATAAGAAAATGTGATTTGGGGAAAGGTAACCCGTGTTGATATTGTCGATAGATACTTCATTAAAAACTTGTGGTACATCTGTGATTGATGGTAACTCTGTATTGGCTGAACAACGGATAGAGGCTAATTCAGGACATGGTTCTCATTTATTCCCATTAATTAAAAAGAGCATGAGCCAGGCTCATGTTTCGTTTGATAAACTGGAGGGGATAGCTGTGACCTTGGGTCCTGGTAGTTTTACCGGATTAAGGGTCGGGCTGATGACAGCCAAGACTCTTGGATACCTGAATAAAATCCCCATTTGGGGAGTCACTACACTGGAAAGCCTGGCCTACCCCGTTAGAGCAGAAGCCACCCTGATTTGTACCATGCTGGATGCTTTGCGAGGGGATGTCTATCTGGCGGTGTTCCATTCAAATCAAGGGAATTTGGAACTTCTTTCAGAAGTTAAGCTGGTTACTCTTGGAGAGGCTATTAGTGAGCTGGAGATAATTTTAAAAGATGAAAATATGCCCTGTGTATTTGTCGGTAATACAATCAAAGAACATAAGCTCTTAATAAAAACAGAATTGGAAAAAACAATTCAGACTTCCTTAATATTCCCTCTGGATGATTTTCATCAAATTTCACCGGTCGCTGTCGCGGAGTTGGCTCAAAATAAACATGACAATGGTGATCCAACCGGTCTGGATGCTCTGGATGTTCAACCCTTATACATTCGACGACCTGAAGCTGAAATTGTCTATGAACGAAAGCAGCTGGAGTCTCTAATCAAGAATTCAACCAGTAAATAATCTGTAGGAATTCATTTATTTTCGGCTTGGTTGAAGCTTGAAATCCAATTGGCAGGTCTCTCCGGCCTTTACCATGACTCCCAAAACCTGGATTTCATACCCGGGGGCTGAGACCGTTACTCGGTGGGGTCCGGCTTTAGCATAACGGAATTGGTATTGCCCCATCTGGTCAAGGCTGTCAGAGAACAGGACGGTCCCATCATCCAATTCCACTGAGGCATTTCCAATCATTTTGTTATTCCCATCAGAGACCAGACCTGATATCGAACCTGATTGAGTCGTATCGATTCCTTCATCCAGTAATATTGCGTTGAAAATCGCATAAGCCTGTTTCTGGAGATAGGAAGGATTCCGTAATTTCTTTTCTTGCTCAGGATTGGTAATCAATCCAGGTTCTACTCTTACCCCATAGGTTTGAACAATTAAATAATCGGAATTGTCTATAATCCCATCCTTCCCATATTTCCCTTGGTAGGAGATAACCGGAATATTGAAAGTGGTTGTGATTTCTTTTAGTAACTTCTCACAGAGTTCTGTTTTTTGTCCGGGAAAATGATAGAGGGCCGCATAATTTTGATTGGCATTTATTCCTTTACCATAATTAATTGTCAGAAAAAGTTTATTGTAAGTAGTCACATCCATCAACACTTTTTGAATATCGGTCAGCGATTCCAAATCTTCACGGGTCATATAAACAGTAGCGCCTGCCTGCAAGAGAAAATTACGAAGGTATTTTGTGACTTGTAAATTTGTTTCTGCGGCTGTAAGTCCGGTTGGGCCAACCGGACCTGATAAGGAACCTCCATAAGCAGCATCCAGAACGAATGTCTTATTGTGTAAAATGCCTTCCGCATAGGGTTGGAGTTGAACGTCCAGATCGGTTATCGTTCCTTGAGAAATATCTGTAACGATGACTTTTGGGGTATATCCCGGGGTTGTCAAGATTAAGGTATATTTTCCCTTGCTGAGATGTTCAATGTAAAAACGGCCATCCTCATTGGATTCTGCCAGAACCGATTGGGCAAATTTGATTTTGACAGAAGGAAGAGGGATACCGCAGGAATTTTTAATACTGCCGGTGATCATACCTTCATCTGAATAAGACTGGACCAACGTTGTCGATTCGCTTATATTACCGGCTGTTGCGGTATAACGGGTAGTAGAAATATAGGGTTTTCCGGTAATTAAAATACGGGCAATACCTTTTTCCGTATAAGAGGTTCCAAGATATTTTCCATCATCGGTAAATACAACCGGTATTCCATTGCCTGTTAAATTATTGTTCTTATCATAAACATAGGCATATAGGGAAATATCAACTTTATTATCAGGAGGCAGAGTTGATGGAGAGATATGAAAGTTAATCTTATCCGGCGCTAAATTTACCAGAAAATTGGTTCGGGTCAAAGGGAGTGAATTCCCATTCTTATTCCTTGCCTCTATTAAAACCTCATGTCGTCCGGAAGTTAAGGGTTTATTAAGAGTTCCTGTAAGTTTCTCTCCAGCATATTTGGAATCTATGGAGATACCATCAAGCAGAATCCTGATGGAGGATGGATCTATTCCTGAACCCCCTTTTTCATCACTCAGACGGGCAGTTATTTCAAACTTATTGATATCAGTCAGGATTGAACCATCCTTGGGACTTATATCTGAAATAGTGGGGATTCCTCGATTGAAAAAAGCTTCTATTCCTTTGAAATATCCCTGGGCCTCTTTTTTCTGATAGTCCTCTCTGGACAAAAGTGCTTCTGCCTGAGGATTTATGATGTAGGCGGCTTCCCCCAGTACGGCTGGATATCCGGTAGCATTTCGTAAAACAAAATATTCTGCAGGCATCGCTCCTGGATAGCCTCTTTGTGTTCCCAGTTCTCTGGTTAAAGAATCCATTAGAAGCTCAGCCAAATCCTTGGATGCACCTGAATCATATATGTTGTAATATAACTCTGTCTGGTTAATACTGCGTTCTTCCTGGGCATTGGCATTATGATGAATAGAAACAAACAGATCGCATTTTAATTCAGAGGCAAATTTTATGCGGGCAGCTAATCCATGGATAGCCATCTTTTCCCCAGAGTAGGGGCCTTTATCATCTTCCCGGGTTAAATATACAATAGCTCCCTTTTCAGCTAAATATTCCTTGAGATATTGGGATACCTTAAGATTCAGTTCCATTTCGGTTAACCCATTCAATCCAATGGCCCCTGAATCAGGTCCATGTCCGGGATCAACAACAATGACCCGTCCTTTTAATCCGGTCATCGTAGAAGCTCCCAAAGATAAAGTCTGAAGAAAGAAACATAAGAGGCCGAGTATCATAATTTTTGTAAGTAAATAAGAAATAGTTTTCATGTTAGACACTTCCCCGATTATAATCATTATAAGTCATTGATTTATCGTAGATTATCATATACTAAGGCATCTAAACAAGTGGGGTTTTCTTTGAAATTAGTGAAAATTCTCTCATGAGCGATATGAAATACTCAATAAAACATTTAGATTTTACAGAGCATCAGATGTTTCTGGAGAACCTTTATTCATATAGTTTTTTTCAGACACCAGCTTGGATAGAGAGTTTAATTAATTCATATCCTGGATATTATAACCAGAGCCTCCTTTTTGAATTTGCCGATGGCGTCCAGATTTTCCTTCCTTTAATTGGTATAAAGAAGTTGGCTGGAATAATTCATACTTCTCATTCTATGCCATTTAATACCTATGGAGGTTTGCTGAGTGTTCATAATGGAATGCAATCTTATATGGATACAGTCGTCTCTTTCATTATGAAAGGCAATTGCTGGAAATTTGTATTGACTCCCTCTCCTTTTGAGCTTTCTAAAATACCTTATCATGCCCTGGAGGTTCCTTTAGAAACACATTTTCTTGATCTAGATAGTGATTATTTAAAAGTATGGGAAGAATGCTATGACAGCAAGAATCGAAATCAAATTAGAAAAGCCAGAAAATCCGGTATGGAAATTCTAATAAATCCCCCCGATTCAGGAAAACGGTACTTTGAGTTGTATAAAAGTTCTTTAGATATAAGAAAAACCAAGACCACTCTAACTTATCCAAAGGAACTATTTCTTCAATTGCAGCGTTTTCCTGAATCTGTGAAATATTATTTTGCCGTTACTGGCCTAAAAACTTATGCTGGGATAATGGTATTCTGGGGTAAAAACACAGCTATATATTGGGGAGCAGCAATAACTGAGGAAGGTAAGCCTTTATGTGCTAACCAATATTTATTGGATTATGCTATTCAAGAGAGTATCGCTAATAAAATCCTAAAGTTTGATCTGGGAGCGAGCAAAGGTATTCATAGTCTTTCCAAGTTTAAAGAGTCCTTCGGTGCAAAAAAAATAATGTATAGTTCTTATGTAATAAAAAAATTATGATTCTATCATCTGATAATATCGGTCTAGATCCTGAGGTTTCTTTGCGATTGTTTCTGCTTCCTGCCTGGTTATCATTTTTTTTCTTAATAATTGGGCCAATGCTCTGTCTGTGGTCTGCATTCCCAGTTGGAATCCTGTCTCAATTGAAGAGGGAATCTGATGGGTTTTATTTTCTCTGATGAGAGATGCTATAGCGGGTGTGGCAATCATGACTTCAACTGCTGGTACCATACCTTTGCCATCAGCTTTAGTAAGTAATCGCTGACAGAAAACGCCTAATAAAACCTGTGCTAATTGCATTCGTATTTGGGTTTGCTGATGAGAGGGGAAAACATCCACAATGCGGTCTATTGTTTGAGCTGCATCGACGGTATGAAGGGTGGCAAAAACCAAATGGCCAGTTTCAGCTGCGGTTAATGCTGCTGAAATTGTTTCTAAATCCCTCATTTCACCAATAAGAATAACATCCGGGTCTTGGCGAAGGACATATTTTAAAGCATTCGCAAATGAATGAGTATCAGAATTAACTTCTCTTTGCTCGATTAAGCAGTTTTTATGTTTATGAAGATATTCAATAGGATCTTCGATTGTAATGATATGACATGATCGAGCATCATTGATTAAATCAATTAAAGCCGCCAGTGTGGTTGATTTCCCTGATCCTGTAGGTCCGGTTACCAACACTAACCCACTTTTTCTCTCTACCATACTTTCTAATACAACCGGTAATTTCAATTCTTTTAAGGAAGGAATTCTCATGGGGATTGAACGAAGAGCGGCGGCTACTGTTCCTCGTTGATAATGGATATTTACACGAAATCGGCCAAAATCATGGAGGCTTAAAGAAAAATCTAATTCCTTATCCATTTCAAATTTTAACTTCTGTTCATCATTTAAGATACTATAAATAAGCCTATGAGTATCTTCAGGAGTAAGAATATCAAAATCGGTAGGTACCAAAAGGTTATTAATACGCAGCATAGGGGGTCTACCGACCGCCAGATGCAAATCTGATGAACCTTTATCTATCACGATTCTTAATAATTCGGTGATTTCCATTGTCTCCCCCTTTCAGGTTGCTGTTAGAAAAAATCAGCCATACCTGTCTTATGAGTCCAATATTATCATAACTGTAATAAATCAATATAGTCTTTCTTTGATAATTAATAATTTATCAATTACTTCAATCCACTGGTGAATTCCGATATACTTTATCCATGGATTGATAATAAGGAGATTCGTCTATGGCTTATCAATTTATCAGAACCCGGAGATTGCGAAATAATCAGCAAATTAGAAATTTAGTTGCTGAAACTAGTCTCTCTATAAATAAACTGGTGTACCCCATGTTTGTTTGCCCAGGAACCCATATTAAACGACCTATCGAATCAATGCCTGGACAATTCCAATGGTCGGTTGATACTTTGGTTGATGAGGCTCTTCAAATAAGGAAATTAGGGGTTCCGGCAATATTGTTGTTTGGCATTCCAACCCACAAGGACCTTATGGGAAGTGAAGCCTATGATGAAAATGGCATTATTTCTCAAGCCGTTAGGGCCCTGAAATCGAATGTTGATGATCTGTTGATTATTACTGATGTATGTCTTTGTGAGTACACTTCTCATGGGCATTGTGGGGTTTATATCCATGGAGATGTGGAAAATGATTCAACCCTAGAATTATTAGCCAGGGAGGCGTTATGTCATGCAGTAGCCGGCGCTGATATTATCGCACCTTCAGATATGATGGATGGAAGAATTAATCGTATCAGAAACATTCTAGATATCAATGGATATTCTAATATTCCAATAATGGCTTACTCCGCGAAATATGCCTCTGCTTTTTATGGACCATTTCGTGAAGCCGCATTATCAAAACCCCAGGAGGGTGATCGCAAATCATATCAAATAGATTGTCGTAATCATCGTGAGGCTGTTAGAGAATTGATAATCGATGAACAAGAAGGTGCTGATATTCTTATGGTAAAGCCTGCTCTTTCATATCTAGACATTATTGCTGCTGCAAAAAATATTTGCTCTATTCCAGTTGCAGCTTATAGTGTGAGTGGTGAATACTCGATGATAAAAGCGGCTGCCATGAATAGTTGGATCGATGAGAGGAAAATTGTAATTGAAACACATCAGTCAATCCTGCGTGCGGGTGCTGATATTCTTATTACTTATTGGGCTAAAGATATTGCTTTGTGGCTTAAAGATAATAATGAATAAGGATTTTCTTTATACAGTGAAAATACTCTGAGGATAGAATGTTCTTAAGAAATAATATTATTTTTTGTATTGGTATTTTTGTTTTTACTCAATTAATTTATCTTGGAACTTTATATCCGGATATATTTTTTAGTGACAGTGGAGAGTTGATTACAAGTGCTTATACTTTGGGTATAAGCCATCCTACAGGCTATTCATGTTATACACTAATTACCCATCTTATTTCCAGGGCGGGAGCTTCTGGCTCTGCTGCTTATAGGGTAANNAGGGTAAACTTTCTAACAAGCATTTGGGGATCTCTAACAATCGTCTTTCTGTTTTTGCTTTTCGAACGTTTTTTTATCCCATTTATCACAAATAATTTATTGAGAAAAATATTCTCATCGAGTGCTGTATTAATTATCGCTTTTACAAAACTATTTTGGTCACAGTGTATATTAACTGAAGTCTATACCTTTGAATGGTTTATTTTTGTTTTACTTATTTATTTGATATTTATATGGGAAGAAAATAATAACAACATAATCTTATATCTTATATCGTTAATATTCGGAATTGGATTCACACATCATCTTTTAACCATCATTTTAGTTCCCGGTTTAATTGTTTTTCTTATCATGAAAATTAGGAATAAAATGCTTGGTATACCTCAGATCATTTATTCATGGGGATTTTTTTTGTTCGGATATAGTTCAGTTTTATATTTACCTATTAGAGCTTCATATAGTCCTGTTATTAACTGGTGGAATCCAAATGATCTGAGTTCCTTTGTTAGTTTTATTACTGGGGGACAATTTAAAATGAGGATGTTTACTGATCAGATAAATCCTTCTGGTGGAAATAAGTTACTGGATTCTTTTATTCAATTTATTGCTGTTTTCTATCAACAATTCGGCAGTATTCTTAAAAATAGTATTTATACTACTCTATTTAGTTATATTTTCGGATCAATCATTTCTATATTTCTTATTTACGGTGCATATAGATTGTATAAAATCTCTCAGAAAATGTTCTTATTTATCATCATCACATATTTAGGATTCATCACTGTGATAACAAATTATCATATCCAAGATATTGAATCTTATTATCCCCCAGGCATTATTTTAATGATGATATTTATATTAATTGGATTTTCCTCCTTCATAGATAAAATTAAAGAAAATATTAAGACAAGTACAGTTCTTTATAGTATTGTTATTTTTCCAGTTATTTTATTACTCGCATTGAATTATGGACAAATATCACCTTTTATTTTATTTGGGAACAGTCTCTCCCTTATTGCCAGAAATTATGTTGAAAATACTTTGAATACAGTTGAAGATAACTCGATAATATTGACTGGTGGCGATTATGATATCATGCCTTTATGGTATGGTAAGTATGTTTTAGGGTTAAAGAAAAACGTTACTATCTTTGGAACTAATTTTCTAGCTTCTCCCTGGTATGCCCATTTTTTCCTTTACGAAAAGTATTTATTCAAGTTCAAATTGTCAGAACAGATATATACATCGCAGTTAGATTATGCAAATGGACTGATATCTAATGTGATTAATCCAAATATTACTAATAGACCTGTATATATAACCTATTATGAACCAGCTTTAGAATCAATTTATCCATTAATACCTATAGCGAACATTCTCCCTGATTCTAAGTTGATTCCCTGTATTTCTACTTCAGGATTAGAATACCTATTTAAAGTAAACTCATCGACATTTATTGATAATTCTAATGACTCTTTAAAAAATATTAAACGACCTGTCTGGAAAAATAATGAAATATCTTTAATAAATGTTGAAATACTTAATAAGAAAAAGATATATCACCCTGGAGATTTAATTGAGTTGAATTACACATGGAGTTTCCATAATAAAGTAGACCATATCGAATCATTAATGGTTTTTAAAGATCTTCAAGGAAGAGATCCTTCTTTATATAGGAACCTTTCATTCAGTGACTATTATGATCTTCTAGTGAATGAGGATGGTATGGATCTTATTATGACAGAAAATATTTATAGTAATAAACATTTTTTAGTGATTCCCTTGTCACTGGAACCTGGTAGATATATTCCATTGATTACTTGTAGTACTAATGGAGATATATTAAAGGATTTAAAGAGAAATAAAAGGGATACATTTACACCGATTAATAATCTTATACTTACAGTTGAACAGTTTACAAATTAAGGTTTAGTATTATGGGGACGTGGTTCGGTAAGTACACTTGACTGTTTCTCACCTAAAAATTGCTCTATGTTTTTCTGAGTGGAGGAAATTAAACGTAACTGTTTTTTATTTAACGGATATTTTTTTAATGATTCTAATCGATTTATAATTTCCTGGTAATCATTATTGGTAAGAGAGAGTTCCTTGGTCTTAATTGTTGAAGAACTAATTATTTCATCAATAAGGTGTGTTTGTATCAGCTTAAATCTATTATCCCAGGAAATCGGCAGATTTTTTTTTCTTATTTCGTAAATAATAGATAAGGCCTTATCAGAATTTCCCGAGGAGATTAAATCTAACACTTTTTGATAATATCCTGAAATAATCACAATAATATCGTGAGTTTGTTGTTTCGCTAATGTTCGATGAGATGCCGAGATATAATTGGTAGAAATACGTTGCAAGATAGAAGTAGCTTCTCCCAAATGACCTGTTTGAGTTAATTCTTTTGCTTCGTTAAGTTTTAAATCAAAATAATTTAAACGTAATTGCCAAGTAAACATTATGGCTAGAATCAAGGAAAGGGCAATACCAAGTTGAGTTGCATAACGAATTTTCCGTCTTAAAGCAGGTTCTTCAATGCTGTTCTTAGCTTTAATCATATAATCTGCAGCTTTTCTCTTTACAGGATCCAAATCAAGACTGTTTTGCCACTGTTCAATAGCGAGTTCGAATTTTTCCTGTTTTGCATATAAAGTACCCATCACATTATAAGCTTCTGGAAAATCATGATAAAGAGAAGTAGCTACTTTTAATTCCACAATAGCTTCTTCCAATCTTCCACGCTCAGCGTGTTCAAGTCCACGATTAAAATGCTCTTTTGCTCGAAGTATAATACTCCTAAGAAGAGTTAAATCAGCGTTACAATGGTAACATTGACTTTGCTCAACCAGATTAATTGTATTGCAGATTGGACACTTCACTTTATAAAAATCCTCAATTATAAAATTCCATAAAAGAAGGGGAATTAGTTAATTCCCCTTTCTTTATAAAATAAATGGTTCACTTAAACATTTTTTTTGAGTTTATTCAATGCATCTGAAAGCTCATCCATTTTGGATTCAATCATCGCTTCATCCTTCGAACTGAGAATAGACTCTAGGTTTTGGATAGAAGCTTCCACATCTTCTGAAAGGAAATCATCGGAGTTTTGTATGGCTAATTTTGCCTGTGCGATTAGTTCGTCTGCTTCATTGATAACTGTATCTTTAACTTTTTGGCGAAGCATCTTGGAAATCCTGGCACGGGCTTCTTGAATCATTCGATTTTTATCAGTGTCAGAAAGTCGACTGTCTGTGGCTTTAACTGTAATTCGTTTTTCTTTACCTGTCGCAAGATCCGATGCCGACACTTCTAGAATACGGTCAGGATTGATTTTAAAGCTAACCTCAATACGAGGGACACCTCTGGGGGCAGGAGTAATTCCTTCAATCCTTAACATATCTAAGAAAGTATTTTCTGAAGCAATGGAACTTTCACCTTCATAAAGAGGAAACGAAATTGCTTCTTGAAAATCTCTTGTGGTCGTAAATACATCTTTAGCATCCGTTGGGTAAGTTGAATTACGCTCAATAATGACACCGAACTGGTCATTTATAAGACCTACCCCAAGAGAAAATGGTGTTACGTGGACAACAACAGGAGGTTCTTTTCCATATCGAGTAGCAAATGTACCTTCTATATCACCTTCTAATGGAGAAAGAACAATAGATTGTACTGCAGCTCCAAGAGCGACCACTTCTTCAGGATGAATATCCTTGCTAGGATCCTTCTTTGTTATTTCCTTAACAATCCGTTGAACAGCAGGAATTCTGGTGGTTCCACCAACCAATAGAACCCTATCAATATCTTTCATTTCCAATCCAGCATCTTCCACAGCTTCTTTAGTGGGTTGAGCTGTCCGCTCAATTAAGTCAAAAACTAATTGCTCGAATTTAGACCGGGTTATGGTAATTGCCAGTGTTAAAGGTCCTTTTGATGTCATGGCAATAGCATCAAGAATAACTTCAGTTTCCAGAACTTCAGAAAGCTCGATTTTAGCTTCTTCTGCAGCCTCTCTCAATCTGAACATGGCATTTTTATCCTGAGTAAGATCAATGCCTTCTTTTTTCTTGAATTCATCTGCTAAAAACTCGACAATTCTTTGATCGAAATCATCCCCACCTAAATGATTATCACCCTTAATAGCCAGCACCTGGAAAACACCAGACATAACTTCAATGATGGATACGTCAAATGTACCACCGCCAAAGTCGAAAACAAGCAATGTCTGATCTTCTTGTTTATCCAAACCATAAGCTAAAGCAGCCGCAGTTGGCTCATCAATAATCCGACGAACTTTGAATCCTGCAATTTCACCAGAATCCTTAGTGGCCTGTCTTTGTCTGTCTGTAAAATAGGCGGGAACAGTAATAACCGCCTGATCAACTGTCTCACCAAAAAATTCTTCAGCATCATGTTTCATCTTCTGAAGGATTATTGATGAAATTTCTTGGGGCGTATATTGTTTATCATCAATCGTTACCCTGTAATCAGTCCCCATATGTCTTTTGATAGAGAACACTGTCCGGTCAATATTCATAATTGCAGCTTTTCGAGCTTTCTTCCCTATCAGTAATTCTCCGGATTTAGTAAAACAAACAACTGATGGAGTAATCCGATCACCCAGATTGTTTGGGATAATAACCGGTTTATCCTTTTCCATAAAAGCCATTAATGATGTAGTTGTTCCTAAGTCTATACCAATAATTTTACCCATTATTTAAATACCTCCATCGGCATTTGCAACAACGACTTTTGCCTCGCGGATCAATTTTCCTTTATACATATATCCTTTTTGTTTTTCTTCAATAATAAGATTTGATATACCATCAGGTGTATGACGGTATTCTACAACCTCATGCAAACTGAAGTCAACGAGAGTTCCAATAGAATCAATCGTTTGAAGACCTTCCTTACTCAGAATTTTCTTCATACGCTTGTAAATCCCTTCTATACTGGTCATCCAGTTCTTCAATATTTCATTATCGGCGAATTGACTTGATAATGATACTAAATTTTCTAAGCTATCCAGAATCGGTAAAAGTGAAACAATCAATTCTTCGGCATTATCTATTTTCTGGTGTTGAAGTCTATAGACAGTCTGAGGTTCTTTATGATTGGCTTTCAGATACTGAGAAACACTGGAGACTAAATCTGCCTGAATATCTGAAGATAACAACCTGGATTCTGTCTCCTTAATATTTTGTAAAAGTAAATCATCCAACACAAAATTATTTTTGTTTAATGTATTTTTAAATAAATTCATAATGATGACTTTTATTATCTAAATCTTGTCTCGGAAATGGCTTTTTTAGCATCTTTATGCTTGGGGTCAAGGGTGATGACAGTCTGCCAACTGGCTAAAGCCGAACGATGGTCCCCCTTCAGCGCGTATGTATTGCCAATTTCCATATGAACTTCAGTATTATCAGGTGTGTATTTCAGCAAACTTTTAAAATGAACTAATGCTGCATTATATAAACCACGATCTTTTAATTTCTTTCCTACTAAACGATGCCCTTCAATAATATTGTTACGAGCAGCTTGATTTTTCGGTTCTATAGAAAGAATACGATTCCAAACAGAAAATGCTTCATCAATTTTGCCGGAATTAAGGTAGGCTCTACCCAGCAGATTTTGTAATTCTGTATTCTCACGATTATTTTTGATCGCAACAACAATTTCTTTAATAGCTTCCGACCATTTATTTTCTTGCATATAAGCGTTAATAATCTGAAATTGGGTATTAACATTGGTCGGATCGTATTTTAAAGCTTCTTTATATTCATCAACAGCTTTGTGAACAGTACTGGTAGCAAAACGATTTCCAAAAAAACTATGGATTTCTAGGAGAAGGGTCTTGAAATATTTATCTTCCGGATTATTTTTTACTTCAGATTCCCATATTTCAATGATTTTTTTCCAATAGTTTTCAGATTCTGTCTTATTTCCAAGTTTGTCATATGCAATGGCCAAGTTATGGATTATCTCTGGATTAGTTTGATTTGAATATTTAAGCGATTCCTGCCAGTAGTGAACTGCATCAGAATAACGTTCATTTACAGCTAATCCATAGGCCATAGAATTAAATGCAATAAATAAATTATGAATGGTGTCTTTATCTTCTTTTGAGAATTCAAGGATTTTTTGCCAGCTGGTAATGGCTTCATTAATCATTTTTTTTGAGAGAAAGATGGCCGCTGATTGCTTGTATAACTGATTTATCTGATCCAGCATCATAGGGTCATCCGGATAAGTTTGCAGTTGTAGTTCCATTTGTTCAAGTTCGGATGCGATACTTTTGGCATCCAAACCTGCAATCGAGGGTATCTTATAAGGATCATGGATGAAATTGTAGGTAAAAAGATCTTCTTTGGCTCTTTTGGCTGGATCTTTTAAATTCTCATATGCTTTTCTGACTTTAATAAATTGATCAGGATCCTGTTCAGGTGGATGTTGTTTGACCATTCGTATATAGGCCACTTTCACATCATCATCTGAAGCTTCTTTTGAAATCTGTAAAATTTGATAAGCAGTGGATTTATCCATGATTTCCCTATTACTTTATACCACAAATATTTTTTAATTATAGAATAAAAGTCTAAGAGAAAAAATTAATTTTCCCGAGGATATAAAATTCCCTGAATATTAGTACCTTCAATAACTGCTCCTTCATCACTAAAGGTTAAGATCAAGACATCTCCAACGATTTCATCCTTATCCCGATATACTTTAGGTGAACCTTCCAATGTGACTTTTTCTGTGTCTGGCACATAGATTGCTTTTTGGGAATGAGAAATGATTTTACCTTCTTTGGGATCTGTCTTCGTGATTTTCACATGCCCCATAGCTTTATAATTCTTGGGATCAGAATGATAGACCACAGAATCCGCGCAAATGGTTATCTGATCTTTTTCCAGAAACAATTCAACATTACCAGTTAATATGGCAACATTGTCCCCTTTAATCTTTTCCCATCGTAATCGGTCTGCATGTTTAATATGAAAAGGCTGGGATTTTTGAATATCAGTCGTAGTTGAAGAGGCTTTTTTAGGTATGCTTGTATCTTTTTTTACGGTTTCAGAACCCGCATAACCAGCTGTGACTAATGAAACTATAAACAGCAGAGTAGTTATTTTATTGATTAAATTCATTTTCCAGATGCCTCGATATTTTCCATAGTGCCTTCCTCCAGATCATCCGTTGATACCAAATTGGAACCGGATAAAAACTGAGTATTTCCTCTCTGAAATGAAAAGGCGCCGGGAACCTTGATTTTCTTACTATTGATATCCCAGTTCAAATTATGACAGGATAATTGATTGATGCCTGAACGATACAGAACATTTCCTTGCAGTCTAATGATCCTGAGTTTCATATCAAATTGGGCTTTGTCTGAAAGAATTACTTCAATGCCCCGGACAGGATTCGTTTGAGTAAGATTAAGTCCTGTTAATTCAACAGTATTCTCATTTTCTTTAAGTAACACCTTTTGGGCATTAAGAGAATGGACTTTAGAAGAATTTTGATATTCTTTCAAATGAAATCCTTCAACCACGACATTTCCCTGTCCGGGATTAGACAGACCTGAGGTTTCCAACGGAGTCAATGGATCTTTAGCTCCTACGGTTACTAACAGGCCTGCCATTAATCCCAATCCAGTCAGGGCAATTTGGAAATACCGTTTGTTCATAATAACTAGACTGTTTGAGCCTTGTTTGCCTTTTTCATCAATCGAGAAATTTTACGAGACGCAGCATTTTTATGAAGAACACCGCGGGTCGCATATCTCTGGAGTTCAGAAACAGCAGATTTCATTGTAGTCTGAATCGCTTCCGGTTTTTTTTCATCGATAGCCTTGGTCGCACTTTTGACTAAAGATTTAAGCCGTGAACGTACAGCCACATTATGTACTTTAAGTTTTTTGCTGGCTCGAAGTCTTTTGATTGTTGATTTGTGTCGTAAAGCCATTTGACACCTCCTCTATAGATTTTCTTAAAAAGCGTTTTCTAAATGATTAATCGATTTAATCGTTCCTTTTGAGTCTATGATGATTTCAATAACATCGAAACGGCATTGATTCCATTTACTCCCCTTAAAGCTACCGGTGAAAGTTTCAGCAATCTGCCTGATTTTTTTCTGCTTACTCAAAGTAACAGCTTCACCTGGAGAATTCAAGGGCATTTTCTCATTTCGAGTTTTTACTTCCACAAAAACTAGGATATTACTGGAACCTGCAATAATGTCTATTTCACCGAGTTTGTTGCGAAAATTAGTTTCAAGAATGGCATAATGTTGTTTGCGGAGATAATTTACAGCATATTTTTCACCTAACTTACCGACTGCATCTTTATCCAATCGGTGAGATTCTCTCCGGTGTAACCAACTTTTAAAAAAGTTGAGGTTCATACCATTTTTTTAAAAAACTCTGGCGATGAATAGGGCAGGGGCCCAATAAATCCAATGCTTTATAATGAGCGGCTGTTCCATATCCTTTATGGGAGGCAAATCCGTAACCAGGATATTGCCGGTCATATTCGACCATTAATTGGTCTCGGGTGACTTTAGCCATAACTGATGCGGCTGCAATCGACAGGCTTTGCTGATCCCCTTTAATGATAGATTCCTGGTGAATGGGAATATCCTTAAGCTTGAGTGCGTCAAGAAGCAGGGCATCTGGTGTTATCGTGAGTTTCGCAAGAGATTCATGAACTGCCAGATAAGTCGCCTGAAGAATATTAACTTGATCAATCACCTCAGAAGATATGATCCCAATTCCGATGGAAACCGCAGAATCAGCAATTGCTGCATAGCCGGATTCACGCCGTAAGCGAGTCATTTTTTTTGAATCATCAATGTTTTCAAAGAACCAATCTGTCGGCAGAACGACTGCCGCAGCGACAACCGGACCTGCCAAGGGACCTCTGCCTGCTTCATCAATACCGGCAAGCGATTGGAATCCCCGCCTCCTGAAATGATTGTCAAATTCCAGGAGAGTGATTGCTTTATTCAGCCGTTTCTGTTTTGGATTCGGCAACTGCACTGGCTTTAGGTTCCTTATTATCGTTACGGAGCTCCTTGATACGGGCTTTCTTTTCTCCCAGTTCACGCAGGTAGAAAAGTTTTGCACGGCGGACTCTACCGCGTCGAAGCACAGCAATCTTTTGAATCACCGGGGAATAAACAAAAAAGGTTCGTTCCACACCGATTCCAAAGGAAATACGTCTAACAGTGAAGGTTTCGCGGGAACTGCCGCTTTTACGGGCAATCACAACCCCTTCATAATTCTGGATACGTTCTTTATCTCCTTCTTTAACAAGAAGAGAAAGCCGAACCGTATCCCCTGGTTTGAATTCAGGAATTTCTTTATTGATAAATTCCTTTTCAATCTGACTGATGATTGGATGCATGTCATCCTCCTTCAATTTCTTCTAGTAAGCCAGTTCCAAGGACTGGCTGGTCATTCTTATTCCTGGTTGATAAGTCGATCCAGGATAATGGAAACTGCTGCTCGAACCGAGAGATGATTAAAGTCTTCAACCCCATAAATGGGGTCGAGAAGATAATCGGCCTGATGAATAATCTCATCAATCAGTCCATAGCCTGTTCCAAAAAGAAGCAGGCAGGGTCTCTCACTGGACTGCAGGATTTTCCTCATTTCCCTGTACCCGGTAGTTTCTTCCGTACCTTGAGCACTGGTTGCTATTAAAATGGGTTGCTGCCCTGTTTTTTTTACGATGAATTCAATGGTACTTTCAATTGATTCTTTAACACGAACCAGTTCCAAGGCGGCTTTACGGTCGGGTACCAACCGGCTTCCTGTAACCGTTGACCAATAATCTAAAACACGGTTCGCCAGCATCATCTGGGATTCCAATGGAGTAACCAGAAAATAATTCTGAACCCCAAAGGTTTTACAGGACCTTGCAATATCATGAATATCCAGGTTCGTGATAGCTGTGGTTACCACTTTCCCGTCCTTATTTCGGACCGGATGATGGACCAGTGCCAAATATAAATTCTTATGAAATTCTGAACTCATTCGTTCTAATCCGTTTCATGACTCCGATTTAAGCTGGAGATCTGGCGATTGCACCGCTTCTTCCAGAAGTTTCCGGTCTTCTTTGGATAAATCAATTATCTTTAAAAGGTCCGGACGTATTCTCAGGGTATGGAGTAGTGCCATCTTTCTTCGCCATTTATCTACTTCCTGATGATTGCCATTTAAAAGGACCGCAGGAACTTTCATCCCTTTGAACTCGGCAGGCCGAGTATAGTGAGGATGATCCAGAAGCCCCGAATAAAAAGAGTCTTGAATAACGGATTGTTCATCTCCAACCACTCCTGGGATTAACCGGGAGATGGTTTCAATCAAAACGAGAGCTGGAATTTCTCCTCCGTTAAGGACATAATCCCCGATAGAAATCTCATCATCTACCAACGATTCACGAACTCTTTCATCAATACCTTCGTAACGGCCGCAGATTAGGATCAACTCTTTTTCTGCTGCCAATTCCTTGGCAATGTCCTGAGTAAAAACCCTTCCTTTAGGAGAAAGGAAAATGACTTTTACATTGCTCCGCAGATTCTTAACAGTTTCAATTGCCTCGGTCAGAGGTTCCGGTTTCATAACCATTCCCGGGCCTCCCCCATAAGGCGAATCATCCGCTGTTTTGTGCTTATCATGGCACCAATCCCGAAGATTATGGACATTGATCAATAACAGCCCTTTTTCCTGGGCCTTGTTCAGGAGACTTTCCTGAAGAGGTCCCTGGAAAATTCCCGGGAATAAAGTGATTACATCAAATCGCATCAAAATTACTCAAGAATCTCCAAAACAGCTCTTTTTTTGTGTTTCATGGCAGCCGCTGAAAGGATATTCCTTATGGAACGTGCTGTACGGCCTTGTTTGCCGATGATCTTGCCGATATCGCCCTGAGCCACTTTCAATTCAAAAATGGTTGTTTGTTCTCCATCGATTTCACTGACGGTAACTTCATCCGGACTATCTACAAGAGACTTCGCAATGAACTCAACAAGTTCTTTCAGTTTAGGTTCCATAACCTTCCTCCTTCAAGGCGTCTCTGACTCTTTCTAATTTTAGCTTAATTGCTTCAAGAGAGACAATCAGTCCCACTGTTAATGATTAACTAATGGTTCTATGAATCTCAGGATTCAACAGCTTTATCTGAACCTTTATCCGCCTGAATTTTAGCCACCTTATTAATAAGGCTGCGGACTTTTTCAGTCGGTTTGGCACCCTTTTTGATCCAGGCATTTACTTTGTCCATGTTGATATTGATCACAGGGGGGTTGGACACAGGATTATACTGGCCAACAATTTCCAAGAAACGGCCATCCCTCGGGGATCGAATATCTGCAACTACCACACGGTAGGTAGGTATTTTTTTACGGCCTACACGCCGCAATCTGATTTTTACTGCCATTAAATTTCACTCCTTTCCGGATTTTAACGAGCAGGATTGAAACGGCCGAACCGTTTCTTCTGCGTCTGTTTTTGAAACATTTTCATCATTTTCTTCAATTGGTCGAATTGCTTGATTAGTTGGTTGATTTCCTGGACAGAGGTTCCGCTTCCCCGGGCAATCCTTTGTTTTCGACTGCTGTTAATCAGGTCGGGGGTCAGGCGTTCTTCTAGGGTCATCGAATTGATGATGGCCTCAAATCGACGCATCTGGACATCGGATTCCTCCATAGCTTCTTTGGGAAGATTTTTTCCCACTCCCGGAATCATATTTAAGATGGAATCCAAAGACCCCATGCTTTTGATCGCCTTGAGTTGCTTACGGAAATCTTCAAAGGTGAAGGATTGATTTTGCATCTTTTCCTTCATCGCTTCGGCTTCATCCATGGAGATGGAATCTTTTACTTTTTCGATTAATCCGATCACATCGCCCATTCCGAGGATTCGGGAAGCCATCCGTTCGGGCAGGAATAATTCTAAATCTTCGATTTTCTCTCCCACACTGGCAAAACGGATAGGTTGCCCTGTAACCGACCGGATGGATAAAATAGCGCCCCCTCGGGCATCTCCATCCAGTTTGGAAAGGATTAAGCCGGTGGTCCCAATGGATTCATGAAACTGTTTGGCGACATTGACGGCATCCTGCCCAATCATGGCATCACATACCAGGAATGTTTCAGAAGGGGAGACAGCCTCTCGGATATCCTGAAGCTCCTTCATCAATTCTTCATCGATATGTAATCGGCCCGCCGTATCGAGTATTAAAAGGTTACAGTCTTTTGCTTCCGCGGCTTCTTTGGCTTTCTTGCATATTTCAACCGGGGATACTTTATCACCCAGGCTGAAAACCGGCACATCAATTTTTTGTCCCAGTACCTCGAGTTGCTGGATGGCAGCCGGCCGATAAATATCTCCGGCTGCCAGCATGGGCCGATAGCCCTGTTTCTTCATCAAATTAGCAAGTTTGGCGGCTGCCGTTGTTTTTCCGGATCCCTGCAGGCCAGCCATCATCCAAATGTTCAACTTATCCTTTTTGGGGTTCAGCGGGGCCGGTGCATGGGTTCCCCCGGATAACAATTCAATCAGTTCCTCATGGACAACTTTAATCACTTGCTGTCCAGGGGTAAGGCTTTTTAAGACTTCCTGGCCGACGGCCCGGACTTTGACTTTCTCGATAAATTCTTTGACAACCTTGAAATTGACATCGGCTTCAAGGAGCGCAAGGCGGACTTCCCGGAGGGATTCATTGATATTATCTTCCGTCAGGACACCTTTGCTTCGCAGCTTTTTAAAGATGCTGTCGAGTTTATTTGTCAGATTATCAAACATAGGGAACTATTTTTTCCTTGATTTCCTTTTGAATCCGGCGGACTTCTTTCTGGATAATTTTCTGCAACCTGCCAGCCGCTATATCCGGGTTTTCCCGGGTTGCTTCTTTGATTCGTTCATCCAACTGTCGGAGGGAAATATCATAATGCTCCCGGGCTTTTTCCAGTTTCATGATCAATCCTAATCGGGTTTCATAGGATTCCAGTGAACTGATACCGTGTTTAAGAGCATCAAAAACCGCTTGGCGGCTGATATGTTCCTGCTCGGCAATCTCCGAATAACTCTGGTCTTCTAAAAAATACAGCTCAATGGCCCTTCGTTGTTTCTCGGCTAATAAGGGCCCGTATAAATCATATAAAATATTGATTCGGGCTAAATCCGCCTGTCGAATATCATCTTTCATGATGCCTGGCAGAATACCACTTTCTTGTGTCAAGTATAAATACTTAACATCTATTATAATCAGAACTCCATCCGAGGTCAAAGGGAAAAAAGAAAAAATATCAATTATAATTCGGAGGAGGAAGGGAGTTGTAACGGAGAGGGTCAGACCCACTCCGTTACAACTCCGATTAAAACCCCAAAGGTAAAGCTCCCCAATCAGGGGTCAACGAGAGAAAGTCCACCTTTCGGTTTCGTATTTATTCAAGGCCAATTCATGCGCTGAATCCGAGATATCATCAGGTAACTTAAATAAAGGTAAGGGTTTAATGTAACCCATGGAGAGTGCCTCCTTAATTTTCTGCTTGAGGGATTCCGAGTTAACATCAATATTCACAATATCCTTAATACCTTTTTGGAGGAATTCATTAGTATTAAAATAAGCCGAAATTCCTTTTTTAACAGAAATCAAGATGGACCCTTGTTGTAAGATAGCACCGCCATGCCGATATTGGGCAGAGCCGATAATCTTATATCCCTTCAAGGTCACTTCATAAGGCGTTGTTGAAGCAAAACAGGAAGCCTGGTGGGGATAAATTTTCAATCCATGATCATGTTTCTCGAAATCAACATCTAATCCTATTGATTTCATACCTTTAACAAGTATTTTGCTTATCATGGCATAGGATTCCATGAGGGAATGCCGGGTCCAGTTATGTCCAGACGGAATGATAACACTATAGGTCAGTTCATCGTCATGAAAGACAGCTCTTCCTCCCGTAGGCCTTCTTACCAGAGGGATATTATCCTGAAAACAATTGGCAAGATGGATATCTTTATGAATCAATTGATATCGACCTAGAGATATGGAGGGACGCTCCCAGCCATAAAACCGAAAAAGAGGAGTCCTCAATAATCCTTGAAGGCTCCTCTCCAACAAAATATCATCCAAAGCCATATTAAAACTGGCTTTTTGAATTCCAGTATCCAGGATATCCCAGAGAGGATATTCTGCTGTTATTTTACTCTCTTGGTTGGGACTCATTAATTGGGGAATATTTCAAAATCGGATTTCTGGCCGCTTTCACTTCATCAAAACGGCTGACCGGTGTATTATGAGGCGCGTTTTTAACCAAATCGGGATTTTCATGGGATTCCTGGTAAATCTTGATCATAGCCTGGGCAAAAGCATCCAACGTTTCCCGGTTTTCTGTCTCGGTTGGCTCTATCATCAGGCATTCTTTGACTGTCATGGGGAAATATACCGTAGGAGCATGAAAACCATAATCCAATAAACGTTTGGCCACATCCAAGGTTTTGATCCCAGTCTCTCTTTCTAATTTTTCACCCGAGAGGACAAATTCATGCATACAAGGTTGAGAGTAGGGTAATTCCCAGTAGTTCTTGAGTTTTTCCTTGAGGTAATTGGCTGATAATACCGCCTGTTCAGTGACCCATTTCAGTCCATCGGGTCCACTTGCCCGAATATAAGCCAAAGCTCGGATCAATACCCCAAAATTCCCATAAAACCCTTTGATTTTACCAATGGACTGAGGTCGGTCAAAGTCGAATTCATAACCTGATTCTTTTTTGAGGACAATCGGACGGGGTAGAAAGGGGATAAATTGTTTTTTGACTCCAACCGGTCCGCTGCCGGGTCCCCCACCGCCATGAGGGGTTGAAAAGGTCTTATGAAGATTTACATGCATCAAGTCAAACCCTAAATCTCCAGGTCTGGCTTTTCCTAATAACGCATTACTGTTGGCTCCATCTCCGTACAATATCCCGCCAACATTATGGACCCACTCGGCCACTTCCATGATATTTTTTTCAAATAGCCCAAGGGTATTAGGATTGGTAATCATAACAGCGGCTATATCCGTATTTAATTTACTCTTCAGATCCACTAAATCGATAGTCCCATCTTCCTGGCTGGCGATTTCAATTACTTGGAAGCCGCACATACTGGCGCTAGCCGGGTTGGTTCCATGGGCACTCTGGGGGACCAAGACCGTCTTGCGTTTTTCATTTCGGCTCTGAAAATAAGCCTTAACCATCATCAATGATACCAATTCCCCATGGGCTCCGGCAGCCGGCTGCAGAGTGAAAGCATCAAATCCAAAGATTTCCTTTAAATCCTGTTCCAACTCATAGATTAATTGCAATGCACCCTGATTGAACTTGGAAAGAGGATGCAAAGAAGTAAACCCCGATAATCGAGCCATATCTTCATTTATTCGCGGGTTATATTTCATTGTGCAGGACCCCAAAGGGTAATAATGGGTATCTACACAGAAATTCTTTTGGGATAATACTGTGTAATGCCTGATTAACTCAGGTTCTGAAACTTCAGGCAACTGGGCAGCCTCAGCCCTTATATAATTTCCAGGGATGCTCATTTCCTGTTCGGGGACATCGGAAGCTGGTAAGCTTAATCCCTGATGGCCAATTTTTCCAATTTCAAAAATCAGTTTATTCATTGATTGCTCACCTTTCTGAGTATCTCTGTCAATTGATCAATTTCTTTCCGGGTTCTTTTTTCCGTTACACAGAAAAGCAAACAATTTTTCAATTCAGGATAATCAGGCGCTAATTCGTAACCTCCCTGAATTCCTTCCAGAGATAATTTATCCAGAATCTCAGAAGCAGGCAGGGGACATTGAACAGTAAACTCATTAAAGAAATGACCCTGATTCCAGCGAAGGCTGAATCCGGGAATCTGGGCGATTTGGGCTGCTGCATAATGAGCTTTCTGGTAATTCAGGTCCCATAATTTTTGAAATCCGACTTTCCCCAGAGAAGATAAATAGAGGGTCGCACAGAGGGAATTCAGGGATTGGTTGCTGCAAATATTGGAGGTTGCTTTTGACCGGCGGATATGTTGTTCTCTGGCTTGCAGGGTCAGAACAAAACCCCGGCGTCCAAGGGTATCTTCAGCCATTCCGACTACTCGTCCCGGCATTTTTCTTACCCAGGACTGCCGACAGGCCATAATGCCAAGATAAGGTCCGCCAAAATTTAAAGGATTTCCCAAGGGTTGGCCTTCCATTACACAGATATCTGCCTGGTATTCTCCCGGGGTTTTTAATTTACCCAGAGATATGGGATTAGAAGCTACAACTAAAAGAGATTTCCTGGAATGGGTCGTTTTCTCTATTTCTCCCAGAGGTTCCAGTATCCCGAGATAATTAGGTGTTTGAACCAGTACCCCAGCGGCTGAATCATCATGTAAAACAGCCAGCTGTTCTAAATCGGTTACCCCACCTTTTATAGGGATTTCGATATATTCAATATCTCCGGCAGAACAATAAGTTTTTAAAACTTCCCTATATTGGGGATGGACACTTCTGGATACCAGTACTTTTTCTTTATCTGTGCATCGGCAGGCCATCAAGGCGGCTTCGGCAAAAGCATTCGGACCGTCATACATAGACGCATTCGCAATATCCATACCGCTTATGGCACAAACCAGCGACTGGAATTCAAAAATATATTGGAGGGTTCCCTGGCTGGCTTCAGGCTGATAGGGTGTGTATGCTGTGAAAAATTCTCCGCGAGATATAAGGTGGTTAATAACCGAAGGAACATAATGGTCATAAGCCCCCGCACCCCGAAAGCAGACAGAATGACTGTCGGTATTCGCTTCCGCCAGCTGTTTAAAAGAGGAGTTGATTTCCATCTCACTCATTGCTGGGGGTATATTGAGCAGGTTTTTCAGTCGAGCCTCAGCAGGAATTGCATCAAAAAGTCCTTCTAAGGAATTTGAACCTGAGGCTTCCACCATCTCAGTGATTTCTTCTTTTGAATAAGGAATATATCCCATGGTATCTGGTCAATTATCCTTTTAACAGATTTTGGTAATCAGTATGGTTTAATAATGAATCCAGTTCGGATGGATTTGAAAGTTGCAGCTTTACAATCCAGCCTTTCCCATAAGGTTCTTTATTGACCAGGTCGGGGCTGTTTTCAAGCTCGCTGTTCACTTCAAGGACTTCACCACTTACGGGAGAATATAAATCTGACGCTGTTTTGACAGATTCCAGAACCCCAAATTCTCCTCCCGCCGAAATCTGTTTCCCAATTTCCGGCAACTCGACAAATACAATATCATTCAATTCATGCTGGGCATAATCGCTGATGCCTATGATAGCGACATTCCCTTCCAATTTTACCCATTCATGGGATTTTGAAAACTTTAAATCATCAGGATTCATTTTCTTACCTCCATTTTTTATTCACAATGACAGCGGGATATGGTTTATTTCTGATTAATATATTAACTTCGGTCCCTGAGGCTGAATGCTCGATGGGGACATACCCCAGGGCGATACTTTTTTTTATTGATGGAATAAAGGAACCACTGGTTATTTTTCCGATTACCTGGCCATTAAGTTCAATTGGATAACCATCTCTGGGAATACCCCCCCGGGTCATTTCCAGACCGACTAGTTTTCTTTGGATTCCTTTTATTTTAATCTCACTCAGGGCATTTTTACCCACAAAATCAGTTTTATTTAATTTAACAGCAAACCCTAAACCTGCTTCATAGGGATTAGTATGGCTGTCCATCTCGTGGCCATAAAGACTGTTTCCGGTTTCCAATCGAAGGGTATCTCTGGCTCCTAAACCGCAGGGTTTCAGGCCATTTTCTTTGCCCTCTTTCAATAAAGTGTCCCACCAGGTGGATGCTTCGTTGGAATCTACGATCAATTCAAATCCATCTTCTCCCGTGTAACCTGTACGAGATAAAACAACCTTACCCAGATTTAAAAACTGGTATTTCTTTAATTGGGTAGGTGTCTCAGGGAAGATTTGATCGATAATGGTGGCGGCATTGGGTCCCTGGACAGCTATCATGGCAGTATTGGAAGTGATATTATCAATTACAGCTGGAAACTCAGGTAGTTTATTATTAATTATTGTTAATATCTTATTTGTATTGACTGCATTTACTACCAGTAAATAATCTTCTTTATCCTTGCATACCAGGATATCATCTTCGATTCCACCCTGGGGATTACAAATCAAGGAATATAAGATATTACCTGGTTGAAGATTCGATATATCATTGGTGGAAATGGTTTGTATAAGGGCCTGAGCCGCGGAATTGCCGATTCTGATTCTACCTAGATGGGATACATCAAACAACCCGGATTCATTCCGTACAGCCAGATGTTCTTCAATAATCCCTGTGTAGTAAACAGGTAATTCCCATCCGGCGAATTCTACGATTTTTCCATTTAGTTTTAAATGGTTTTCATATAAGGGAGTTCTTAATGCCATAATATTTTACCTGGAAATTCCTTCAGCTTTTTTTATATATTCTTTTGTTTTTTCAAATGGATCTTGATTGGCAAAAATGGCAGAGCCTATGACAATACGATCAGCGCCGGCATCCCGGACTGATTCAATATTACTGTCATTGATACCGCCATCGATTTCCAATAGGGTAGGATGGCCTGATTCATCGACTTTATTTCGAAGCCATTCCAATTTATCCAATCCACTCGACATGAAAGACTGTCCCCCAAATCCGGGATTAACACTCATTACCAGGAAAAGATCCGCATACCCGATAGCATCTGATAACGACTCTACTGGAGTTGCCGGATTAAGTGAAACTCCTGCCTTGCAACCTGTTTTCTTGATTAAATCGAGAGTCTTTCTGATATCAGGACATACTTCAATATGAACGGTTATTAAATTAGAACCGGCCTTGGCAAAGGGTAAAATGTATTTTTCAGGTTCGGAAATCATTAAATGGGCATCCAGAAATAAGGATGTGTTTTTCCTGACGGATTCTACAACAGGGACCCCTATACTGATATTGGGAACAAAATGCCCATCCATTACATCCAGATGAAGCCAGTCACAACCGGCTTTTTCCAACATCTGGATAGATTCTCCCAGTCTCATAAAATCACAAGATAAAATTGAGGGTGATAGCTTGGCTTTTTGCATAATAATACTCTTATTTTCCTTTTTTCATTCTACAGGCAAACATCCCATCAATATTATCTCTGAAAGGTAATGTCTTGAGATACCCTGATTCAGTTACCAAATGATGTATATTTTCTGGAAAGATTATCTTAAATGATTCTAATTGGTATTCAGGATGTTTAGAAAGAAATATTTTAACCTGATTTTCATTCTCTTCAATAGTATAGGTACAGGTAGAATAAACTAAAATACCCCCTGGTTTCAAACAAAGAGAAGCGTTATTTAGGATGTTTTCCTGTATTTTCAATAATTCTTTGATCTGAGATGGATTTTTTGCCCATCGGGCATCCAGTTTCCTTCTTAATACTCCCAGCCCCGAACAGGGAACATCCGCAAGTATATAATCTGCTGTTTCATACAGAGATTCGGGAATTTTACCTGAAAGATCCAAGGGATATGTCTTAATAATGCTACATCCCAGTTTATGCGACTGTTCACTCAGCATTCTTAATCGTCCCTCATGGATATCAAAAGCCTTTATTTTACCTTTATCTTTCATTAGTTGGGTTAAAACGAAAGTCTTCCCTCCGGGCGCAGCGCATAAATCATAAACGATTGAACCTGGCTTGGGTTGAAGGCAATATGCAATGAGTTGTGCAGCGACATCCTGGACATGAAAGAAACCCTCTTGGTACCCGGGGAGGTTTCTTGGAGAGATGCCCTGTTTTAGTTCTATGGCTTCTGATATCAACTCTGATTTTGCATATAGGATATTCGCTTTATTTAATAGTTCCATATAAGCAGAAGTTGATATTTTCAGAGTATTCACACGAATGAAAGTGGGTGGAATTTGATTATTGGCTATAAGCAGTTTTTCTGCATTCTTGACTCCCAGGACACTCATATAAATCTTAACAATCCAGTCTGGGTGTGAATATTGAATACCAAATCGTTTGGCTGGGTCAGTGATTCTTACTGTTAAATCCGAAGAATCCCGTTTTCGGATTACATTTCGAAGCATTCCATTGATAAAGCCCTTATGTTTCTGCAGTCCTTGTTTATCTGCAAGGGTTACAGTCTCATTAACAGCGGCAAAATCAGGGACACTATTCATCATAAGAATCTGATAAATACCCATTCGGAGTAAGTTTACGACTGGAATTGGGAGAGATGCTGTGGGATTCTTTTTAAGAGAATCAATAATCCAATCGATATATCGCTTATTTCTGATAATCCCATAGATCAATTCAGTGGCAAAAGCTTTAACGGAAGGTTCACTTTTTATTTTTTGGAATTCGGAATCCAGAAGAATATTAATATAGGAATGGGTAGTTTCCTGACGATTGAGAATATTCAGGGCCCAAGCCCTCGGGTCGACAGGATGGTTACTTATGGATATATCATTGGCAGGTGGTTTCATTCTATATATTTTAACTTACCCATCAATCATTCCCTAATAGTCCCCTTTACGGGGACAGTTGATTCATATAGCATAACAGCAGGAAATAATAACTTTTTTTAATAAAAAGGGTATTCAAGCCAATAATATGTATTCGATAAATCGCATATTACGTTCATTGCTGACATTGATTATTGACGGGATATTTATCATCCTGGCCTTTTTAAGCGCCTATTATGTGAGGTCAAGAAGCCCTTTTTTCATACAAACAAAAGAAACCCCTCTTTATCCTTATCTGGAAATTCTTCCAATTGTCTGTGTCATATCGTTATTTAGCCTGCAATATATAGGCTTATATAAGAATCAGAAAAAACCAATCATTGACCTGGTTCCCGGCATTTTTATGGGTTCGCTCATATCAACCTTTCTGCTGATATTAATTACCTTTTTTTTCAAGACTTATCCTTATTCTCGAGTAATCCTTTTGTTGTTTTTTCTTTTTAATTTTATATATTTGATGGCCTGGCGGGGAATCCATCGTTTACTTATGTCGATGTTGTATCGAAAAGGATTAGCATTAACCGGAGTCATTATTGTAGGAACAGGTAAAAAGGGCCGTTATTTGGGGAATGAACTATCCCCAGCCTCCCAGACTGGATATGAAATACTAGGATATATATCGGAAATGGAGAGAGAAACTTCAGAAATATCGGACTCAAATATTAATATATTAGGTTCCATCTCAGACTTGGAGAAGATATTAATCAAATATAATTGCCAGGAAATCTTTATTACCTTGCAAGATCTATCCTCAGAAATACTAACCGAATGGACCTATCTTTGTTCAGAGCATGGGATTCAGCTGCATTTATTCCCCAATCTACAGGAAATAATTGCTCAGAATGCAACTCTTACCGAGTATCGTGGAATCCCTATTATCCAGGTTGAAGGTCAAGCCTTTCAGTTGCGGAATAGAATCTTAAAGCGGACCTTGGATATCTTTCTCTCTGCGTTATTATTGATGCTCTTATCTCCCGTGATGGTTTTGATTGGCCTATTGATTAAGTTTTCATCATCCGCCCCAGGGCCTGTATTTTATCGGCATACCCGGGTCGGTAGAAAGGGGCAACTATTCGAGATGTATAAATTTCGGTCTATGGTCATGGACGCTGACAGAGATAAAGCGCAATATGAAGGACTAAATATAGCCCAAGGCCCTCTTTTTAAAATTCCCAATGATCCCAGAATTACTCCCATGGGTCGATTTTTAAGGCGCTGGAGCCTGGATGAACTTCCCCAACTTTTTAATGTCTTAAAAAATGATATGAGCCTTGTTGGTCCTCGTCCTCCGCTTCAGGATGAGGTTAAACAGTATGAGCCATGGCAAATGAAACGATTACAAATTCAACCGGGAATCACCGGATTATGGCAGGTCAGCGGCCGGTCCGATTTGCCTTTTGATGAGATGGTCAAATTGGATATTTATTATATTGAGCATTGGTCTCTCTGGATGGACAGTAAAATTCTACTTAAGACTTTATGGGCTGTTGTTAAAGGAAAAGGGGCCTATTAGAGAAGGCGCTATCTTAATTCAATTTCAATTTCAGACCCTGGTTTCAGTCCCAATTCCCGGGCCGCATTTCCCATATTAGAAGAAATCTCCAGATAATCAGAACTGTTGAAAATTGCCAGGATATCTTTGGGTTGGCTTTCATTATATGAACGATTGATTTTTTCAATCCTCATCCGGCAGTAGATAAAGAATCTTCGATTTCCTACCTGGTTATTCCAGAATGAACGGGTTACATTAGTTATCAGATTACCAAACCGGTCAATGCATAACACATGGGCAATCAGCATATCTTCGTCGACTTTAGGTTCCGGTATATCCAATATCCTTGGATTATCAATTTCAGGACCCAACTCATTTAGGGGGATATCCAATGTCAAATGACCAGCCACTGGGGCAAAGATATCTCTGCCATGGAATGTGGAACTGATGTCTTCTCGGAAATAGGATTTATTCTCCAGGGCACGAATGGATCGAATCTTCTCATGTTTCAGGATATAACTGAATAAACCATTATCAGGTCCAATGAAATAATAGCGGTCAGTTTGCACCAGTATTGCCCTTCTATTCCCTCCCACTCCGGGATCAACTACTCCCAGGTGAATAGTTCCATCCGGAAAAAAAGAATATCCGGTATGAAGGACAAAGGCCCCATGGAATACATCCTGGGGCCTTATCTCATGACAAATATCAATAATTTCAATTTCCCGGTTTATGGAAAGCAATACACCTTTCATGGAAGCGACATAGGCATCCATATAACCAAAATCAGTGGTCATGGTGACCAATGGACGTGAACTCATGCCTATTCACCCATCACTTTTATTATGAGCCTCTTACGGTGCTGTCCATCGAACTCTGCATAATAAACTTGTTGCCAGGGTCCTAAATCT
>DIVR01000072.1 GCA_002428325.1 bacterium UBP4_UBA6127
CAGGGTCCTAAATCTAATTTGCCCCGGGTAACGGGAATAATGACTTCATGATGAATCAGAAGGCTTTTAAGATGGGAATCTCCATTATCTTCACCGATTTGATGGTGCCTATAATCTTTTCGATAAGGGGCCATTTTTTCGACCCATTCATCAATATCAGAAATGAGTCCGCTTTCGGCATCATTCACATAAACACCGGCAGTAATATGCATGGCGGAAACAAGAATCATCCCTTCCTGAATACCACTTTTTTCAAGGGATTTCTCAACCTCAGGGGTAATATTGATATACTCCCGGTGTTTCGATGTATTAAACCATAAATAATCCGTATGGGTTTTCATAATCCTTGTCTCCAACAATGTCAGAAGCTGTTACTGGCCCAGAGCGTCCTTAATGCGTTTAATAGACATATCTTTGCCCATGCAGAGGAATAATTCAAATATGCCCGGACCGACGGTTTTTCCTGAAAGAGCCACACGGACAGGATGAACAATCTCACCAAATTTAATGGATTCCACTTCCATTAATTCTTTAAAAGCATTTTCAAGGTTTTCCTGGGTGTAAGGTTCGACTTTTTCAAGTAATACCAGGAACTTCCTTAGTAATTCAAGGGACTTTTTGGCTGTAAGATGCTTCTCCTTAGCCTGAGGTTCAATGGCGATAGAGTCATCCAAGTAATAATGAAAACTCTTCACCAGGTCATTTAGATAAAAAGCCCGCTGTTTTTCCACATTCAAGGTTTCCATCCACCAACTCAGGGGTTTTGCCGAGATATTGATTCTATCGGCTTCTAAGAGAGGGGTGATGCATTCAAGCAGTTTCTCCGGTTCTGTTTTGGAAATATATTGGCCATTCATCCAAGAGCATTTTTTATAATCAAATACAGCCGGATTTTTGGAAACATGTTCCAAAGAGAATTTTTCGATAAGATCATCTTTTGAGAAAAATTCAGTTTTATCATCAAAAGCCCAACCCAGGAGAGCCAAGTAATTTCTGAAAGATTCAGGGAGATATCCTTCATCCTTGAAGGATAAGACAGAGACTGCCCCATGACGCTTGCTGAGTTTCTTTTTATCAGGCCCCAAAATCATGGAAATATGGGCAAAGTGGGGCATGGGATATCCCAGAGCCTTGTATAACATGACCTGTTTGGGGGTATTGGAGAGATGGTCTTCACCTCGAATCACATGGGTGATTTTCATATCCATATCATCACAGACAACACAGAAATTATAGATAGGGGAGCCATCTGACCGGAGGATAATAAAGTCATCAAGAACCGAACTATCGAATTTTACGGGTCCTAATACTTGGTCATCGACAATAGTTTCACCTTCCAGTTTTCTGAATCTAACGACAGCTTTTTCCCCTGCTGCAATACGTTTTCTGGCCTCTTCCAACGGAATATCGGCACAAGTCCCATCATATCGAAAAGCTTTCTTTTCCGCTTGAGCTTTCTCTCTTTTTTCAGTGAGAGTTTCCGGCGTGCAAAAACAATAATAGGCCTTATTTTCTTCCAGCATTCTTTCTGCTGTTTTTTTATATAAATCAGTTCTCTGGCTTTGGTAAAAAGGGCCTTCATCCCAATCCAGGCCAAGCCATTTCATGCTATCCAGGATAATCTGGGTTGATTCATCTGTGGAACGTTCCGCATCAGTGTCTTCAATTCTAAGGACAAAAACCCCTCCATGATGACGAGCATAAAGCCAATTAAATAGAGCGGTCCTTGCGCCTCCGACATGTAGATATCCGGTAGGGCTGGGTGCAAATCGTGTGCGAATCAAAATGATGTTTATCCTTTCATTAATCAAATATTATCTTAATATGGGTTGATTTATCAGAGTCTTTTGTTGATTTTCAGGTTAGCCAAAAATCCGGTCAATAATGGAACTCAAAATTGAAGGAATGGGTTCAGGTCCCCAGATCCAAAGGATATAGAGAATAACGACTCCCATAGTTACTCCAATGGCAAATTTACGAAGGGTTCTGAATTTCCAATATAATGAGGACCTGTTGGTATTCTGTGCCGCTTTTATCTTAAATTCTTCACCCTTATGCGCGCATTCCGGACTGCAATAGACTCCATCATTACTCCTCAAAACACAGTCATTGCATAAAGGTTTCCAACATTGATTACAACGGAGAAAAGCATCCCGATTCGGATGATTGATGCATTTCATGTTTGAACCCATTGGATCAACATCTCCTTCAACGAGTAATTCCTTTAAGTATACAATAAAATGACTGGAAATAGGGGAATTTCCCAGTCTAATGACTCTTTTTTCCCATCTGTATGGAAGAGAAGGGACGGGACTATTATCAAATTAAAACGGTATGAATATTCACCGGAGACCCAATTTTTTTGTTGATTTGCTGAAGTCCTCCTTTCTACAAGTTTCATTTGGCTATATTAGGGCGAGGGACCCAGGCTGATGGTTACAGNNGGGTCCCTCGCCGTATTTTTAATGAAAGAAGGAACTATGGAAAACAGAGAATATTAAAATCATTCGGAGATTCTTCAGATTTTATAATTTCAGGTAAAAGAAATCCTGTCTTATTCTTAAAAGAACAGGTTTCTAAAATTCAAAATCCTATAGAATGGGAGAATTGTCAATCTGTCTCTGATATAGTATATTGATAATTTTGAATTTGATAACAGGCTATGAACTTATTATGGTATATACAAGACAAACTATTAAACGGGCCCTGGCAGGGCTTTTCTTATTGATGATCATGATGATAAATAGTGAAGCATCCAATCTTATATCCCGAAAAGCAGAAATCACAGATTACTGTCTTCAAGCCGCCAGCAAGAAAAGTTTGAAGTCCTATCATATTGGGATATATATCGCTTCGGTGAACCATGTGGACACCCCACTCTTTACCTATAATGCTGATTCAGCCTATGTTCCAGCTTCCTGCATCAAGCTGGCAACCAGTGCGGCCGCATTAGATGCCCTGGGCCCGGATTATATTTTTCAGACCCGGGTGTATGCGGTTGGTTCCATTGACCGTAATGGAACCCTAAAAGGCAACTTGGTTATCTATGGAACCGGTGATCCTTCCATGTCTGATAGATATCCTCCCCATCGAGTGACCGCCCCCCTGGAAATGCTGGCAGATCAGGTTTACAAGCATGGGATCCGAAAGATCGAAGGCAATATCATCGGAGATGGGACTTATTTTGATAAACAGGAAATTGGGACCGGCTGGTCATACAGTTATTTATATGACTGGTACGCAGCCCGGGTTACAGCGTTGGCGCTAAATGATAATTGCATTAATATCAAAGTTTTGGGTGGAAAGAAAATCGGGGATTTAGCCCAAGTGCAATTGGACCCTCCGACTCGATATATAAAAATCAATAATAATGTAAAAACAGCTTCATCCAAAACTCGCAGCGCTGTAAGTTTTGACCGTGAATATGGGTCTGAAATAATAAATCTAAAAGGCCGAATACCTGCCGGTAAGAACAGCGGGGTCCTATGGGCCTCCGTGAATGATCCATTAAAATATACTGCGGATGTCTTTAGAGAAACCCTCTTATCCAAAGGGATTAAAGTGGATGGAACCTCAATCGGGCTTCGGCAGCCCAATCGGACAGCCGTTACATCCCAGGCGACTCTGGTGGCTATCCGTTATTCTCCTCCTCTTAGTGAACTGATCAAACCGGTTAATAAGAACAGCCAGAACTTATATGCGGAAATGCTGTTAAAAAGCCTGGGAAAAGTAAAAAACGGGCAGGGTAGTTATCCGGCAGGATTGAAAGCGGTAAAAGATTTCATGAGAAAAGCCAATCCAGATATTCGTGGCTATGAACAATTTGATGGCTGTGGACTTTCTCCCTATAACCAGATTACCCCAAAACAGTTATGCGGTGTTTTATCTTATATGCACCGGCACAAGGACTTTGATGTTTATTTCGATTCCCTTTCTATTCCAGGTTTAGATGGGTCTTTGAAGAGTTCCAGACTTTATAACCTTTCACATCAATTAAGAGGAAAAACTGGAGGAATCAAGGGAGTCCGGGCTTTA
Organism: bacterium UBP4_UBA6127; assembly: GCA_002428325.1. Lineage (GTDB taxonomy): Bacteria > UBP4 > UBA4092 > UBA4092 > UBA4092 > UBA4092. The sequence goes on from DIVR01000072.1 coordinate 4,036, forward strand.
ACAGGTTATTTGACAACCAAGTCAGGAGACCAACTGGTTTTCTCTTTCTTAAGCAATCATGTCTCCAGCCGGTATGCTGTCCAAACCATGGAAAATACCATTCTTGAAAAATTAGCCGACATGTAAACCACTTAATAAAGTTTTGTGATTTGTTTTTCTGATACTGTGATTTGCCGTCTCTCATGGCTGATCAAGATGGTATAGGGTTCTGTGGCATAAATAGATGAATTGGCAGAATCCTGTGAATAGGGTAAATAAATCCGATAAAGGCCCGAGGGCGGGATTATCAAACTGCTTTGATAGATGAAGTGGCGATTCGTGTTTGTTCTGACTGGGACTTTAACCTGAATCATTTCTCCTGGATTTCCATAACCTTTTATCTCATACCCTTTTACAAATTCAAAAAGTTTAACAATCGAGGGTTCATACTCCTGTAATTTCCATGTTCTGGGAGTTTCATAAACCAATCGGAAACAGCCGGGATTACCATCTGAGATATTGGCTCCGTCCTTCAGGTATAATCGAGTCGATACCAGCCTGTCATATCGTTCAGTCGGTTCAAAACCTATCTGAGTTCCCCCGCCCTTAGGATGATTTATGATTTTAAAAATATAAGGTTCATTATCTTTTCCAAGAATTGATGCGTATTCCTGGAGATTGGGTGATAAATCAGATAAAAGAATATACCGAACTTTCTTTTTTTGAAGTAATTCTCGCGCTTCCGATAGACTTTCTGAGAGGTAAAACTCCATACTGGCTAGATTATTTTCTTTATTCACATGAAACCCATTGGACAGAGTAGGGCGTCTACTTATGTAATTGATCCAATGCCCGGTACTCCAGGGGCCTAAGATGGTATATTCTGGGTCTCGGTAAGGTTTCAAGTAATAATTGGTTGGTGGAGTATTCTCTTTTATCCATTCCAGTGTAGTTTTCCAATCACTTGGAACCACCGCATATTTTGATGGAATACTTTTCATTTCGATTAAGGCAGGTTTCAACAATCCATAAATGCCAAAAAACCAGAGAATAAGAAAAATCAACTCCTTAAATGGAACCAGCTTTATATGAGGCAGGAGAATATGATTTCTCAAATTCCAACTTTTAATGAGTCCCCAGGCAAGCAAAGTGGCAACAATTAAGGCAAAAAAATGGGAAAATCGGGTCTGATTAATCCCAAGAATGATCATGCAGCCACTATATAAAAGAAACCAAAATCTAAAGGGGGTGAGGGTTGATTGTTTGTACCATGAGATGAATAACAGTAAATACAACAGTGGAATCAGGAGGATTCCATAACTAAAAAAAGCAAAAGGCCTATACCAGGAAAGGACTCCCATATTGATATAGATAGGCTGAAATTCTGTAATGGTCTTTAGCCATGGATCGGATTTAGCGACCCATCCTAATCCAGATTTAAACCCAGTAAAAATACTGGGCAGGAATAGAAACATCAATCCAAAGATGAGTGCCATCAATCCAGTATCAACTACAATAATTGAATAAGGCTTCATTTTAAGAGAAATGAATAGTTTATGGTTCATCCATAAAAGAACCAGAATTCCAAGAGATAATACTAAAAAGAATAATTGAAACCAAGATAATGCATCATATTCAAACAAACCCTGTCTTCCCCAATATGAGGTTGCACAAAAGGGAAACAATGAAACTAAACTCATACCCATCATGATAATCCCGGCTTTGACTGCCAAACAGGATTCATCTTTCTCAGAACGTAAAAGCATATACCAAGAGAAAAGAATCAAAAAGCCCACTAAAATACCGGCAAAAATGGTGGAACCAGGCCAGGTAAGCCAGGATAACGTCAGACAAATTCCTGATAAAGCCCAATAGGTATTTCTTCTTTTTGATATGGGGGATGATTGAATTCCCTTGATGAGGAAATAAAACATGAATAAAGGGAAAATCGGGTCTGCTCCATAATGATCTGCTCGACCTAAAAGAGTTTGATAAATATGCCCCGGTAAGATTGATATGAGAATCATGGACAAAAAAGCGGTTTGCTTATCAAATATCTCTCGAATGAGTAAATAGGCCGGAATGAGTGACAAAATGCCCCAAATGACGGGTGCCCAGGCAGTCACTGTCTCCATTAACCAGATGGAAGGTTTCCCTCCGGAAAGAACCATTCCAGTCCACAATATCGAATAATCATATAAATTTGACCAGAAACAATGAATTCCATTCGGAAACCCACAATAGCTGTCGTAGGCAGGTATTATCCCGTTATTGAATAAAGCTAACTGGATTCTCCGGGCATGATAATAGGGGTCTTGCGCAAAGAAATTGACTGTTTTCCCCCCGAAAACAGATTGATAGGGTAATATTCTGACTAAAAAGGCCAATAAAAAAACAGCCACCAGTTCAAGGGTCTCCAGGAAATATCCCCGATGTTGCTTAAGTTTATCAAATAGCTTTGTGAATTGGTCTTTGACTGTTTCCATATGAGTATCTATGCAACCATTTTAGAGAATTCCGAGAGAATAATGCAAGAATTCTTCCCAATCTTTTGAACCTTTAGAAAATATGCTGTAAAATTCCATCAAGATTATGATAAATCCTAAGAGGCTTCCCAAACCAGATCATAAAGAATTTGAATCCACCCTGAAACGCAGGGGTGTTAAATATTATTATCATTATTCTTGTATCTCAAACCTTCCATCCATATTAGAACATGGTATTCTTAGCCGTAAGGAATTAAATGCCAGGAAGATAAAGCCGGTTCAATTACATGGATGGGGCCATAAATACTGGGAAATGGAAGATTTTATATGTTTGTGCCTGACTCCTCCCAAGGGGATGTTGAAGAGATTTAAAAATCCATATCTGGCACTTGCCATTCCTGCCATGATAGCCGGGTATAAAGGGGCCTATTTCTCCCCAACCAACAGCGCCAAAGATACCATGGATTTTGATGATATATTGGGTAGAGAGTCCATTGATGCTTTTGAATGCCTATTTCACCATGATGAAGGGGATTTTCTGAAGAGTCGTATGACTGAAATATTAATCCAAAATCATATAGATTCAAAAGAAATCGTAGAAATAGTATTTCCAGAATGGACCTTGGAAGTATGGATATGGTGGATCAAGGGATTGTTGGGTCTATCACCCATAGTAAAAGTAGATTCTTCTTTGTTTTGTCTTTAAACCAGGAAAGATATAAAATGGATAAAATCATTTTGGAGGAAATTTATGCGTTCTGATATGGTAAAAAAAGGATTAGAAAGAGCCCCCCATAGAGCTCTTTTAAAAGCAACCGGTAATTTCCGTGATGAAGATATTGATAAACCTTTCATCGCTATCTGTAATTCGTACATTGATATTATTCCCGGCCATTCCCACCTGAATGCTATTGGTGAATATGTAAAACAATGTGTTCGGGAAGCGGGAGGAGTTCCTTTCGTCTTTAATACCATCGGTGTGGATGATGGGATTGCCATGGGGCATCAAGGAATGAAATATTCGTTGCCTTCACGTGAATTGATTGCCGATTCTGTGGAAACGATGCTGAAGGCCCATTGTTTTGATGGGATGGTCTGTATACCTAACTGCGACAAAATAGTTCCGGGAATGCTGATGGCAGCTATGCGTTGTAACATTCCAAGTATATTTGTCTCTGGAGGACCCATGGAGGCGGGTAAGCTTCCTGATGGAACTAGTGTGGATTTAATTAGTGTCTTTGAGGGAATTGGTTCTCTTAAGGCAGGTAACCTGGACGAAGCTAAATTAAAACAATTGGAAGATTATGCCTGTCCTACCTGTGGTTCCTGTTCCGGCATGTTCACAGCCAATTCTATGAACTGTCTTTGTGAAGCTCTGGGTATGGCCCTTCCAACCAATGGAACCTTGCTGGCAACCAGTTCTGAACGGAAAAAACTTTTCAAAAAAGCTGCTTGCCAAATTATTGAATTAGTTCAAAAAGATATAAAACCCCGGGATATCTGCACGATTGAAGCTTTTGATAATGCCATGATTCTGGATATGGCGATGGGGGGGTCGACCAATACCCTTCTCCATGTTCTGGCCGTTGCTCGGGAAGCGGATATTGAATATTCCATGTCTCGAATCAATGAATTAGCTCAGAAGACTCCCAATATCTGCAAAGTTTCACCCTCTTCAAAATATCATGTGGAAGATGTCCACCGTTCCGGGGGAATTAACACCATATTAGGAGAATTGACCAGAGGCCTTCCCGGATTGCTGAAAGAAGATTGTATTACTGTTACAGGAAAGACTCTGGGCGACAATATTAAAGAATATGATATTCGTGGCGAAAATCCCTCTCAGGATGCTTTAGAAATTGCAGCCGTAGCCGCCGGAGGAAAACGTAACAGTGAAGGTGTGAATGTCTCCAAAATTGATGCCAATATCAAGGATGTTAAAGAATTTGGATTTGACCCAAATGACTGTATCCGTCCAGTCCAAAATGCTTATTCGAAAGTGGGAGGCTTGACCATTCTCTACGGAAATCTGGCTCCCCAGGGAAGTGTCGTAAAATCTGCGGGTGTAGCACCTGAAATGATGGTACATGAAGGGCCTGCGGTCATCTTTGAATCTCAGGAGGACGCCTGTGAAGGAATTTTGGCCGGAAAAGTCAAAGCAGGAGATGTGGTTGTAATTCGTTATGAAGGTCCTAAAGGGGGACCTGGAATGCAGGAGATGCTGGCGCCGACATCTTATATCATGGGGCGTGGACTCGGCAGCAAAGTAGCCTTAATCACCGATGGCCGGTTCAGTGGAGGGACCCGTGGCGCTTGTATTGGACACATTTCACCAGAAGCCGCTGAAGGTGGTCCTATTGGTTTATTGAATAATGGCGATATTATTCGAATCGATATCAAGAGCTGCAGTTTAGAAGTGAATCTTTCTGATGCTGAGCTTGAAGAACGTCGTAGAAGTTGGAAACAGCCTGAACCTCGAATCAATGTAGGATGGCTGAAAAGGTATCAGCAATATGTTCAAAATGCTGCTTCCGGTGCAGTTTTAAAATAACGATGTTATAAATAAAATAGGGGGGTATGGAATTAATTTCCTACCCCTCTTTTTTGAAAGGAATCCAATGCCGCCTGTGAATCGATTCTTCCGGTTTATTCTAATATTGATTATCGCCACTTTTATTCCGACCTTTTTATTCGCAAGAACTCCAGCAAGACTTGAAAAGAAAATCCTATCTGTTGTTAATGAATTCCATGGAGAAATGGGCGTCAGTTTTCATCATCTCAGGAAAAAGGATATCATTGAAATTCATTCTGATGAAGTCTTCCCGACAGCAAGCACCATAAAACTAGGTATCTTGTGCGCGGTATTTAATCAACTAGATGAAAATAAACTCCAATATTATTCAACAACGACCTATTCCACCACACGGAGAATTGGGGGCGCTGGATTCCTTCAGAATTATGAGGATGGCCGGTCTGTAGAATTAAAAGAAGCTGTTCATTTCATGATAACAGTCAGCGATAATATTGCCACCAATATGGTGATTGACTGGGCAGGAGGATTTGAACCAGTCAATCAATGGCTTATCGACCATGGATTCCAGGAAACGCGTTCCCTGACATATATTGGCGGTGGTAAAGCCTGGAATGAGGAAATGGCTAAACAATGGGGAATTGGTAAAACAACACCCCGGGAAATGCGTCTTTTAATGGAAATGATTGCTCAGGGAAAAGCCGGTTCTCAGACCGCCTGTGATGAAATGATGCGAATCTTGTCTCATCAGTATTTTGATGGGGTTATGCCGGAAGCAATCCCCCCGGGTGTTTTTATTGCCTCGAAAAGTGGAGCGATAAGCAGTTCTCGTTCTGAAGTGATTTATGTGAATTCTCCATCAGGTCCCTATGTTGTCAGTGTATACACCAAAAATAATGCAGATAAGCAATGGACTAACAATAATGAAGCAGAAATTGCGTTAAGAAATATCTCCGAGATAATCTGGAATTATTACAATCCTCGACATAAAAGAAAAACGATTCAGGATCAGGACAAGTATTTGTAATTGTTGGAGGAGATGTTTTATGAATCAGGTCATGTGGGAAAGGGAACTTAAACCTAACTTGTGGATAAGGCTGATAAAGGGAGATCTTACTCAGGAAAACGTGGATGCTATTGTCAATGCTGCTAATTCTCACCTCCTCCATGGGGGGGGAGTGGCGGCGGCCATAGTATTAAGAGGTGGCATATCCATCCAGCTGGAAAGTATGAAAGTCGCTCCTGTTGCTACCGGGAATTGTGCGGTTACATCTGCAGGGAAACTCCCTTGCAAACATGTCATTCATGCTGTAGGTCCTGTGTGGGGAGAAGGGGATGAAGATGCTAAATTATTTTCCGCTATTACAAATTCATTGATCAAAGCTGACTCTTTATATCTTGATTCCATTTCTTTTCCTGCTATCAGTTCCGGTATTTATGGCTTTCCTAAAGATCGTTGCGCTGTAATATTCAAAAGAGCCATCCTGGAGTATTCGAATGTTTTTACAGACCAATACCTCAAGGAGATTAGAATATGCTTGATTGATAAAAATGATTTAAATATTTTCATGAAGGAATTTAGCTCAATGGGTATTTAATGTAATGTATAATATTTTATAAGGAGTGCTAATCATGCTTGATGACAGACAGAATATCCTTCTTAAAAATCCTGAATGTGAAAAATGTGAAAAGCCATTGAGATATTTGGGGGAATTTAATCTATTATCTCAAATGGAGAAGGGGTTAAATGCCGCTTCAACTCTCGGAGATCGTAAAAATGTCAAAATGTATGTCTGTGATTCCTGCAGGAAAGTATCTTTTTATCTTCCTTAGAGACTAACATAAGAGACATGAAAAAAATAAGCCGTCGTGAAGTTATTCGAACTGCAAGTGCTTTTACACTTGCTTCTGCAGCTGCTCTTTCTTTTTCCAAACCTCTCATCCCGAAGAATACTCCGGATAAAGGTTTAAACCCTTCATCGTTTCGGATTGTTCATATTACTGATTTGCATCTTTATGAACAACGAAAAGCCGAATTGAAAATCAAATATTTTATCGATAGTTTGAATCAACTGAAGCCTCATCCTGAATTTATATTGAATGGTGGGGATAATATCATGGATTCAACTGAGACTGGATATATTGAAACCTTAAGACAATGGGATATCTGGGAGAAATCATTCAATAACTCAATTCGATTTCCAGTATTTCATTGTATTGGGAATCACGATGTTTGGGGAATTGGTGAGAAAAGCGGTTGTACTGGTTCTGAATCCCTTTTTGGAAAACGAATGGCTATCAGTAAACTGGGATTGAAAGAAAGATTCTATAGTTTCGACAAAAATAACTGGCATTTTATTGTTTTAGATAGTACCTATATTGAAAAAGGATATTATACTGCCCGCTTGGATGATGAGCAGTTTCAATGGCTCATCAAAGACCTGGAATCGACTCCACCCACAAAATCCATTCTGATATTGTCACATATGCCAATATTATCTGGATGTGTATTCATGGATGGAGATAATGAAAAAACCGGAAATTGGATAGTTCCCGGTGCCTGGATGCATATAGATGCTAGGAAATTGAAGGATTTGTTTATTAAACATGACAATATTAGAGTTTGTCTTTCCGGTCATACCCATTTACATGATGAAATGATTTATAACGGTATTAGTTACCATTGTAATGGAGCCGTAAGTGGGGGATGGTGGCAGGGTCCTTATCAGGAGACCTCTCCGGGATTTGCGGTCATTGACCTTTATTCCGATGGTAACTTTAAAATCTCTTACCAATCATATAGTTGGGAATAAGTTGAAAATCAATATTCCTTCATCATAAAACTGATTTTAATAGTAGAGTATAGGTCTTTAATCAATTCAATAAATAACAATTTTTAATTTGATTTGACAGCTACTGTGCATCATCTTAAGATTAATATAAATAAATATATATTAAGAGAACCTTCAGGGCAGGGTGAAAATCCCGACCGGTGGTATAGCCCACGACTCCCTTTTTCGAGGGATTGATTTGGTGAAAATCCAAAGCCGACAGTTAAAGTCTGGATGGAAGAAGGTTAAATAGCGATAAGGCATCCCTAATGCCGAATTGTTTATTTATGTAATAATAGACCTCTTCCGGAACTGTTCCTGAAGAGGTTTTTGTCTTTATTGTTCTCTTGTATCAGAGGTTAATAATGACAATAGATGATTCTGTTTACATGAACAGGGCTTTGAATCTGGCCAGAAAAGCTTGGGGGAATACTTGGCCTAATCCCATGGTAGGGGCTGTTATTGTCAAAAACGGGCATATTCTGGGCGAGGGATATCATCATTATGCCGGGTCGTATCATGCTGAAATTGAAGCATTGCGGAAATGTAAAGAAAATCCCCAGGATGCTACTATGTATGTTACCTTGGAACCCTGTTGCCATTTTGGCAAGACCCCACCCTGCACAGAAGCTATTATCCAGGCAGGTATAAAAAAGGTTTTTATTTCTATTAAAGATCCGAATCCTAAGGTAAGTGGGAAAGGTATAAAACGGCTTAAAGAGGCAGGTATTGAAATTCATTCCGGCCTTTTAAAAGAAGAAGCCACTATTTTAAATGAAGGATTTATCCATTTTCACCGGACGGGGAATCCTTTAGTGGTTCTAAAAATCGCACAGACTTTGGATGGTAAAATTGCTACGGCCAATTATGATTCAAAATGGATTACGGGAAAAGAATCACGAAAATTGGTCCAGATATTAAGAGCGGGTTCAGATGCAATACTGGTGGGTTCTCATACCATTATTCAGGATGATCCGGAGTTGGTTGTCCATTCCAATAAACCATATAAAAGATATCCATACAGAATTATATTGGATACCCGGGGGATATTGAATCCCCAATTTAACGTCTTTTCTAAACGACTTAAGGACTGTCCGGTTTTTTGGGTGATTGGTTCTCAAGTTTCCAGGAAAAAAATAATTCAGATGGAAAATAATGGCGTCAAAATCCTTCAAATGAAAAATAAATCTTCGCATATAGATTTAAGCTGGTTGATGAATGAATTATCAAAACTGGATATTCATACCCTGTTAGTAGAAGGGGGCAGTCGAATCTTTGGAGCTTTTATTGATGATTGTTTGGCCGATAAAATGATTATATTTCAAGCCCCCAGTATCATGGGAGGGCAGAAATCCCTATCTTCAATCGGAGGAAAAGGTGCTTTAGCTATCGATAAACTGGTTCATCTGAAGAAGCCTCATTATTCTCTCTCGGGTAAAGATATGGTTATTGAAGGGTATCTTTAAATGTTCACTGGAATCGTTGAAGAAAAAGGAATTTTAAAAAAACTTGAGATAAAATCTCAGGGAGCTCTATTAACCATTCAAGCAAAATCTATTTTGAACGATCTAAAAGTTGGAGACAGTATTGCTGTAAACGGTGCTTGTTTGACGGTTACCAGCTTTTCTGAAAGAGAATTTACAGCCGAATTGAGTAGTGAAACCCTTAAAAGAACGGCGATTTCTCGAAATTCCAGCATGAATATTGTCAATCTTGAAAGAGCTCTCCGACTGGGGGACCGATTAGGCGGGCATATAGTATCTGGCCATATTGATTGTATTGGTAAATTAATTAGTTCTTCTCCCTCAGGAGATAACCGGGTTCTGGAATTTGAATATCCCCAGGAATATGAAAAATATGTGGTTTTAAAAGGAAGTATTACGGTGGATGGAATCAGCCTTACCTTAGCCAGTCTTATGGATAATCGATTTCAAATTTGGGTCATTCCTCATACCATTATGAATACTACCCTTGAGAATATTACTAAGGGGACTTGGGTAAATCTTGAATTTGATATTTTAGGTAAATATGTTGAGCGTCTGATGGATAAAAAAAATAAAACGGTTGGATTATCAAAAGATTTTCTTTCCGAAAATGGATTTATATAAAGGAGTTTCTTTAATGTTTAATAAAATTGAAGAGGCCGTCGACTCTATAAAAAAAGGACAAATGATCATCGTTGTTGACGATGAAGATAGAGAAAATGAAGGCGATCTGATTTGCGCTGCGGAATTGGCAACTCCACAAATTATTAATTTTATGACGTTATTTGGAAGAGGACTCATCTGTGTGCCTTTATCCGGGAAAAGGATTGATGAGCTTGAACTGCATCCCATGGTCAATAAAAATACTGAAAGTATGGAAACTGCTTTTACAGTCTCGGTGGATGCCCGAGATGGCACAACGACCGGAATATCGGCTTACGACAGAGCTCAGACCATTCAAACTCTAATTCATCCAGAAACAAAACCCCTGGACCTTAGAAGGCCTGGGCATATATTTCCCCTCAGGGCAAAAGAGGGTGGGGTCTTAAGAAGGGCCGGACATACTGAAGCCTCTGTAGATTTAGCTGTATTAGCTGGATTAAAACCGGCAGGTGTTCTCTGTGAAATTCTAAATACGGATGGTACCATGGCCCGAGTCCCACAACTTCTTGAATTTTCAGCCAAACATGGATTACCAATTATTACCATCAAAGACCTTATCGAATATAGAAGAAAAACAGAAAAACTGATTGAACGGATTGTTGAAGTGGATTTTCCTACAAAATATGGGCATTTTTCATTAAAAGGCTATAAAAGCCATGTGGATGATAGTTTTCATCTGGCCCTTGTTAAGGGGGATGTAAGCAATAAAGCCAATGTTCTGGTAAGAGTCCACTCAGAATGCTTGACAGGAGATGTGTTCGGTTCCCTTCGGTGCGATTGTGGGTCACAAATAGCCGCGGCTTTAGTTAAAATCGAATCTGAAGGTGAAGGGGTTGTCTTATATATGCGCCAAGAAGGCCGTGGAATCGGCTTAGAGAATAAAATCAAGGCTTATGCCTTGCAGGATAATGGTATGGATACCGTAGAAGCCAACCTTGAACTGGGATTCAAACCTGACCTAAGAGAATATGGTATCGGTGCTCAAATTCTCTCTGACCTTGGCTTAACCTCCATTCGATTGCTTACCAATAATCCCCGAAAAATCATTGGACTGGAAGCTTATGGACTCAAAGTCGTAGAAAGAGTTCCATTGAATGTTGGGCAATGCAAAACGAACATCGATTATTTAACTGTAAAACGTGATAAAATGGGTCATTTACTGGATATTTGACCCTTGTAATCATTTTTGAACAAGGAGTGTTCTTATGACAACTAAAATATTTGAAGGCAAATTGAATGCCAGTGGACTTAAATTTGCTATTGTGGTAAGTCGATTTAATGAATTTATCACAAATCGTTTATGGTCAGGAGCTCAGGATTGTCTGATTCGGCATGGAGCGACTGAAGATGCCATTCATTTAGCCTGGGTACCAGGAGCGATGGAAATCCCCATGATTGCTCAAGAATTAGCTAAAAGCGGCAATTATGATGCGGTATTATGTTTAGGTTGTGTCATTCGGGGTTCTACTCCTCATTTTGATTATGTCGCTGCTGAAGTATCCAAGGGAATTGCCCAATGCTCTCTAAATACCGGCATTCCGGTTGTTTTTGGCGTTATAACCAGCGATACAATCGAACAAGCCATTGAACGCGCAGGGACTAAGTCAGGAAATAAAGGCTGGGATGCAGCCCTCACTGGTATCGAAATGGCTCAATTAATCAGCCAGATTCGAAAGAAATAGAGACCTAATGAAACGTCGATATGGAAGAGAAATAGCATTGAAAGTCCTTTATCAAAAGGATATTACCTCTCTATTAATTAATGATATCTTAGAGAAAACTTACGCTTATGAGGATATCCCTGAGGATATCCGTGAATTTTCCAGGAAAATTGTCTTGGGAACTGTGGAACATTGGGAAGATATTAACAAGAATATTGAAAAATATGCTGAAAATTGGACCATCGAACGTATCGCTGTCGTGGATGTTAATATCCTGCGTATTGCCCTTTATGAACTGATATATGAATCTGAGACTCCGGCCCGGGTAATATTAAATGAAGCCATTGAAATAGCAAAAAAATATGGAGATACCAAATCTTATCAATTTATCAATGGCATATTGGACAAGGCAAGCCGAGAACTTCGTAAAGATACGGATATTATGAGTGCATCCTAAACTATTTTTTGCCAGGTAGCCGGGGTTTTTTATGTATAAAAATACATACAATTCAAAAGTGAAAATCCATGAATTTTCTTCTGAAACCTTATCGCCTGTATATCTTTTTCATGGTGAGGATCACCCTCTTCTTAAAAAGAATCTTCAGGCACTCATGGATATATTGATTCCCTCCGAGTACCGTGATGGAAATTTACTGATACAATCAGGCCGAGAATTTAACCCTCTGGAAGTGATGGATTTTTGCGATACATTGCCTTTTTTGTACCATAAAAGAGTTGTCCTGATTGAAAATTGTCCCTTTCTCTATGAATCCAGAAAATCTAAGAAAAAAGTGGCAGCCACCCCGGACGGCCAATTTGTTGACTGGTTAGAATTGAATCTAGCTAACAACCCGACTTTTTGCATTGTTTTTACCCTGTTGGAAGATAATGAAAAGATATCACTTTCTAAAACATCTCCTTTGAATAAATCTATTTCCAAGAAAGGGAAGATTTTCACTTTCCCTTTACCAGAAGAAATAGTAGAATTTATCGAACATTGTGCTGCCTCCAGGCAAAAGGATGCACTTAATACTTTAAATAGAATATATGCCAGGGGGATTGATTCCGGAGAGATCAGTTATCGGCTCATGACCCGGTTACGGTATTACTTAAAAAAAGGTATTTCCCAAAAGTTACCGGCTGGTCTAAAATCAGGAGTCATAAAATCAGATTTGGATTTTTATCTGGATTCATTGGATGTCGAGAACCGGCTGCGGCCCAGAGATATGGATCTCATGTCGGAAGATTCCTTATATGTCTTGGAAGAATGGATATTAAACGATCAAAGATGCAAAAACAAAATCGAATAAAATCATATTGGTGCCATTTATACTCCCTGAATTTTATCCTCCTTTTTGTCATCTTTACATTTTATTCCCTTCCTACAGTTTCGAATTCCTTTTCTCTTGATTCTAAATGGAAAACAACCCTGGATGATTATATGTCTTCTTCTCCTGTCCTGGGAGATGTCTCAGGAGATGGGGTATATGATGTGGTTCTGGGAGATCAACAGGGTAAATTAGTCGTTTTAGATGGACAGACTGGCGAAATATTTAAGACTCATAATTTCCAAAGTCCCATTGATGCCTCTCCCTTACTGCTTGATATAAAAAAGAATAATACGCTGGATGTTCTGGTGATTACCCGAAAGGGTACCGTCTCTCTCTATACACCAAGAACAGATAAAGTGTATTGGAATCTCCAATTGAATGGCCGGGTTACTTTGTCCCCTTCTTTTTATCTTAATAAAGAATCCCAGGCTCGTGTAATTGTGAGTGATGAGAATACCTATATCTACTGTTTACAACCTGGAACTGAGAAACCTTTATGGGCTTTTAAGTTAGGAATCCCCATCCTTACAGTACCTGCATTATATGATTTCAATAAAGATGGAACTCCTGATATATCAGTAGGTTGTTCTGATGGAAAAGTCTATGTCATAGATGGAAAAGGGAAAGGGGTTCTTCATAAATTCAATGCTTCTTCCAGCCGAATTAGCGGCAAACCCTCAATTGGCCATCTTCCCAATGAATCCGATCCTGTGTTTTTTGTCGGAAGTGAAGACCAGAAATTATATACTTTCAAAGCGGACTCAATCGACCCCTTGGGGACTCCCTATAAGACGAATGGGCCGATCGTGTTTGCACCTTCTCTTCCGGGAGACATCCATAAAGTCGCTGATATCGTGGCTTATCCCAGTCAAGATAAGAATATTTATTTATTGAAGGCAATGACCGGGCAAATCATGACCGTGATTCCTTTTAATACTTCTCCCAGTATGTCTCCTATTTGGTTGGATTTAAACAAAGATGGTAATGAAGAAATGGTAGTAGGCACAGAATCCGGTTCGGTTTTTAGCATTGATATTAAATCTTTCCTTTCTACTAAATTAGTACAATTGGATGATTCCATATTATCGGTTTTATCAGGAGATATGCGAAATAATAGTAAACTGGGGTTGGTTGTCAGTACGCCCCACATGGTTAGTTACTTCGAGACAGATATCCCTGTTAAACAATCTTCTTTGATATTGGGTATTCTTCATGGCGGCCCCAGAATGACCGGTCAAAAGGATGTTGCCTATTTTGAACAGATGCAACGTAAAATGGTCCTCCATCAAGAAGAAATTGATTCAATATTTTCAAAAGCAGAGAGTTTTATTCAAAATAAGCAATATGCTGAAGGGGAGTCGCTTCTCAGGGAATTGCTTATTTTAAATCCTCAAAATGCGGAAGCAAAAAAGGAATTAAGGAATATTGATCTGAGAAGAAATAAACCTTTGTTCCTGAAAATTATTTTGATATTGGGATTCGTATTGATTGCCGGAGCGGGGATATTTCTGAAAAGCAGAACTCGTAACTCTAAAAAAGAGACCATCCTGTCAGCATTGAATTCTGAACCTCTGGAAAAAGTCTTAAGCAAATATGGGGATTTTATTAGGAAAAATAAAGATTCTTTTATATTGGCTTTAGCGCAGGCCTATGCAAAAGCCGGAATCCTCAATTCGGATGCCATGGACTGTTATGAAGCAGCATTGAAATCCAATTTAGTTCCAGAGAAAATATCCCTTATTCATTACCAATTGGCTAGAGCTTATATCCAAAACAATGTCAGTTCGCCTGATTGTTTGTCTGTGTTTGAAGCAGCGGTAAAATTTAATAAAAATGATTCTGAGGTATTGAAGGCCTATTGCATAGCCTTACAAAATAAGGGAGATTATCAATCCAGCATCCCCCCTTTGGAGTCTTTATCCAAAATACAGCCTTCAGATAAGGAAGTTTTATTGCTCTTGTCAAAAGGACATCTGAAATCAGGGCATAAAGATAAAAAGTCTGTTGAATTATATCTAAATTGTTTCTTTGAAAATCCTGATAGAAAAGAGTATGTATTAAGTTTGGCTGAATTCTTTATCCAAAATGATTCTCACGATACCCAAACAGGGCCTGTTTACCTTAAGGCCATTTCATATAAACCAGAGGATACTTTTATCCAAAAGGCGGCAGCCAACTATTTACTGTCGATAAAAGATTATCAACAGGCTCTTCATCTCCTGGAAAATACCCAATGGGAAGAACAGAATGATTCTCAAGGTTTATATCTTCTAGGCTGGTCTCTTTGGGGAAGCGGATTCCCGGAAAGAGCCCAGGAAGTATTATCCAAAGCCACGGCCATTGAACCTGAAAATCTATCCATCATGAAATATTTAGGATTATCCCGAGTTGATACAGGTGACAGTTCCGAAGAGACTTTAAAGCTGCTTATTCATGCCTTACAGCATGATACCCAATCGAAAGAACTCTATGAGTCTCTGGTGAAACTATATATCTCCAGACAAGAATTGGATGAGGCGCTGACCTCTCTGTCCAACCTGGAAGCATTATCAACCGAAGATCCTGGAAAGGCTCTTTCCTATTACCGGAAACTGGCTGAAATATTTCCTGATAATCCCAAAGTCTTACAGGGATTGTTTATTAAATTGATTCAAGCAGGCGCCCTTAATGATGCCTTCAATATTTTAAACTATCTTGAGTCCAGTTATGCCAATGATCCTTCAAAATTATTGACCCTTTACAATGATTATTTAAAGGCCGATAGGAATTCCAAATCTGTCCTTACCCGTCGGGGAAAACATTTAGTTTTTCTTGATAAATATGAGGAGGCTCTGATTGATTTGGAAAAAGTCATTAATCTTGAACCGGACAATCATGAGATTCTCGATATCCTGGACAAAATTTATTCCATGAAGGTCAAAAAAGATCCCAATAACCTTTCTATCCTCTTTAAACTGGGAATGGTACTTTACCAATTGGGGGATTATGAAAGAGCTATCGAGTATTTCCAAAAAACCTATCGTGACAAATACCGGGAGACTGAATCCTCAAAATATCTGGGTGTTTCATTCATGGAAAAAGGGATGCTGGACTTGTCATACAGACACCTGAGTCTTTTGGAGATGGATAATGAAATAAAAGAATTGTTGTATTCTCTTTCCCAGAAATATATTGAAATTAATCAGTTGAATAAGGCCCTGGTGATTATGGAGCATATTTATGCTGAAGATGTGAATTTCAGGGATTTAAAGGAAATGATTATCCGGCTGAGAGAACAGACAATTTCCGTTGGACATGAAACTGTTTCCGGAAAAGGTTTTGATTCCTTTAATAATGAAACTCTAATGGGAAAAGATTTATCAGAAACAACTCCCGGTAAAATCAGATATGAGATACTGCAGGAAATCGGCAGGGGAAATATGGGTATTGTCTGTCTGGCGAAGGATACCGATTTGGATGAAATGGTCGCTTTGAAATTCCTGCCTCAGGAACTCCGTTATGACACGATGATAATTGAGCGATTCAAGCAGGAAGTTCGTTCAACCCGGCGGCTTTCACATCCCCACATTGTCAGGATCTATGATATGGGGGAAGAAGCCGGCCGCCGTTTTATTTCTATGGAATATATAAACGGCCGGAATTTAAAGGATATTCTTTTTGAAAAGACTAAACTGAATGCCATTGAAACAATCGATATCTCCATTCAAGTCGCCTCAGCTCTGGCTTATGCTCACAAGATGAAAGTCGTCCACCGGGACATTAAGCCTGCCAATATCATGGTAACCGATGAGGGACATGTTAAGGTCATGGACTTTGGCATTGCTTCCATGATGGAACGAGCAGGGTTGACTCAAACCGGAGCTTTGATAGGGACTCCTTTGTATATGTCTCCTGAACAGGCTGAAGGTAAATCGGTGGATGGCCGATCAGATATTTATTCACTGGGTATCATGATGTATGAATTCATCAGCGGGCATCCTCCATTTTACAGTGGGAATATTAGCTACCAGCATGTGCATGTGGAACCTCCTCCTTTAGAAGAAGCAGGTGTTCCAATCTACCTGATTGATGTTATTATGAAATGTCTTAAGAAGATTAAAGAGGATCGGTATCAAAATGCCGAGGAATGTATAAAGGAATTGGAAGGTTGTCGTGAAAAAATTACTCATTAGCACTCTATTGGTATTATTTATCTTTATTCTCGCAGGATGTTCCACTCAGAATCAGTATTTAAGAAAAGACCTTCAACAGACTGATTTAGTGGTGGAAATGTTCAAAAACCAATCTTTTCAACCCGGGCTTGAAGAAAAATTGACTCGTATTCTGAGTGAAGAATTTCTTAGTGATGGCAGATATCATTTAGTCAATGAGGATATCTCTTCATCGGGTATTCGCCTGAAGGGGACTATTACCCAGTATAAAAGAAATATTATCTCAGTGGATGCTAATGATAAAGTTACTCTTTATCAGATTAGTTTAACGGTTAATATTGAGACCCATAAAGCCGATAAATCTCTTGCCTATAACGGGATTACCTTAAACACTACCTACGTTCCTCTCCGGGACAATATTGATTTTGAGACTGAATTTGAGGCCCAGGAAAGACTCATGGAAGATTTAGCTGAAGAAATATCCTATAAAGTTTCCAAAGACATATTTTCTCATTGAACGTAGGCGTTGATAGGCAGCTTTGAGAGCAGAAAATTATACCATAAACTATTCCTCCCGGCCTTCCACCCGATTGTTGTAAGCTAATACAATTTTTTTTCCAGGAAACTCCTACTATAGAATCATTGATTTTGGTCTTTTGACCTGTTGACCTCACTGGATGATTAACCTTATCAATAAACCCATATTATGCATTAGAGAAAGAAAAAGGAGGCTTTTCTTTGTTGAGGGTATCAAAGAGGCCTGGCTAAAGCCAAGTTTAGCGCCTTCTGACGGGAGTGATGGGTAATCCAAGCTCCTAATGCAAAGCATTGGAAACGAATCAGGGTGAGCGTCTTCTGGTTTTTTTCTTTCAAGACGATTTGCCGGAAGAGGCTCAACAGGTGAATGTGGGTCATGGGAAGGGTCAAATTGGTGACATAAGCGCTGAACCGATAGGCATGAGGGAAAGCCCCCTCATCCAACAAGAGCTTTTTCCCCCCGGCTTTAGGTCGAATATCCA
>DIVR01000073.1 GCA_002428325.1 bacterium UBP4_UBA6127
CAAGGAAGGTTCCGGCGAAACTTACTGGACTGAGAGTAATGATTTATCCCATTTCATGGAACGATTCCTGACTGATTTGGAATATGAAGTGGTGGGATTTCTTGACCCGGTGGATGGGCTGAGATTCCCGACCGAAGAGATGCAAATCATTTTTAAGAAACTTCAATCAGGAAAAGCGGTGCTTCCCCCTGATGAGGAAAATAAAAAGGCTGGGTCTGTAAGCCATTCTCAAAAAGAACCTCCTGGGGCAACGACAGATCCCACCCGGTTATCCGGCAGCTCCTCAGCCGCCCCGGCTCCTCCCCCTCGAAGGTCCCGGCCGGTGGATTTACCCAGTACCCTGGATAGTATCCGAATTGCTATGAGCAACAGCCAAATTCCTTGTGCCTTTGTCATCAATATGGCTTCCCGGCTGTTATCTTCTCCCTCCCATCTGGCCTGCGCCGAGAGGGATGTATTTACTCGAATCATGAAATCTTCTCTGGTCAGCCAACAGGTCATCCGGGAAAATAAACGATGGAATAATATGCTGTTTCTCGTTTGCGACAAACTCAATGATATTCCTCCTTTCATGTATCTGAACAATCCCCGAAGCCGGTCTATTTTTGTGGATAAGCCGGATGCGGCTGAACGGCGGCGGTTCATTAAACGCAATTATCGATATTTCTTTGGCGCTCCGGTGGCCGAACCTCCCAAGGAGATTGCCTCCCAGTTTTCAATCCTGACGGAAGGCCTGACTTATTATGAGATGAAAAGCCTTATCAGCCTTTCCATGAAAGAAAAATTGCCTATCATGGACCCTATTACCCATACCCCCAGGATTCGTAATATCTGTGAAATGTATAAGTATGGGATAACTGAAAGTGAATGGGACAAGATTGATAAATCCCGGCTGGATTTGGCGGAGTCTTTTATCCAGACCCGCATCAAGGGCCAGGAAGCGGCTGTTTCCAGGGTATTGGATATCATTAAAAGAGCTAAAATCGGATTGGCAGCCGGCGAGTCCCAGAAACATAACCGTCCCCGGGGAGTCCTCTTTTTTGCCGGACCTACCGGAGTGGGTAAGACTGAAATGGCAAAAGCCCTGGCGGAATTATTATTTGGACAGGGAGACCGCTGTATCCGGTTTGATATGAGTGAATATGCGGCAGAGCATGCCGACCAGCGATTATTGGGAGCCCCTCCAGGGTATGTGGGATATGAAGAAGGGGGACAGCTGACCAACACGGTCAAAGAGCATCCTTTCTCGGTTCTTTTATTCGATGAGATTGAGAAGGCCCATGTCCGGATATTCGATAAATTCCTGCAGATTCTGGATGATGGTCGGTTGACCGATGGGAAGGGAGATACGGTTTATTTTTCTGAATCCATTATTATTTTCACCAGTAACCTGGGAACCGTATCGACTCTGGAAAACAGTGAGAACCAAAGAGTTACCATGGTCAGCCCTGAGATGTCTTATCCGATGGTAAAAGAGAAAGTCCTGGAAGCGATTCGGGACCATTTTAATTTTGTCCTGGGCCGGCCGGAAATCCTGAACCGGTTTGGAGATAATTTTGTGGTCTTTGATTTTATCCGGCCCCCGGTGGATGAAATGATTATTGACTTGTTGATTTCCCGGCTGGCAAAAGCTACCCTGATAGATAAGAAAATATCCCTGGTGGTGGAAGCTCCGGTGAAACATCAGATACTCCAATTATCCAAAAATCATCTCCATCATGGCGGCCGAGGCATCCGAAATATGCTTGATTCGGCCTTGGTCAATCCCCTTAACCGGGTCCTGTTTGACCAGGAAATCGAACCCGGCGGAAAACTGATTATTGAAGATTTGATTGACCATGGAGAGAATGTCCCTTATCGGTTTGAGTTAATGACCCGAGTGGCAAAATGACGCAAGTAAACCTATATGCCCTGTCCTATCCGGTAACGGCTCTGGGACCGGGAAAACGGCTGGCTCTCTGGGTGGCAGGCTGCGGGAAACGGTGTCCAGGCTGTATCAGTCCGGAGATGCAGTCTCCGGACTCAGGTAAGAAACTGGAAGTAGAAACGCTGCTGTCGCATATCAGCCGAATTCCCATGGAACTGGATGGTCTGACAATTTCAGGAGGGGAACCTTTTGACCAGCCGGAAGCTATAGTTGAATTGCTGGAAGGAATCAGGTCCCGTTTTCCCCAATGGAATATTATCCTCTATTCGGGATATACTTTGCTGACATTGAGAAAAAGGCACCGGGCTGTTCAGAAAATATTGAAATTAATAGATGTCCTGATAGATGGACCTTTCCGGCGGGAAAATCCATCAATTCACCCCCTGACCGGATCGGGTAACCAGCATCTTCGTTACCTGACACCCCGGGGGAAGGACTTGAAATCCAATATGGATAAAATACCATTCAATCAGGCGAATCTGGGTATGGGGCCGGGTAAGATGAAAATGATAATCGGGATATTGGATCCCCTTGCCCGGGAATCTGTCCATAAAAGCCTGGGAATTCATGGTGAGGTTGGGATAAATGAATGAATATGTGAAAGTCTGTCCTGTTTGTAAGCATCATAATCCGGAAGATTCAGATATCTGTGAAGTGGATGGAGTGTACCTGGGAATGACTCCTTCGGTGCGAGCCATTGATGCGGCGGCATCTCCGGTTCCTCCCAATGATGCCACTGTCATATTGCCCGGTAAAAAAGCATCCCCTGAATCACTAGATGAACATGCGGGGATGGATCCATCCGGCGAGAGACAATCCACTTCAAGGCTTGAAGAAGCTCCCCCTGTGATTTATCTGGATTTGCTGGGAACCGAAAGGGTCTATACCGTCAGAGCCGGTTCTCTAATGGGGCAATCCCATGCAGACAGCCCGGCTGATATTCAGTTGGAGCAGATACCTGATGTGGAATATATCCATCGCCAGCATGCCCGTTTTAATTATGAAGATGGGCAATGGTCTCTCATTCCGGTGGACCAGAAAACGCTGGGAAGGGATTTTACCAATCCGACATATCTGAATCAACAAAAACTGGTACCTGGACAACCTTATCCCCTGCATAATGGAGACCGGCTGGTCTTGGGTAAAATTCCATTCATAGTCAGGTTTGTTCAGTAATGAAACAATATCGAGTATTTGGATGCACGGAGAAAGGCTGGGTACGCCGGAGTAATGAAGACCATCTCCTGATTGGCCGGTATATTAAAAATCAGGGGGGCATGGAATTGTGTTTCTCGGAAACAGATGATTACCTTTGCCGATATGGCATACTCATGGCGGTAGCCGATGGTATTGGCGGAATCCGAGGCGGAGGACTTGCCAGTAAACTGGCATTATCTGCCCTGGAAAAGCAGTTTTACGGGGCGGAAAAGGAGTCTTCCTATTCCCTGAATTACCTGGATGCTTTGAAATCCTCAGCCATAAGGGCCAATGAAACTCTCATCCAACATGCTCAATCAGTGTCTGGTTTTGAGAATATGGGCTGTACCCTGGCCGGGGTTTGCCTGATTCCGGAAGGGTATTTTGTTTTCAATGCCGGGGACAGCCGGGTCTATCGTTACCGGAATGGAATCCTGAAGCTCCTGACTCAGGATGATACTGTCTATAATCTGGCTGTTCGGACCGGACAGATTCGCCCAGGGGATTCTTCTCCTCCTGAATCCCATCATACCCTGACCAATTGCATGGGGCTTCCTTCTTTTCAATTACAGGTAGATAATGGCCCCGCCCTGATTGAGGGCGACATCCTGTTGATTTGTTCGGACGGGTTATACAACATGGTGGAATTGGGAGAAATGGAAACCATCCTGAAATCTTTTCGGGAAATCGAGCAGGTGGGCCATGAATTAATTAGCCAGGCCTTAAAACAGGGTGGGGGAGATAATATATCTCTGATACTGGTTTCTTATGAACCTTCCTCAGTGGATTATATTCATCCTCAAGAGGGAAAACAGGAACACCCTTTATCCTCAGATGCCCGGATTATCAATCCAGATGAACATTAAACCGGAATTAAGAAATGCCTGATAACGACTCTAATCATAATCCTACTCCTACTGAAAAAAATCCTGAGAATACGGGTCTTCCTATGGATAACCCCAGCAAGCTGGCTGCAAATTCCAAGCCGGATGAGGAGGGTACCTGGCGAATGCCTGATTCTCCCATCACTAGCAGGCTGGAAGAAAATCCTGTAACCACCCGGATTGACAGCCAGGCCTCAGTTTTGGGAAGCCGGGATGCCATCACCCTGAAAGAAAATGATTTAGTGGAGAACCGATACCGGGTGACCGAAGGACCTCTGGGAGGAAATGCCGGGGAAGCAGAGATATTTAAATGCCGGGATGAATTATCCGATGAGATTATTATCCTGAAGCTTTACCGGTTTTATATCTATCCCCATAAGGAAGTTCTGGATAAGCTGGCTGAGATCCAGCATCCGCACCTGATTGGCTTGAAGCATTATGGCTATTGGAACAGCCGATTCTATGAAATTATGGAATATTGCGAAGGGGGGAGCCTGGCTGATTTCATGCCCTTGGATGAATCAGAATTACGCCGGCTTGTGCCGCCCATTGCCAGTGGTCTTCATTATTGCCATGACCTGAAGATCATCCATCGGGATGTGAAACCCAGTAATTTATTTTATCGGAAATCCGGGGAAGCGGAAGTGGTTATTGGAGATTTTGGCATCAGTTCCCTGCTGGAAAAAGAAGAAAAAGTCCGGCGGACTCAGACCTTTAAAAACCTGACAATGGATTATGCCGCTCCCGAACTTCTCAGCCGGGAAGAAGTCAGTCCCAAGACTGATTTTTATGCTTTGGGGATCACCTTTATCCATTTACTGACGGGGGTTTCTCCTTTTGCCGGGAATGTGAATCCCACCTCTATCCTTGCCGCTCATCTGACTGGGAATATCCCCTTACCGGAAACCCGAAGCGAATCCGTCCGCATCTTATTAAGGGGACTGTTGCAGCTGCGTCCGGAAAACCGGTGGGGGTATCAGCAGTTAATGCAGTGGTACCGGGAAGAACCCATTCTGACTGACCAGGGATTTCCCTGGAAAGATGAAATATTTTCAGGAGCGGATGTTCCTTTTCCGGGGTATCCGGAAGCTAAAAACCCCAAAGAACTGGCAAAATACCTGGGACGTTTTGATGCTGCGACCGAATTGTTCCGGGGGAACGTATTTCGATGGGTCTATGACCATTTTGACCCTCAGATGGCCGATGCCATTAAACTGTTGGAAGAAAACTATTCAGACCGGCCTTCCCTGGCGGTATTTAAACTTCGATTTCTATTGGATCCTTCCCAGGCTTTCCGGGCAGGGCATTACTGGGTTACTTCATTGGATGATATTTTAAAAATGCTTTTGACCCGGGACCCCAAATTGTATCAGGTATTGGCGGATGGCCTGTATGGTGAATTTCTGGAAAGCTGGATTGAAGGGACTCAGCCGGCTGTGGTCAGCCGGGAATTGGTGGCTAATATCCGAAAAATCAGGAGGGAATTTCCTGATAAGGAAAGAGGCCTGGCGGCCCTGATGTATTTATTGGACCCTTCCCAACCTTTATATGTTGATGAAGAGACCCAGATTCATGAACCCGAGGATTTAGGAAAATATCTTCGGGACCGGCCCGACCTGGAACCCCTGTTAAGAGATATGGTTTTTATTGGCAGATTCCAATCCTGGCTGAGAATTGTGTATCCTCAACGGGAAGAAGAAGCTGATTTTATTGATAAGTGCCTGGATGAAATGTCCAGTGTCCCTGATCAGGCATGGAATGCTATTACCTGGCATTTTTGGCCGGAAGCTCCTTTCCTTTTCAGGGGACATTCTTATAAGGATACTGCCAGTCTGGCGGAAGCCATGGATAAATCAGTTCCCGACAGAGAAGCTGCCATGGAAACCCTGAAAAACAATACCCTGCGTAATTGGCTGCTGATGACAGGACGGTTATCTGACCCCAGCCTGTTTGACCAGGTAATGGCCGACCCTGTAAATCTGCCTGAGGCAAAACTGGAAGCTATCCTGCATCTGCTGGACCCCAAGTTACCCTGGCCCCGGCCAGTGGCGGGAGTGAATCAGGTGAACCTGGGTAAAGTGAAAAATAATGCCGATAAAGAAGCCCGTTTTTTATTAAAAAATGAAGCCCGGGGATATTTATCCGGGATCATTACCTTGAAACAGAAAGAAGGCAGCGGGTTCAGTATTGAGCCGATGGAAATTGAAGGGGGCCCTGTAGAAGTCAGAATCATAGTCAAACCCCTGGGTAAGGCTATGGGTGAAAAATTATCTGCTGAGATTTTGGTTGAGACCAATGGCGGGAATCTTAAAATCCCTGTATCCTGCCAGGTATCAGCTCCCTTGGAAGAGATTTTTTCTCCCAGTTTGGCTGCCGGACTGATATTAGGCTGTACCCTGGGATTCTCCCGGTTTGTCATAAGTTATTCCAATACTGTTTTTGAAACTCGGATAACCCGATTTATGGAGTTTGCCATGATCCGGCAAATCCGGGGAGTAGGGGGATTCCTTTTCATTATGGATATCCTTCTGGTGGTGCTTGGGGGCTTGATCCTATATGTCTATCGAATGCTGAGGAATAGAGATTAATGAACGGCCTGAATAGGACAGACAATGACAGACAGGAGGCGGTCTCCTGATGAGCTGGCGGATGATAATATTCATTACTCTGATGACGATACTGGTTCTCTCTATGGCATTACAAATCCAGGTTGTCTTTGATGTGGCATTCTGGATACTCTTTAATATTTTTGCCGGGATGGATATCATACTGGGGGGTTGGTTTTTCCTGCCGGCTTTTGTTTCCTGGACTCTTGTGGGATTTGTGCTGGGCTTTTTATTCTACTTTGGGCTGAGGCAATCCTACCGGTTGCAGTCCACAGCGTATCGGACTCTAGCATTAAGGTGTGCCTGGGGATTTCTGGGGATAACTTGTATTTTGGGGGTAATCAGCGCCTGGAGAGCATCGGGTTCTATCTTCCCGGCAGCAAGGCCTCCGGTGGGACCTCCGGCGCAACAGCAGAGACCTGCTCAACCCGATGCCGCCCGGCAGAATTCTGGCATTATAGGTCGAGTGGATTGGCAGAAATTTTTCCCCCATCGGGAAAATTTGATATTGAATGGGATAACAGCGGTCAGCGAGGGGAAGTATGCCCTGGTGGGGATGGTGAAACCTCCGATATATTCTTTCATGCTGGATTCAACAGGTAAGATGGTTTGGGAACAGGCCTATACAGGTGCCACTTCTTACCAGGGGCGGGCCATCATGAGGCTTCCCAAGGGAGGTTTTCTGATTGTTGGTTCCGCTTATCCTCAGGATAATTCCAATGAAGACGGGTTTGCGGTCCGGTTAAATTCCGCCGGACAATTAGTCTGGATTCGCAGCTGGGGCGGTAAGTCCCGGGATGGCTTCAATTCCTTGTGTCTGGACCCTAAGAAAGGTTTTATCCTGGCTGGATACAGCGATACGGTTGAAGGCCTGAACAGGGGCTGGCTACTGGCTATTGACGATTGGGGAAATTCCCTTGGAGAACAATACTTCACCCGGGGACACAGCCGTTTTAATTCTGTGGCAGCTACTCCTGAGGGAGGGTTGATTTTGGGAGGAACGGGGGTAAGTCCGAATAATCTGGAAGGAGAGATGAGGGTATTAATGGGCGCTCAATTTTCAGACCAGGGCTGGGTGCTTAAACTCAGTTCTGAATGGAATACCCAGAATGAAGTTTTTTTAGGCCCGATGAATGGCAGTGCGGTTCAGCAAATCATACCCTGCCGGCAGGGAGGGTATGCCTGTATTGGCCTGACCGATAATCAACGGAATTCCTTTTTTGCGAAACTGGATAAAACTGGGTCTGTCCAGAATGTTCAGTTTTATGACAGCACCGGGGATTTGGGAGGGTATGGGATCACAGAGCTGATGGATGGAAGGTTCCTGGCGGTTGGAATTACCTCTCAATTAGGTGACAGCCGGGGAGATGGTTGGCTGGCTTCTCTTGATTCTACCGGATTGATATTGCGGCAACAGGCTTTTAATCCGGGAGGGAGGGATAGATTCTATGCTATCCAGCCTCTGAGTGAGAATGAATTTGTTTTAGCAGGTTCAAGGACGGTACCTGAATCAGGCCGATTGGAAGGTTGGGTCCTCAAACTGACCCTTACCGATAAGACAGATAATCCATAACTCTATTTATTAGATTATTCCTGCATACGGATTGCAATATTCCGGATAGAAGATGAAATTTTCAAGATATCTCAATGAGATTGACTAAAACCGAAGAATTGATTGAAGGTTTGCCTGAAATCAGGCAAAAAAAATGGTGGAGACGACGGGGGTCGAACCCGTGACCTCCAGACTGCCAGCCTGGCGCTCTCCCAATTGAGCTACGTCCCCACACTGTGGTGTGTTCGAGATATTTATTTTACCACAAAGCCTTTCCCATGCAACAGGAAAATTATCTGATTCAGAAATAAACTTGATTCATACCGGAGGGAGACCTAACCTGATGGCTACACTGGGTCCCGGTTCGAAGGAAAAAGGGGAAATCTTGGGGAGAGTTGACCCCTTGAGCCGGAGCAAATCCATTTTTGGGGATAGATAACGAATTCTGCGAGGAAAAGCCAGGCTTGGGGGGGTAGAAAGGAATGATAAGTGTCCTTTGGGGAAAACCAGCTGGGAAGAGAATATGAATCCATCGAAAATCAAGGGGTAAACCCAACCCTAGGGTTAGTGGTATAATTCTAAGCAACTGTCCTGTATGGTGGAAAATCAGACCGGGACGACCTAAGAAAAGAAATAACAGGAATCCGCATGATAAGAAAAGGCAAGAAATTGCTGGGCGAGATGCTCATGGAGAAGGGATTTATCCAACAGGACCACCTGGAGGAGGCCCTTCGTAAGGCAAAACAATCAAATCAGCGTATTGGGGAAGCTTTGGTGGCATTAGAGTATGCGACTGAAGAAGAGGTCCTGATGACGCTGGCGGAGCAGTTAAGCGTTCCCTTCTTGAAAATCAAGAATTTCCATATTTCCCAGGATGTTACCCAGAAAATCCCGGCCAAACATGTTTTAAAATATAAAGTCATCCCTATCAAGGAAGAACGGGGAATCCTATATCTTGCCATGAATGACCCTTTGGACATCAATACTCTGGATGATGTTCGTTTGCTGGTGGGACAGGATGTTGAACCGGTGGTGGCGACATTGGAAGAGATTGAAGATGCCATCAAGAAGTATTACGGCATCGGAGCGGCCACCATGCAGCAGATATCAGATAAAGATGCCGAGACCGACAAAGGCCGGAATCTGGAGATGATCGGGGGCGAAAATACCGAATTATCCGATACCGGGGATATGTCTGAAGATGCTTCCATTATTTCTTTTGTGAACCAGATATTTGCTGAATCTTTTGAAGTCAGGGCCACTGATATCCATATTGAGCCTTTTGAGAAAGACCTGAGGGTCCGGTATCGTATCGATGGTTTGTTATATGATGTCCCAGTACCGGCGGCTATTAAAAGGTATCAGGCTGCCATCACCTCCCGTATCAAGATTATGTCCAACCTGAACATTGCCGAGCGTCGGCTTCCCCAGGATGGCCGTATCGAATTAAGGATGACCGGCCGGTCTTTTGACCTTCGTGTTTCCACGATTCCCACTGCTTTTGGAGAATCCATCAGTATTCGAATCCTGGATAGAAGCAGTGTCTTACTTTCCCTGGAACAATTAGGGCTAGGGGATGAGGGGCTGACAAAATTCAATATGATGTTGAAAAAGCCTCATGGAATCATCCTGGTAACCGGACCTACCGGCAGTGGTAAAACTACCACCCTGTATGCCTGCTTAAACAAGATCAATTCCATCGAAAAGATGATTATTTCTATTGAAGACCCCATTGAATATGAATTGCATGGGGTGAACCAGATTCAAGTCCAGGAAAAAATCGGGCTGACATTTGCCCGGTGCTTGAGAGCTATCCTGCGGCATGACCCTAATATTATCCTGGTCGGGGAAATCCGTGACCATGAGACCGCTGAGATTGCCATTCAGACGGCTTTAACGGGGCATTTGGTGTTCTCTACCCTCCATACCAATGATGCAGCCGGAGCGGTTGCCCGTCTGATGGATATGGGAGTGGAACCCTATTTGATTGCTTCTTCAGTGGAAGGGATGATTGCCCAACGTTTGGTCCGGCTGATATGTCCCCATTGCAAAAAGGAATATGTCCCGGAACCTTCGGTGGCTGATATGGTTTGTGCTTTAGTGCCTGATGCGAATCCTTCCACCTTAAAACTGTATCGGGGCGCCGGCTGTGAGGAATGCCGATTCACCGGGTACCGGGGACGAACCGCAATTTATGAAATTATTACCTTGAATGAGAAAATCAAGGGGCTGATAATGCAAAGGGCTCCTGCCAGCCATATCAAACAGGTTGCTCTGGATGTGGGGATGAAGACCCTCCGGCTGGATGGCATGAACCGGGCCTATGAAGGAAAAACAACGGTGGATGAAGTCCTCCGGGTGGCCCAGGAAGAGGATGTTGTAGATTAACAATGCCGAAATTTTACTATAATGGCCGGGATAAGAATGGCAAACTGGTCAATGGACAGATGGAGTTGCCTTCCAGAGAACAGTTGGTAACCCGGTTGCAATCTATGGGAATATTCCCACTGCAGATATCTGAATCCGAAATGAAGGGTGTTGTCGCCCTGAAAGACAAACTGGGTGGCCGCAAAGAAGTGTCCATGGGGATGGGCGGCCGGATCAAAACCCGGGAACTGACAACTTTTACCCGGCAATTGTCTGACCTGCTAATGGCTGGATTGACTTTGACCTCCGGACTTCGAATCTTGGTAAACCAGACTGAGAATCCGAAGTTCAAAATCGTTATCCAGGCAATTCGGGATGATGTCCAATCCGGGGGGACTCTGGCGGAGGCTCTTGCCCGCCATCCGAAAGTATTCAACCATCTTTTTATCAGTATGATTCGAGCCGGTGAAGTTGGGGGATTGCTGGAGACTGTTCTGGTCCGGTTGGCGGATTTCCAGGAAAAAGAGGATGAATTAAAAGGGAAAATCCTTTCTGCTTTGGCCTATCCTCTGGTCATGGTGGTGGTCGGTTCAGCCGCTGTCCTGCTGTTAATGGGATATGTTATCCCTAAATTTACCAAGATGTTTGAGGAAATGGATGTCGCCCTGCCGCTGCCGACCCAGGTATTAGTCAGCATCAGTTATTTTATCCAGAGTTACTGGTGGCTGGGATTATTTATTATTGCTGTTTTGGTAACCTCCATCCGGCGGATATTAAAATCCAAGGAAGGGAAACGATATTTTGATGCCTGGCAGTTAAAAATCCCACTGTTGGGAGAATTGATTTTGAAACGGGAAATCGCCCGGTTTTCCAGGACTTTCGGCGAATTATTGAATAACGGCGTAAATATTCTTCAGGCCCTGCAAATTTCCGCTGAGACGATGACCAACCAGGTGGTGGCTGATGAGATCCTTAAAATCAGGACGAATATCAGCGAGGGAGAGAAGATTTCCGATCCCTTAAAAAACAGCAAGATATTCCCCCCTGTGGTGGTGAATATGATTGCGGTAGGTGAGGAATCCGGCCATTTGGAAAATGTGCTTTTAAAGATTGCTGTTTCTTTTGAGAATGATGTGGACAGGAATGTTAAAGCAGTTACTTCCCTGTTTGAACCTGCGATTATCCTGGTGATGGGGATCGTTGTCGGGTTTATCGCTATCAGTATGTTGCTGCCGATCTTCTCGATTAATCTTGGAGTGACCCAATAAGAGGGGTCGGTTCCATGCTGAAGTACCTATCTAATTATCGAACCTCCCTCCAGAGTCAAAAATCATCTCGGGGATTTACCCTGTTGGAAATCATCATTGTCGTTACGCTGATAGCGATATTGGTTGCCACCGCCGTTCCCGGATTTCGGAAATTCTATCTGCAAAGCCTGGAGCAGGATGCTGTTGTCAGGGTTATTGCTACATTAAAATCCGCCCAGAACCTGGCTATAATTAATCGGGTTCAGATAGAAGTCCGATTTGATACTGAAAAAGGGCTTTACCAGATTGTCCCCCCCAAGGAATTGCTGGATAAATATCGGACGACCCCTAAATTTGCCCGAGCTAAAACCTTAGCCTATGGGATGAAATTCTCAAAATTGGATTTTAATACCGGGGATGATAAAGAAGATCCTACTGAAAAAATCCGGTCGGTTTTTTTCTATGCCAATGGGTCCAGTGATGGAGGCAAAATTGGGATATTTGCTCCACAAACTGAGAAAACCACTGAAATTACCATCAAAAAAACAACTGGAATGGTCTTGATTGAACAGGCCAATGAAAGTGAATCCACTTCCAATCAGGAATAGGTCTTAGAAAAGCTTCAGAACGAATGGGACCTATGGGACTTATGGGACCTATAGGGCTTATGAAAATAAAAACATGAGGGTAAATATGTATGATGGAGAATGGGTTTATTCCACCCCATGGTAATTATCGAGAGTTATTGTCCTACCAGAAAACCGAAGTAATTTATGATTTGACATGCCATTTTTGCCAACGGTTCCTGTCAAAAGGGGATCGAACAATCGACCAGGTGATTCAGGCTGCCCGTTCTGGGAAGCAAAATATTGCTGAAGGCAGTAAGGCTTCAGGAACTTCAAAAGAAATGGAAATTAAACTAATCAATGTTGCAAGAGCAAGTTTAGAAGAATTACTGCTGGATTATGAAGATTTTTTAAGGGTTCGAGACTTTCCTAAATGGGATAAGAATTCCCAGGAAGCCTCATATGTGAGAAACCTGGGAAAGAAATCAGATACCACATATAGTACTTATCGAGGGTTCTGTGAAACTCGGCCTTCAGAAGTTGTTGCGAATATTGCTATTTGCCTTATCCACCAGGCTAACTACTTGCTTGATAAACAGATTCGTTCCCTGGAACAGGATTTTATTGAAAAGGGCGGGATTAGAGAAAGAATGACTCAGGCCAGACTTCATCAAAGAAGGAATAACCTGAATATGAAGTCAGAGGAATGATAAAATTATTGAACCTATAAGTCATATAGGACCCATAAGACTTATAGGTCTCATAGGTCCCATATGGTTTTATTCCTTACTTTACTAGGGTCCAGATCTTACAATATTACCTCGACTGACCGTTCCATTAGAGGGGTCATAAGCCCAGTCGTAAGGTTCATCAACTTCATAGACTCCGGGAGGTTCTGACTGAGCCCAGCAATGGTCAGGGCCTTTGCTTTGGAGAACCCACTTGGCTGCTGAACCCGTTCTGTGTCCACCGGGATAAATATACCAGCCATATCCCCAGTAATCGTACCAGTCTTTTGTTCCATACCAATAATCTTCAGTGGTACTCCATCCTGAACCGGGAGTATTATAAAGATCCAAAGGAGAAGAATTACCGAAAGGATCCTTGCCTATGGATGTAATATAGGCAATTGGAGTAGTGATGGATTCAGCAATCCGCATATTATCAGTTACAAGAGGATAGCTGTTATTATCGACAAAATAGGATTCAATACCTGTTGCGTAGGACCTCATATCGGCTTTGGTTCGGGAAACTTTAGATCGGGTTTGGGCTGCCAAAAAGTTGGGGATAGCAATTGCTGCCAGGATAGCAATAATGGCCACAACAATTAATAATTCAATCAGGGTAAAACCGTTGTTTCTTTTCATATTATTTAACACCTCCTTTCCTGAGAAATAAAATTATTCTGATTATACACCTTTAAGGATATTCGGCAATAAAAAAAACGCCGCAGAATTATATTCTGCGGCGTATAATTCATGTAAATACAATTACTCAGTATCCTATGGACCCGAAATTACAATATTACCGCGGCTGACGGTCCCATTGGAGGGGTCATAAGCCCATTGATAGGGAGTATTGAGTTCTAACAGATTATCTGATTGTGCCCAGGCATGGTCAGGACCCTTGCTTTGGAGTACCCACTTGGAAGGATTTGTATTATTTCCACCCAGGGGATAAACATTCCATGTCCAGCTATGGCTGATTGAATATTCCTGCCGACTATAAAAATAACTTTCTGTATTTCCCCATTGTTTATAAGCATCATATCCTGCCATTTCTCCAAAAGGATCTTTAGGAAAACTGGAGAGGTAAGCAATTGGGGTAGTCATCTCCGGAGGGAGGCAATATCCGGGATAAATAGCCGGGACATGTTCACCTGAAACCAGAGGATAGGAATTGTTATCCACATAATAGGATTCAACGCCAACTGATATTGTTCTCATATCGGCTTTGGTTCGTGAGACTTTGGACCGGGTTTGGGCCGCCAAAAAGTTGGGGATTGCAATCGCCGCCAAAATAGCAATGATGGCAACGACAATCAACAACTCAATTAATGTAAAACCATTTTTTTTCTTCACAAGAATTTAATTCCCTTTCTTAACACCCTATAAAAATAAAAACGCCGCAGTAAAACAACCAACCTGCGGCGAATTGTTAATTCAATTAACAGAAATAATTCCCATCATACAATTGATCCTATGGACCAGATCTTATGATATTTCCACGACTAACCGTTCCATTGGATGGATCGTAAGCCCAACGATAAGGAATATCAACTTCATCAGCTCCAGGAGCATCTGCTTGTGCCATAACACGATCAGGTCCACGGCTCTGAAGAACCCACTTAGTCATGCTGCTTGAGATTCCTCCACTGGGATCAACCGCCCATGGATTTTGAGATAATCCCCATGCTGGATAGTGACGTTCATAATATTCCCATGATGCATACCAATAAGTTGAACCTCTTGTGTAAACATCAGTAGCAGGACTGGGTCCAAAAGGATCTAATGGAACACTCGACATGTATGCAATAGGTGAAGAAATTGTGTTGGGTAATGAATACCCAAATGGCCAGACAGCAACGATTTCAGGATAAGCGTTATTATCTACATAGTAAGATTCAATACCAACTGCCACCGATCGCATATCAGCTTTGGTTCGGGAGACTTTAGACCGGGTTTGGGCTGCCAAAAAGTTGGGGATAGCAATTGCTGCCAGGATAGCGATAATTGCTACAACAATCAATAATTCAATCAGGGTAAAACCTTTTTTATTCATCATTTAACAGTAACACCTCCTTTTTAGGAAAGATTCCTATTTCCGAATATTATACACCCGTGTAAATAGATTTTAAAGAAGAAATAATCAGTTAAGAATAGGGAAGAAAATCAAGGTGTACATGGAAAACTGGGGAAATTCATGTTATAAAGATAATAATGAAAAATTATCTTATATTTGGCGCCGGAGCTATTGGTTCTGTGATTGGCGGATTACTGGCTGAATCTGGTGAAAAAGTCAGTCTTTTTGCCCGAAAACCCCATATTGAGGCAATCCGTAAGGATGGACTGAAAATCAGTGGTATTTGGGGGGAGCATCAGGTGCTGAATCTGTCAGCATACTATGATTTAAAAGGGCTTACCAATCATCATTATGATGTCATATTCCTGGGTGTCAGGGCGTATGATTTAGAGGAATCTCTCCAGATGATCACCCCTTTAGTAGGTGAGAATACCCTTGTGGTATCTTTGCAGAACGGGTTAGGGAATATTGAAAAGATAGCCCAAGCGGTAGGGATTGAAAAAACTTTAGGGGGAAGAGTCATTTTTGGGGCAAAAAAGGTTGAAGCAGGGCATGTTGCTGTAACAGTTTATGCTGAAGAAGTCATGTTGGGTCCCATATCTAAAGCCGTTAAGAAGGACCGAGAGAGACTTTATGGGATTGCTACTGAAATAGCTGAGTCATTAAGCAGGGCTGGGGTTCCTTCCAAACCTACTTTGGAAATAGAGAAATTTATCTGGGCCAAGGTGCTGTATAATGCAGCCTTAAATCCATTATCTGCTATATTATCAGCGACTTATGGAGAATTAGCCGAAAATCCACATACCCGAATTATCATGGAAGAGGTCATCCGTGAGGTATTTATTGTTGCTAAAGCTCAGGGTGTGGAATTGTTTTGGGATGAGGCAGAGTCCTACCTGGATAAATTTTATGGGCAGGAAATCCCAGCGACAGCGGCCCATCGTTCATCCATGTTGCAAGCGATAGAATCCGGACGGCCTGTCGAAATAGATGCTTTAAATGGAGCGATAGTGGATTTTGCCCGGGAGTCAGGGGTCTCTGTTCCGGTCAATAATTTGCTGGTCAGGCTGGTTAAAGCCAAACAATACAAGAATCTCCATATTACATCCTGAAATCAGTTTGCACAGTAAAACCCTCAAGAGCCGCAGGTACTATATTTCTTTAGGTTTACCTGTCTCGAAAATTCTATTAAAATAACACTTTTGAAGAATGAAATCCTACTGGGAGAATAATGTCCAAAATATCAATCACCGAATTGGCTAAAAAGCATGGAACACCGCTGTTTATTATCAGCCGAAGCAAGTTAAAACAATGTGTAACCCGAATGCAGACCCTATTGCCTCGGGTCAATCCCTATTATGCCATCAAAGCAAATCCCCATGACCAGATATTGAAATGTTTCGCCCGGGAGATGAAGATTGGATTTGATGTGGCGTCCCAGGGGGAGATGGACCGGGTTCTGAAATGGGGAGCCGACCCTCAGAAGGTTATTTTTGCCAATACCGTCAAAACACCATCAGCCTTGAAATATGCCCAAGCCCATGGGATTGAGCGGATGACTTTTGATTCGGAATCTGAACTGGAGAAAATCGCTCAGTATGCTCCAGGTGCCAAGGTCATAGTGCGAATTAAAGTCCCGAATATTGGGTCTGTAGTGGAGTTGTCCATTAAATTTGGTGCTGAGCCGTCCGATGCTATTCCTTTAATGATAAAAGCTATTCAACTGGGTTTGGAACCTATTGGAGTCAGTTTTCATGTAGGGTCCCAATGTACCAGGGTAGAAAATTATCTGGATGCTCTGGAAATAGCCAGTATCATCTTCAGGGACGCAAAACTGAAACAGATTCATTTATCTTTATTGGATATCGGGGGAGGGTTCCCGATTACCCATTTTGACCATGAAGAAGATTACTTCGCTAGAATGGGTCCTGTCATCAACCGGGAATTAGAAAGGCTTTTTGACCCTGGGATTGAAATTATATCCGAACCGGGGAGGGCCCTGGTCGGACCCGCCTGCATACTGATTATGAGTGTGATTGGGCAGTCTATACGAAATGAAAAAAGCTGGTATTATTTGGATGATGGGGTTTATGGTGATTTATCCGGACAGATCTTTGACCATTGCAAATACCAGTTTAAAGTCTTGAAAAAAGGTGAGACCCATCCTTCCGCCCTGGCCGGGCCAACCTGTGATTCACTGGATGTCCTTTCCATGAGTGAAGAGCTTCCTATTCTACAGATGGGAGATTTGGTTTATGTGGAAAATATCGGGGCCTATTCCAATGCCAGCGGTACTCAGTTTAACTATATAGAATCAGCTAAAATCAAAGTGCTGGATTAAATCGATTATACTAATTAAAACAATAGAAGGAGATACGAAAACATGAAACGAACCGGACAATCTGCTAAAGGAAAAGATGAAATACCGGAATGGATGAAAAAGAAAAAATATCCCCATAAACAAAAATATATGTGCGGCAAAGCCATCATCCCCCCGGGGATTAATGGTAAAGAATCCCTGGTTAAACTGGTGGAGGATACTTTTCTGGCCTATAACGGCGGGAGACTTCGGGAAGCCTGTGAATTGTTTTCCCAGAAAATGCTGGAACCGGATGTGACCGTTGGCATGAGTCTGGCTGGAGCCCTTACTCCTGCAGGTCTGGGTGTCTCCTGTGTGATTCCCCTGATTAAATCCGGGTTTGTAGATTGGATAGTGGCAACCGGCGCCAATATGTACCATGACCTTCATTTCCCACTGAAGTTCTTTCCCCGAGTTGGGACTTTTCAGGCAAATGATGCTGAATTACGGGATAATGATATTGTTCGTATTTATGATGTCTTCCTAGGTTATACGGATAGCCTTATGGCAACTGATGAAATTCTGCGGGCGATTATTCGTCAACCAGAATTCCAGAAAGAAATGGGTACAGCTGAATTTTACTTCAAACTGGGCCGTTACATGGCGGAATTTGAGCGGAAAAATGGTTTAAAGGATGTTTCTGTGTTGGCAGCCACCTATAGGGCAGGGGTCCCTGTGTTCACCAGTTCTCCCGGTGATTCGACTATCGGGATGAATATTGCCGGTGTGGAATTGGAAGGTAATAAACTTCGGATTAATCCTTCAATTGATGTCAATGAAAGCACGGCAATCGTATTGAATGCCAAACGTTCCGGCGGCAAAAGCGCTGTGGTACTGGTTGGCGGCGGCAGCCCGAAGAACTTCATGCTCCAGACTGAACCACAAATCCAGGAAGTCCTTCGCATCAAAGAGGTGGGGCAGGATTATTTTCTTCAATTTACCGATGCCCGGCCTGATACCGGCGGACTATCCGGAGCTACTCCCAGTGAAGCTGTCTCCTGGGGCAAAGTGGACCCGAACCGATTACCGGATGCCATTGTCTGTTACTTGGATGTGACGGTGGCCCTCCCTATTATGACCAGTTATGCCCATGCTAAACGGAAAAAAAGAAAATCCAAAAGACTGTTTGAAAAAAGGGAAGAAATCGTCCAGAAATTAGTGGTTGAATATTTTGCCCATAATAAAAATTATAAGCCGATGAAACTGGATATCTAGTTTCAAGGCAGCTGATTAGTGATATTATAAGACCGATATCTCTGATTGATAATCAGGGATATCGGTTTATCTTTTTCAGGGAGAAAAGAGAAACATGTTGCAGGATAGTCTTTGCATATTCATCGGTGGAGGATTGGGAGCTGTTCTGAGGTATTGGATGTCACGGGGAGTACATCGCTTCTGGGGAAGTGGGTTTCCTCTGGGAACACTGACGGTTAATTTACTGGGATGTTTTCTTATCGGATTCTGGATGACCCTGATGGCTGAGAGATTTTTATCCAATCCCCGGCTGAGACTTTTTTTAACCATAGGGTTTCTGGGTGGGTTAACAACATTTTCAACCTTCAGCTATGAGACCCTGGCGTTGATAGAAGGCAGAAGTTTCTGGTATGCGGGATTAAATATCCTGGGAAGCCTGGCCGGCTGCCTGAGTGCCGTCTGGTTGGGATATACCTGGGGTAAGGCATTCTAATGAAGGAGGCCCTGAGCATTATGAAACTTGAAGGTGAAGGAAAACTGCTGAGAATATTTATTGGGGAAGCGGACCACCTCGGTCATATCCCCCTGTATGAAGCTATTGTCCTGAAAGCCAGAGAAATGGGGTTGGCAGGTGCTACCGTCATGCGGGGATTGATGAGTTATGGAGCCAACAGCCGAATTCACCGGGCAAAAGTTCTCGAATTATCCATTGATTTACCGGTGGTGATTGAAATTGTGGATCAGGCACAATCTCTTCAAGAGTTTATGCCCCTGGTGAATGATATGTTGCTTCAGGCAAATTGTGGAGGATTAGTAACCCTCGAACGGGCTGAAATTATCCAATATTTCCATGAAAAAAAATAACCCTGGCATAGGGCGAATCAGGGGTATGTCTATTTAATATTTCTTTTTCTCTGGTCTAATGAGAGAGATCAGGGAGTCTCTTCAGTATATTTTTTATTGAACATCAAGACTCTTTTAAGAGCTTTTACTGTATCCGGATGAAACTGTTTACCGGAAGCCTGTTCGATTTCTTCAAACGCTTTCCAAGGTTGTTTTCCTGCCCGGTAAGGTCGGTCGGTGATGATGGCATCATAGGCATCTGCTACAGCAATAACGGCGGCTCCCAGGGGGATTGTATCGATGTCTTTCTTATCCTTGCTATCTTGGGTGAAATAATATTTATGATGGGCAATGACCAGGGGAATGGCATCTTTAAGGACTGAATCCACCAGAGTCAGGATTCGGGCGCCTCTTTCACTATG
This sequence comes from bacterium UBP4_UBA6127, assembly GCA_002428325.1. GTDB lineage: Bacteria > UBP4 > UBA4092 > UBA4092 > UBA4092 > UBA4092. The sequence goes on from DIVR01000073.1 coordinate 19,967, forward strand.
GGTATTGACTTCATCTCTTTCAGTATTGGAAAGCCGGGTTGCTTTATGAATAATGTCCATACTGATTTCGGTTTTTCCGATATCATGCAACAAAGCAGCCGCTTTGATATTCTCAACCTGGATATGGGGAAGTCCCATCTCCCGGGCTATTTCTTCTGAGAGGTGGGCCACCCTGACTGAATGTCCCTGAGTATATTGGTCATATGATTCCAGATATTTGGAGAGGATTTCCAAGATTCCGATATAGGCTGCTTTCAGGTCTTTGATTCGGGCTTCCTTTTCTTCGTATAAATACCCTATGACAGCACTGGTTAAAAGCAGGAAACAGGACCAGCTCAATAATCCAATTATTGCAAAGGGAGTCTTCATTTCATCCAGTATGAAATTAGGAAAGGCCAGGGTGAAAAAGATTACAACCAGAATACAAAGAATTGCTGTCAGTACAGTGAATCGTTTGCTGGTATAGTATCCGGCCATCAGAACCGGCAGATAAAAGAAATTTAAAAAGCCAAATTTATAGGGGACCCAGTAGTTGATAGATGCAGCGCCTAGAATAATAGTCAAAACCAATATCCGCTCAAAATTGTCCGCAAAGAAAAGCTTTAGCTTCTCCACAGGAACACTCCCCATTATGATGGCTTTCCCTACTAGGTGAATATTACTACATTTAACGGCAAAAAAGCAAAAGTAAAAAAGCCTCTGCTTTGAAAGCAAGGCAGAGGCTTGATATCGTTGGAGAGAAATTTATTTCTTTCTGGCAACGCCGGTTTGCCGGGCTGTTTCAGCTACGACATCTGCCACGGCTTTAGCGACTTGGCGATTAAAAACAGATGGGATGATATATTCTTCTGAAAGCTCATTATCAGTAATAATCCCAGCAATAGCCTTGGCTGCGGCCAGTGCCATTTCGTCATTAATATCGGTGGCTCTGACATCCAAAGCTCCCCGGAAGATACCGGGGAATGCCAAGACATTATTAATCTGATTAGGATAATCAGAACGGCCGGTAGCCATGACCCTGACATATTTTTCCGCTTTCTCAGGCATAATTTCCGGAGTGGGGTTAGCCAAAGCAAAGACAATAGGGTCTTTACCCATTTTCTTTAAATCAACGGGTCGGATGATACCCGGTCCTGAGACACCCAGGAAAACATCTGATCCTTCCATTACTTTGGCAATTGAACCTTTTAATTTTTCCGGGTTAGTGTTTTGGGCAAACCAGTCTTTCAGTGGATTCATATGCTGAGTCCTGCCCTGATAGATGGAGCCGGCCCGGTCGCAGACAATAATATTTTTCATTCCCATATTCTGCAACATCCGGGTGCAAGCATATCCGGCAGCCCCAGCCCCGCTGATGACCATTTTAATATCAGAGAATTTTTTATTAACCAATTTCAATGAATTAATCATCGCGGCGGTCACAACGGTGGCCGTGCCATGCTGGTCATCATGAAAGACCGGAATATCTAATTCATCCCGAAGCCGCTGTTCGATTTCAACACATCGAGGTGCTGAAATATCTTCCAAATTGATACCGCCAAATCCGGGCGCGATATTTTTAACTGTCTGGATAATCTGTTCCACATCCTGGGTGTCTAGGCAGATAGGATAAGCGTCAACATTGGCAAATTCCTTAAAGAGCATGGCTTTGCCTTCCATGACCGGCATAGCGGCTTTCGGTCCTATATTCCCCAGTCCCAGGACAGCGCTACCGTCGGTGACCACGGCTACCGAGTTGGATTTGATAGTAAGGGTCCAGACTTTTGCAGGGTCTTCAGCAATCGCATCACAGACTCGAGCCACCCCGGGAGTATAGGCCATGGAAAGGGCATTACGGGTATTAACGGGAACTTTATTCTGGATATGGATTTTACCACCCAGATGCATCAGAAAAACCCGATCTGAGACATGTTTTATTTTTACGCTGCGAAGTTTTTTGATATGTTCCACAATATCCTTACTGTGGTCCACATTCCGGGTCAGGATGGTGATATCCCGAACCATGTTATCTTGGGTGACCTCTACGATATCAATGGCCTGGATATTGCCTCCCTGTTTGCCAATGAGAGTGGTTACTTTGCCCAGCATCCCTGGCTTGTTAGGAATCTCCAATCGGAGGGTAAAACTATACTGTACGCTTGTAGTTGTTTGCATAAGATCAGCTCCGTCATATAAATAGTCGAGAACTGCATAGAGATGACCGACTTGATATATTTTAGCAGTAATGCAGTAATTGGGTATAGATTGGTTGCCGTGAGCCGGAATGATGGGAAATAAAATACTAATGATGGGTTTTTATCAGGGACAAGGCTACCTCTAATAATTCATCACAAGCAGCGGCTGCCAATGAATATTCAGCCTTCAAATCATCTTGGAATTGCAGAGGTTTGCCATCAAGAGGTCTTATTTTCATTCCAGCGGCCAAAGCAATCGGTAATCCAGTAAAAATCTCAGTGGCTGATTCTTTCCATGCTAAGTAAAGGTCTATAGAGCCTCGGGCCAAATCACTGAAACCGGAAGGCCCTCCATTGGGAAGAATAAACTTTGCATTTTTCAGCAAAGGTCCAAAGAGATGAAGAGATGAAAATAGGACAGCTGGCTTCATGAGGTAAGTGGCTACATAAGCTTCTTTTAGGGAAACAGGGGTGTTATCTCGTGCTCGCAGAGGCTTTAATCCGGAGAATTTACCATTTTTATAGTGGCAGGAGAAGGCTTTATTCCCATCCGAGAACTCTATCTGTCCAGTCACCAGATTGGCTACCACTGCCGTAATTGGAGTTTGGGGATTCAACCATATAGAAAAGGCTGTGTACCAGAAGGCGGGTATCTGCCGGCGATACAAGCTGCTGCCGTCAATAGGGTCGCAGAAAAAATACAAAGGGGTTAAGTCATTTTTCTCCGAGGAGCCGATTTCAATCCTGCCGGCCTCTTCGGATTGGATAATGCACCAAGTCCGGGTGTTTTCCAATTCTTCCAGGATAATATCTTCAATCAGCCGATCTAGCCCGATTATGTCAGGATCAATTTCCCGGTAACCATTTACCCGGTGTTCAATGACTTCTGAACCCTCACCCTGGAGTGATTGGGTTTTTCGAATCACTTTCCCGGCTGTTTTCAGGATAAAACTTCCCCATAAGGAAATCTCAATTCCCTCAATTATCAACGGGTTTATGGAAAATGGGTTTTGCATGGAGTAGCACTAATCTTACTCCAGCTGGCGCAGTTTTTCCATGATAGAATTTAATTTACCTGAAGGAGTCAGTTCTTTGTCCCGGCGATCATCAATAATTAGAATGGTATTAACCCGTTGGACTGCATCACTAAAAACCGCATTATGAGCTTTTTCCACTGCTTCAAGGACCTCTTTAAGTTCTCCTTCAATTGTGGTAAAACCTGAACCGATCGTAACCTTCACTGAAGTTATCTGGAGGGCTTTCAGAGCCTTGGCAACATGGGTGCTGACGCTGGGAGTCCCTGTTCCCATGGGAAGTATTTTTAATTCAGCTATCACTTTAGGCATATTGGAAATCTCCTTATCTAAAAAGGATATCCTTTTATCTTATTGTAGAGCGAAGGTGAGTAAAGAGACAAATATGAGATAGAAAAATAAGTTCGGAGTGAAACCTAAAAAGGGGAATCCCTTGAGAAAGAATTCCCCTTGAAGGATTTGATTTAATATTTTATTGGTTTAATGGGTTGGCCTGTCTGGCTGGATTCATAAGCGGCTAAAACTCCAGAGACTGCCATAAACCCATCATTAAGGCTGACTGAAGGCTCTCTATTTTCTCGGAGGGCTGAAATAAACTCTCTTATCTCAGCCATCATTCCTGATTCTCCTTCTACCGGTATTTCTTCTGTATTGTTTTCAAAAAGCCCGGTGAATTTCACAGTTTTACACCAAGCCTGGACTTCCAGGATGCCTTTGGTTCCCTGGATTCTGGCCGAACAAGTACCCAGAGGTTTCGGGGTGATCCAGCTGACCTGGGATGTCCCATAAGTTCCATTATCAAGGGTAACCATTAAAGTTCCCTGATCTTCAACCTGTTCATCAATATCGAGGGCAAATCGACCGCATCGGGCATAAACGGTCTCAATTTCAGCTCCCATCCAGTATCTTATCCGATCAATACTGTGGACCCCGTTATTCATCAGGATTCCGCCTCCAGCCAGTTCATGGGTTCCCATCCATCGGGGGCATCCCTCTTGCATTCCCAGCATAGTAACGGTGTCCTGAATCATTATCGGAGTTCCAATTTTTCCTTCCCGAATGAGTTTTTTAGTTAGGATATTTTCTGGATAAAATCGATGGGTATGTCCGGGCATGAGAGTGATTTTATTGTCCTTACAGACTTGCAGCATGGAACTCATCCTGGAATGAGTAACTTCCAAGGGTTTTTCACATAGGATATGTTTCCCAGCGGCGGCGGCATCCATTACCGCCTTCAAATGAAGGGTATGAGGCAGACAGATATCAATGGCCTGAATATCTTTCCTATCCAGTAGCTGCTTATAATCAGTTACCCATTGGGTGTGGTATTTATCTGCAAAAGTTTTGGCTCTGGATTCATCAAAATCTGCAATAGCCTGAACACTGACTCCATTGAGTTGCTCATAAACCCCGGCATGGGATTCTCCCATTCGGCCCGCGCCAAGTATGCCAATTCCTATGGTTTCCATAATTGAAATTCCTTATTGATTGAAAAATTAGTAATTTATCTCACTTTTACTAGAATAACATTAATTCAGAGAAGGATGGGTCGAAAAGTATTATCTTAAGAGTGGAAAATCGGGATACTTTACCAAGCTTATTAGAATCTGCAGGACATCCATTAATCCATAGGGTCCTCTATGTCATATTAGAAATTGAACTTTTCAGAGGTGAGAATAAAGCTCTTTGAGCCGATATCATTTCATTTCCCTAATAAACGGATTCTGGTTATAGAAGTTTGTAATAATGGAACGGCCCGTAGGTGTAGATCTCTTAATTCCTCCTGAATGAATTGGAAGCAACAGGCTTTGTCTGATATAATTTTTTAATTTGATATTGTTAATATCAGCCTGTAATCAGGTCAAATCATCTATACATGAGGTGTAGTCCATGACTCCGAAAAATATTGCCATTGCCGGTGCCACGGGAGCTGTTGGCGCTGAGTTTATGAGTGTTCTTGAAAAAAGGAATTTCCCGATTAAGAATATCAAGTTTCTGGCCTCTGCCAGATCTGTCGGTAAGAAAATTACTTTCAAGGGCGAAGAATTCCCGGTAGAAGAAATGACAAAAGATTCTTTCAAAGGGATAGATGTGGCACTGTTTTCTGCGGGCGCTTCCCGGAGCCGTGAATTTGCTCCCTATGTGGTAGATGCCGGTTGTGTGATGGTGGATAATTCATCAGCTTTCCGGATGGATCCGGATGTCCCGCTGGTAGTGCCTGAAATCAATCCGGAAGATGTGAAATGGAATAAAGGGATTATTGCCAACCCCAATTGTTCCACTATTATTATGCTGATGGCAGTCTATCCGATTTATAGGCTTTCCCGGGTGAAACGAATTATTGTTTCAACCTATCAAGCGGCCAGTGGAGCGGGCGCTAAAGCTATGGAAGAATTAAAAAATCAGGCGAGTGACTTCCTGGCTGGACAATCGGTAAAAAAAGAAATATTTCCCCATCAGATTGCTTTTAATCTTTTTTCCCATAATACCAAGATTGATGATGAAGGGTACAATGAGGAAGAAGTGAAAATGATAAAAGAATCCAATAAGATTCTGCATGATGCTGAGTTGAAAATAACAGCTACTTGCATCCGGGTTCCCATCCTAAGAGCCCATTCGGAATCCATTTCACTGGAGACCGAACGAAAACTTGGGTTGGATGAAATTCGGCAGGCGATTTCCGCTTTCTCCGGTTGTAAAGTGATAGACGACCGGGCTGGTAATTATTTTCCGATGCCGCTGGATGCTTCCGGCCAGGATGATTGCCTGGTGGGCCGTATCCGCTATGATAATGCATTGGATAACGGCATTGCCCTTTTTGTCTGCGGTGACCAGTTATTAAAAGGCGCTGCCCTTAATGCTGTTCAGGTTGCGGAATTACTCTAGGAAGTTACAAATAATTTTTCATAGGACTCTATTAATCATGTCTAAAATATGTGTCAAATTCAATATGTTAAATAAGCTTAAAAGAGGATGCTCAGGCATCCTCTTTTTTTATGTGTTTTTCTCTCTGGCGATATTGTCTGCAAATCCCCTGCAGAATTGGAAGTCTAATGCGTCAGGGACCGTTTTTCAGAATGCAAATGGGTTTATCACTGCCCGGCTGGTGTGCCAGGACCCCTATTTACAATTTGGAGTAAGTTCTGAAGTTGATCAAATTGTTGATGCTAAGACTCCAGTCAGTTTCCGTTATCGGATTACGACCACCCGGGAGATTCTCAATATACGCGTCATACTGATAGCTGAGAATGGAACCCGTTATTTTACCCTGATTAACCGGCCAACTCCTGAATTCTGGCTGGGTGAATCTTATGTGGCAGGTGATTTTCGGGATGAGAAATATAGATTTATCAGGTCTTCTACCCGAATTGTATCGGTTGGATATGAGATCCATACTCAGGGTGAGCAGGGAAGACCCGCTGTCTTGGATTTTAAACCGGTAGAATTTGTTGAAAATAATCAGAAAATTGAAGGGGGTTCGGTGTTTGCCTGGCCTAAAAACGGGGATCGGTCACCATCCAATCCTCCCTTTATTGGTTGGAGCCGGGATGCTATGAAGCCGGTACCTACCTGGCTACAGGTTTCCCAGGATTCCCAGTTTTTTCAGACAGGGATCGATAATTGGAGTGCCAACCGGGTTTATAAGAATTACTATACTCCCAACACCCTCTTATCGAATGGTACCTGGTATGCAAGATTAGGGTATGATTACTCAACTTCTACAGGGTATTCAGAACCTGTTCGGTTTATTATTAGTGATGATTCCCAGCGATATCTCACTCCTATGCTGCCTGAAAAAATAATGGCTAAACGTCCATACCTTTTCATGGATCCTGCCTTATTGGCCAGGCTTCGTCTGGAAAAAGACAATGTAAAAAAGGATTGGTGGACGACCCTGGATATCTATGTCAGGGAAACCTCCTACACTTTCCATCCAGAAGAACCTGAGGGTTTTAAAAATGGTGTATGGGATTATGAAACTTGGCGGGTGATTGGCAATAAAGCGGGAGGGGCAGAATCTAATATTTTTATCAGTTCTCTCCATTACCTTTTAAGCGGGGATACTGCATCCGCTGCGAATGCTCGAAGAATTATGATGGAAGTGGCCAAATGGGACCCGGATGGGTCCACTGGTATTAAAAGTGTGGACCATGCGGCGCAAGGGCTTTTATATTCTATGAGTATCGGGTATGACTGGTTGAATGATTATCTTTCCGAAGAGGATAAGAAAATTGTTCGTAACTGCATAATAGCCCGAGCCCAATCAATGGAAGCGGCCATGAATCCTCTGATGGCAGACCCTTCCAATAATCACCCCTGGTTCTGTACGGCAGCTTTGGGAATAGCCGGACTGAGCCTTTATAATGAAACTCCGGAAGCCCGTGACTGGGTGGATTATACATTGCAATTATATAGTGGTGAATTCATTTCCCTGGGAGGGAAAGATGGGGATTGGCATGAAGGGGTTGCTTACTGGTCTTATACCCTTTTCTTTGTCTTTCAATTTGTGGATTGTTTGGAATCAGCTACCGGGATTGATTTAAACACTTATCCTTGGTTGGAGAAGACTGCTCGATACAAAATACTGGCCCATCCACCGACAAGTTTTGGAGTACCCTTTGGGGATTCCAAACCAATGGCTCCCAATTATTTTGATGCATTGATCATGGCCAGGCTGGCTAAGGTTTATCAGGACCCACTGGCCCAATGGTATGTGAGTAAGGTTAAAATAAACAGCTTTATATCCTGGTATCCCTATTTCATAATATGGATGGATTCGAATTTAAAACCAGAGGCTCCGGCTGATACGCCTTTATCCTGTTTATGGCGGGATTGGGGAGTCGGGGTAACCCATTCCAATCTGGGGTCAAATGAAAATACCATGGTAACCCTCCGAGCCGGCCCCTATATTGGAAGGCGCAATGGCCATTCCCAGGCTGACCAGAATAATTTTCTGATTTATGCCAAGGGAGAACCGCTCCTGACCGATTCCGGATATTATGACCCCTCCGGTGGAGTTCCTTATGGTGGAGAACATCATATGAAGTGGACCATCCAGTCCCGGGCGCATAATCTTCCCCTGGTGGATGGGTGCGGGCAGGCTCTTTATACCTCCGGTGCTGATGGGAAGATGATTCATTTCCTGCAGCAAAGGGATATGTCCTATATGGAAGGGGATGCCTCTCATCCGGAAATATATCAGGGACGACTTGATTATTTCCGACGCCATCTGATTTCTCTCGATAGTTGTAATTACCTGGTCTGGGATGAGCTGGAAGCCCCCCATGAATCCCGGTTCGATTACCTTCTGCATTCCAATTATCCGATGCATATCGATGCAGTAGCACGGAAACTGACGATTAAGGGAAAGAAAAGCAATATGGAAGTGAGATTCTTAAATTCTGAAAAACTGGCGTATGTTTTGTCATCAGGATTTCCGATTGTCCCTCCCAGAAAAAACAGCTGGGATTTCCCTGATCAGAACCATTTTGCTGCTTATCCCTCTCCCGGGATTTCAGTTGATACGGTTTCTCCCGTCATTTTTGGGGAACCCGAATCCTTTACCAATCAAAAATGGGATAAATTGAAATCCATGGATTGGCTGGCTTTATTTTCTGTTACCAGTACTGGTGGAGCTAACAGGGTATCCATTGATTCTCTGGAAATAGAAGGTGGTATGGGAGGAAAATTATATTTCCCGGGACAGAAGTATTATTATTTCTTTAGAAACAATGGAAATACCAATCCTTTGTCATATACTGCTAAACTGCCTAAATCAGGAAAAAATGCTGTAGCCGATTTTTTCAAAAGCATTATCACCCTAAATGGTGAATTTGATGGAAAAGGTGTTGTCGTCGGAGTGGATTCATCCAACCGGGTCAATCGGCTGATTCTGATAGAGGCTACTTCAGTAAAAGCGTTAGGACAGACTTTATTTATCTCGGGTGAACCTGTAACCGCCCTGGTTGAATTAACTAAAACAGGAACCCGGTTAACTGTTCAGGCTGAGAAGGCAGTAAAAGCTGAGTTGGTCTTGGAGAAGAAACCCTTACATGTAATTCTGGATGGAAGTCAAATCAAAGAAGGAACTCTCTGGTCTTATGATTCGAATTCCGGAAAACTTATATTAAATCTGCCAGAGGGAACTCATCAGATAGATGCTGACGTGAAATCCTAAAAAAATATTACACTGTAAATACAAAACCAAAACAGGAGAAGAGGCCAGGCCTTTTCTCCTGTTTTTTTGATGGGAGGGGTATGGTTGAGTTACTAAAAGAGGATTTGATATCTTGAGGGAGAACAGGGTTAACTTGACTCCGGAGAATGCCTGTAATATAGTGAGGAATAAGGTATGAGGCCAGTTAAGAAGCAAATCAATCAATGAGACGGAGTTGCCGGGATTACAGGTGGCTGTGGTTTTTTATTTTATAAGCCCCATTTAAATTGTTTTCAGATAATCTTGAAAAACGGGATATCCATGAAAAAGGTTACCGGGATAAAGATTTATCAGAATAATATAAACAGGACAGTCAGGTCTAGATTCAAATCTAGGAGTGACTGTCCTGTTTCATTATAGATTTATGTAACAAAAGATGTTAACAGAGTGTGAAACGAGGAGAATCTTCCATGAATGGATTGGTTTTTCGGATTGGCGGTGAAGGCGGCGAAGGGGTTATCAGTATGGGTGAATTATTGACCTTGGCCTGTGCCCGGGCCGGATATGATATTTACGCTTATAAGACATATCCGGCGGAAATAAAAGGCGGTTATGCCATGTGGCAGGTCCGGGTGAAAGATGAATTACTTCTTTCCCAGGGAGATAAGGTGGATGTCCTGATTTGTTTTAATCAGGAATCTTATGACCGGGACAGCCGGGATATTGCTGACAATGGGGTGCTTTTGTATGACATTGACCAGTGTCCTAATGTTAAAGAAAACACGCCTTACCAGAAGTATGGAATTCCTTTTTCCAAACTGGCGGTAGAAAAAATCGGCTCCAAGCGTAGTAAAAATGTTTTAATTTTGGGGATTATTTCCGGACTCTTTGATTTCCACCTGGAAATTATGGAAGAAATGGTTCGCCAGAAATGGCACCATAAAGGGGATACCGTTGTCCAAAAAAATCTGGATGCGCTTCGGTTCGGTTTTGAATATGTCAAAGAGAATCTGACTTTCAGCCTTTCTCTGAAAATCCCTAAACTGGACAAAGAACCCACCATGGTTTTATCTGGGAATGAATCCATTTGCCTGGGAGCCATCCTGGCTGGATTGAAATATTATGCCGGGTATCCCATCACTCCCGCCTCCGATATTATGGAGTGGTTATCCGAGAAATTACCTGCTTTGGATGGGACGGTCATTCAAACTGAAGATGAAATATCAGCTTTGGCCTCTGTTTTAGGAGCTTCCTATGCCGGCGCCAAATCTATGACAGCGACTTCGGGTCCTGGATTATCCTTAATGTGTGAGTTGATTGGTCTGGCCTCCATGGCTGAAATTCCAGCCGTCATTGTGGATGTCCAGAGAGGAGGGCCTTCCACCGGGATGCCTACCAAGGTGGAGCAGAGTGACTTGAACCTGGCATTATATGGCGCTCATGGAGATTCACCCAGGGTTGTGATGGCCCTATCCAGTGTGGAGGATTGTTTTTACGGGATAATTCGGGCTATTAACATAGCCGAGCGGACTCAGCTTCCGGTCATTGTGTTATCAGACCAATATCTGGCCCAGAGAAAAGCTTCCATGCGGATTCCTGACCTTAGCCATATTGAATTTGAGACAAGGCTGGAACCTGACCCTGCTGAGCAATCATCTGATTACAAGCGATATGCCCTGACTGAATCAGGGATTTCACCTATGGCCATTCCAGGCAAACATCCTTATGGGTATGTTGCAACCGGGATTGAACATGAAGAGACAGCCAAGCCGGGGTATTCCAGAAAACTCCATGATGATATGACCAATAAACGGTTTAAAAAATTGAAAACAGTGCATGAAGACAGTAATAAATATGTGAAATTTTATGGGGAACCCCAACCCGAAGTGGGGATCATTGGTTGGGGTTCATCTGAAGGGGTTATCCGGGAAGCTGTAAAAATTGCAAATGCCAATGGAATGAAAGTGGCAGCGTTACATCCCAAGATTATCAGCCCTCTTCCTTATCGGTCGATTGATGAGTTTCTGGCTCTGACAAAAAAGGTGATTGTGCCAGAAATGAATTATACCGGGCAGTTTGCTAATTATCTGATGGCCTGGCATGACATTAAACCTATCCGGTTGAACAAATATCAAGGGATGCCTTTTACGCCTGATGATATTCTGGCAAAAATAGAAGAAGTCTATGGAAAGACTCATATTAAGGAAACTCATTCGCCCTTTTACAGTGTTCCTGAATAAGACAATAAGAGAATGGAGCCTTGGAGGTATCCAATCATGGCAGAGAAAGAAACACTTGAACCGCAACCGCCTCTTAAAAGGGAGGCTAAGGATTATAAATCCGGGAATGAACCTATCTGGTGTCCTGGGTGCGGTGATTTTGGCGTACTGGCATCCTTGTATGATGCCTTAGCTGTTTATAATTTTGATCCCAAAGATGTGGTCGTCGTTTCTGGAATCGGTTGTTCATCCCGGCTTCCCGGGTTTTTAAATACTTATGGATTTCATGGAGTCCATGGCAGGGCTTTGCCTATTGGTATGGGAGTTAAACTGGCAAATCCAGAATTAAATGTCATTGTAACCGGTGGTGATGGAGATGGGTTTGCCATTGGAGGCGGCCATATTCCCCATGCCTGCCGGAGAAATGTCGATTTGACCTATATCGTCATGGATAATGAGATTTATGGCCTGACTAAAGGGCAGATATCTCCTACCAGCCCCCTGGGACTGGACACAGGGTCCACTCCGGAGGGGAGCATTGAGAATCCCTTGAATCCCATTGCCTTATGTTTGATATATGGCGCCAGCTTTGTGTCCAGAGCCTATTCGGGGAAACGGCAGGAAATGAATAAATTAATAGTCCGTGCCATTGACCATAAAGGATTTTCTTTTATTGATGCCTATAGCCCCTGTATTACTTTCTATGATACTTATAAAATATGGCCCCAGAAAATCGTGCCTATCCCTGAAGACCATGATACCTCCGATTTGATGGCAGCCCTGAAACTTGCCCTGGACCCCGAGAAAATGTATGTAGGGATATTTTATGAAAAAAGAGAACCCTCCCTGGTAGAAAGAGAAGACTCTATCCGAAAAGTCCTGAAGGAGAAAATTGGGTCCCCTTCTATACAGTCCCTCTTTGAATTGTTCCAGTAGATAAAACCATTTTATGACACTTTTGTAGGTGCTTGAAAAAAAGATAAATATTCGGAGTTATAACGGAGTGGGTCTGACACAATTCCATTCTTCCAAGTTTCTGTTCACATTAAACTGATCCTGTAGATTTTTGACAATCCAAACGCTACCTTTATTTTTGCCAATCTGAGAATCATTCAACCCAGATTATGCATTAGAGAAAGAAAAAGGAGGCTTTTCTTTGTTGAGGGTATCAAAGGGCCAAAGCCAAGTTTAGCACCTTCTGACGGGAGTGATGGGTAATCCAAGCTCCTAATGCAAAGCATTGGAAACGAATCAGGGTGAGCGTCTTCTGTTTTTTTCTTTCAAGACGATTTGCCGGAAGAGGCTCAACAGGTGATAGGCTACCATGATAAATCGGAAAGCGGCCTTCGTGGGAAAGAACCGGCTCAAACAAAAGTTATCCACGCCAAAGGCATATTTCAATTCCTTAATCCGATTCTCCGCATCGCCTCGATTCTTATAAAGGGTCCAAATGTGGGTCATGGGAAGGGTCAAA
>DIVR01000068.1:0-375 GCA_002428325.1 bacterium UBP4_UBA6127
CCCAGAAAGGCTATAATCCCCAGAAGCCGGGCCGACTTTCTCATCATCCCTTGATGGCTTTTTTAGCCGAGACCCGGAGGGTCGTAAATGCCTGGATGCGGCCGGGCAATACGGTATCGCTGAGTAATGCCACTCATTTTCTCCAGGAAACCTTTGATATTCTGGGTTCCAAGCAGGTGGGATTGGTCCGAGCCGACAGTGGGTTCTATTCGGATGGATTCCTGTGTTCCTTAGAAGACCGGCAACTTTCTTATATTACCGCCGTTAAGTTCTATCAACCGATAAAGACGCTGCTAACCTCCCCACAACAATGGATTTCTGTAACGGAAGGAATTGATATTTGCCAGTGAGAAGGCCAACTTCCCGGATGGAGCC
>DIVR01000068.1:494-41434 GCA_002428325.1 bacterium UBP4_UBA6127
GGATTAAGGAATTGAAATATGCCTTCGGCGCGGATAACTTTTGTTTGAGTCGGTTCTTTCCCACGGAGGCCGCTTTCCGATTTATCATGGTAGCCTATAACCTGTTGAGCCTCTTCCGGCAAATCGTCTTGAAAGAAAAAAACCAGAAGACGCTCACCCTGATTCGTTTCCAATGCTTTGCATTAGGAGCTTGGATCACCCATCACTCCCGTCAGAAGGCGCTAAACTTGGCTTTAGCCAAGCATAAACGTCAATGGATGGATGGCCTCTTTGATACCCTCAACAAAGAAAAGCCTCCTTTTTCTTTCTCTAATGCATAATATGGGTTTATTCGATCTTAGGGAAAGAGATTGCTATCACCAAAATAAGGATTATCGGTATCTCTCAGGAAATCGACATCCTTCACGGTAAGGATACCCTCTTCCCCATTTTTCACAATAAACTGCATTTGATGGTAAGCATTACGTCCCGGAGCCGCCAAATAATGGGTTCCATTGGTAATCTGACCGAACTCAGCCATAGCCGCTAACTGCCCGCCTTGTTCGTAAAAATCATAACTGCCATTGGTGGCTACTCCATAACAGGCCAACAACACCATGGCATCATAGGTATCAAAGGAACCGGATTGAATATTAAAATCAGCCTTTAATCCAATTTCACTGCCGGGATTGCTGGCAGGTGTATAGATGGCATGGGTATTCCCATCCCAGGCGGTAAATTTAAGGCTCTTTTGACCGCCATCCGATGTTGCTCCATTGAAATTAACATTCAGAATCCCTGCAGTCACAACACTCAAAGCGGGTTGGGAAGTATCGGAGTCGAAGCTTTCAGTGGTGGACCAACCCATTGCCAGATAAGATAAGGAAGTGAAACTTCCATAGGGATACCCAAGCAAATGGTTTGAACGGGTCGAACTGAAGAGGGTAGGAATCGTTTTTATTACCTGAACTTCAGCCAGGTAAATCTTGCCGGTTTTAGTCCCCGCCTTTAACATGATCTGAGGATATCCCGCTCCTGTGGTCATTGAATACAGGGGAGTCTCCTGCCAGCTCCAGGTGGTAGGAGTTCCAAAATAAATATTGGCTGACAGGTCAACATGGGCGTTGTCGGGAATAATCCCATTGTAATTATAAAGCTGGGATTGCAAATCATTGCTGGCTGTCGGAGAACACAGTTTCATTCGGGCTACATACCAGCTGTTGGACTGGTAATTCACCATACTGCTGAATTGGGGGGTCATCTTGATGCCTTGAGTCGTACTGGTGAAATCAAAAGACATGATGTTCGACTGAGATGCTCCGGTAGCATCATTAGCAGTGGCCAGATAACTGACAGCTGGATAATCAGCTTTATCGGTTGTTTTCTCCAGGCCGTATCTCCAGATGTCATTGAAAGTGGTAAATCTTCCAATACTCAAAAGGTTCGCATAAACCCAGAGCCTTTCCCGGTCCTGGTCAGAACCAAAGGGAGAACTCTCAGCGCTGGAAGCATACACATCCACATAAACCGGATCGGATATGGCGGATAAACAAGTTATCTGAATACTTGAATCAGCAGTCCAGACAACCTGAATTTTAGTTGTGTCACTAACCACCAGGGATGCCGTCTTCCCAAAAGAAGGAGGAATAGCTTTTCCTGTCGAATCATAAGTATAATCCCGAATGGGGAAAGTCACTGACTGCTGAGCATTGATTCCCACATATGGAAGTTTATTGATTTTATAAGTGGAATATTTCAGTTTGTTCTGGCTAGTGGCGATTCCCAGAATATTTTGAGCCAGGAAACTGCAATTTCCACTGGTAGCCTGGCTATATGCCGAGAAGTTCACATTTCCCCCGCTTAAGCTGACCAAACCCAGGAAATTTGTCTGAACAGAATAACTGTCCATCTCCCCGCCATTCAGATAATCCCCTAAATTAAACAGGGCAGACTGGGCTTCATCCCTGAACAATTTCACATCCGGGATATCTGTCCATTGGGGAGCTGATTCGGCAAAGAAGAACTTTATCACTTTCTGCATTACTTGATTTCGATACGATTCAGAGGTAATGCTTTCAAATGGGAAACCCATATAAACCAGCCGGAAAGTACCTGCATATTGGATCCCAGCAGTTCCCCCTGAGCCGCCTGAATAATTTAGGCATCCGGAAGCGCCGCCCACTGCCGTAATCTGGTCAGGGTAAGCGACATTATAGGTTCCGCTGTTGCCATTATCAAATCCAAAACTGGATATCCCGTTAAAAATCGAACTAGAAATCGGTGCAACAGAATAAGTCCCAGCGTCATCAGATACATAATTGGCTTTCAGATAATTCGCATAGAAAGTACTGTCTGCAGACCCTGAAGTTCTACCCAGATTCCATCCGATTTCAGAGCCGGAAACCATCAATCGGCCACCATTATTCAGAAAACTGGAGATAACCGATTGTTCAACCGATGTGAAAGTGGTATCGGAGGAGGACTGCTGACCTGCTATCCAAATGACTGCCTTATAGGGAGTCAGACTGACCAACCCATTGGTTATACATTCCTTGGATACAGCATCAAAAGGCTCACCACAGGCATCCAGGGCCTTGGCATGTTGGATGATATAGTCAAAGCTCTGATTAAACTTCGGGTTATAGGCATCAGTTCTATCAATTCCGATACTGGTGTCTATCCGGGTATATCCGTTCACTACCAGGATTCTGGGGGTCCCTTCATTTGTCACTCTGACACCCAGGGTTTCGGTTGGGAATGATTCTCCTCCGGCATTGACTCCGGTTACCTGGAAGTAATAAACCTCTCCACTGGTCAATCCAGAATAGACATAACTGGTTGAAGTGGTATAAACCCCATTATCAAATCCCTTACCATCTACACTCTTATAGACCCGATATCCGACAGGTAAGGCAGTCGATTCTACAGGATCCGGTTTAGCAGCCCAGGAAATCCTGACTGTGCCATCACCTACGTTAGTCACTTTATAATTCTGAGGAGGCAGCGGCAAAATGGTCGGATTATTGAAGAAATATCGGGCAATTCCTTTATACATGGCCCGTCCCAGAATATCTTCAAACTTGGGATTACGCAGATAAGGGTTATCCTTGGTGGTATTGTCATGAAAAGCCACTTCAAAAAGGGCTCCCGGTATTCCAGCAGTTCCCAGATAACTGATTTCAGAATAGGAACCGCTACTGAGAGAGCCTGTCCAGGAAGAATCCCATATAGCCTTCACATCATTGACCATCTGGTTATGGACACAAGTCATAAAAGCATACGTTCCAGCAGTTGTGTTGGTCGAATGCCGAAATGACCGGGTGCCGCTGGCAGTTCCATCAAAAGCATTACTATGAACCATCAAGTAAGCATCACAATCCTGCCAGATGGCATGCCGAGGCCGGCAATACCAGTCATTTCCGCCATCATCCGTACTGGTAGAACCCCAATAACTGACGGAATCAGGAGCCCCCATATATCGGGTCCAATACTGGGCCGAAGACTGATACCAAGGCTTGGATATGGTAGGGCCGGAACAAGTAATCGGAGTCAACTGCCCTATACCTCCCCCTAAACGGATGGCATCAGAAATAACAACAGAGTTGGAGGTATCATTGGCCGCAAAGTTAGTCAAAGTAACACTGGCTGTCCCGGCGCCAAAATAATAAAATCCTAAAAAATACCATCGGGCATCCGTAGATTCAATACTGAATCCGGTCGGAATATAGCGAAGCCGCTGGTCCACCGATAATACTGTTTCCCCTCCACTGTGCCGGATAATATATTGTGCTGTGGAGAGTCGATTAAATGAAGGCAGGTGATATTCATAGACGGCATAATAATCTGCCCTGGGGACAATCAGTTTCCAGGTAGCCGTAGCGGTCGTGGCAGAAGAGACATAAGCATATCGATAGGTTCCTCCATAGCCTGGAGAGACGCTGGTAGTCCAGGAACCTGTTTCAGTATAAATGGAAGCGCCGCTATCATTATCAGCGATTACTTCAGTGGTATTGGCATCCCATTCCCGGGAAGGAAACACATCTGCGCCGGCATTCCATAAATACCTGGCGGTATATAACAAGCATCGGTGCCAGTTTCCAATATCTTCAATGTAACCGCTGATATTCCCCCGTTGAAAGGTCCAGCTGCTGAGGTCTTTATCATACCACCAGCCATGTCCCGCATTGATACCAATCCGTTTCCCGGATAAAAGACCAGAAGGCCTTCCGGTTGGAAACCGGGGAACGACAGGGCTTTCAATTGTCTTGGAAAAGGGTTTATATTTAGGGGTTACGGGAACAATTTGCTCTTTGCCGGATAGGGTATAGTGCTCAACCGGATAAGGGGTCCCTTTTTCATCTTCTATCTGCAAATCCACCAGTTCAGGGACTTCTTCTACATCCAAATTATAAAATGTCTTATTGACAGCTTCAGTCAGATTCTCCACCAAAGCATCCGCAGTCAGTTTTCCCGATAATATTTCATGGGAGAACACAACCTTTAAGGTTTTCTTTTTGGCATCATAAGATATTGATACAATCCGGGTTGTGGAAGGTATGGCACTCGTATGCCCGGCTACTTGCTCCTCAGTGGTGGGACCCTGAATCAAGGCTTCCAACAATAGCTTGATTTTGGCTTCAGTTCCCAGTGTAGCGGTATCTGTTGCCTTGAGGCCATATATCTGAGTTACAGGCCTTGAGACCCCCTGCCCTTCCTGGGAATCATAAAAAGGCAGCCAGATGTTTTCTTTGATTCCTCCTGATGCCAGGGACAGAGAAAACCCTATCATCATGACCCAGGAAAATAACAAAATCCTCATAAAAGAATGTTTCCTCATTTTGAACTCCTTCTTTGAAAAGGCTGGTGCCAGGAGAGTAATAGACTCTTTTGCAGGCGACCTCAGTGTTGAATCACCATTATATTCCCCTTCTTTATTTCTAACAACCCCCAATTACCCCAAATTCATTACTAATATGAAAATTTTTCTACCCTATCCAATCCCTGATTCTCCCCTAAAACTATATGATTTCCATCGGAAAGGGACCCAGCCTGATGGTTACAGCCTGGGTCTCACTCCATAGCGAATATGAGAGGCTAAGAGGTGATATTTTGCTGGAATTATTATGGTTAAGATTATAAAAAAAAGAAGGGTTTTTGACAGCTGTCAAAAACCCTTCCTCTAAAAGGTCACGAATGTCAGTCGATTTAGAAGAGAGACCAGTCAACAACATCGGTACTAATCAGATACTGAAGGGCCCGACTCATTAAGTCAGTTCGGACTGATTCAGAGGTAATACTTTCAAAGGGGAATCCCAGGAAAATAAGTTTAAAAGAACCATTGTATTGGATCGCAGCCGTTCCCCCGGAACCGCCTGAATAAGAAAGGTCAGCTGTGCTGCCGCCATTGGTCGTAATCTGGTCAGGATAAGCAACATCATAAGAACCATTGGACCCATCATCGAATCCAAAAGAACTAAGACCATTAAAAGCACCCGAACCGGCTGCGACGGTGTAAGTCTCGGCATCATCTCCGACATATTTTGATTTTAGATAATTGGCAAAGAAAGTACTATCAGCCGAACCTGAGGTCTGACCCAAATCCCAACCTATTTCAGCTCCCGAAACAAACAAGGATTTTCCAGAATTCAGATAGGCAGCCACTTTGGTTTGTTCAGCGGTACTGAAAGTCTCATCGCTGGTGGATTCATTCCCCATAATCCATATAACCACCGCATAATCAGTGAGATTGATTCTACTGTCAATGACGGCTTCGTTACTGGCAGAATCAAAATAATAAGGGCCGGTAACGGCCGAAGCAATCGCCTTAGCATGCTGGATGGAATAATTAAAGGTATTGATTCGTTCCATGAATTGACGATAAGGAGAACCTAAATCACTGCCATAATAAGTACTGACTTCACGGATAGCCGGCATCAGAGAACGGTCAATCCGGTCAAATCCATTAACAATCAGGAGATTCGCTTTTCCAGAAGATTTAACCCGGACCGCCAGTGTCTCGGTAGGAAAACTTTCCCCGCCGGAATTTGTAGCGCTGACTCGGAAATAATAAACCGTTCCCGGGGTTAATCCTGAAACCGTCAAAGTAGTGGACGAAGAATTGGTTCCATTATCGAAACCATAGCCATTCTTACTTTGATAAATCCGGTATCCGGTAGCTGCTTGACCGCCAAACCCTACCGAATCAGTCGTTGGGGCTTTCCAAGTCAGTAAAACAGAACCGCTCCCGGTATTGGCAACAGTTAAATCATTAGGAGGTTCCGGCAGAAATACAGGTGTTGTTCCGGCCTTTTTGGCATAATATTTGACGATTCCCTGATAGACAGCCCGGGCAACTATCTGCCGGAACTTGGGGTCTCTCAGATATAAACTGTCTTTAGTCGCATTATCATGGTAAGCCATTTCAAAAAGGGCTCCGGGCATATTGTCCAGGGGTCTCAGTTCTCCGTAATTATTTCGCATGATTCCACCATTGGTCCAACTGGAATCATACCCAGCCCGAACATCATTGACTATTTCATAATGAACACTGGTCAACAGATCATAAGAGCCAGTACTGGCCGAACCATCATCAACAGGTTTATCTTGCCCCCAGCCATAGGTTGTACTCCAGATATAAGAGGAGGTCCCGGAAGCAGAGCCTCCGGAGGCATTGCTATGCCAGGAAATGTAACAGGCATCTTCCCAGGATTCCCGTTCCCATTCAGCATACCGAGGACGGCAAGTCACATCATCATCATTATCCTCACCCACTGTCGCATAGACAGAAGAGGGAGCGCCCATATATTGAGCCCAATATCGGGAACATTCATCCTGTTTGGATTTACCGCTGGTAACACCACCCCGGGTAATAGACCCTTTCCCATCGCCAATGCAGACAGCATCCGCTATCACATATTTCCCTGAAGGACTGGAAGATTGATTGGTCACCATCACGCATCCAGCATTTCCAGCCTCAAAATAATAGGTTCCCAGCCATTTCCAGGTATATCCATCCCGCTGCTGGTTAATGATGGTTTGGGTGGTTCCACCCGCATGGACTATCTGATAATGGACATCAGCAGCCCGATTGGTTCCCCCAGTGTAAAACACATAGACAGGATAATAACCTGATACAGATACAGTTGGACGCCAGATAGCGGTAGCATTGGCAATAGATGCAGCTCCAATGACCGCATAGTTACTGCCATACCAGGTAGAAGCGGAAGTGCTGTTGGTCCAGCTACCGGTCGCTGTGTAACCAGAACCGCCGTTATCAACATAAACCGCAGCGGCATCCCGGCTTTTACCCCGGCAGGGCCAGACATTCGCGCCGGCATTCCATAAATATTTAACCAAATATTCATTGACCGCTTCTGCATTGGATAAATCTTCCACAATTCCATTAGAATTCCCCCGTTGGGTTCGCCAAGTGGAACTGCTGAAGGTTCCTCCAGCATAATACCAGCCATGCCCGGCACTGAGAAAAACAGATTTACCCGTCAAAAAACCGCTGGGTTGGGCTTGCCCAAAAGAAGGCATTTCCAAAATTTGAGCGGCAGAATTATCTTTGTCTGTTACTGCAGGTTCAGGAATCGCTTCTTCGCCTGGTTTCTTAGGAACAGGAGGCAGGGCAGGTAAAAAATCACTCAATATTTTCCAAGTTTTGGTTTCTTCATCAAAGGCCACCAGGTTAATACTATATCCCGATGCCAGGCTATAAAATGTTTTTCCAAGACTGTCATAGATTTCATCCGACTGGACCACTGATAAGTTCTTGAGGCTATCGGCAGGAATATCCAGAAAAGCAGTTACCTTATTTTTATCAATCTGGGTTTTTAGGAGGGTTGTACCTGAAGGGATTGGAGATTTAATGCCGGCTTTGATTTCTTCGGCACCCGGCCCCTTGATGAATTCTGCCATGGTCCATTGGAATTTATCCTCCAAAGAACTCACACTCAAAGGAGCAACCCTGTCCAGGGTGTATCCCTGGCCACCCATCACATAAACAATCGGTCCGGATGGTGAAGACTGACTGATTGAAACAGATTGGGCAATTACTGAAGAGACAAGAATAAGTATCGCCAACATAGCAATACCATAACCTAAAATTTTCCTCATGGGGATATTCCTTTCCTTGTTGTTAAGAAGAACGAGGGGAAACTCAGTTTCCCCTCATTTTAGTGGTTTTAAAGAAAAATGTCCATCATAAATGAAATTATTCAGCATCGAATGAAGTCAATTCCACCGGGACCATAGGATTGGGAACCATAAAATTAAGGACATCATTCATCAGAGAATTTCGGGAAGATTCGGATGTGATTGTCTCAAAGGGGAAACCCAGGTAAACCACTTTGAATGGGCCGTTATATTGGAGGGCTGCAACAGAAGCTCCGCTGCCCGATGTAGGCGTATAAGTGAAATTATCAAAATAAATATGGCCGGTTCCTGTTGCGCTTACTTTCTGAAGATTAATACTGTCCAATTTCACATTGGGGCCTGTTAAGACGCCATCCCCCGCTACGCTCCAGAAAGAACCGGGATTATTCTGGATATCATTCCAGGTAATTTCCCGCCAACCGCTGAAGTTAATGGCCAGATACGAATTCGCCATCAAGTCATTGTCTGAATCCCGTAAAGTAATTCGAACGTTATGCCCTGAATTATCGCCATATATCCAGAGGGACAAGTTACTGGCAGCAGGGAATTGGGGTTGAGCGCCATCATATTCACGAATATAACTGCCGGTTCCCCATACATAATATAAATCCCCACAACCGCTTCCCTGATAGAGGGGGCTGGAGACAATCGCAAAACTACTGGCAGCATCGGCATCGGTTTGACCTGCATAATTGGGGTCTTTCCAAGTGCCCAGGCTGTCCATATTATCAATAGTGGAAACACCTGTATTATAGAGAAGGCAGGTCGCTGAACCTCCAAAAGCCTGCAGGACATCGGGGTAATCAACTGCATAAGTCGAACCATTTCCATCATCAAAGGATAAGCTGGAAATATCATTGAGAATCCCGCTGCCGCTTCCAGCCAGGTAGGAACCCGCATCATCGGATATATATTGGCCTCGCAGGTAATTCGCAAAGAAGGTGCTGTCTGCTGAACCTGTTACACGGCCCAGGTCATAGGCTATTTCAGAACCGCTCACAAACAAGCCTTTTCCTGAATTCAGGTAGGCGGCAATCCGGCTCTGTTCCGTAGAAGAAAACGTTTTTGAAGCTGATTCGGATGTCTGCCTGCCCGCAATCCAGATGACTAAGGGATAATTGGCAAGGCTAACTGAGGCATCCTCTACCGCCCGGTGGTTGGCAGAATCAAAATAATACTTGGTATTGCCTGTACCGACAGCATTTTTTATAGCCTCGGCATGTTGGATGGCATAAGTGAAATTATTGATTTTATCCAGAAACATCCGAACAGGTGAACCATTATCAGACCCCAAATAAGTGCTCTTTTCTACAACTGCCGGCAGCATCCAAGCAGCAGCCTGATCATACCCATAAACAATCAAAGCATTGGTATATCCAGAATTTCGGACACGAACAGGCAGTGTTTCGGTCGGGAAGCTTTCACCTCCGGCATTGATGGCCGATACTCTGAAATAATAGACTGAATCCACCGATAATCCATTGACTGTAAGGGTTGTCCCCGCTACGGCGGTTCCATTATCAAATCCATATCCATTGGAACTCCGATAAACCTTATAACTTGCAGCTGCATGACCCAAATACACACCCCCATCGGTTGAAGGGGCCGACCAGGTCAAGGTAACCGTCCCATTCCCATTATTGATGACCCTGAGTTTTTGGGGAGGTTCCGGCAGTAATGTATAACTGAGTCCATCCCGGTTTGCATAATATTTTACGATTCCTTTATATACCGCCCGGGCAATAATCTGCCGGAACAAGGGATCCTTCAAATAAGGAATCCCTTTAGTCAGATTGTCATGAAATGTCATTTCAAAAATGGCCCCGGGCATGGTGGATAATAAGCGTAATTCACCATAATTGTTAGTGTGGACATATCCATTCCCCCAGGCAGAGTCATAGCCGGCCTTGATGTCACTGACAATCTGATTATGTACAATATTCCTTAATTCAAGACTTCCAGATGAACCAGTGAAAGCCCCATCCCACCCATTAATGCTTTGCGCATAACTGGAAGTATAATAAGCAGACCCATCATAGGCATTAGTATGCCACGAAATATAGACAGGGTCTTCCCAGGTTTCCCGTTCCCACTCAGCATAGCGGGGCCTGCAAGTAACATCATCGTTGGAATCGGTATCACTAGGGTCATAGACATCCGTACTTGCTCCCATATATTCAGCCCAATACCTGGAACATTCATCCGTTTTATATTTTCCGCTGGTAACTCCACCCCGCAGGATCTCACCCTTGCCATCCCCTACCCGTACCGCATCCGCAATAACATACATCCCGGTGGGATTAGAAGATTCATTGGTTAACCGGACATACCCAGCAGTTCCTGCATTGAAATAATAGGTCCCCAGATATTTCCAGGTATAGCCATCCCGTTGCATATTCAAATAAACCAGGGTATCGCCGCCGGCATGATGAATCGTCACATGAGCATCTGTACACCGGTTACTTCCGCCTGTGTACCAGATATATACCGGATAATACCCTGAAGAAGATAGGGTCGGCTGCCAGGTTGCAGTGGCGGTTGCACTGGAATAACAAGGCTGGGTCCGGTAATTGGTTCCATAATATCCGGGAGTGGATATGCTGTCAGTCCAAGTTCCTGTTTCTGAATAACCACTGCTGGTATTATCCACTATATAGGCGGCAGCATCCCGGCTCCTGGCCCGGCAGGTATATACCCCGGCTCCGGCATTCCATAGATACTGAGTCAAAAATCCATTCACAGCTTCAATGTTTGAGAAGTCTTCCACAATACCAGAATTGTTTCCCCTCTGGGTATACCAGACGGAAGAAGTTCCTGACCCACTGCTGTAATACCAGCCATGTCCAGCGCTGAGAAATACCGATTTCCCAGTCAAGATACCTGAGGGTTGCCCTTGGCCTAAAGATACGGGCTGTCCGGACGCAGTAACACTGAAGGAAGAAGGTGATTGTTGAGAAAGAGTCTCCTCCCCTGGCTTGTGAGAAAGGACTCGGCTTTCATTAATCAAATCGGCTAAAGGGATGTAGGTTTTAGATGACTCATCATAAGCCTCAACCGTAACAGAGACTGTTGAAGATACTCCCAAGACAGTTTTTCCCAAGCTGTCATAAAACTCATCTGAAGCCAAAGGACCAAAGGATAAAAGACTCTCTGATGGGATATCCAGGTAAAGAGTCACATTGTTTTTCTCAATTACAGTGTTGACTACCTGAGCTCCAGAAGGAACCGCTGATTTGATTCCCAAAACCGCTTCCTCGGCTGAAGGTCCCTGGATAAAAGCCTGCAACGCTTCAGTCACTTTCTGGGTTTCTGTGGCAGCGGCCAGAGAATACTCTCGATTTATCAGATAAGATTGTCTGCTTACATAATAAAATAGTTTATAAATCGAAGGATCTGCTGTACCAGATCCATATAAACCAGGCGAGGGTGGCTCAGTACCGGGACTGGCTAAAACAATCGGATTATAACCAACCATAAACCCTATAGAAAACAAAAATAAAACAACAAAACGAATTCCCTTCACGATATATTTACCTTCCCTTTACTTGATGTCTGACAAATCCACCTAAATAAATACAATATTTTGTGGAGGAATGCAACTATATCACAATGATTATTTAAACAGCCAATGAAAAAGGGAAGAAGGGATTAATAGGAACTGGTTTATTATTACAGTCGCAAAAGGGGTGGTTCCATCCCGATCCAGTAAATTAAAACCATATTGATAAATCAAACCCAGGTTCCACAGAATAGCTCCGATGGCCAGAAGAATTAACCATCCTTTTTGAATACGGAGGTTTAGATAATCCCAGGCAGCTGTGATTCCCAACATAAAAAAAGGCAGCATACTGACAAACATCCTGTGGCCAAAGGAGTGGGCACCCCACCATTCCCGCCAGGAAGCAGTTACCCATACCTGAAATAGGAATAGAATCAAGATAGTCCAAGCTAAAGCTTTGTCTTTTTTCCCCAAACCATACCATCCGGCCAATCCAACCAATAGCATTGGATGCCAGGTAAATAAACCGTGCCTGCCGGAAAATAAAACACTCATAATATGGGGAGACAGGAAATTGGTATTTTGCGCAATCTGATGGGATTCCGGACCGCTTAACCAGGAACCAAAAATAGATTTCCAGGCAATCATCTGAGGGAAAATCATCAACCCGGCACAAACGGCCATGATGAAGAATGCTTTAAAATTCATTTTACTGGATTCCCTTGGGAAAATAATCCAGGCAAACAATCCCCAAAGGATAACATCCTGGTTCCGGACAATGGCCAGCAGTCCCAGAACAATTCCCAATAGACCCCATCGCCACAGGGGATTGGATTCTGTATCCTTAATTTTTAACAGTAGATATAAAAGACAGCCGACCAGGAAAAATGAATTAGCATGGGCCATGGATGGATGAAGATACATATAAAAAACCAGCGGGGTCGCCATCCACCCTATGATTATTCCAGCCAGAGAAAATTCTGGCTTATAAAAGTAACAACAGGATTTAAAGGTAAGCCATAACCCCGCCAAGGCATATAATGAACTGGCCAGACATATCGAGTAGACATAAGGATAAGAATATCCATCAGCGGCCCAGGGAAGTTGGATAAAGAGTCCAAAGAACTTTAACAGAAGATGCGCCCCCAGATAAAAGGGCATCCAAAGAAGAGCTGACCCCAGAGGAACACCATTAACAGGCCGGCCTGTCGCATGGCTGTACCCAACAATCACATACTGTCCCTCATAATGGGAAAACTCATTGGTGAAATCAAAATCTCTATCCATAACCATGGAATGAAGATATGAAAAATATCCTATTCCATCATTTCCATGGACTTGTGGATTAAGGATAAGCGGCAATAATACCAGGTATAATACCCCTAAGAGCAACCCTTGTTTTGCAAATCTTTTATGTTGGAGTCCTCTTTGATTCATAGCATCACAAAATAAGGGTGAGATGAAATAAAAATGATTCGAGCCAACCCTATCAGCACCAGGAGCCCTGAGAGGAATACCATCACGGATAAACCATCATGATCATCCCGCCGATCATGGGAAAGGTATAAGAAAGGAAATATCCCACACAAGACCCTTCCTGAGGAAGTAAGGGTATGAGACCAGATATGTTCGTAACTTAAAAAAATCGCAAACAGACAGTGAAAGAGCAATATCCAGAACAGCAGGGATCTGTCTTTGAATAGAAGGAATCCTGTTACAAGAAAAAGAAGGATAAGAAATCCCATCAGGGGAAATACACTTAACTGCCGCAGTAAATCACTGTAAGAGACAGAGGCCTCACTAAAAATCAAACCCAGGGAATTCAGATAAAGCCAGATTCCTTTAAAAGGGATATCCAGGAAACCCGCCGAAGCTGTTACCGGCAATACTCCCCATTTCAAGGTCAAAATGAACTGCCACATCAGCCAGGGGATTAATGACAGCCCCAAGTAACTGAGAGGTTTCCACTGTTTCATCAAACCCAGCCAAAGTCCTGCAGGAAGAATCATCAGCCAGGCATTTTCCATAGTCAGCAGTGAAAGCCCCAGCGCTAATGAAACCCAATACCAACGCTTTCTTTTATATTCATAGTAACCCCAGAGAATCAACATCATCGCCAGCGGTGTCCCTAAATCAAAGAGCAATGCGGTTATAAATCCCGGGTTTAATCCATACAGAACACATAAGAAGATTTTTCGGTCGATGGAAAGAGTCTCCATCAGGTTATAAAGGAAAGCCATCCCTCCCAGAATGGATGCCAAGTTAATCAGAACCAATACTGACGGAATAAGACTCCCCTTTCCACCAAGACTGAAGAGCCACCCCAGAAAAGGATAGAGAATCCTCTGGGCTCTGAAAGGATTCTTGAAATTCCCTTTTAAGGGAAAATCTTTAATCAGGTAGTAATTATATTGTCCGTCATACCCACCCTCTTTATAGACAACATATCCCTTATCAATTTTATCCGGTTGATAACCAGGATCCGTCTGACTGATTTGTATCAGGGAAGAGAGATTCATTTCATAAGAAGAAATGCTGGAAGAAATCAAAAGCAGACAAATGATAAGAACAAATGCCATCCCAATAAAAAGGGGATGCCGATACCAGGAAAAATAAGCATTCAACCATTGCATTACAGGCAAACCATTTCTTTGGTATAGGATGTCAGCACCCGATGTCCTGTTTCAGTCACCACTACCAGGTCTTCGATTCTTACCCCGCCAATTTTATCGAGATAGATACCCGGCTCCACCGTTACCACCATTCCCGGTTGAAGAAGCATTTCCTGAGATTGCGCCAGTCGGGGTCCTTCATGTATATCCAAACCCACCCCATGGCCAAGAGAATGCCCAAAATATTCTCCATATCCTGCCTTGGAAATAATATCCCGGGCGACCTGATCCAGCTGTTTGGTGGAGACCCCGGCCCGAACCTTTTTAAGGGCCTGGGCCTGAGCTTCTTTTACTATTTGATATATCTCAATTTGTTTAGGACTCGGTTTTCCTACCATCAGGGTTCGAGTACAATCGCTATGATACCCTTTGTATTTAATCCCAAAATCAAAGACAACCAAATCCCCTGATTTAATCTTTTTAGAAGAGGCCACACCATGAGGGAGCCCGGCTCTCCAGCCTGAAGCGACAATGGTATCAAAGGCCAACCCTTCCCCTCCCCGTTTCGAGGCTTCCTCCTCATATATCTTGGCAATCTCTATTTCCCGGATACCCGGACGAATCTGCTTGAGAGCCGATTCAAAAGCCGCCATGGATATCTGATTGGCTTTTTTAATCAAATTGATTTCAGTGGATGATTTGACCATCCGGACTTTCTCTACCACATCCATCACTGAGACCAGTTTAATGCCTTTTCCCTTCAGCCATTTTTTGATTAATTCATAATGATAGTGGGAAAGGAGATGGGATTCAAAACCCAACCTCTGTATGCCAGAATCAATAATAGAATCGATGGCTGATTGAAGATGTCCTTTACCGGGAGGAGTTTCCAGAATCTTCATATCTTGGACCTGTTTCTGAGCCTGCCGGGTATATCTGAAATCAGTCACAAAAACAGCCTTCTTCTGCCCTACCCAGAGTACACAATCGGTCCCGGTAAATCCCGACAGATAATTACGATTAAGTTTCCCGGTAACCAACAGAGCATCAATATTCAGTTCATTCAGACGGTCGCGGAGAGATTTCACTCTCAGGTTCATGGTAATTCCTCCTGTTCTCAGTAATTTTACATCAGACTCATGGAGTTCAGGATAACCAAGATGATAAAAAATAAAAAAAGGGCGTTCCCAAGAACGCCCTTTCAAATAAATCGTTATCTTTTCAGCTCAATAAACTAACTTCTTTAGGTACCCATTTCCCAGGAATTCAGATATTTTTCCTGTTCCTTGGTAAGCGTATCGACTTTAATACCCATGGAAGCCAGTTTCAACCTGGCAATTTCCTTATCAATATCCGCCGGAATACCGTAGACTTTCTTTTCCAGCTTCTTGCAGTTTTTCTTCATAAATTCAGCGCCCAAAGCCTGGTTGGCAAAGCTCATATCCATAACCATGGCAGGATGCCCTTCAGCCGCGGCCAGATTGATCAGGCGGCCTTCACCGAGAATATACACTCGTTTATTGTCTTTCTTGGTATATTCCACCACATACTCTCGGACTTCCCGGATTTTCTTACTCATTTTTTCCAAGGCCGGAATATCGATTTCTACATTAAAGTGGCCGGAATTGCAGACAATAGCGCCATCTTTCATGACTTTGAAATGTTCACCACGGAATACGTGAATATCCCCGGTCACAGAAACAAATAAGTCCCCAATAGGGGCGGCTTCAGCAATCGGCATCACTCGGAATCCATCCATGACCGCTTCTAATGCGCGCAGGGGATCAACTTCACAGATAATGACATTACCACCCATTCCACGGGCTCTCATAGCCACACCACGGCCACACCAGCCATATCCGCTGACAACCACGGTGCTCCCGGCAATCAGCATATTGGTGGCACGGATAATGCCATCAACTGTAGATTGGCCGGTCCCATACCGGTTATCAAAGAAATGTTTAGTCATGGCATCATTAACAGCGATGACGGGGAATTTCAAGACCCCTTTATCCGCCATAGCTTTCAATCGGATAACACCGGTCGTGGTTTCTTCAGTCCCGCCGATAATATCGGGAATCTGGTTTTTTCGTTCGGAATGAAGAACTGAAACGAGGTCAGCTCCATCATCCATAGTAATATGGGGACGATGGTCCAAAGCGGCCATAATATGGGAATAATAGGTATCCCGGTCTTCGCCTTTGATAGCAAAGGTAGAAATTCCATATTTATTTACAAGGGCGGCGGCCACATCATCCTGGGTAGAAAGAGGATTGCTGGCGCAAACTACCAAATCAGCACCTCCAGCTTTCAGGGTAATGGCAAGATTGGCAGTTTCAGTGGTGACATGCAGGCAGGCGGCAAGTCGGAGACCTTTTAAAGGCTGTTCTTTTTTAAACCGTTTGCGAATCAGCCGAAGGACGGGCATATTCCGTTCAGCCCATTCAATCCGGTCTTTTCCTTTACCGGCCAGGGCCAGATCTTTCACATCATAATTCATCTAGGAGACTCCTTTTTAGGAAATTTTTATAAAACATTTTCAAAAAAACAAGCGGAAAGGGTCGACCCTTTCCGCTTGTGGCAATTTCATCATCATACTCCCGAAGGTCTTCGGGAAACTAATTAGGCCAGTTTAGCTGCGGCTTTTTTAAGGGCCGACACTTTATCGGTCTTTTCCCAGAGAAAATCAGGTTCATTGCGTCCAAAGTGTCCGTAGGCGGCGGTATTTTTGAAAATCGGCCGACGGAGCTTCAGAGATTTAATGATTCCAGCCGGGGTCAAATCAAAGTTTTCCCGAATGAGTCTTTCAAATTTCTCATCGGCAATCTGGCCGGAACCATTGGTGTTAACCAGAATCGAAACCGGTTCACGGACACCAATACAATAAGCTAACTGGATAGTCACTTCATCCGCCAACCCGGCAGCTACGAGATTCTTAGCGACATATCGGGCCGCATATGCGGCGGAACGGTCCACTTTCGTTGGATCTTTTCCGGAGAAACAACCACCTCCGTGGGAGGCCCATCCACCATAGGTATCCACGATAATCTTACGGCCGGTCAGACCGGTATCCCCATGGGGTCCACCGACTTCAAAACAGCCCGTGGCATTAATATGATAAATAGTCTTTTTATCCAGCAATTCAGCCGGAATCACTTTATCGACGACTTCTTTTTTAAGGTCAGCCTGAAGTTTCTTTAAATCAACTTTTTCATTATGCTGAGCGGCAAGAACCACCGTAGTAACCCGTTTTACCTGTCCATTTTCATATTGGACAGTCACCTGAGATTTACCATCAGGACGTAAATAAGGAAGAATGCCTTTTTTCCGGACTTCGCTTAAACGCATGGAAAGACGATGGGCATACATAATGGGGGCCGGCATCAGCTCTTCGGTCTGATTACAGGCATATCCAAACATCATTCCCTGGTCTCCGGCGCCTAAGACGGTCTCATTGGTTCCCTTGGCAATATCAGGAGACTGGCCATGAATTGCGCTAAGAACACCGCAACTCTTGTAATCAAAACCCATGGCGGAGTCATTATAACCAATTTCCTTAATGACATCACGAACCACATCCTGGACATTTACATAGGCTTTAGTGGTTACTTCCCCGGCCACCACTACCTGACCCGTGGTTACCAGTGATTCAACAGCGACCCGGCTTTTCGGGTCCTGGGTAAAAATTGCATCAAGGATGCCATCCGATATCTTGTCACAGACTTTGTCAGGATGTCCTTCAGTGACTGATTCCGATGTAAATAAAAAATCTCTCCTCATACAGGAAAGCTCCTCCGTTTGTGCATTTAAACTCATAAATTAGCAGATAATGACCGATTATGTCAAGAAATCTGGGTCATTTACTGGCATTTCAGGTAAAATCAATCAATAGTTCCGGACAGGGATTTGCGATAACCTATAGCAAAAGGGCAATAAACCGGGGCATACCGGATAGTTTTTCTTTCAACATTCAAAGGGTAGTAGGCACAGATTTTAATCATAAAATCACTGGTAGTCCCGGAAAGGGTCCCGTCCCGGTTATAATTCCAGGGTATTTCCCTGGTTTTCCGGCTGCATCCCACGATAATATAGACTTCCGAGAAGGACATTTGTTGTTTATCTTCCTTACTGGCTTTCACATAAGTATTGGGATGGGAATGAAAATCCCCGATAGGCCGGACTTTGGAGAGTTCATCCAGAAACCTGACCATCTTCTCATGGGCCTTTTCATTTCGATAAACAAAGGAAGTATGCCGTTCGGCTGTCTGATAAGGGATAGCATAATCAATGATGTACCGATTCCGTTCCCGATACCCCAATAGCACCCCATAGGTCTCCTTCGGCGTTACTTCAATTGCCGATACGACAAGACTTAAAAAAGCACTCTCAGTCAAATAAACTTCCCGCCGAGGGGAAGTTATAGGCCGACTTTTTTTTCGGTTTGGGGTCACGACTCGAATCATAGAGAAATTCCATCAGGGAAGTATTAACTAACCTATCATCATCCCATGGGGCTGTCAATTTAACTTTCATTGGAAAACCTTGATTTTAATGGGATTTCAGCACCTATCTCTTTCATTATTAAGGGTTTGAGAAAGATAATTTAGATTCGAGCCCCCCCTTCCCTAAAACAACTTCTTTTTAAGTAATCAAAAGACAGGAAATAATGGTTAAAACTGTTGATTATAAAAGGGATATATGTAAATCGGAGAGAGTCTGCTTATGAAAAGGTAATACTTAAGGTCTATCTATATATCTTTTTTATTTACAGTCATTCAGAGTATCTGAACAAATTCAGGCTGTTCTTGAATATCGCTAAGTATCAAAACCCGGAGATAGGAACAGGTTCAGGAAAGAGGATGTTTATGTCCATAATCCGGGGAAATCTTCTGGAAAAAGGATTTCCCCAGAATAAAAAAGACTATTTTTTATAGGAGAAATGATCCAGCTGTTTGCCATTATCATCATAAGCAGTAACAGTAACTTGGGGTCCATCCACTTCAACAAGGATATAATTATAGGATTCTGAAAAGGCCATTTGATTCCGGGTATCTGTGTTGCCTTTATAAATAGGGGCACCGCAGGTCCCATTCTTAACCTGGTAAATCCAACCCTTCACCTTGGGATTGAGGGTATTGTTGATTAATTTCCGCTCATAATTATGCTCATGGCCACAGAAGATGATTTCCACACCATATTTATCACAAAGAGTCAGAAATTTATCCATCATTTCCGGATAGATATTGATAGAACTCTTCAGATGAGCATGATTGGGATAAGGAACATCATGCAACCCCACAAATCTATGTAATTTCGGAGTGGCAGCCAAGTCTTTCTCCAGCCATTCCAACTGGTCTTCGGTTACTTCGAAATTCCTGATCCGGGTATAGCTATCCAACATAACAAAATGACTGTTGCCAAAATCAAAGGAATAGACCAGTCCTTTGAGGTTTTCAGGGCCATTCCAGGGAACCTGGTTAAATTCCTCTCTAAAGATAGAATCCCCATCCACCCCATCGATTGGCTTAACAGCCATTTCATGGCTTCCTACGCCCATATAGACAGGAATAGATTGAAGAATTGGCTCCATGACTTGTTTCCATTGGTCAAACTGGATTCTGACCGTATCTGCATTTTGATGGCCATTAATCAAGTCCCCCTGAAAGAACAGCAAGGCAGGTTCCGCTTTTTTAACATGGCTGACAATCTTTGAAAGGGTTTCCACATTCACTCCATTGACGGCCCCCCGGCTGTCCGCCATGGAAACAAATCGGAATGCTTGGGAATCAGGGACATCTGTAGTAAACCAGGCTCTGGCAGATTCAAAGACCCCGGATTGATTTCGGATTTTAATCGAATATCCATACCGATTCCCGGATTTTAAGCCCCTTAAAAACGCTTCATATCGAGTTGAGCTGTCCTTGGCAATAGCCTTAAACTCACCGACGGGATTTCCGGTTGAATGAACAACCTCCACAGTTCCTTCACAAGCCTGGTCCGTTTTCCAACCGATAGAAACTGTTGTTTTAGTCAAATCTCCCAGGATGGGCCCCTGAACCAATTTTAAAGCCCAGCTCTGGGTAGTCAGTAAACCTGCTATCAAAACAGTAGCTAAAGATAACCTATGGCAATAAGACATTAAAGAAAACTCCTTATCAATTATCAGTGAGAGTTATTTCACCCCAACATAAAAATCCCGGATGGCCGAGGCCACAATTTCAATATGTTCACCGGGAATGCCGGGATACAAGGGAAGTGATAAGACTTCCTTACAGGCTTTTTCAGCTTCAGGGAGTTTCCCGGTCTTTATCCCGATATCCTTAAAGGCTTTTTGAATATGCAGAGGACGAGGATAATGGACAGCTGTCCCAATCCCTTTCTCCTGGAGAAATTCCCGGAGTTTATCCCGTTTCCTGGCTCGAATCGTATAAAGGTTATATGCATGGCGTGATTCAGGCAGGGAAACCGGGCATTGAACACCACTGATATCGGCTAAAAGTTGGGAATATACCGAGGCCGACTTCCTTCGTGAGGCGACCCATGCATCTAATTGTTTTAATTTCAAACGCAATAATCCGGCCTGAAGCTCATCCAGTCGGCTGTTATATCCAAGGGTCTCAAACCGGTATTTTGTACTTTGACCATGGTCCCGAAGCTGGAATAATTTAGAATATACTTTTTTATCCGCCGTAATCACCATACCGCCATCCCCGGCGGCTCCCAGGTTTTTGGTTGGATAAAAGCTGTAACATCCCGCTTTACCGAAAGTGCCGACTTTCTTCCCATTATATTCAGCACCCAAGGCTTGAGCCACATCCTCAATCAATATCAGTTTCTTCTCACGGCAAAGCTTCATCAGAGAACCTAAATCAACCGGGTTTCCATAAAGATGGACCGCTATTACCGCCTTGGTCTTTCGAGTCAGGGCAGCACAAACCGTTTTCTCAGTCAGATTAAAAGTGGACGGATCGATATCGGCGAAAACAGGTTTAGCACCGGCATAGGCTACCGTACTGGCAGTGGAGATAAAAGTAAACGCAGGGACTATCACCTCATCTCCGGCACCAATTCCACAGGTGCGAAGAGCCAATAACAAGGCATCAGTCCCGGAGGCCAGTCCCAGAGAAAAAGGAACCTGATGATATTGGGAAAATTCATTTTCAAAAGCTTTAACATTGGGGCCCAGGATATATCGGCCCCCGGAGAGAATCTCAGAAAATAATCGGTCTATCTCAACCTTGTTTTGCTCATAAAAAGAGGGGATATTCAAAAATGGGATATTCACAGTTTTACCTCTATCGATCATTTTTAATCAATCAATCTATATTTTAACAGTGTCCAAAGAGAGTCGATACCATCGAAAAAATGAAGTTTTTTTCCTTCTTCCCGGGTCCGAGGCTTAAAAGAAATAGGGACCTCGACAATGGTATAACCTTTTTTCAAAAACTTAGCAGTCAACTCAATGGTAAAATCAAACTCATCCCCATGAATCACCAGCCCATCCAGGAGTTCACGGCGAAAGACCTGGTAACCAGTTTCGGCATCCGTCAGCGAAACCCCGAATAATAAGTTCACCATGGAAGAAATAACATGATTGCCGGTCCTTTGCCAGGACTTGGATTCAGTAAAGGGCTTTCCCAGAAATCGTGAACCAAATACTACTTTTACATCCGGATTATCAAAAGGTTGAAGCAGATGGGGATAATCGGCTGGATCCAGTTCTAAATCAGCATCCTGGAACAGAATGATGTCCCCTTGGGCCTCGGCCATCCCGATTTTAAGAGCCAGCCCCCGGCCACAGCGATGCGGTTTGTAAATCACTTGGGTATCAGGTTGTTTTTCTTCCCATACCAGCAGATTCCGAGTCCCATCAGTAGAATTACCGTCAACAATGATAATTTCTTTATCGACCGGCACTTTTCGGACTTTGGCCAGAATCGGCTGAATCGTGGCAACTTCGTTATATACGGGAACAATGACAGATATTTTCATATGACTACTAAAAATCCTAATTGAATGGGGATTCTACGTCAAACTTCGAACATAAAAAAAGGGTTACCCGGGGTAACCCTGAGAATATCTTCATCAGAAGAATTTTAGATAATTAAAAGAGATTATCTCTTTTGAGCCGGTTTGGTGGGAGGTACTAATGATACCTTTTCGATAATAAGGAAATTGGAACCACCTTTTTGGATTGAATTGCCAGTAACTTTCACCGGCACACCCAAATGTTCTTTTTTTACAAATTCAGAGGTAGGTTTCATATCCTTTCCGACCAGGGTATATAGATTACCTTTAGCATCCAGAAGAGCTACCGGAATGCCCTGCTCAAAACAAGCAACAGCACATTGGGCATGTTGGGAACCTTTTTCACCATGTTCCAGGTAACAAGCCAATTCGACAATTTCACCCTTGATTGTGGCTGACTTTACTTCCTTTGCCTCTGATTTCATCATCTGGCCATGGTTATGGTTCATATCCATCTGAGCCAGAGCATAACTCCCATAGCTAATAATTCCTACGACAAGAAACATCATCCCTGTCCGTTTAATTTTACCCATCCTAAGAGCCTCCTTTAAAAGCAACCTGATAATTACAGATTTTATCTTGTTATATTGGAAACATATAAAACATCCATTGGAGTTCCATGGCAATAAAAAAACCGCTTAACTTATGTTAAGCGGTTTTCACTAAATCATTAATTTTAAAGTAAGAAAAAGGGAATTAACCCTTCATACCCGACATAACGATACCCTGGGTAAAGTACTTCTGAGCAGAAACATAAATCGCCAGAACAGGTATGAGAACTACCAGGGAGGCTGCCATCAGGTAATGATAATCAGTCTGAGAAAGGCCCTGGAATGCCTGCAGTCCGAGAGCTAATGTTTTCTTATCCGCTGAACGCAGATAAATCAGTGGACCCCAAAAGTCATTCCAACTCCAGATAAAGCTGAATATGACAACGGTTGCCAAAACGGGTTTGGAAAGGGGAAGCATAATCTGGTAAAAAATCCGAAAAGAACTGCATCCATCAATACGGGCGGCTTCATCCAAATCAAAGGGTATGGTTTTGAAAAACTGGCGAAGCAGAAAGATAAAAAATGCGCCGCCACCAAAGAAAGACGGGACAATCAGAGGATAGAAAGTATCAATCCAGCCCAAATGACGGAAAAGAATAAAACGGGGAATTTCTGTTACCATGGCCGGTAACATCATTGTGGATAACAACACCATAAAGAGAAACTCTCGGCCGGGAAACTTCATCCGGGCAAACCCAAAAGCCACCATACTACTGGAAATCATCTGCCCAATCATGGCAAAAAAAGTGATTATTAAAGTGTTTTTCAGAAGAACCCAAAAATCCATATATTTAAGAGCTTCACTGAAATTGGAAAATTTGACAGGATTGGGGAACCAGACCAGAGGAACTATCTGAACTTGAGCATATTCCATCAGAGAAGTACGGACCATCCAGAGGAAAGGCAATATATAGATAACCCCGCCACATAAAAGCAGGAAGTATAATAATATTTTCTTTCTCAGCTTAATTTCATTCATTTTAATATTTTCTCCTGTGACTCCATTTTCAGATTAAACCTGATCATAATTGACCCATCGTTTGGACAGCCAGAAATTCAGCAGGGTCATTGCTAAAATAATTACGAAAAGAATCCATGCCATAGCGCAGGCAGACCCCATATTGAGATACCGGAATCCGATTCGGTACAGGTACAAAACATACACCAGGGTGGAATTAACCGGTCCTCCCGGCTCAATGGATGACCCAGCATTGCTTGTCATGACAAAGATGGTAACAAACACCTGGAAAGACCCGATAATAGACATAATGAGGTTAAAGAAAATCGTGGGACTTAACATGGGAAGTGTAACATTTAGGAATTTTTGCCAGCCATTAGCGCCATCCAGATTGGCCGCCTCATAAAGTTGTTCGGGAATACCTTGCAACCCTGCCAGATAAATCAACATGGCACCACCCGCTCCGCCCCAGACACTCATAATAATAATGGCCGGCATCGCCCATGTGGGAGAAGTCAACCAGCCGGGACCGGCTATTCCAACTAACTTCAACATGGAATTGAATAAACCTAAATCAGGATTAAAAAGCCAACGCCAAAGAAGGCTGATGGCAACCCCGGAAGTAATGGCCGGCAGGTAATATATCGCCCTGAAAGTATAAATTCCTTTTAATTTATTATTCAGTAACATGGCCAAAATCAAGGCAAAAACAAGGCTTATTGGCACAGATACAAGCGCATAATAAAAAGTATTATAAAGTGATGTAAGAAATAATTTATCCTTCACTAATGCAGAGAAGTTTCCAATACCCACCCACTGAGGCATACTGAGCATATCATAACGAGTAAAGCTCAGGTAAAGTGAAGCCATTACCGGGCCCAGGGTAAAAATGATGAAACCGAAAATCCAGGGAGCAATAAAGAAATAACCTTCCCAAGATTTCTTGTTGGTAGCTGCAAAATAAAGCACCACAAGGAATCCCACAACCATCAAAATTATCATGAACCGGAAAAGAAATGCAGTTGTATCACCGGCATAATCCGCTTTACTGCGGAAGGATTCATCCTGCCGCCATTTTTCAAGATAAGCATTTCCGCTTTTTTCCCACATTATTAATGCATCTTTAGGAGTAATCGTCCGGGTACGAATCTGTTCCATTACCGGTTCCCAGACTCGGGATGAAAACTCATTGGTCCAATCCGCATCTGGATAAGGACGGTCGGAATAGGTGGCAGCATCCAGGAAGACTTTGATATTTTGAGGGGGAGCGCATAAAAAATATTGGGGGCTGTTTCCCAACTCTACCAGTGCAGGAGCACAGTTTTTCTGGACCCCTAAAAGCTTTTGCCCTTCAACGGAAGAGTAAAATTTTACATATCTCCAGGCAGCTTCAGGATTTTTAGACCCTCTGGCGATACAGTTACCACCGACCCCTATTTCAGAGAAACGAACAACGCCCTTAGGAGTAGGAGCAATATCCCAGGGAACATCCTTGGGCATGGTTTTAATTATCTGCGGTAGTTGCCAAGTCCGGCCCAGAAACATAGCGACTTTACTATTACTGAACATTTGAATTTCATTAGTATCCTGAATCTGAGCCGCTAAAGGAGCCGAAACCCCACCCATATTATAGGCTAAGGTTACGGCCTTCAGAGCTTCCGGGGTATTAACCGCCATCCGGGTAGTATCATCACTAATAATTTTTCCGCTATAGGAATGAATAATAACCCTGAGTTCAGGACTCAGGCATCCCCAAACATCAGGTTTTCCATCTCCATCACGGTCTATTGTAAGCTTTTTAGAGGCCTTATCATAATCATTCCAAGTCCAATTATCATCCGGATAGGCAACCCCTCTTTCATCGAATAGTCTCTTGTTGTAAAAAAGGGCATTGGTTGAATAATGGATAGGATAAGCATAAAGTTTTGAATCATAGGTAAGGGCATTTACTGTTTTAGGGAAGAAGAGATCCATATTGACTGAATCACGAGAAATCCAATCATTCATAGGCATTAAGGCCCTTTTCCCAACCATCTGAGGAAGCATCTCAGACCCGATATACATGACATCAGGAGGAGTTCCGGCAGCCATTTCTGTTAGAAAGACCCGGCTGGCCTCAGATGTAGCTTCCAGTTGGACATGGATATCCGGATTTTTTTTCTCAAATTCGGCAATAATCTTCTTGATTAAATTGATTTGTTCAAAAGATGTCTCGAAAGTGAGATAACGGATAGTCTTCCTTTCGGCGAACGAGTTCAGCGTCAGGCAAAAAAAGATAGACAATAAAATAGCGACGATTTTTCTCACGTTGTAACCTTTCCCGAATAATATGCAGATTAACAGGAGATTAATAATAATAACAAAAAAATTTTAAGTGGTTTTACCTCACACGTCAATCATTTCTTATTGAGGTAAGCGATAAATGTAGCGGCAAAATTGCTTGCCTGGGCAATTTAAGTGGTTTTAACTAATATAAATAATCACCTTACCCTAATATTTTCAACCAATAACAACCATCTTGATTTTCTTTAAAGGAAAAACCCGCCTGCTTTTATCTATATTTATCGATATTTTTTGACAAAAGGCCAGCGCAAACCCTATACTGATTAATTCATTGAATAACATATGAAAGGTCATGGAAGCGGGGTATCCAGAAACCCTTTTCAGAAGGAAACCCGCCGCCTTGCAGGAACCAGTTATCCCTATGTATTTGAAACGAATTGAAATATGTGGTTTTAAATCCTTTGTTGACTCCACTATCCTGGAATTAACCCCGGGAATTGCCTCGATCATCGGGCCCAATGGCTGTGGAAAATCCAATGTTTTGGATGCCGTCCGATGGGTATTAGGCGAACAGAATCCCCGTGTCCTCCGAGCTGATAAAATGGCAGACTTGATTTGGGCGGGAAGTTCCACCCGAAAGGCTACCAGTTTTGCTGAAGCCACCTTGATTTTTGCCGACTGCGATAAAGTCCTGTCCATGGATTTCCATGAAATAGCCATCACCCGCCGCCTTTACAGGACGGGAGAATCTGAATATCTGATCAACAAAGCCGTATGCCGGCTGAAAGATATTGAAAGCCTGTTTATGGATACCGGTTTAGGTCCCCATGCTTACTCCATCATGGAACAGGGAAAGATAGACCAGTTGCTGCAGATGAAGCCTGAACAACGCCGATTTATCTTTGAGGAAGCGGCCGGAATCACCAAATATCAGACCCGGAAAGAAGAAGCAGTCCGAAAGCTGGGCCGGACAGAAGAAAACCTGCTCCGGTTGAATGATATCATCACAGAGGTTAAACGGCAGGTTAACTCGGTTGAACGTCAAGCCAGACAGGCCCGCCGATACCAGGAATTTGAGACCGAGCTTCGTAAACTTGAAGTCTCTTTCAGTAAAAAAGAATTTGACAGGTTAACCGAAGGCTTTAAGGAATATTCCCGGAAGCTGAAAGAAACCCAGGTCAAATCGACCTCATTAACCGATACTATCAACAAATCTGAGACTGAATATGAGACCGTCCGCACTCGCGGGGCAGAAATAGAAGGACACCTTTCCCAAAATCAGCAGGAAAAGTACAATACCGAGAACCAGATTGAGCGAATTGAGGCTCAAATCAAGATATCCCGCTCCATGATTACCACCTCGGATGAAACAATTCAGACCTTGGAGAGTGAGATTACCCAGCTGGAGGAGAGAGTTCAGGAACTCGATAATCAGAAATCTCAGCTGACTGAACAACAAAACGAATTTAATGGTAAAATCACCGAACAACGAAAAGTGATTTCTGAGCATCAACAAAGCCTCAACAGCATTATCCAGGAACAACGTTTATTGGAAACCAATATCCAGCAGACCCTGAATGCTATGCGGCAGAAAAACGAGCGGTCGGCCCGGCTTCAAGGTGAATTGGGAGCAATTGGCGCCAGCTTGGTGGGCATCAACAACCGCCGTAATGAGATTTCCCATAATATCACTGATAAGGAACAATCAGCGGCTGATTTGGCTGCCCGGATTGAATTGGCACGTCAAAGAATGGCTGGATTTGAAGAATCAATAAAATCCGACCGGGAGACAATCACCCAGATCAATCACCAAATTGACGAGAATAAAACTAAAAAAAATGCCTTATTAAAAGAATTGGACCAGGTAAAATATACCTTATCCGGCAAACAAAGCAGGCGAATGTCCCTTCTCACCCTGAAGGAAAGTTATGAAGGATACCAGTCGGGAACTAAAACCCTTCTCCAATCCAAAAAGGCACAGACTCCCGAATGCGCCGGGATTGTTACCACCGTGGCCGAAATTATCCGTACCCGGCCTGAATATGAAATAGCCATCGAATCAGCTCTGATTCATTCTCTGAATTACCTGATTACTGAAAAAGTAGATCAGGCACGTTCAGCCCTAGATTATTTAAATCGAAACAAAAAAGGCACTGCCACAATTCTCCCCCTGGACCTGCTTCGGGATGGAACACCCAAAACCCTGGCTCAAGATATTTCATCAAGAGAAGGGATTCTTGGGATCGCCAGTGATTTGATTACCTATGATGAAGCCTATCGTCCCATCATTGAAAATTTGCTGGGAAGAGTCTTGATTGTAAAAAATATGGATGCGGCTATCCAACTGGTTCGTGATGGAGCTTTTAATGGAGAGATTGTAACCCTCTCCGGAGAACGGGTTTTTGGGTATGGTGCCATCAGTGGAGGTTCGGTCAAAACGGCCGGGTTGCTGGCTCAGGACCGCGAAATTGGCGAATTGGCCGGACAAATCCAGAAGTTGGAAGAAACCATCCAGAACCTGCAGGGTCAAATCAGTGAATCCGATAAGGCATTTACTGAACTGGATAACCAGCGGAATGAAAAACAACGCTCGCTGCATGAATTTGATATTCAACGAGCCCAGGCCCAACGGGATGTAGAGTCCCTCTCCGGACAGCAGAAGCATTTAACCAATGAAATCCAGTCACTGCAGTCTATCCAGGCCAACAGCCAGACAGAAGAAGATAAGCAGAAGACTCGGCAGCTCCAGTTCCAGGAAGAACTCAAACGAATCGAGGAAGAGGTCCAGTCTGGCCAGAAACAAATTGAAGAATGGCGTAATGCCCAGGGAGAAATCAGCCAGAAACGTGAGTTCCAGAATCAGCTAATCACCCAAATCCAGGTTGAATTGGCAACACTGGAGAACCAGGCCAAAAATTTCCAGCAGCAAGTGTCTAGGGTCATCTCTGACCTTCAGTCTCAGTCTTACCAGATTCGGCAGAAACAGGAACAGAAACAATCCACCCTGAATAAGAAAAAAGAAGCGGATGAACTGATTACCCAATCAGAACAAAGCCGAGGCGAACTGACTGTCAAACTGGAAGAATTAACCGCTAGTCTGACTCGGTTACAAGCTGAAAAAGCCCAGGCTGAAGAACAAATTAACCAGCTCAGCCGGCTTCTGGCTGAACTCCGCAGAGACCATTCCCAGGTTCAAAACGAAGTTCATGAACTGGAAATGCAGGTTAAGGATTTTAACTGGAAAATTGACAGCCTTCGCCAGAGAATCCAGGAAACCTACCATCTGGATATCCAAGACCCCATTGAGTTGGAAGATGTGGACCTGACCGATGAGGTGGCTGTCAATAATCGGATTGCTGAATTAAAACATAAAATCGAACGGATGGGTCCCATTAATTTTGGTGCCCTGGAAGAATTTGAAGAAGCCCAAAAACGGTATGAACAGCTCATT
The DNA here is from genome assembly GCA_002428325.1 of bacterium UBP4_UBA6127. Lineage (GTDB taxonomy): Bacteria > UBP4 > UBA4092 > UBA4092 > UBA4092 > UBA4092. The sequence continues at coordinate 30,013 of DIVR01000068.1, forward strand.
GCGCAGGAAGAAGACGCCAAGAGCGCCATTGCCTCTCTAAGGGCTACCATCAACCATATTAATTCCACTACCAAAGACCTTTTCATCGACACCTTTAATGCCGCTCAGAAGAATTTCCATGAAGTCTTCCGGCATTTATTCCGGGGCGGCAATGCTAAACTCACGCTGATAGATGAAGAGAACCCCCTGGAATCTGGAATCGATGTCATTGTCCAGCCTCCAGGCAAAAATCTGCAAAGCATCAACCTGCTTTCCGGGGGTGAGAAAGCCTTATCCGCTATCGCCCTGTTATTTTCCATTTACTTGTTAAAACCATCACCCGTCTGCGTTCTCGATGAAATTGACGCTCCGTTGGATGATGTTAATATCGGTCGGTTTACCGATATGGTCAAGGAAATGGTAAATCGTTCTCAATTCCTGGTTATCACCCATAATAAACGGACCATGGAATCAGCCAATAACCTCTATGGTGTCACCATGGAAGAACCGGGTGTGTCCAAAGTCGTGGCGGTCCGTGTTACCGGAGAAGCCCTCTATGACGGAGAGGTCCTGGCTGATATGAATTTCAACCAGGGTACAGTGACCAATGAGACCCCGGGAGTGGAAATCTAGATTACGTACCAATCCATCTTTGTAAATTTTATGTTCAGGAGTTACACAATTATCCATGTTTGGATTCTGGGGAACTAAAAAAGAAACCAATGAACCACCGGCGCAAAACGGGTGGTTTCAGAAAATAAAATCAGGATTAACCGCTACCCGTAACCTTTTTTCCAAGCGAGTCAATGACCTTTTCTTCGGAGGCGGCAAGCTGGATGAGGAGATGTTGGAGAAACTGGAAGAAATCCTCATTACGAGTGATATTGGCGTCTCTACCTCCCTGAAGCTGGTGGACCACCTCCGCCAACTATTGAAAAAAGGGTCCATTAATACTCCGGAACAACTACAGGAAGCCCTGAAAACAGAATTATTGGATATCCTCAGCCAGGTAGCCAAACCTATGTCCGTCGGGGACCATCAAGGTCTGGGTACTATCATGCTGGTGGGAGTCAATGGAACAGGAAAAACAACTGCAACAGGTAAAATTGCCAAGTTATTTCATCAGGATGGGAAAAAGGTGATTCTGGCGGCAGCCGATACTTTCAGGGCAGCAGCGATCGACCAATTGGAAGTCTGGGCCTATCGGGCAGAATGCCCTCTGATCAAACATGCCCATGGCGCTGACCCTGCTGCGGTTGTTTTTGATGCCATTACCGCATCCAAGGCCCGGCAGGCTGATATTCTCTTGATTGATACCGCCGGAAGGCTCCATACAAAAATCAATCTGATGGAAGAGTTGAAGAAAATCGGACGGGTTCTGGACCGGGAAATCCCCGAAGCTCCCAGGGAAACCCTTCTGGTACTGGATGCCACGACCGGGCAGAATGCTATCCAACAAGCTAAACTTTTCTCTGAATCGGTTCCTCTCAGTGGAATTATTCTGACTAAACTCGATGGCACTGCCAAAGGGGGGATTATTATCACCCTGGCAGATGAAATGAAGCTGCCGGTGAAACTTATCGGGGTAGGAGAAGGCATTGATGATTTACGGGAATTTAATCCAGATTATTTTGTAACCGCTCTATTTGAAGGATAATCCGGTTTTTATTTTATAGAATAAGCCAGCCGTAACCCCCTGGCTCTGAGAGGATGGCTTGGATGCAGATAGCCGTCATTGGTGAGATATTCAAAGATGTTATCTATCCTTTCCAGAGCCCTTATCATACAGGGTTAGGCGGGATTCTTTATAATCTCCTGACTCTGGCCCAATTTGCTCCCCCTGAGTCCAAACTCTATCCGGTTTCTCATCTTTCTCTGGAAGATAAAGAAACTGTTGAAGCTTTGGTCTTACCCTACCCTTCCATTAACTTGAAAGGGTTACTCATATCCAGGAATTATAGGACCAGCAAAGCTATCCTTCGATATGATATCTCCGGAACCAGGACGGAGGAAATTCTTATTCCCAATCCGTCTATTGGAATCAAATCCATAAAGCCTTTTCTGAAATGCAATGGCATCCTGATTAATTTCACCGCCCGGCGGGATATCCAATTGGAAACTTTGAGATTGATCCGTAAGAGAAGCCCGGCCTTGATAATGGCAGATTTACATAATCTTGCTTCCCGGATAGACCGGAAGGACAACCGATATTATTCTCCTCTTCCCTCCCGAAGCCGATGGCTGAAACATCTCGACATTATCCAGGGAAATGAATCAGAGTATTGCCATTTATTTAATGAAGAAACCAAGAATCTCAACGGACAGCAAAATACCTTAATGAAAGCCCTGACAGAAGGACCCCAAATCGCCATAATGGCCCTTGGAGAAAAAGGGGTCTGTATGGCATGGGCCCATAACAATCAAACCTTTTTTCATCATTGGAAAGGGATTCCTGTCTCCCACCCCATAGACCCCACGGGTTGTGGAGATGTTTTTGCCGCTTCCTTTTTCTGGCACTACCTCACCCATCAGAACCCATCGGAAGCAGCTAAATTTGCCAATCAGGCTGCTGCCATCAATAGCACCTTACATACCCTCAAGGATTTACCGGCCCTCCGCATTTTACTAAACAAATAAATTATTATTGATCCATAATGGACTGGTTTTTACTCTTTATTTCATAGTGATTATGGCATTATCTAATAAAAAAGGCCTCCTCCGGAAAAGGAAGAAGCCTATGTATTTATTATTAAATGAAGAAATCGTTACTGGGGTGCCAAACTAAAAAAATGGGGAACATGGAACAGGAGGAGTCCTAAACACAGGCAAATAATTCCTGTAAGAAACAAAATGCTTCGTAAAAGAGGTTTGGAAGCTTTGGAATCAATGGCTCCGGAAAATCCATAACTGGCCAGGGCAATCCCAGCTATCACCATCATCAGAAAGACAATCTTCATTGTTGTATCTCCATCCCCAACTGTTTCATTGCATTAGGGTCTCGACGCCAGTTCTTCTTTACTTTGACCCACAAGTCCAGATACACCTTTTTCTGAAGTAATTCTTCAATTTCTGTTCGGGCATCCTTACCCAATGATTTAAGGGTCTGGCCCTGGCTGCCAATCAATATCCCTTTCTGGGATTCTTTTTCAACATAGATAACAGCCTTCACATACCCCATTTCCGGGGTGCGTTCTTTCACTTCCTCGGTCACCACCGCAATACTATAGGGCACTTCCTGATTAAACAAGGCATACGCTTTTTCCCTGATAATCTCAGAAATTATAAACCGCTCACTTCGATCCGTAAGGGTATCTTCGGGAAAGAATTGGGGACCCTCCGGCAGTAATTCCTCAATGGTTTTAAGAAGATCATCACAACCATTTCCCAGAAGCGCGGATATATATAGTACCTTACGATTATTTAAATACTCACCATAAGGTGATTGGAAAAGCATTTTTTCTGCCTGGGGATTGGTATCCGTCTTATTTACGGCTATCAGGGTGGGCCCCCGATAGCTTTTAAGATATTCCAAAGCCGCCTGGTCATCCTCATCCAAATGGGAAGTGATTTCCAGCATAAACAGCAGTAAATCCACTTCCTGGACCGCCTCATCAATTTCATGTTTCATGAACTGATGCAACTGGTCTTTGGGATTATGGATTCCTGGGGTATCCAGGAAAATCATTTGGCTGTGAGGATTTGTCAGAACTCCCATAATCCGGTTTCGGGTGGTCTGGGGTTTGGGAGAAATAATGGAAATTTTCTGCCCCACCAGCCGATTCATCAGGGTTGATTTCCCTACATTAGGTTTTCCGACAATTCCGATATATCCTGATTTAAAAATATCTGGCATAAGTATCCTGTCTAGTTTTCTTCCGGATGAGCAACAATATCCAGCTGGGATAAGATTTCCTGTTCTTTCTGACGCATGGCCTTACGAATAGCCGGTTTTTCATCTTTATATCCCAACAGGTGCAAAATACCATGGACCAACAGATACTGAAGTTCAGTCAGAAGGTCATGGCCGCAATCCTGCGCCTGTCGCATGGCCGTTTCAACTGAAATGACAATATCTCCCAGATATTTATCATCTTCCTGGGAAAAAGCCATCACATCAGTCGGTATATCTTTCTTCAGATACAGCTTATTCAGTTTTTGTATATGGAGATCCGTGGTTAATAGTACATCTAATTCATTATCCGTATGTTTTTCCATCATCAAGACCCGGCCTGCGGTCGTCCGTAAAATCGGACGGGTCCTGAGAGGCAGGATAAGTCCATCAATGGCCCGAACCTCTATTTTCAGGTTGCCGAAATTGAATTTTTGTTTTGTGCCCATTTCTTACTATCTCCTCTGGATGTGCCGTTGGTTTGGCCAGGATAGGCTATCCGACGGTGATATTTACTTAATAAAGTCCTCACCAGGCTTTCCTTTATCAATTCAAGGTCTTTCATGGTGATATCGCACTCATTTAACTGTTCATCGGTAAATTTATCATTAATAACTTTATGGACCATGGATTGGATAGCTCCGGCCGTATGATGCCGAATGGAAGCCACTGCGGCCTCCACACTATCTGCCAGCATAACAATGGCGGATTCAGTGGTTTGGGGTTTAGGTCCGGGATATCTGAAATCATCTTCATTACGTTCGGTATCATCGCCCTCTTCTTCCCGAAGTTCCTGAGCCTTATGGTAAAAATAAGTGATCAGGGAAGTCCCATGATGCTGGGTTATTATATCAATCACCGGCGGTGGAAGCTTATATTCCTTGGCCAACTCAATCCCATACTTCACATGATTTTTAATAATCAAACAGCTCATGTTAGGGGTCAGCTTATCATGGATTTTCCGTTCATCCTCTTCCTGCTGGTTCTCCACAAAATATTCCGGTTTCAGGATTTTCCCAATATCCTGATAATATCCGCCGATACGGCATATCAATGCATTGGCGCCTATGGCCAGAGCGGCCGCCTCGGCAAACTGGCCGACATTCAGGCTATGCTGATAGGTCCCGGGAGCTATTTCCTCCAACCGGGCTAAGGCCGGAGCCCGTGGGTCGGTAAATTCCAGCAATTTCACATCAGTAGTCAGGTTAAAAAGCCATTCAAATAATGGAACAAAAAAGAGGGTGATTCCATAACAAAGAAACCCGTTTCCGATTCCGGAAAGCAGGTCAATCCCCAGTCCGCTCCATTTCCCATGGAAAGTTGAATAAAGGGGATGGTCAAACAAAAAGATGGCAATAATGCCAATCACATTGATTAAACTGACCAGAAGCCCGGCCCTTAATAAATCAGTCCGCCTTAAAATATGGGCAACCGCAAAGGAAGCCACTGTCCCTGAAGCTAGAAACATCAGGACATGCTTGACCTCCAACCCCATCATCACTCCCATGAAGACAGCCAACTCGGTTGTCATCAGAAGGGCAAAACGCATCTCAAAAAGAATCCCGGCCAGCATGGCAAATGCCGCAATGGGAATCAGGTAAGCAGACCCTCCCAGCCATAAGACCAATCGAGTCATACTGATGGTAATCACTACCAGTACGCATAATGGGGCAGTACTGTTAAATTCACTGGTAAATTTAGGATAATAACGGCGCAGGTAAAGGGCCGTAAAATATCCAAAAAGCAAAATCAGAACCGACCGGCCCAACAGAATACTGAACCCATATTTCAGCCGATTCTGAAATAACTCGTCCAGAATCCTGATTTGATAGGCATTGATAGGTTTCATGGCCGGAGCAATCAAATGCCCCTTACTGATATATTCCATCACTGGACGAACCTGGTTTCGGTACCGGACTCTTTCTTCCGCAGTCTGGGTGCTGTCCAAAATCAGGTTGGGCTGGAGAAGCTGGCCATAAATATCAATAATCAGCTTTTGGACCGGCACATCCTCAGGATGAGGCAAACTCTTTATAACTAATTTTTTAACTATCGCCTGAAACTGGGTCTGGGAAATGATATAACCATGGTCATCAGCAAACCGCTTAAAACTCAGCAGCTGGTTATTAGGTTCATCAAAAACCTGAAGGTTCTCCCCATTGGCAGCCAGTTCAAACGCTTCATCCGATACCACGGGAGTCGTATCCAGGGCTGTCATCACCTGGGTGACAGTTTCCTTTAATTGCCGGTACCCATGAAAACGTAGAAGGGTTTCGGCTCCGCTCCTGGAAAGGGGAAATCCCACATTTTCCAGAATCAAATCTACTTTTTCCTGCCGTTTGAGATTGGGCATCAAGGCAATTTGCTGGGCCGTTGATAACACACTCATACTCTGGCTGAGAATACGGTTGTCAGACTCATCATCCAGGCTGAAAACCAGGGGGGAACTCTGCTCGGCAGCCCGCCGGAGCCGTTCTGTTTCTTCCTTATTTTCAACTGAAAAAGAAAAAGGAGCAATTAATGGCCGCTGGCTGATATCCCCAATTTTCCATTTATACCCATTCAAAAGGATATCCGGAGTAAACACCAAAAGCAGAATCAAAAAGGTCAGAATGAGGACAAATAATATACTGACCCATTCAGGCCAATGATATTTTTCCTCTCGGCCGAGGTCTTCTTTCTGGCGGCTGATAAATCCCCTGAGCAGGGAACCCCCAGATTTTGAATTTTTCTTTGATTCAGTCATTAATTCAGGTCTGGCTCGTCAAGCTCTTTCTGGACTTACAGTATCAGGGTTATATTTATAGTTAGTCATTACAGCTCTCTCCGAGTCTTAAAGGGTGGTATTGGTTTTCTTCCAGGATTCCAGCCCGGAGTGCTGCTGTTCAGTAAAAATGGCATAGGCTTTAATGATTTCCTGAACCAGTTCGTGACGCACCACATCTTCTCCCGTAAAATGGACAAACTGGATGCCCTGGACATCATTGAGTATCTTCATGGCTTGAATTAAACCTGATTCCCGGCCGGAGGGAAGGTCTATCTGGGTAATATCCCCGGTAATCACAGCCTTGGAATCAAATCCCAGCCGAGTCAAAAACATCTTCATCTGTTCAGGTGTGGTATTTTGCGCCTCATCAAGGATAATAAAGGAATCATTTAGGGTTCTGCCCCGCATAAAAGCCAGAGGGGCCACCTCAATAAATCCTTCCTGCATATATCCTCGAACCCGGTGAGGGTCCATCATATCGTAAAGGGCATCATATAAAGGACGCAGATACGGATTGACCTTTTCTTCAATATCCCCCGGCAAAAACCCCAGCTTTTCACCGGCTTCTACGGCTGGACGGACTAATACGATCCTTCCAACCTTTTCTGAAACTAGGTATTCCACGGCTAACGCCATGGCAAGGTAGGTTTTCCCGGTACCTGCAGGCCCGATGCCAAACACAATATCATTATTTCTAACCGAATCTATATAATGTTTCTGGTTAATAGTCTTTGGGACTACTCTGCCCCGCTTAGCCGGTACCCGGATATAATCCTCAATCAATTGCTCCGAGATAGTCGCTGCTTCTGAAGGATGAGACTCTTCTTTATCTTTCCCATTGCGGGTATTGATGTTTTCAGCCCTGATTTCATCCCTGACCATACGGATGATATATTTCACATCCTGTAAGGTTAATTCTTTACGGGAATGGGCCAAAGAAACCAAATCTTCTAAAACCCGGTAGGCCCGGTTGGGATGAGAACCGTTTTTGGCGATGCGGATTTCATTGCCTCGAGTAACCAATTTCACGCCATACTCGGCTTCGATTAACTTAATATGTTCAAAGTTTCTCCCGCAGACCCGGATAAATGTATCCTGAGGCAATACGAAATACCGGTCCTCGGTTTTAGAGAAACTTGTGTCTGAGTTTCCCAAATTTAATCAATTCTCCCTTTCGGGGAACTCCTTTAACTCATAGAATTGCTTATTCTATTATAACACAGAGAAATAGGGAGCTACCCTTTAGCCCCTTGGCAAGATAGATAATCAGTTTCTATTACAGGGGTTCTCAATATCTTCTCTTATAACAGAAACCTTGCTAAGAGCTACCCTGAAAGTGTTTTTTTTTACCAGAAGATTTCTATATCTTCTTTCTTATGGAAGTGCTGAACTGATACTTTTCAGTAAACATTATAGTTACAACATAGCCTGAGCCTTCTGGCTCAGAAGAAGATTTGGGAAGGGGTTTGGGGGAACCTTCTATTAAGAGTCCTTCTGAAATAGCCTTAGGAAAAACCAATACCGATACCTGTCAGTCAATACTCATCAGACAACTGAACTTTAGCCTGAGCCTTCTGGCTCAGAAGNNTTGGGAAGGGGTTTGGGGGAACCTTTTCTAAAAGGTTCCCCCAACAAGAACAGTTTTGAAAGCTTCCTGGATACGAGGGTCCAGTTCCATGGCCATTTTCAGGCATTCCTCAGCTTCTTGATTCTTTTTCAGGATTTTATAACAGATTCCTTTACCATACCAACCCTCAGGATGGTCTGGTTCAACCAAAAGACCTTCCTCAAAACAGGGTAAGGCTTCCCGGGGGGAACCTAATTTGATAAGGCTGAACCCTTTTTTGAATAGAGCATTGGCGCTGACCCCTTTACGGTTCAAAATCTGGTCAGCGGTAGAAACAGTCTCCCGATATCTTCCCAGAAAAAAGAGGCAATCCACCTTTTTGGAACAGGCACCCCAGAATCGAGGGTCCAGGGCCATAGCTCGGTCATAACAATCGATAGCTTCTGCAAACCGGCCAATCCCATTAAGGGAATTCCCTTTCATCCACCAGGACCCGGCATGATTGGAATTCAACATAAGGGCTTTATTAAGGCTATCCAAAGCTCTGGGGAAATCCCCAATATGGTAAAGGCAGATTCCCTTATTGGCCCAGGCAACAAAATTCATGGGGTCTAAATCCAGCACCCGGTCATAAGCAGGCAAGGCTTCTGCATGCCGATTCAGGGTTATCCCCATTAAATTAGCCATATTCAGCCAGGGAGCCAGTAATTCAGGATTCAATCGGACAGCATTATCGAAACAATGGCCTGCTTCCTCAAACTTTTCCAGATTAACCAGAGTTTCACCTCTGGCATTCCAGCTTTCAGGGTCTTTGGAGTCTTCATTCACCGCCTTATCAAAACAATTCAAGGCTTCAGTCCATTTTTGGAGTTTCCGGTAAGAAAGCCCCATATAAAACCAGGCTTCCGGAAAAGGGTTCCGAAGTTGGATAGCTTTCTGAAGAGTTTCAATAGTCTCTTCATCCCGGTTTAATTCTGTCAGGCAAAGTCCCTTAAAAAATAAACCGGCCGGATGTTCAGGTTCCAAGGCAAGCCCTCTCTCAAAACAATTCAAGGCTTCCTCAAACTGGCTTTTCCCATACCAGTCCACCCCTTTTTCCATCCAGCCTTTAGCATCCATTCGGATATCCCTTTCCCATTAATATCATTCTTCTATTTTACACATTTTTAGTTTTTTTTCTAAAGGTTATAAGGGGCTGAGAAAAGCATCTACTCGTTGAGCCTTAATATCCTTCAGGAACTGAGGCCTTTTTCCAAAAAATGGATTCATCATAAAATTGTTGTTTATCTGCATTCAATAAACGGTCTGAGGGAACAAAAAGTCCATCAATCAGGCTCTCTCTTTGAATCTGAAACTTATCTCCTATTTCCTCTTCACTCAGATAAGGGGCTATATACATCCCCACAATCAATCCTTTTTTCCGGGGTTGAGTATATTTCTTATACTCATTAATTGATTTCTCCATATCATTTTTATTTTGAGATAGAACCATCACTGCATAATAATCCAATAAATCTTTATTCAGCCAATCTTGCCAGTTTTGACCTAATGTATTGGTTCCGGGAAACACAAAAGCTCCAACAGGAAGACGAGGGTTGTCTTTCTTCAAGGCATGATAAGAATCAGACACAAATTCCGTCACCTGTTCTTCCCTGAATTTTCTCCATTGAGCGACTTTCTTATCATCAGATTTCTTAATTAGGATAGGGTCATAATGATATTGGGCATTAAATTTAGCCCGGCAGGATGAATCATAACAAAGGCCTTCCTCAACAATCCTCTCATCTGGATATCGAAGAAAATCAAGCACTATTCCATCTATAGGATATTTTCGAGCCATTTCCCTGGATATTTCCACCAAGTAATGTCGGACAGAATCATTAGAGGGGCAAAGAAACTGGGATTTATAATCTCGTATGGATAAAAAACCTCCCTGACGATTTCGCCCTATCCAATCATTATGTTTCCTTTTAATTTCAGGTTCAGATTGTCCAATATAAAAAGATTCACTCCAGCAAATAACTCTTAAGCCTCTCTTATGGGCTTCTTTAACAATTATCTCCAAAGGATCCATTCCCCTGAACATGGGGTTTTGGTCAGCCATTTTACTGGGATAGAGAGTATAACCATGGTACCAAGTCTCAATGAAAAGAGTATTATACTTCCTGGCTACCATGGTATCCAGGAAAGACTGGATTACTTTAGGATCCCGGCTATTGAGACGATAGATAACCCCGCGAACTTCCTTATCAGGAGTTCTGATCAGGTTCAGATTAGCCTTTTGTAAAAAATCCGAGGCTTCCTGCAACAGTCCATAATATTTATCATTTTCGATAGAGGCTGGGCCGGCAGACTGTTTCACTTCATTAAAACACTGATTAGCTTTCTGAAGAAACGGAGCGGCTTTATTCCATTGGTATTCATGGTTTCCCGATACCTTGGAATATAACTCATTGGTATGGTTAATATTTGTGCTGAGTTTGGCATAAAATGTCTGAGGATTTTCCCTGATTTGGACAGTCATCCCTGAGAGAGTAACATTTAGACCCATCCAGGTATTTTTCTTCAGGAAATCGCCGGCTTCTCCCCCTCCGGATAAGACAAATCCACCCGAAGGAATCTCTGTTTGGCCCACACTGATGCCGATAATTCGGTTGGCTTCAACTCTGAGTTCAAACCTTCCAGAGCCTCCAGGGGTCAGATATCCGAATTTATTGTCATATAGTATCAGCTGGCCGGCCTTGGGAGCAGGAGCATTTATTCCATTGATTAAAGCCTTATCCGGCCCTAATTCAATGAAATCATTTACAGTTTTATTGGTTTTCCTAAAACTCCCGGAAGTCTTGAAAAATATCCCCCCGGGATTGAGCCAGTAAATCAACCCTGTCATAAATAGGACGATACCTAGAAACAGGCTGATTTTCATGTAGTCTGAATTCTTTAGATTTCTCATATTACTTATTTATAGGCGACTTTCCCCTGATTTTGAACTACTTTCCAATCGACTGCTTAATCAATGGCCAGCCATTAACTTTATCAATACCAGCATAATCAAAAAAGATGATTACAGGCGACTGGGCATCGGTAAACTGTATGACTTTCTTAAATATATCCGGATTCTTCTGATAATCTTCCACCATCAGAACCGGATAGACTTTTGAGGCATCCCCCACCACCGTGGTAGCATTGGCATAGGCCCTCTCCATATGGGTATTATCCT
>DIVR01000017.1 GCA_002428325.1 bacterium UBP4_UBA6127
ACGGAGTGTCTCAGAGATGCTCCGTTATTTCTTCGTTCAGGATCAAATAATGGTGAAGGATATTCTCGGAAAGATTCCTAGGAGGAGAAGGATAAAGGGAGAGATTGGAAGACCCCTTTGGGGGAGAGGTATGAATCGGAAAGATAGGGTGTAAATAAAAAAACCTGAATCAGGGGTTATATCTTTTGACAGCTGTCAAAAGACAAGGGGGTATTTTGACCGAAGCTGTCAAAAAGATATGAATTGATAGACAATCCCACCCCCGGTAATGGCGACCTATCAGGTCTCATCAGGGAAACAGAATAGACCTAAAAGAGCAGGGCAGTGCCCTGCCAGATGGGGTGGGTCCTTCCCAACATCAATGATTTATGAATGAGCCATACCGGGTTATTTAATTGTTTCTTCCCCAAATTTACGTTTCCAAAACTGTTCACTCCAGAGGATATGATCCTGAGCCGCTTTACAAAACTCAAGGTCTATATCTTCACCTAAGTTAGATATGAAGGAAAGAGCCTCATCAAAATGACCCTTTAAACAAAGTATATGAATATAATCCTGGTAAGCCTCTGTATAATTAGGCTTTTCTATTAATAACTTTCTCAGGTATTCCAAAGCTTCAGAATATTTTTCTTTCTCAAAGAAGACATAATACTGGCGATAAAATTTGGGATGAGTAAAAAATAAAAGGTATTTGTAACCATGCCAGATAATTGGTATCAGAATTAAAATGAATAAACTATCCACATGCAGAAGCATCCAGGGCAGAGCGAAAAGAAAGATTTGGCCGATAATCCTGCTTAACGGTTTGATGATAAGGTTAGATTTCGAAAATTGTAATAGATAAGCTTCTTTTTCTAACACCTCAGCTTTTCTTTTTTCTAATTCAGAAAACAAATCATTTAAAAGTTTCTTATGTTTGCCTTCTAATGTAATTTCTATGTGATACCCTTCTTCAGAAGTAAGGATAACCACCGATACTTTTCTAAAGAAGCATACTATCAGGTAGAGGGAGACAAAAAGACCCATGAAATCCCCTGTCCCGTATATTAGATTGCTTGAAAGATTTAGAGGATTGCCAAAATAGTAATAGAAAATTGAACAGCCGAGAAAAAATAATCCCGGAACTAAGATAATTGAAACAATAGCCCAGATAAGCCGCATCCAATCGAATTTCTTCTTATATGAGACTGAAAGAAGCTCGATAGGGAATTCAATGGTATGGTCCTCATCCCTGAATTTCTTTCGATAGGTAAAAATGGTTCCCTGTAGGGATATCCAGATTTTCCCGTAAGCCTGCAGGGATTTTACGGGGATATTGACATAGGTATTCTTAATCATAGGCTGATATGATAACCAACCCTCCCGGTTCATGTAAAGCCATGAGACGCAGGGGACGGAAGAAGGGCAAAGAAAAAGCCCCAGGCTGAAAGATTCAGTCTGGGGCGGATAAATCGAATTGAATGATGGACCCTTACTCCATAATGGGAGGGACTCGGAAGAAACTCTCTTCCCGGTCCGGGGCATTGGCCAGCATGACATCGGGGCCCGGAGAAGGTTTCACCACATCCGGCCGGGTAACATTCCGAATCGGCAGAATATGGGAGGTGGCTTCCACCTGAGTGGTATCTAATTCATTGATTTTCTCCACATACTGGAGAATATTGTTCAAATCAGCTGTCAGCGCCAGTTTTTCCTCATCGGAAAGCCGGAGCCTGCCCAATAGGGCGACATGTTCTACATGTTTAATATCAATTGCCATAGTTTGATCCTGTCAGAGTTTTAAAAGGATATTATAACCCAAAAAAGGCTTTTCCTGATGCGGAAAGCCCCCGGAGATTATAATGTATCCTCATCCTCATCATCATTGCTGTCGGGTTCCACATCGGAGACTTCTTCGATCACAACTTCATCAACCTCGGCCTCTTCATCCGTATCCGGGGTGATGGCGGCTTCAATGGGTTCGAATTCATCATCCGCAATAGGAACTTTGAAAGGTTCAGGGGCAACCTTTTCCCGGCGTCCGTTGCCGCTTTCCAGTTTTTCCAACCCGGCATACTGGACCATCAATAATTTCTGTCCCACTTCCTGGAACATGACCGTTACCTTCATTTTGCCGGAACGGCCGACAGACTGCAGGATAGTTCCGATACCCCATTTAGCATGGCGGACCTTATCCCCTACTTCAAAATTAAAGACTTCTTTATCATCAGCCATAAATCCATTTCCTCCTGGCTCTACTGTTTCTGTCATCGTAATTACCCCGATTTCGGGTATGCCTCAAGTTAACCATCTGAGGCTTAATTTCTTCGATAAATAAGGACGGCTGGTTGAACATCATCTGCCCATACATCCGTCGGCCCTGGGCTGCGGTCAGGTAAAGCTGCTCACGGGCGCGGGTGATTCCCACATAACATAACCGCCGTTCCTCCTCCAATTCTGTCAGGTAATCCTCATCGGACTCCTTAATAGAGGGAAATATATTTTCTTCCATCCCGGATAAAAATACAAGAGGGAATTCTAACCCTTTGGCGGCATGTAAACTCATCAGGCTGACTATCCCATTGGCATCATTAGCGATATCCACATCGGTCAGCAGCGCCACCTGATTCAGGTAAGCCGATGGGGAAGGGTCCTCGCTGGAATTTTCAAAATCAGCCGCTGCCGAGACCAGTTCTTCCACATTCCGAATCCGTTGTTCCTCGTCCACCGGGGAAGATTGTTCCAGGTAATTGAAGTAGTTCAACCGTTCAATCAGCTGCATCAGAAAATCCTTGATGCCCATTCCCTGGCAATCACGCCGTAGCTGGTCCATCATGGAATCAAATTCAATCAGTTTCGCCCGGGTCTTGGGAGAAATAGAATCCAGAAGGTTAGATTCTTTGAGGGCCGCCGGGAAAGATATTCCCTTGGCCGCCGCATAAGCCTGGATTTTCTCGAGGGTCTTATCTCCAATCCCCCGGGTAGGGATATTGATGATCCGTTTCAGGCTGACTTCATCTTGGGGATTTGCTAAAGCCCGGAGATAGGCCAGCAAGTCTTTGACTTCTTTCCGGTCATAAAATTTGATGCCTCCCACCACCCGGTAAGGGATTCGCATCCCCCGGAAAACATCTTCAAACGCCCGGGACTGGGCATGGGTCCGGTAAAACACAGCCACTTCCCCATAAGACCGATTGGCATAATTCTGCCAGTAATATATCTGCTGGCCTACCCATCGGGCTTCTTCCATCTCATTTTCCATCAGGAGAAATTGAACCGGCTGTCCTTCCTTTTTGGCTGTCCAGAGTTTCTTTTCGTTGCGCTGGGAATTTTTATGGATCAACCGGTTGGCCGCATCCAGAATAGGCTGGGTGGACCGGTAATTTTGTTCCAGTTTCACTATCTTGACGCCGGGATAGTCTTTCTCGAAATTGAGGATATTCTGGATATCGGCTCCCCGCCAGGCATAAATGCTCTGGTCATCATCGCCGACAGCGCAGACCATGGTTTTATTCATGGATAACATCTGCATCATCCGATATTGGACATGGTTGGTATCCTGATATTCATCTACCAGAATATGTTTGAACCGTTCCCGATAATGGTCTCTTACCTCTTTATGTTCTTCCAGTAATTTGACGGCCAGGGTCAGCAGGTCGTCAAAATCCACGGCGTTATTGCGTTTCAGGATGGCTTCATAGAGTGTATAGACATCGGCCACGGTCTTTTGCAAAGGGCTCATAGCCATTCGGCGAAATTCCAGGGGGCTGACCAGGGAGGATTTAGCCCCGGAGATCCGGGAAGATATCCCCCGGATATTATTCTCTTTGGGGTCTTGGCCCAGAGACCGGAGAGCTTCCCGGATGACCCCGGCCTGGTCGGTATCATCATAAATTGAAAAATCTTTTTTATAACCCAGTTTATCGATATACTGCCGAAGGATTCGGACACAGGCCGAATGGAAGGTCGTGATCCAGAGCCGGGATACATCCTGTTGTAATAATTGGGATACCCGGGATTTCATTTCCCCGGCGGCTTTATTGGTAAAAGTAACCGCCAGTATTTCACCGGGATGGTTAAATTTCTCAAAAATGGAATAAGCGATCCGATAGGTGATAACCCGGGTCTTACCGCTGCCGGCTCCCGCCAGCACCAGCACCGGCCTATCCATCGTGGTGGTTGCTTCCAATTGTTCAGGGTTTAAATCTTTTATAACATCCATGAATATATGAATCCTGTCAGTTGGCTTCAATAATAAATAAACTGAAAACTATGTTATTGACCTGTTTTATTAATGATATATCGGGAGAACAGTATATCCTGTCTTTCTGGTTTCCCCAAACAAAAAGAAAGAGAAGTTCCCGGCAATAGGTCTCATTTATTTTAGCCAATGGCCTGCTACTAAATCCTGTGAGCTGCCGGCTGATTTGCCGAACCACTTCTGATTCAGACAACTATATTATCCCTATAGTGTTTTCTTCTCAGGAAAATGGGGGAAGTATTCTATTTATTTCATATCATTAATAAAAGATAATCCCTGTCATAGGCCAGGATATAAAAACAGGTTATGAGCAAAACCGTTTATCTTTATGCTTCTTTTTATCAGGTTTTTGCATGGAATGGGCTTTCTTTAAAAGCCCGGTAGTGGATTGGCCTTCCACCGGTTTAAACCGGAGGGTTTTCCCTCCCCAGCTTTTTACCTCAGGCATTCCCACTATTTCAGTTAATTTATAATCTCCGCCTTTTACCAACACCTCGGGACGGAGGGCTAAAATCGCATTCAACGGCTGGTCTTCTTCATACCAGGTTACAAAATCCACCGATTCCAGAGCGGCCATCAGTTCTGCCCGGACCGGAAGGGGATTCAAAGGCCGGTCTGGCCCTTTGAGCCGTTTCACCGAATCATCCGAATTCAAGGCAACCACCAGGATATCTCCCTGTTGTTTGCAAAATTCCATTAATCGGACATGGCCCACATGGAGGATATCAAAAACTCCATTGGTAAATACAACTTTATTTCCCTGGGCCTGAAGAGACTTCAATTCCCGTTTGAGGGAGGTCAAGGGTTTAATCTTCCTGCGAGCGGATTTCGATTTCATAACCTAAATAGTATATCGGAAACCGGGGCTTCCATCTATGGAAATCCAGAGAATATTTATGGGTTTCTCGTAATTCCCCGGGGAAAGAGGGTCTCGTAAACCTGAAATAGAATATAATGGATATTACATTTAGTATCTATCGATCCACCTAAATCCTGATAATAAAGAGGTAATGAAAATGACAGATGAAACGAACCCTAAAACCCAGCCGGACAAACCTATGAATGAACCGGTGGAAATTCCTGCCACCTTTCCTTCTTTAATTATGGAGTTGAGCCTGGGTGCCCAATATAACTTGGGGTATGATTTCCAGAATGACAAACAGGACCCTGAGAAAATCAATCTGGTCATGGCAAAACATTATATTGATTACCTGATCATGCTGAAGGAAAAAACCAAAGGGAATTTGAGTGTGGAAGAAGGCAATCTTCTTTCCCATCAACTCACCCAGCTGGAACTGGAATATGTCCGGGTTTCCAATCAGAAGAAAGAGGATAAAGCCTAACCAAATATTATGGTTACTGTGATTCAAAGGGTCAGCCAGGCCTCGGTCAGGGTGGATGGAAAAGAGATTTCCCGGATAGACAATGGGCTTTTGGCTTTGATAGGGGTCAGTAAAGATGATACCCCTGAAGATGCCAACTATTTGGCGGCCCGGCTCCCGGTACTGCGAATCTTCCCGGATGAAAACGATAAAATGAATAAATCCCTGCTGGATATCAAGGGAGAGATCCTCCTGGTATCCCAGTTTACTCTTCTGGGAGATATCTATCAGGGAAGACGGCCCAGTTTTATTCAGGCAGCCCCTCCGGAACAGGCCATCCCTCTTCTGTCGCTCTTGAAAAAAGCCATGGAACAACAGGGTCTTACGGTTAAAGAAGGGCAGTTTGGGGCCATGATGGAGGTTTCTCTGACCAATGAGGGACCGGTTACTTTTGTGATTGATTCCAAACACCGGTAACCCATCACTCAAGAGGATGTGATTGGTTTAGGTGTTTGGTGAATCCGGGCAACCTGAACCTTTTTATAATAAGGTATTGATATTCACTTTCAGGAGAGAGATGATTAAACTTCCCAATCGGATCCTGTGGTTGATGATAGTCGGGTTCTGCCTGTTTCCGGGGGTGTGTTCTGCTGCCAAACCGGTGGTTCGAGTGCATAACCCCCCTCCGATTCCAAAAATGCCTGTCCCCCAGGACTTTTATCAGACTATCTTGCGGGCCGGTAAATCTGAGGCCTGGTTCAGGATGCCAACCCAATGTGATGCCTACAGTATCATGACTGTGGATTATACCCTCAAAGGGGGAGACCCTTATGCGGCAGTGGAAGCCAATGCGTTTGAGGAGACGGAAAAATCAGTTTATTTATCGGCTGCCAATTCGGCCCTGCCTTCCGGATTGAAAGTCAGGATTCATTATAAAGGGAGCCTTCCTTCCCAGGGGTTGGGATATGAAACCGATACTTCCAATCCCCGATTCCGAAAATATTTTTCCAGTCTTTCCTCATACTGGCATCTATTCCAGGTGGAAAATCTGGGGAATGCCATCATGAAATCCCAGGGGTTGGGGATGGTGAGCTATCGAATCAAGATAACAGATGCTCAGGGTAAACTGGTTGATTGGGGCGGCCATTATACCCAGCCGGCCGAGAATGATATTTATCCCGGGGATACAGCTTCCTTTGCCTGTCTTCTGGACCCATTGCCGGCCGGAGAATATAAACTGCATTTTTCCGCATATCTCCATAATTCCGATTCTTTTGACAGCTGGGATGCCGGGGCTATTGTCGCCGAAACCATCTTTCCCATTGAAGTAACCAATGAAATCAACCCTCAGCCGGGATTAGCTATCCCCACCTATGAAGAGACTCTGCGGCCCCCTTTGTTTCCCAGGGAATTTTACCATTGGGAAGAATATCTTCAGGTGTTCCAAGTCCATGCTCTGGATACTTCCACCCTGAAAGGGTCCCTTTATCTGCAGGTGCCGGGAGAATCCAGGTTTTTTACCATCAAATTAGTAACCCCTTATGGAGTGACCAATGCGGGGTGGCGTATCAATATCAATCCCCTTTCGCTGAAAAAGGATGCCCGAAAATCCCTCAAGAAAAATAAGGAATTCTGGGTGGATTACCGTCCGGAAATCACCGCCCGATTTTACCCTGATGCGACCGGCCGGATAAAAACAGATATCCGGGAAATCAAAGATTCCCAGGCGACAGGCGTCTTGCTGCCGGTTTACCGGTTAACCTCTCCCAGAGAATCTGTTCCTTTGCAGGCCGCCTTGAATGCCTGTAAAAAAGAAGGATTGAAAGTTGTTCCCATCCTTTATGCTGATAAATACAGCCAGGATTTATTGAATCAATATGCTACGGAGTCTGCTTCTGAGAAAACAGGAAAAACTGTCTCTCCTGAAAAGCCTGCATATATTAAATGGCTGAAAGAATTCAAGAAACAATGGGGTTCCAATCTTTACTCTAAAGAGGGAAAAAACTGGGTTCTGTTAAGGGATTTCCCTGAATATGATGTGGAATATGGCCGGCATCTGGAACCTTATCTGAATGATGCGTCTTCTTTCCAGGCCTGGACTGAAAATAAGTATGAAGATGCCTATCGGGTCAACCTCGATTGGCATTCTGATTACAGAGATTTCAACCAGATAAGGGCATTGGATGCTTATGGGACTGATTCTCTCCATAGTGCCATCTATAAAGAAGACTCTCCTGGGGGAAGAGAACTGGACCTTTATCGAAGCTGGAGAAATGCCAGCCGGTTCCGGGAATTAGGGGATTGGACTCGAGAGGAGTTTTCTTCTCTGAAAACCGGAATCTCTTCTGAAGCTGTTTTTGGGATTATATCCTCTGAAAGGGCTAATTATTATTCTCTTTCTACGGATAACTGGGTGGCCGCCCGGGCCGGACTCCTCCCTGAATTTCTCTTAAATCAGGATACCAGTGGATTAAGTTTCATTCTCTACCGGGATTTGGAACCGGAGATCGATACCCATAAAGCCGCTTCATATCTGCAGGAAAAAGGGGTCCAGCCGGTTATCCTCCATCAGTTTAATGGGATTAAATTTTTCCCCTATGCCCCATTGCCGGATACCTGGGTCCAGCGGGGTGGATGGTGGAAAAGAGAAGGCGCCCAATGCCGGGATTATCGGGCTCGAAAATCCGTCTTTTCGTCCCTCATTCAAACCAACCTCTCAGGGGCTATCCCCGGATTCTTTTCCTGGAATGATTATTCCCAATACTCCCGAATCACCGATATCCAGAAAAAGGAATTGAAATCTTATTGGGATATGATGGAGTAGGGTAGCTTAATTATATAGAATAGGACTACATCATGAATAAAAAGTTATTTACAGCTTTTTTGTTCATCCTGTTTGTTTTGATGCTCTTCATCTTCTTCTCAAGATGGGTTTCTATTCAGCCGCTTATCAAAGATAAAATACTTTTTGCTTATGTGCCGACCGCCATTCGAGATTATCCATCCATTAAAGGTAAACCAACCAATACATTATTAGTACTGGATATTAAGGGGAAGAAGACCCTGTTAAAACTTCCCTCAAAAAATGAAACAGTGATATCTGCCAACCTTTCTCCCGACCGGACAAAGATTATTGTTACGACTTACAGCAGTCCTCCGTTATTCCATTCCAACAACCTCTTTATGAAATACTGGACGAATTTGTGGCTCTATAATGTCCGGAAGAATAAATGGGTCTTATTGTGGAAGACGCCTGATTCTTTTATGGCTCGATGGCTATATACCAGCCAGCATATTTTAATAGATTCTCAGTTGGACAACAGAGAAGAGTATCCCCGGGATATTTATCAGTTTAAAGAAGCCTGGGAATCAGCCAGTTATTTTAACAAGATTAGAAATGACCAGATTTTTATATTGAATTTGAAAGGTGAAAAAGTAGCATCATATAATCCAGGAGCTATCTTTGCCGGAAGCATTTATCTTGATCCTTCCAATCCCTACAAGATCCATTTCTTTACTTATGCCAGAGATACAAAAAGGATTGAAGAAAACCACTGGGCATATGAGAGTCCTTTGGATGATTGGGATTATACCTTTATCAAAAAATCATTTGAAGAATTAGATTGGAAACAGGGGAAAAACAAAATATTATATATCTTTCCTTCCTCTGGATTGTCTAACGATATATCTCCAGTTGATCTTGTTAAAACAAAAGGATTTCTAATGGGGCCGTATTTCCCTGTATTTTCCAAAACCAATGCTGGGAAAACGCAGAACTATTGTTTTGATACTATTCTTAATCATGTGAGTATTTACTACAGCCTTGCTGCCAGAAGAAGTAATGCCTCAGGAATGGATCCCATTTCTCTAAATGGTAGATATATTGTCCTTACACCTAATACTGACTCCCCCGTTCCTTTGGTGCTTTATGATACCCATAAAAAGAAATATCATCATATTACTGAAAATGATTCAAACTATAAATTCGAGCAAGCCGGTTTTGATGAGGATAATTTTTATTGCTGGAAAGAAATTCTTTTACCTCAAGAAATAAAAACCATCGAATTGAAAAAAGATAACCAGTATTGGGTTCGGAATAAGCAATACCATGGCCTATATGTCCAATTTTATAAAGTTAACCTCCAAATGGAGTCTCCGACTGAACCCTTTATCGGGACCTGGTTATTTACTGATTAATATTTAAGCCATCCGTTTATGGAATCTCAGGACACTCAAGGTCAGGAGGCTCAATCCCAGAGTAAAGAGGGCGGCCATCTGAGGCCAGAGAATATTAAAGCCTACGCCCTTGAGGAAGATACCTCTGACGATGACCAGAAAATACCTCAAGGGATTGAGATAAGTAATATATTGGATAACCCGAGGCATATTATCAATTGGAAACATGAAACCTGACAGCAGGATAGCCGGGGCGAAGAATAAGAAAGAGGCCATCAGAGCCTGCTGCTGGGATTTAGTTACGGTGGAGATGAACAGGCCGACTCCCAGGATGGAAAGCAGATAAATACCGGTGGATATTGTCAGTTGTAATAAAGAACCGACAATGGGGATATTGAACCAGTTCACCCCGATAATGGTTACCAGGAACATATCAATAAATCCGATGCAGGCAAAAGGAATGGTTTTCCCCAGAATAAGTTCCAGGGGTTTCAGGGGAGTTACCATCAACTGTTCCATAGTCCCGATTTCTCTTTCTCGGACCACGGCCATGGAAGTTAAAAGCAGGCAGATTATCATCACCATCAAGGCAATGACCCCCGGGACATTATAGTTCCGGGACCGAAGGTCAGGATTATACCAGGCCCGGGTCTGGATACTCAGAGGCAGAAAGCTGGCTTTCAGGTTCCGGGGGCTCTTTTCCTGGGAATATCGGGTCAAGATGCTTTTGACATATCCCAGGGCAACCTGAGCCGTATTGGAGTCGCTGCCATCCATCAAGACTTGGACTTCCACCGGATTTCCTTTATTTAAATCGGACGCAAATCCCGGCTTAAACTCCATGGCCGCCAGGACTCTTCCCCTTTCCAGCAGGTCGGTTAACTCCTGGGGGGACTGGACCTGATATTTTATTTCAAAATAGCCGGATGCCTCCATCCTCTGGACCAACTCCCGGCTTTCCTGGGATTTATCCTGGTCATAAATTGCAGTGGGGACATTGTTAACATCGGTTGTGACGGCATACCCAATCACCAGGATTTGAATAATGGGTGCTATAAACACCAAGCCTCCCATTCGTTTATCCCGGAGAATCTGGATAAATTCTTTTATCACCATCCATCGAATTCGTTCCCACATAAGATTATCCTATTTTCTTTTTAAAGATTTTAAGGGTCAGGAAAAGGACAATCCCCCCATAACATGCCAACAATAAACTGTCATAGGCAAGGTAATGGAAAGGGCTGCCTTTTAAAAATATATTTTTCAAAATAGCCACAAAATATCGGGCTGGGACAATATGGGTAATCACCTGCAGGGCATGGGGCATATTAAAGATGGCAAACATGAACCCGGAGAGCAGGAAGGTAGGCAGATAGGTGGAAATCATGGCCATCTGGCTGGCTACCATCTGATTCTTGGCAGCGCAGGAAAGCAGGATGCCCCAGCTTAAGGTTCCGATTAGAAAGAGGGAAGACAATCCTAAAAGAATGAAGATATTTCCTTTCAGGGGAACCCCAAAAACATATACCGCCATCAGGATGGAAAAAACCACATCGATCATACCAATGGCATAATAGGGGAAAAGTTTTCCTAAAATCAATTCAGGGGTTTNNCCGGGGTGGAAATCAACTGTTCCATGGTTCCTCGTTCCCATTCCCGGGCAATGGTCAGGGAGGTCAGCAGCGAGGCAATGATGGACATGATGACAGCAATCAATCCCGGGATAATGAAATTCCGGGATTTCAATTCATCGTTATACCAGACCCGCAACCTTGGGTCTATCAGCGAAGCTTTGAAAGATGGGGATAATCGGCGGCTGAATTGTTCCCCCACGGCATTGATATATCCCAGAGAAATGGTGGCGGTATTGGAATCGCTGCCATCCACAATCACCTGCAGCGCTGCGGTTGTTTGTTTTTGGATGGATTTGGAAAAATCTTCAGGGATAACCACCGCTACCTTGGCTCTGCCGCTATCCAGATAATAAGAAATTTCTTTATCATCTTCAGCATACTTAATGACTGTGAAATATCCAGAAGACTCAAGAGACCGGACCAGTTCCCGACTCTCAGAACTTTTATCCAGATCATAAATAATAGTCTTCAGGTTGTTTACATCCAGGCTGATGGCATATCCGAAGATAATCATCAGGATGGCCGGCATCAAAAATGCCAGAGCCATACTGAGGGGGTCTCGGAAAATATGCAGGGCTTCTTTTTTGGCAACCGCCCAGGTTCTTCTTAATTTCATATCAGGCGACCTCAATCAGGGTAACAAACACATCTTCCAGCGAAGGGGAGATTTCTTCTATCCTGCCAACCTGGATATCCGCTGTTTCCAGGTATTTCCGAATCAGCGGAATAGAAATCTCCGCTTTATCCACCGTGGCATGCAGCAGGGTTCCAAAAATAGCGGTTTCAATTCCCTTATCATGCAGGATTTCCATGGCTTCCACAAAAGGGGAAGCTTCAATTTCCAGGACATCCCGTTTCATAAAGACATCCCGCAGTTCATGGGGAGTCCCTTCGGCGATGATTCGTCCCCGATAAATCAAGGCCAGCCGGTCGCAATAATCCGCTTCATCCATATAATGAGTGGTTACAAAAATAGTGATACCTTCCTGGGCCATCTGGTAAATCATATTCCAGAAATTTCTTCTGGAAAGAGGGTCCACCCCGGAGGTGGGCTCATCCAGAAAGATGATGGGAGGTTCATGCAATATGGCGCAGCCTAATGCCAAACGTTGTTTTAATCCGCCCGGCAGTGTCTTGGTGAGGGTATCATGGCTGTCCTGGAGTTCTGCCATTCTCAGGACCCATTCCTTACGTTCTTTCTTCTTCTCAGAGGGGACATTGTAAATCCCGCTGTAAAAATCAATATTTTCTTCCACCGTCAAATCATCATAGAGAGAGAATTTCTGGGACATATACCCGATATTCTGTTTGATTTGTTCGGATTCTTTTTTAACATCAAATCCGGCAACGGTCCCTTTCCCTCCGGAGGGTAGCAGCAACCCGCAGAGCATTTTAATGGTGGTGGATTTCCCGGCGCCGTTCGGCCCCAGAAATCCGAATATTTCTCCCTTACGGACTGTCAGGTCGATATCATCCACCGCGACAAATTTCCCAAAGGTCCTTCGCAGTTGTGATACCTGGACTGCAATATCATGGTTAGGGATCAGCCGTTCTTCTTTCATTGTTTTGCCTCTTTCACCCGGGTGATAAAGATATCTTCCAGGGAAGGGAGGATGCTTCGGCTGGAGAGGATAGGGATTCCTTCAGCTTCAAGTTCTTTTATCAGTTGGTTACTATCCTTTTCTGGCCTCAGGGCAATATGCAGCCTTTCCCCATAGAGGCTGACATTTAGAATTCCAGAAAGATGCTCCATTATTTCCATGGCTTTCCGAGTCTCTTCGGTGGTGATTTCCAGCATGGGGAAAGCCAGAGACCTTTTAATGACATCGGGAGAATTCTCTTCCAGGTATTTGCCTTTATGGATCAGCCCCACCCGGGTACAACGTTCGGCTTCATCCAGGTAGGCGGTCGATACCATGACCGTAATCCCGTCTTTCAATAGCTCATAAAGGATTCTCCAGAAGTCTCTTCGGGAGACCGGGTCCACCCCATTGGTCGGCTCATCCAGAAAGAGGATTTGGGGCGTATGGATCAAAGCGCAGGCCAGCCCCAGCTTTTGTTTCATGCCGCCGGATAAATTACCCGCTAACCGGGTTTTAAAGGGAGTCAGGTTGCTGAATCCCAGGAGTTTTTCAAACCGCTCGGTTCTGACTTTCCGGGGGACTTCATACAGGTCGGCATAAAACCGGATATTTTCCATCACGGTTAAATCTTCATATAACCCGAATTTCTGGGCCATATACCCGATTTTCTCTTTAATGCGTTCCCCCTTATTCCGGATGGAAAACCCTGCAACCCAACCTTCTCCGGAGGTAGGGTCCATGATGGAAGTCAGCATCCTTAGAATGGTGGTTTTACCCGCTCCGTCCGGCCCCACTAATCCATAGAGTTCCCCGGGCTGGATGGCCAGGTTTAATCCATCGACCGCTCGCAGAGTCCCAAAATCTTTGGTTAGATTTTCTGTTTTGATGGCATAATCCATCCGGTTACTCCTGGATCTTGATTCGGACATCTGCCGGCATCCCGGGTTTTAAAGCTTCTTCAGGATTTGGCAGGGTGATTTTTATCGCATAAACCAGTTTGACTCTTTCTTCGTGAGTCTGGATGGTTTTGGGGGTGAACTCCGCTTCCGGTGAAATGTAGGTAATAGTACCTTCAAAGGTCTTTCCCGGGAAAGAGTCCACGGTGATACTGGCCTTCTGTCCCAGGGAGACTTTCCCCAGTTTATCTTCTTTGACATAGACCTTTATCCAGGGATGTTCCAGGTCTCCTAAGGTGAATACCGGAAGTCCGGCGGAGACAGTCTCCCCCAGCTCTGCATTCTTTTTAATAATGATTCCTGCGGAAGGGGCATAAAGGACTGTGTCTTTAACTCGCTCTTGTAAGGTCTGCAAAGCGGCTTCGGCCTGGCGAACCCGGTTTTCAGCTGCCCGGATAGTCTCTTTCCGCGGTCCTTCTTTTACCAGGCTAAGGGCTTCCTGGCTGTTTCGGTGCTGGGAACTGGCAACATCCAGCGTCCTTCGGGCCGCATCCAGTTGCTGGGCGGCAATCGCCCCGTTTTGGTACAGGGTCTCGGCTCTCTGGTAATCCTTGGCCGCTTTAGTCAGTTCTGCTTCGGTATATTTGACCTGGGACTTGGCCTGTTCCAGTTCCTGGGGACGGGACCCTGCTTTCAATTCTGCCAACCGGTCCCTGGTCTCGGCCAGGGAAGCCTGGTTTTGCTGGGTCTGAGCAATCAGTTCCGCCCGGTCGATTTCTGCCAACAGCTGGCCCGGGTTTACTTTATCCCCTTCATCCGTTTTGAGGCTGATAATCCGCCCCGGTGATTTGAACCCCAGATTCATTTCGGTTACTTCCACATTTCCCGAAAGAATCAAAATCCCTTTTTCCTGTCTGGGTTTCAAATGCATCACAAGGTAAACAGCGATGCCAATCACGGCTATCAATAGGATAGATAGTATTATCTTTTTCATTAGCGAGACGCTCCTGTATGAGGTAAAGTACCCATGGCTTTTCTCAATGAAGCCATGGCAATTTCTTTATCAAAAACCGCTTGGAAATAATTGGCCTGGGCTATCAAAAGGGCTGACTGGGAATCAATTACTTCGGTGCTGGTACCGGCCCCAGCGCTATATTTCAATCTCTGGACTCGAAGGTCTTCTTCTCCGGAGGCGATGGCTTTCTCTGAGACAGAAATTCTATCTTCTGCGTTTTTAATGGACAGGAATGCATCTTGGATTTCTCTTTGAATCTCCAGCTTCAAGGACTGTAACTGCAACCGGGTTCTTTCAATTTCCTTTTCCTGAATGGCCATGGAAGCTTTGATATTCCCGGCATCATAGAGCGGTAGGTTCATTTTCAAGGAAACCGTCCAATCTTCCTTAAAATCAAAATCATCCCCTGATTTCAAGTCATAAATGCTGGAAAGATAGACAAAAGGTTTTTTTCGGCCTTCTTGGATAAGTCTCATCTGTTCATACAGGGTTTCTTTTTTCTGGAGGGATAAATACTCTGGGCGATTTGCCAAAGCCGATTCCAGGGCGGGTTCGAATTCAGGTAAATCTTCCCGGGAATCGGCCGGTATCCCAATCTTGAGGGGAGAGCGGATATCTTCCATCCCCATCAGGGTTCTCATTAAGTCATAGGCGCTTTCGATAGAGTTGTTGATAGCCAGCAGATCCTGCTGCCGTCGTGCCGATTCTACTTCTGTTTTCAATAAATCGACCTTGGGTACGGTGCCGGCTTTCAAAAAGGTTTCTACGTCTTTCTGATGCGCTAAAAGCCGATCAACCGAGGCTTGGGTGGATTCTTGGGTCTTTTCCAGCTGGTTTATTTTGTAATATAAACTGGTCAGATTAAATATTAATTCCTGCTGGCTTTGGACAAGGCTCTCTCTGGCAATTTCCTGTTTGATTTCCGCCACTCTGACCCCTCGAACCAGTTGCCCTCCTTTATAAAGAGGAAGACTAAGGGCAATCTCCGTTCCCAGGTGGGTGTCATCAAAAAGCCCGCTGCTACCTCCCCCGGTCAATGCGGATGGGTTGATAGATGTCAAGGGTGTCTGGTACCGATACCGGTTCATCCAGCTGTTGAAATCCACTTTGGGCATTCGGTTGGATTGAGCTGTCTGGATGGCATAGCCTTCAATCTCAATCCCATTCAGGGAAGCCTTTAATCCGGGATTATGGTCCAGAGCATACGCCACCACTTCATTCAGAGACAAGTCACCGGAAGGTAGAATGGCCTTGACTGTCTCTGCTCCATAGGCCGGCAGACTGAAACCCAACAGTATTCCCAGGATTATTATTTTTAATCCTTTCATGAGGGTCTTATCTCCTTTTTTCAGCTTTCAATCCCCCTAAAACATAGGAGGTGGTATGTTGTATGATTTTTTCTAAAAACTCATCATTTATCTTTTCATTTTTCAATAATCGTTTGAGGACCGGCTGAAGCTGGATAAACTGCAGGCAATTCCCTACCATGCTGTAAACCGCCAGCCGGGCATCCATTTTCCGGAATTCCCCTTTTTTGATTCCCTCTTCCATGATGCCAAACAGAATCATGGAATTGGCATGGATATAGGGATAGATGATATCCAGGAATCGTTTATCCCCCATGGCCATTTCCCGAAAAACCATCCTGGCCCGGATGGGTTTGGTATGGATATAGGTCAGGTAAAGCCGGATGAACTCCTTGAACTTCTCCGTCGGACACCCTTTTTTCTGGCTGATCTCGGTCAGGTTCTCTTTTAAAGCCCCGGCCATATCGACAATCAATTCCCGGTAAAGATTCTCTTTCCCGCCGAAATGATAGGTGATGGCGCCCAGATTCACTTTGGCTTTCATGACGATGTCCCGGACCGAAACCCCGTCATATCCCCGCTGGGAAAATAACTCCGCCGCAACTTCCTTGATTTTCTCCCGTGTCTCCATCGGTCGTCCCCGGTCCTTTCTTTTTCTCTGTTCTTAATTCATACGTTCGTATTAGTTCATACGTTTGTATGATACCAGATTCCGGGAACGGTCGTCAAGCGAAACGATAAAATACATTTCCGGGAGAGAGCCGGCCACGGGCCAGCGGAGGGTTTTTGAGGTTATTGGGCAGTATTCGGGGAGGTTCCGGCATCCTGGTCAAGAGGTTCTCGGGGTTGATGGATAAAATAGGGGTCCCGGTAATCCACCGGCTTATAATTGAAACGGAGGGCATTATAGATATCCGGGCTGTAACGTTCATCGGGCTGGGGGTTTTCTATACGCAAGGGGAAATAGCAGAGGACCAGGGAATATTTCTTAGCCTGGATATCCTGGATGAAACCCGCCGGATTCCAGAGGTTTTGCTTATCGAGGGTACTCATAATAAAGGGTTGGAAGAGGACGGGTTTTCCGGCTCGAATCAGGAGGGCGGCATCATCGGAGAGTACAGGTCCGGGAGTCTCCCGGAGGATTCGTTCAACCGATCTTGCCCGGTGATATCGGGCTTGGTCGGGAACGGGCCCATACCAATACCGGGTATAAGGCAGATGGGGGATCATGCCCAGTTGGGTAACGACCAGAAGAGCCAGGATATATTGGCCCCAGAGGACTGATTTCCTGAGGAAACTGAGGCTGACACCGGCCAGAATTGCTCCGGCTATCATGAGTTCGATGAGGTAATTGACGGCCGACCCGTCTTTCCCGGCGCTGATGGCAACCAGTCCGGACAGGATAAACCAGCTCCCGAATAGAAATTTTGCATCCCCTTTCCAATGAATGAAAAATCCGGCGGCAGCCAGCAGGAAGAACGGCCAGTAAAATCGAAGCATATTGGTCAGGTAATTCCAGAGGCTGCTCCATCGGAAGGGATTCATATTATATAAAATCAGATGTTTGAAAAACTCTCCATGGGACAATCCATACAGAGTCAGAAAAACCATCAAGCCGGATAAACCCAGGGAGACGGCAAATAACCCGGCTTTTTTGGGGTTGATTTTGGAAATATAAAGAAATGCGGCCAGGGGAGCGGCTATCATGACCTGCTTGGTATAAAGGGCCAGCAGGAACAGTACCACCGGCAGAACAATTTTATGGGGGGCTCTGAAAACCCGGTAAAGACCAGCCAAAGCCAGGGCCAGAGCCAGCATATCCACCCGGTTCAGGACACCCCAGCGGTAGATATAATGGACGGCAAACGGAAACATCCCGGAGATGCCGGCCGCAAAAATATCATCGGTCAGCCGATAGACAATCCTGCCTACTAAAAATCCCAAGAGCAGGGTGGAAAGGATGGATATCATTCTTCCATACCAATGGTGAGTCCCAAAAACTAAGGCAAAAGGGAGATTCACTATCTGGTAAACAGGGGGATAATTCCCGACCGTGTAGGGCGGAGTCTTTAAATCAGGGTAAATCGTTTGTCCATGCCGAAGCTGATGAATCTGGTTGAGGATAAATCCTTCTTCATTATCCAGGTCATACGGAAAAGCCACACAGACAACCCCGTAAAAGAGGAAAGCGGCAAAATAAAAAATCACACCGGCTAATGCCAGCTTTTCCAACCAATTGAGTTTTTTCAGCTCATATCTCAGCATTCATGTATATCCAGTATCTGATTCAATGGGTCATTATACTGCGGGTAACGGGATTTCATCCAATCTCTGACAATCTCCCTGACAAGAAACTCTTCCTGGCGGAGTGAGATTTTCCGGATAAGCCGGGCTTCCTGCCGGGGAAAATGGGTTTTTGCCCTGACAAATAAATCATGCAGCAATTCATGCACGAGGCATAACTCTTTCAGCAGGGACTCCTCAATTCCTGTCAGGCCCATTTCCTCAACCAGTTTAGTATGCCACATTTCAATGACATCCTGATAGATAAGGATGGTGGGAGGATTAGGCTGGTATTCAGACCGTAGGAGGAGAGTCCCTCTTCGGGGGGATTTTTCCAGTTCCCGGATTTCTATTCCCATCCCGGTTATCCATTCTGATAGGCTGGTTCCCGGTTCTTGACGGGCCAGATAATCTATTAAGATGTGCCGGATATCCGCTTTTGGTGTATCCATATTCCTTTCCAAAAGTAACCTGGGATTTAAAATAACAGGGTAATGTCCTGTGGCAGGTTGACCCGGAAACTGCTAACCTTATTTTCGTTGGGCTAACCCCTTGGACCGCCATTGAATGAACAGCCAGACCCTAAACTTCGAAACAGGGTCCTGCCATCCCGATTCGGCCGCTATTCCAATGCCTTCCCATTTTCCCATATTCTACGGGAACTGTGAACCTGCCAGCCCTTCAGGGCCCCTTTTAAAGCGGATATTTACTGAATACTTGATATGATAAACTTATTAACTGAGATAACCTTGAAAAAATTGTTGCTGAAGGAGTTATCAAATGAAGACGTTTTTCCGTTCTTTCCTGTTATTGCTGATATCGGGTGTTTGTTTGGCCGCCACTCCGGTCTATGTTACTACGACCCATCCCTTAATGGCCATTTTACAGGAAGTAGTGGGAGACAGGGGCACTGTAAAACAATTGATTCCCCCCGGAGCCTCGCCCCATACCTATGAACCCCGACCTTCTGATTTGAAAATGACCGATTCTGCCAAGGCCTTTTTCTTTATTTCAAAAAACCTGGATGGATGGGCTGTCAAACTTTCTGCCCGCCGCCGAATTGAAGTTTTTCAATGGGTCCCTGATTCTCAGCGGCTGGAATTTACAGAACATCATCATGAAGGGGAAGCCTCCCATGCCCATGAAACGGGGGAGCCTATCGACGACCCCCATTTCTGGACAGACCCGATGATGGTAAAATCCATTCTCCCTTCCCTGGTGAAAGAATTATCCCGGCTGGACCCTGCCAGCGCCAGGAATTTTCAAGCCAATGCCAATCGGTTTTCCGCCCGATTAGATTTATTGGATAAGGAATTGGCTAAGACTCTGGCCCCGGTGAAAGGCCGGCCGGTCTTTCTGTTCCATCCCTCTTTTCAATATATGTTAAAACGATATGGGTTGGTTTATGCCGGGGTTATTGAACCTTTTCCCGGAAAAGAGCCGACTCCTAAATACTTAAGAGCTATCATTCAGCAGCTCCATCAATCAGGAGCTAAAGCCCTCTTTGTGGAACCCCAGCTGAACCGAAGGCCGGCGGATATCGTAGCAGAATCCGCTAAAGTGAAAGTTGCTCTGTTGGACCCTAATGGAGGGGTGCCGGGACGGATGTCTTATGAGGAATTATTAAAATATAATGCTCAGACCCTGGCTCAGGCATTAAAGTAATCTTATGAGTGATATTATCCGAATAGAAAATGTAACCGTCCAATTTGGGAATTATCAGGCGTTGGAAGATATTTCCCTTTCCCTGGAAGAAGGGTCTTTTGTGGCGATTGTCGGCCCCAATGGGTCTGGCAAATCCACTTTTTTGAAGTTGCTTCTGGGGTTGGAGAAACCCGATAAGGGGTTGGTGAAAGTCTTCAACAAATCCCCCCAGGAATTATCGCCTCAACAGGTTGGATATGTTCCTCAGTTTAAAACTCTGGACCGAAGTTTTCCGGCCATCTCTATTGATTTGGTGGCAACAGGAATTTATGGGCATTGGCCGGCCCGTATTTCTAAAGAATCCAGGCAAAACTGCCTGGAAGCCCTGGGCCGGGTCGGAGCCGAACACCTGGCTCAACGGCCTCTGGGTAAATTATCCGGCGGTGAACTGCAGCGGATTTATCTGGCCAGAACCTTTGTCCGAAAACCCGAATTGGTCCTTTTGGATGAACCGGCGACTGGGATCGATGCGGTGGGAGAAGAAGATATGCATCGGCATCTGGATGATTACCACCGGGAAACCGGCGCCACTATCCTCATGGTAACCCATGACTGGCTGACCGCCCGGCATCATGCTTCCCATGTCATGGTCCTGAACCGAAAACTGATTGCTTTAGGAGACCCGGATATCGCCCTGACTGAAGATAATATGCGAAGAGCCTTTGGCCACATGGGCCATATCCATATCATGGAAAGGAATGCCCATCGCCATGCTTGATGTCCTCTCCTATCCTTTCTTCCAAAGGGCCCTGATTGCCGGAATACTGGTAGGATTCCTGGCAGGGTATTATGGTGTTTTTATTGTTCAAAGGGGGTTGAGTTTCCTGGGCAGCGGTTTGGCGCATGCGGCCTTTGGCGGGGTAGCCTTGGGGATCCTGCTGGGGATGGAACCCCTTTGGATAGCGGTTCCATTTACAGTCGTTGTCGCTATTGGCATCACCTGGGTCAGGGAAAAGACGACCCTGGGCAGGGATACGGCAGTCGGGATATTCTTTTCAGTCTCTATGGCCTTGGGAATTATCTTTCTTGCCTTGAAACGGGATTACTCGGCAGATGCCTTCAGTTATCTTTTTGGGTCCATTTTATCAGTTCGAAATACAGACCTTTGGATTACCGGAAGCATGGTCCTGATTGCTCTTTTAACCTGGCCTTTATGGGGAAAATGGGCTTATGCGACTTTTGACCGGGAACTGGCTGTTTCCGACCGGCTTCAGGTGGTCCGGCATGATTACCTGCTTTCTATCCTGGTGGCGGTTACCACCGTTGTGGCTGTTAAAGTGGTGGGAATTGTCCTGATTGCGGCTTTTTTGGTCATCCCCCCGGCGACTTCCCGGTTGGCGGCCAGAAGTTTCCATACCATGACCCTTTATTCTGTTTTAATGGGCGTTTTCAGCGCTGTAGCGGGACTCTTCCTCTCCTATTGGTGGGACCTTCCCAGCGGGGCTTTGATTATCCTGGTTCAGGCTGTGCTTTTCTTCCTTTTTCTGGGTTATCGGCTCCTGGCCGGACATACCCATTGACATTGACTTCATTCTGCGAGTATGATGCATGCAAGAAGCTTTATTTGGAAGGGGGAAGGGTATGAAATTCTTCAACAAATATTTCTTTATCGGATTTGGGTGTGGAGTAATCTTTATTTTTGTCTGTGAGCTGCTTTTTGCGCTCTATGCAATAATGATGGTTAATCGCCAGATGACATCCAATCTAGAGAAACCGGAGCTGCCTCTGGAAATTGAAGCGGATGCCCCTCAAGCTGATTATGGGTTTGCCGTGAAAGACCTTCAGGGGAATTTTAAGCTGGTGGATACCCTCAAAGGGAAAGTCATTTTCCTGAATATCTGGGCGACTTGGTGCCCTCCCTGCCGGGCTGAAATGCCCAGTATCCAGAAAGTCTATGACAAAATGAAAAACCGGAAAGATGTGGCTTTTCTCATTATGACAGATGAAGACCTTCCGACAGTTCAAAAATTTATGAAGAAAAACAAATATACTTTCCCGGTCTATCTATACAAAGAAAATAGTTTGCCGGATGTTTTTAGGGCAAATGCCGTTCCCCTTACTTTTATTATCGCTCCGGATGGGAAAATTGCTTTTAAAGATTCTGGGGCTGCGAAGTGGGATGCTGATGAAGTCTTTGCGTTTTTTGATAAGCTTTCCAGCCAGGGGTCTGTTTCTACAACCTCTCATTCTTTCAGCACCCCAACCTCTCTGGCTCCGGCTAAAGTTAAAGCAAATTAAGGCTATATCCGGAAAAAAGTTGCTGTTTTAAATAACAACCGGCCTTTAAACAGCAGCTGTCTTTTGACAGCGGTCAAAACACTTTCTTGGGAATATTAAGAATGATTCTTAATATAGGAAGGTTTCAGAGTTTTCTGAGAACCTTTGACCAACTCTTGTCTTATGCTAGTCTTTGTCTTTTGACAGGGGCTGTCTTTTGACAGCTGTCAAAAGACAGCCCCTGTCAAAAGATCTTCTTGAGATAGAGTATCTTCCTGGAAATAAAGAAGTTACCTCTTCAGAAACAACTATTCACCGGTTTGGGGGATAAAGGGAATCTAAAAAGGGTTCTTTTCAGAAAAGGATTCATGATATAAAGTTTATGTAATTAATCATTTGGGGAGTTAGCATGATTGTTCATGAAAGTTTTGCCCGGGACCTGGCCCGTCTGGTGGTTTGGTATCCGGTTCGATGGGGGGTCAGGTTACTTCCTCCCAAGCTTGCCTATAAGTTATTCAATCGGATGGGGGATTTATATTTCCATCTTTCTCCAAAGAAACGGGATCGGTTAATAACTCAAATGAAATCGGGTCTGAAGGGGCTGATCCCGGAAGATTCACCTTATCATCGGTGGGCCAGAGAGAGTTTCCAGACTCATTATATCAACCAGATGCAGATTTTTGTCTTTCCTTTTTTAACCCCGGCTAAAATGGAACAAATCCACCAATTTTCGGGATTAGAATATTTAGAGAAGGCTCAGTCCGAAGGAAAAGGGGTCATTCTATTGCATGGGCATTTTGGTCCGGCCCATCTGACCCTTCATGCCTTAGGGTTAAAGGGATATCCGGCGATGCAAATCGGTCTTCCCACCGATGAGGGACTCAGTTGGATAGGGAAAAATGTAGCCTTCAGGCTAAGAATGAAGTATGAGAAAAAGATTAAGGCGGAAATTATCCCGGCTACGGCTTTTTTACGGCCCATCCTGGAAGGGTTAAAGGAAGGCAAAGTCATTATGACTACCGGGGATGGGGCTGGAAAAGGCAAAAAAGTGGGGGATTTTGTTTCTCTTCCCTTCCTGGGGGGCAAGATGGACTTTGCGGAAGGTCCGGTCAAGCTGGCCCGAAAGACCGGAGCCGTTCTTATGCCGGCTTTTACCCTTCAGACAGGCCCTGCTTCTTTTGTGACCCTCCTTCACCCTCCCTTGGATTTAACTGAATCCAGGAGTGCGGATGAGGTCATGTCCGATTGGGTAAACCTCTTTGAAAAACACCTGATAAAACACCCCGGTTTTTGGCATTTCTGGGATGAGTTTGATTCAAGGTTTAAGAAGAACCAACCCTAATCTTAGGCCTTGACGGGGATATCTTTCACCCATTGGGCGGCCACAAACTGAAGGAAAACCACCACTGCTCCAAAGAGAAAGCAGACCTCATACCCATAAGCTCTCCAGGCATAAAACCCTATCAGGGGAACAGAGACCGCGGCGATATGATTGATGGTAATTCCCATCGCCAGGGTTCCGGTTAAATCTTCTTTAGGAGCTATTTTCCCCAGATAGGTGTTTAAGGCCATGCTGAAGATAAACATGACATTATCCACACAATAGAGGAAATAAAGAGTGTATTTCTCATGAATGAGGGCATACCCCAGGAAGACCAGTACCAGTAGCAGATAATTGGCTGAAAGGACTTTCCTCTCCCCGAATTTATCGATCCATTTCCCAAAAATGGGCGATAAGGCAAAAGCCACCAGATAGTTGATGAAGAGAAGCACAGCCATGGCGCCGGGTCCGGTGGAATAATTCAATACCAGGGCAAAGGTGGCAAAGGTCACAAATACCTGTTTCCGGCAACCCTGAAGGAAGTTGAGCAGGTAAAATAACCCATACTTTTTCTTGAAAATCAGCCGGGACCGGGGTTTGGTTTTCTTGCCTTCTTTGACTCGAAAAATCAGTAAAGCGCCAAGAAATGCCATTAACCCGGCTACAAAATACATATATTTGTAGAAAGATTCCATCCCGGAACCCATTATTTTGGCTAAGACCGCAATCAGAAAATACCCCAAAACCGTTCCAATAGCTCCGATGCTGGTGATTTTTCCCAGGATTTCCCCCCTGCGGTGGGCCGGGGCCAAAGTTAACCCTAAGGACCCTGAGAGGGGCATCCACTGGTGAAGTCCTACGCTGGAGATGAAAGACCAAAGCATCAGGCTGCCTATCCCTGAAGCCCAGTAATATCCGGCAAACCCCGCTCCCATCAGTATCAGGCAAATCCCGGCGCTGATCGGTTCGGGTAAAAAGGCCATGGCTCCATTCAGGAAAGCGGACAGAAAACCCGGTACTTCCCGGAAGGATTCTACCTGGCCCAGTTTGAGCGGCTCCCCATTCAGCACGACTTTCAGAAAATTGTTATAGAGAGCCATATTCATGGCCATGGACAACCCCACCATAAAAGTGGCCGCCATCAGGAGCTTTAAATTCCGCCCGGCTTTGGGTGAAATACCGAAGTCTGACCCAGGCTGATGGTTACAGCCTGGGTCTGGCTCCGAAATTGAATCAGATTGTGGGGTCGAATTGGATGACATGAGTATCCTTATAAAATAAAGCCCTCAGCCCCTTTAAAGAGACGGAGGGAGTGTTTTCTACCATTTATTTTATCAGGGAAAAGGGATTAGGGGGGAATTTGACTCTCTTAAACGGGGCAAGAGACTGTCCTGCCCCGTTTTAGGGACTTGATATTATTCGGGTTAATGGGTTATCAGTCTGGGGGCTTCAAAAGGTCCTTTCATTTTATAGGGAAGGACCCAGACTTTGTCTCCTGCCTGATTACAGAAATAAAGCCGGGATTCTGAAAACTTATTAGGGTCCCCATCGGCCCAGAATGCATAAAAATCTGGTTGGGCATGAAGAGGCCTGCGAACATAGCTATGATTAAATTCACTCTGGGAGGTTACCTGTTTTTCCCGGGTCCAGGTCATGCCTTTATTATGGCTGGTCCAGATAACGACCTCTCCCCCGGTGCCTCCCGGCTGAGGTCCTTGGTCTGTCGGGCCGAAAATCCGCCAGGTGCCATCTTTTTCAATATAAAGAGAGCCGGTATCATAGTTATGGTCGGAATCAGCGGCTCTTCGAAAATCCCATTCTTTGCCTGTCCATCGGGCTGTATTCCAGATTCGAGGCCCATAGACCAGTCCCGGTTCAAAGGTAGTGCTGGTGGTATAGAGGATGACAGGCCTTTTATCTTTATCAAACTGGATATCATGGATATAGACCAGTTTTCCTTCTTTCTGGTAATTTTTCACCAAAGCCCCATTGAGAGGTTTTGTTAAAGGGATGTCCAGTTTTTTACCCTGGACATTACGCCAGGTTTTACCCCAATCCCGGGTTTCCAGGTAATAGAGATTGGTTCTTTTATTGACAATTCCTCCGGGATGCCAGTTGAAAGCCAGGATAAACTGGTTTTTTCGGTTATTTGAGACCAGGTAATGGCCTCCAAAACCCGCTAGTTTATGGTCTTCAGACCATTGGTAGCCGTCTTTACTGGTTTCCCAATAGAGTTCCCGGCCATTGGAATATTTGGTAAACAGATGGAAGAATCCTTTTCCTTTGACATACCAGGGTTGGGGATAGGTCATTTCTTCTTTGGTAATTTGCTCGAATTTATCAATGCTGTAAGGTTGGGTGCTGCGATATTTATACCCCGGCCGGGAAGTGGCTCTGCCGCTGATAAAAATCCAGATATATCCCTTTTTATCGATGGAAAGGCTGGCATTATCATGGGGGTCTGTTACCGTCTTTTTGTCATACACCACAGTGGGTCTGGGGACTAATCCTGTCTTATGGTCATAATAGGAACACATGATCAGCAGGTGTTTTTGGCCCGGAATCGTTCCCCCATAGACAAAGAAAGTCTTTTTAGCCTTGGGAGCATAGACTGCCACCGGGATATGGTCTGCCGTATAGGTGCCTAATCCTCCTGAGTATTTATCGCCATACCGGCTGAGTTGGCCCAGGGTAAACCAGATGCCTCGATACCCATCCGCCCGGGTCCCTGTCAGGTTACGGGACACAGCCGGAGCGGCACCGGCCAGAAGGGAGGGAGTTGAACTTAATCCGACTGCCAGAAGAGCTGTCAGCCCAAGGACCAGAAAAGATTTGAGATGAGTTTTCATGAAGATATCTCTCCGCGGGGTATTTATAAAATTTCGTTTATTATACCTCTTTTTAACGTCATCCCAGTTATTTTAATGGAGAATAAAATAATCTTCAGGGTATAATGATTGCCGAGACTGGTCTCATAATAATACAGGAGGAATTGTGATGAAATCCCTTGATAATCTGATGGTTGCTTTTAATGGGGAATCGAATGCCCATGCAAAATATACGGCCTATGCCAAAAAGGCTGATGAAGAAGGATATGGCGCAATCGCCAGCCTTTTCAGGGCAACGGCAACGGCAGAAGAAATCCATTTTAAAAATCATGCCAAAGTGATTGTGCAGATGGGTGGAACTCCCAAGGCGGATATCAAACTCCCCGAAATCAAAACCACTGAGGAAAACCTCAGAGATGCCCTTCATGGGGAAAATTATGAAAAGGATGTCATGTATCCTGAGTTTATTAAAATAGCGGAGGCCGAAGGCAATAAAGCCGCCCTGCGGACATTTGAATATGCCCTGGACGCTGAAATCTGCCATGCGGTTCTTTATACGGAAGCTTTAGCTGAACTGGAATCCCGGAAAAATTCCGGACCCAGAACCATCTATGTCTGCCCAATCTGCGGATATACCGTGGAAACCCTCAGTTTTGATAAATGTCCTGCGTGTAATCTGGTATCGGAGAAATTCCTCGAAATCCAATAAGCTTTCAGGGAGGATCCCGTATCAGGCTAAGGATTTCTCCCTGAATATCTTTTTGACAGCTGTCAAAATCTCATAGCATTGAAACGAATAGAGTTAATATTTTGACAGCTGTCAAAAGCCTTTCCTATCCAATGGGGGTTCTTGTCAAAAAGGGTTTGAGTTTCCATTTGTCTGCCCCGGAATCGATTCCTGCAGAGTAAGATTCAAGATAAAACCAATATTATCTCCGGTCCCATTTCTCAGCTACTCAATTCAATCTATAAAGATTCTAACTTTCCCCAGGGAAGGGGAGAAGGTATAATGTTTGATTATGCCCAAAATCCAGGTATTGCCAGAACAGATAGCCAATAAGATTGCTGCCGGGGAAGTAGTTGAACGGCCCGCCTCCGTGGTAAAAGAATTACTGGAAAATGCCATTGATGCCGGAGCAACCCAAATCACAGTGGAAATTCGGGATGCCGGAAAAAAACTCATCCGGGTGGTAGATAATGGGTCGGGCATGATTCGGGAAGATGCCGCTCTGGCTTTTGAACGGCATGCTACCAGCAAACTGAAAACAGAAGAAGACCTTTTTGCCATCAGTACCCTGGGATTTCGGGGAGAAGCCCTGCCCAGCATTGCTTCCATTTCCAAAGTGGAGTTGATTACCCGGACTCAAGAGTCGATTTCGGGGACCCGTATCCAGATTGATGGGGGAAATTTTATTGATGTAACGGAAACCGGCGCTCCGGTAGGGACTTCATTTTCTGTCTATCAACTGTTTTTTAATACCCCGGCCCGGTTAAAATTCCTGAAAAGTGATACGACTGAAACCAATCATATCACTTCGGCTATCACCCATCTGGCATTAGCCTATCCATCCGTTAGTTTCAGATTGTTGATGGATGGAAAAGAAACTCTTCGGTTATCATCCACGCCTGAACTTCGAGACCGGGTGGTGGATATTCTCGGTAAAGAGACCGAACGTGAATTACTGGCAGCTTCTTATACTCCGGGGGATGGGTTGGATATTTCCGGATTTATTGCCCGTCCTGCCTATACCCGAATAAACTGGTCTCATTTCATGACCTTTGTGAATGGCCGTTTTGTCATCAGCCGATTGCTGAATGCTGCCGTTCAGGAAGGGTATCATGGTTTTCTTATGACCGGCCGTTTCCCGGTGGGAATTGTCTTTGTGCAAATCGATCCCCGACTGGTGGATGTGAATGTCCATCCCGCCAAAAGGGAAGTTCGGTTCCGCCATGAAAGGGATATTCAACAGGCTGTCGTGGAAGCTGTCCGGCAGACCCTTCGCCGCCAGTCCGTGATTCCTGAAATCCAGACCTCCTTTGTGGAACCGGTGGAACAGCTCAAAGAACCCTTATTAAACCAGCCTCCATTCAATAATACAGGGATAACCCATTTTCAGGCGCCACTCCATCCGGGTCATCTCAAATCTGGGAATTCCACTCAAGGGGGAGGCTGGACATCTCCATCCCAGGTGAAACGGGATTACCGAAAAAGTGATTTTACCCAGATGGTCAGGGAAGCTATCAGCCATCGGAAATCCAGTCCTGTCTCTGAGGAGGTTGAATCCCATGGACCCGGATTACCGGGATTGGGTGAAACGGCAGTCCCTCAGGAGATAGAATCTCCTAAGAGGAAAAGGCCCCTGTGCGCGGCCGAATCTGCCTCTCCGGCGATTGCTGCCGAAACTCCCCTTTTTCAGGATAAGCTGCCTTTTCTGGAACCGCTTGCCCAGCTGGATGAAACCTATATAATCTGCCGCAGCGGATCAGACCTGTTGATACTGGACCAGCATGCGGCCCATGAACGAATTCTTTTTGACCGGCTCCTTCCCAAGATGGAAAACCAGGCTCCGATGATCCAACCTTTGTTGATTCCGGAAGTAGTGGAATTATCCGCCCGGGAATCCGCTCTGCTGGAAGAATACCAGGAAGAATTAAAAACCATGGGGATGGAAGTGGAATCGGTGGGTAAGAATTCGTATGCCATCCGTTCTCTCCCCTCCCTGATTGACAGCGCCGAGCCTAAGGAATTGCTCAGAGACCTGTTGGATTCTTTCGGGTCCCTTTCGGGACAGCTGCCCACCGATGAAATCCGGTACCAGATGGCGGCGGTCATGAGTTGCCGGGCTGCCATTAAAGCGGGGGATTACCAGAATGAGATGGAATGGAAAACCCTGGTTAAACAATTGGGAGAAACTCTGCATCCGTATACCTGCCCTCATGGCCGGCCTACCCTTATCCGGCTCTCTAAAACCGAATTGGAAAAACGGTTTAAGCGGACCGGAGCTTAAGGTTCTCGGACGATTATTAAACTGGACAAATCATTCACCTCAGGGGTATAGTTGTGTCAACAGTATGATTTCTTCATCTCGGTGATAGGGAGCTCTAGATGGAAAATGGTCCTGGAATAAATCCTGTACTGCCGGAAGCTTCCGGTTGGGGGAAACTTAAGAATTTCTGGTTTTCAAAAAAAGGGAATGATTATAGTGAGGGTCTCTGGTACAGGGATCTCCATGGTCTGATGGTTACCGGACATTCTCACAAACTCCTCTGGTTATCAGGTCCCATCAGTTTATTAGCTTTGTGTTTGAATTTTTATCATTGATTGTCCATCCGGAACGAAAGCTTATACCATTCTTTTCTCCAGGGGGTGTTTGCGGTGAAAGAATATTTTACTCACTTCAAGTCTGGACGGCTTCTTTTTATCCTTTAATATTTATTGGACAGTAGTGATATAAACATCATATTTTGATGGTTTTGGATGAATTGGTCATTTAATGCGTATATGAATTTATTTTTCATAAACCATGATAAATATTTATTCCTATTGACAAATAAGCTGCTGATATGATAATAATTGTAACGTGAGCGCAGGGAGCACTTCGTTATTCCCAAAAAAACAAACAGGAGAACGATGATGGCTAGACTGACTAATTCAATTCAATTCAATTCAATTCAATTCAATAACCTTCTTTCCTATCTCTTCTTAGTAATCGTGATGATCTTCATGGAGCCTGTCATGGCGGTAACACCTGAGGAAATGCTGCAACAGGGGGATTCCGCCTGGAAAGCCGGAAATTATGAAGAAGCCTTATCAATTTTCAGCAAGATTACGGTCCAATATTCAGAGAGTACCACAATTCCCATAGCCTTAGAGGGTATGGGAAGAATCTTGCTGTTTAATTCTCATCGGAATCAGGGAATCCCGGAATTCGGCAAGATTGATAAAGTATTAGAAGAATGCATCAAGAATTATCCTGCCACTTTTCCAGCCATGCGATGCCGGTATTTAAAAGTATATACACTGACACAGCAGAACCAGTGGGATAATGCCATCGAGGAAGCCAGCAAAGTATTATCAACCTACAGTGGAGACAGCCAACACCAAGATGTTTTAGCAAAATGTTCTTATGCTATTGGATTTTGCCATTTACAGAAAGGCCGATGGAATCAAGCCATTGAATCATTAAGGAATACCGTTAAGGAATTCTCCGATCAAGAAATAGCCGCCGATGCCCAAAGGGAGTTAGCCCGCTGTTATTATGGAAAAGGGGATTGGGAAGGAGCCCGGCAAGAAACTCAGAAATTAATTGAATTATTTCCGCAAAGCCGGTTGGCCGGTGAAGCAAAAATAGAATTAGAACAGTTAAAAGATTTAGAAGGAATAAGATCAGCTAAAAATGAAGACCCTTCAAAAAGCATGGCTGGGGCGGCAGATCTATCCAACAATCTTTGCGGGCCTATTGCTTTGCAATCTATTTTATCTTTCTATGGAGACAAAAAATCAATTGAAGAAATAATAACCTTATCGGAGCATCAGTCCAAGGGAACCAGCTTTGAAGGTTTAGCCAAAGCCGCCAAACAATTAGGATATGAAGCCAAAGGGTATAAGGCATCTTATCAGGGATTCAAAAAACTGCCCTTGCCGATGATTGTCCAATTAAACCATTGGCAGAAAGA
The DNA here is from genome assembly GCA_002428325.1 of bacterium UBP4_UBA6127. Lineage (GTDB taxonomy): Bacteria > UBP4 > UBA4092 > UBA4092 > UBA4092 > UBA4092. Next base: position 31,204 of record DIVR01000017.1, read on the forward strand.
CCATTTTATCGCTGTAACCCAAATTAAAGGGGATAAAATATACTTTACAGACCCCCAGGGTGAAAATCAGAAATGCAAATATCAAGATTTTAAGAATCAATATACAGGATATGCATTAATGATACAGCCTGCAAAAGATAACAATCTGGCCTCCAGGAAAAAGAACCCACGCTATTCAGAATTGAAACCCCAGGAAATGGCAAAAATCTGGGGAGGGGATGACCAGCCTCAGAATAATTCAGCGAATTGTGGAAATGGTCAAAGCAATCCACCTGATGGAGGATGTCCTGATTGCGAGAGCTGCCCCAATACCGAAGGAAGCGGGAATGCTTCCACCGGAACTAAAGGAAATGGAAGCCGGGGGCGAGGGGGCAAGGTGGCTACCGAATTAGGGTGTAACATGGGGAGAGAAAACACTTTTACAAGATTTTCTGAATTATCTTTTCCAGTCAAAGGCGGTTTGAGTATCAGTATCGGGCATCAATATTCATCTGCCTGGCATTTCAGTCCCTTTATGCGATGGGAAAATCAATGGGGAAGAAGCTGGCATTTGAACCATGACCAGTTTATCTATTTGCTGGCTACTGATACGGCGTATATTTTCAAAAGTAATGGCGATTATATCCCTTTGATCAGAGCCGGGGATAATTGTTTTTACACAATAGTAGATAGTTCTGAGGGAAACTGGGCTAATTATTCAGATTATATTAAGGTCAGGCCACCTTCCGGCGGGAATCCTTATTTGATGGAAAATAGAAGCGGCTTCCTCTACGCTTATGACACTCTTTTTTCCAGCCAGACGGCTGTTATTATCTGGTATTCCAATTATGCCGGAGCCACTGTCCGGTATTATTATGGGCAAAATACGGCCATAGCTTCCACCTATGGAAAGATAACCGCTGTTTTGGACGATAATGGCAGAGGATTCTTTTTGGGTTATTCAATTCCTTATAATGATTTTACTTACCGATTAACATCTGTAACAGACCATAATAACCATTCTATCAGTTATAGCTATGACAATCTGGTCCATGGGGCATTAAAGCGGATTACCTGGCCGGATAATTACTATGTGGAATATGGCTATGAAACCACAGCGGCTGTTAATAATACCTGGGCCGAAATTACTTCCATCAAAGATTCTTATGCGGGTTCCACTGTTTTATATTTCTATAAGTATCAAAACTTTTTATATCCTAATTCGGATACCGGAAGAAGGCTCATCCAGGTAACTGATATGTACGGGAATACGGCGGATTATTCCTATTCAGATTGGTGGAGTTATGGAAGGGTAACCGTCCGGGATGTCAATGGAAATGCTTTAAGGGTATCAGGCTACCAGTTTGACCCCGGGAAACATATTGTTCAAAGGTCTGATTATGCGGATGGAGTCTCAGAAAATTATGTTTGGGATGACCATCAGAACCTGACTTCATCCACCACTCGGGGAATGAATATCCGGAACCATTGGTTTGACAGCCTGGGTAATGTAACTTGCAGCCAGGATTCAGCTGGGAATAAATCATATTTTGAGTACGATACGACCCATTGGTATAGTTTCTTAACTTGTGAAATAGATTGTTACGGAAACAGAACCTGGTATGAATATGACACATCCAAACGGTGGTTGAACTCTACCCAAGATGCTTTAGGGAATATCAGCCGATTCTATTATGATGCTTATGGGAATCAGACCTGTTCTGTGGATCCCCTGGGACAGGTTACCCGCTCATTTTATGATAGTTACAGCCAGATGACCATGCTGGTGAAGCCAGACGCAACCACCACATTCTTCTATTGTGATGCTTATGGAAATCAAACCACGATTATAGACCCGATGGGGCATAGGACAGACTATTATTTTAATTGTTTATCTCAACTTACAACCTATAAAAACAGCCAAGGAGGATTGACTAAATATCAATATAATACCCGAGGGCTTTTAGTCAATGTATCTGATGCCAAAAATCAAACTACTTCCTATGAATATGATTTACGGAATCGGCTTATCAAGGAAACGGATGCCGCCAACCAATATACCCAATATGGGTATGACCGGTTTGATAATGTAACGACAAAACTAGACTCTAAAGCCCATAGGAGTTGGTATTATTACAATTCTCTCAGTTGGCTGACAACCCGAGTCTATGATACCGGAACAACAGTTCGATTTTATTATGATACCAATGGAAACCTAACTTCCATGAATGACCCTTATGTAGGGATGGTTTATTGGAAATATGATTCATTGGGCAGAAATACCAGCTACAGCAATCCCTGGGGCACTATCAGTTACGCTTATGATAACCTGGGACGAAGAACAGGAGTCAAAGACCCTGACGGGAATATTTATGGTTATGTATATGACCCGCTTAGTGATGTTTTGATGGTTCATAACTATACTTATGACCAATGGACTCAATATGCTTATGATTCATTGGGAAGAAAAACATTAGAAATTTACCCAAACGGATTATTTACGGCTTATGAATATGATACCTGCGCTTGCGGCTCCAAGGTTCTTGGAAATAAAGTCTATAAACCCACTGATAATTTTAACCGGACCAGCATGGGTGGCAATTGGGAAAGTGATTTGGGTTTGGATGATTGGAGTATGGTATCCAGTAAAATAGAACGAATCTATAATCCCTGGGACATGTCCATGTCTGTGGTTACTTATGCCCCGGCAGGAACCCTGAGTGTTTCTAATCTTGAAGCGACAGTCTATCCATTAACAACAGTTACGGATCAAAACGGATATCTTTTATATGAGTATTTCTTTAATGGGTTGTTTGGTCCTGTGTTTAAATTTGCCGGATATGATTTAGCTGAAGGCAAGTTAAAACTAGGCCATAAAGAAATGGGCGGTTCTCTGGTGGTAGATACCAGCCTATCTTACGCTTGGGCAGGGGATTATCCGATAAGGCTGAGACTGACAATTTCAGGGAATACGGCCTCTCTCTGGAAACTGGAATCCTTGGGATATGAAAAGAAGCTGTCATACATCTATGGGAGTATCGGGAGCGGGAAAATTGGCCTTTATTCCCAGGCGGCCAATACCCGCTTTGATGATTTTATTTATAATCATACGACTACTGAAATAGGCCGTTATACCTATAACTATGACCCGGATGGAAATCGGACTTCCATGACGGATATGCAGGATAATGATACTTACTACCAATATGATTCCTTGCACAGGTTAACTCGGGAATTTCGATATGATACTCCTGACTATGACTTAAGATATGCGTATGACTCGGTGGGCAATCGGTCCCGGCTTATCAATGGAGCCACCACCACTTACTACGCTTATAACATCCTGAATCAATTGACTTCCAGCACAACTAACGGAGCTGTTATTACCTATGCTTATGATTCAAATGGAAATCAGATTGAGAAAACCAGCGCAATCGATATTAGGTATTTCCAATGGAATGAAGAAAACCTGATAACTCAAGTCTCCAATATAGATTACCCAATGGCGGAGTATACCTATAATTCTATGGGGGAAAGAGTCCTGAGAAGTCATTATCTTTATTTCGATAATGACCAACAAACCCAGTATTTCTTTGATGGAATCAATATCCTGATGGAGAAAGAAAGAACTCGAAATCAAATGGATGGAAGCTGGATGGATTGGCAAACTACCGATTCTTATACCCTGGGTTC
>DIVR01000024.1 GCA_002428325.1 bacterium UBP4_UBA6127
CAAAAAACAACCTGAACTTCGGCTGGAAAGCCGCTCTTATTCAGCCAATCCCTATATTCAAACCTTGAAACAATCCTTATTGGATCAGGAACGCAACCTGGCTGTTCAGTTGCTGGTTTATACCGAGGATTATCCCGATGTTAAAGCAGCAAAGAACCGGATTGAAACTCTCCGAGTCCAACTGAAGCAGGAAGTGGAGAAATCTTTTTCTCAGGAACAAGAAAACCGGAATACTTACCTTAGCAGCCTATTGGAAAATCTGGGTAACATGGAAATCAATGATGTGGTGTCAAAAGCTCGATTGGGAGTCCTGACCCAGCAGAAAAATGATATTATCGGTAAACTGGATGACCTTTCCGCCAAGGAACTGGGGTATAAACAGATTATGCGAAAGGTCGGTTCCTTACAGGAGCGATTATCTTCCTGTTATAGCCAATTGGAGGCTTCTCGAGGCATTGAGGCTTCCCATATTACAAACATGGCCGTCCTGGCCCCCGTTCAGGTCCCTACTGATAAAACCACCTTGAAAAGTTACACCTACTTCCCAAAGAAGAAAAAAATTCTGTTGATTACCCTTATATTAGCTATAGGCGCCGGGGTTGTCTTTGTCTTTCTGGCCGATTACCTGGAGGGAAAAGGATTCAGTGAGGAAGAGTTTCGGTCTGTGACCGGATTACCGGTTATCGGTACCGTTCCCCGGTTGGATTCGACTTTTGAACCCATCACCAAAGAAGAAAAAGAATACCTGAAAGAGATTGTAGCCGATTGGACCCTGAAGAAATCTGCTGGGGGAGCCAGAAGTATCTGCCTGTTAAGCCCCCAATCAGGAGATGGCAGGACCAGTGCCGCTTTGGCTTTAGCCAGAATCTTTCAGTCAGCAGGCCATAAGGTTTCCATGGTTCCCGGGGGAAGCGAACATTCTCTGGAGATGATTAATGTGGCAGGGATTGAATATCGGAACTTTGACCGAGACCTTGGTATGGACCCTGAGAAGCTTCAAGGATGGCTCAAGGAACTGGAGCTTCATACGGATGTGGTAATAATCGATACCCCGGCAATGGAATCATCCAGACTGGGACTGCATCTGGCCAAAGGAGCCGGTATCACTTACCTGGTTTGCCGTTCAGGTAGAACCAAACGGGCCTCTCTGGAGCGGGCAGGCCAACTTATGAAAGATTATAAGGTGGAAAGCCAGGGAATTTTATTGAATCAATATTCTGGCTGACCTATGGAAGTTCCCGGTATTAATCAGCCTATTTCAGGAAGGGAGATTTTACCTGCTTTCAGGTACTCCCTTCTTTTTGTTTGATAAGGATAGAAAGTAGATTAAGGATTGAAAGGTCAGGATGGAAAAATCGTCTATGTTTCCCGGACAACCCCGGACTGTATTTAAAAATTCTATATTTGTCTTAATTGCCCGAGGAGTTGATGTTGGCGGGGGAATTCTGCTGATTTGGTTATCAGCCCGATACTTGGTGAAATATTTCGGGATTGAGGTAAATGGGGAATATGTCTATCTGGCTACCTTGGTAGGGTTAGCTTTTACTTTGGCCAATGCCGGATTGGCGCAGATTATCATCCGGGATGTGGCCCGGAATCGGGAGCTGGCTCCTGATTACCTGGCTTCAGCCTTGGTGTTAAGGGTGTTGCTGGGCTTATTAGCGGTCATATTATTATTGGGGGTGGCCTTTTTTACCTCTATGCCTCCTCAATTGAAGTGGGGACTTCTGGTGGCAATGGCGGCGGAGTTCGGTAATGTCATTGCCTGGAATTATATCAATCTGTTCAATGCTTTTGAGCATATGGAATATGAGGCATATGCCGCCATTCTTTTCAGGTTATTCTGCCTGGCAGGCACCGGCCTTGTCATCTTGTTTAAACTACACTGGCTGGTCTTGTTTCTGGTAACAGGAATAGGGGCTTATGCCCGATTGTTTTATGTTATCCAGTTAAGTAAAAAGCTGGCAATACCTGCCGGCACCATGGAACTGAGCCGGGTAAAAACCCTTTTCCTGGAAGCCCTGCCGATTGGAATTGCCCTTCTTCTGACCCAAGGTTATCTTCGAGTGGATGTGATTCTTTTGAAAGTTCTTTCCAATTTTAAGGAAGTAGCTTTGTTTTATTATCCTTACCGGATTTTACTGGAATTACATATTCTGCCTCTGGCATTGACCACCGCCCTGTTTCCGGTATTATCCCGGGCGGTCCATTCCCATGACCGGGGAGATGCCGATGACCCTTTCGAACTAATATTTCTAAAGGCCTTTAAGCTTTATTGGATTCTCAGCCTGCCTATCATGATATTTGTCTTTTATTATGCAGAACCTCTGATAACCCTTATTTTTACCCAAGCTTTTGCTTCTTCAGGGCTTTGCTTGAAGATTCTTATTTGGGGGACTTTTTTTGTTTTCAGTGAATTATTAATGAGCCATGCCCTGATTGCCCAGGGTAAACAGAAAGCCCTCTATATTGCTAATGGTACCTGCCTGGCAGTTAACCTGGGAGTTGATTATCTTCTGATAATGCATTTCAAGATGGGCGCAGTTGGGGCCAGCATAGGGACCTTATCAGCCTACAGTGCCTTATTCCTGATTCTTTTTTATCATCTTCGAGGTTCTATCCGGTTGATGGAGATCATAAAACTGTTACCTAAACCTTTTCTGGCCGCCGCTCTAGCTTTTGGAATGTCATATTTCTTATTGGGACTATCCTGGTATCGGGTTATTCCTCTTGGGCTGACTGTTTATGGAATGGGATTGATTCTGCTGAAAACCTTCAGCCGGGATGAAATAGATTTATTTAAAAAAATGCTGCGTCCTCCGGGACCCCCACCAGGTGAAATATAAGTATGATATTCATAAAATTATTATTAAAAGATTTCTCCCGATGGATATTCTGGTATCCTTTGCGATGGTTTTTAATGGTTTGGCCGATTCGCTGGGCCTATCAGATAGCCGATGGCATGGCAGAAATTGTTTACCGTCTGAATGGGCGGCGTAAACAAAAGACTCGGGATGAACTGCTACGGATGGATTTGGGCAGAATCCTCTCTGAGGCAGAAATTGAAGCTATTGTTAAAGAAGGGGTCCGGATGTTTTTTCTAAATCAGATAGATGTCCTGTTGTATCCCAAATTAATGACAGAACCCATTGAATCCTATACGGAATTGGTAGGTTTGGCTCATTTAGAAAAGGCTTTAACCGAAGGGAAAGGTGTCGTGTTGGCTCATATCCATTCAGGAAATCCTCAAATGTTGATGCCAGCCCTGGGCCATCGAGGGTATCTTTTGAATCAGGTTGGGTTAAGTCCTGAAGATTTAAAGGCTGAAATGGATTCTGAAAACCATATTCCAGATTCCTTGAAAGAAACTCAGAAACCTTTGAAAGAAATAGATAATGGCATGCCTCCACCCACTCCGATGTTAAAACGGGTTCTGGAATTGATGCATTCATTGGAACTGACTCTTCCTGCACATTATATTTATTTGGGGAAAACCCTGTTGCCGGCATTTCGTTGCCTGAAAAGAAATGAGTTATTGGCAATAGCCATTGATGGGGCTGGGGGAAAAAACCGGATATATGTAGAATTAGCCGGACGCAAAGCCTCTTTTTCCAAGGGACCGGTTGCCATGGCATTAAGGGAAGGAGCGGTCCTGTTGCCTCTTTATACCAAAAGGATGCATCCTTCATATCAGCATCAGGTTATTCTGGATGAACCCCTGCAAATGATAAAAACAGGCGATCCGGAGAAGGATATTGAGGTGAATACCAACCAACTGGCCCAGCGTTTCAGCCGCTTTATATCCAATGAACCCGGTCAATATGCCCGGCTGTTGGGGTATAAACGAGCTTTTTTTGCTGATTAAATTGGAACCAGGTTATTGAAAATATTAATATTTGACAGGAGATTTACGCCATTATTATACTTTATGGAGACAGCTGAAAATCAGATATTGATGCCCAAAATCCTTACTATGGGTAACTCTTTCCTTCTTTTAATCCTTCATTAAGTATTGGGTTGAAGATGATTTTATTGAAGAAGAGCCCATATTGAGTTATAACTATGCATAGAGGGAGTCAGTTTTAGTGAAATCACTGGCTTAAAACAGGGTTAATAGAGTATCAGGAGAAAGTGTGAATGCCAATTCAACCATTAGATGATCCATTGAACAATTCTCAAAATCAACCGAAGAATGATACATCCCCCTGGGATGAGGTTTTTAAACCCAAGGATGAGCCTAAGGATGATTCGACGCCTGTAAAGGATGGTCCACAGCCGGTTGAGGAATTGGTGCCTTTTGATGAGGTTCTCAAGAATAAGAAGGAACCTGAACCTGAAAAACCTGCTGCCCCGATATTTGAGGGTCCTAAACCTGTAAAAGAATTATCTCCCCTGGGGAAAATGCCTATTGTTACACCAAGACCACCGGCCAGTGAACCCCTGCCTCCTCCTCCAGCCAGGGAAATTGTTCCTCCGGTAAAAACTGAGCATGACCCTATTACTCCCTTGGATGAGATTCCTCCACAACCTGATGATTCTGGGGAAGTTCCACAGGGTTATAATCCTTATGCTGAATTGGAAGGTCCCTGGAAAGAAGTATTTGCCAAAAAAGCTCCGGAACCAGAACCCATTTCTAAAGAAAAGGCAGAGCAGGTGCAACCCGCTCCGCCCCCTGTCCCTTCACCTCAAGCCGTAGAGGTAACTTCTTCCAAGCCGGAAGATAAACCGGTTCCCAAGGAAACAAAAGCAGCAGCGGCCCCTTCAGGCACTGGAGACGCTGACCTTTCTTCTCTTAGCCCTGAGGATTTAGTGGAATATTACCAGGAACAGCTTCTTTACGACCCTGAAGATATTGATATTCGATTGAAATATATCAATGCATTTATGGAGATTGGCTTAGAGTATGAATTAGTGGATGATTACCTGGCCCTGGCTAATTGCTATCGGAATCAGGGAGATGTTGAGAATGCCAAGATATATTACTACAAAGTATTGGAGCTGGACTCAGAGGTTCAAGAAGCCCGGAAAAAACTGGAATCTATGGGTGAGAAACTCGAAACAGCCCCGGCTTCTTCTCCTGAAGAGACTTCTGATAAGCCTAGTGGCGCCAGAGAGATTAAGTCAGATAAGAAAAAACCAGAGGCAGCACCGATTATCCCCCTGAATCCAGAAGAACAGAAGAAAATTGATGAATTTAAACGGATGTTACAGCTAAATCCGATTAATGATGCGGCCGCTTATAAGCTTTCTGAACTCTACCATGCTAAAAATATGATTCAGGAAGCAGTTAATGAAATGGCTAATTTAGCCGATGCTTATATGCGCCGGGGAATGTATATCAAAGCCCAATTGATCTATACGGAATTGTTGAAGGAATCTCCCAGTACTGATTTACGGCAAAGATTGGCTAAGGCCAAGACTTACAGCCGTTCTAATAATGCAATCGAACAGGCTATCAAGTCCTACGAAAAGAGTCTCAAAACCCCCAAAAAAACTCGGCCCTGATATGGGTTTCCTTTGTTGAATTCTCTCTTAGGGGTTGTACCTGTTTTTTTTGGTTGACCTTGCCCTAAATATCCTATAAACTAATATTTAGCCTTTATGAACTATTAGGCTAACTGAAATAAAGAGCCATAAATGAACGAAAAGAATAAAAACGTTGAAGATAAATTTGGATTATTAGTTGGAGAAATGGCTTTCTGGCTGCTCAGAAAGAATCTAGGATCAATGGATTTAACCGACAAAGGGCTGACTGAAGGACAGTTTACCACATCCATGGTCATTCGATTTTTTGGAAGTCTGACCATGACTGAATTATCCCATATATTAAGTGTCGCAATGCCGACATTGACCGGCATTACCGACCGATTAGTTAAATTGGGGATTGTCGAACGAACCCGTGATGAGACCGATCGAAGAGTGGTCCGAGTTTCCTTAACTGATCAGGGAGAAAAAGTCATCAAAGAAATGCATGAAAAAAAGCATGCCCATATGAAACTGTTAATCGGGATGCTAAATGAGACTGAACAACAGGAATTATTGAGGATAACTCAGATTATGGTTCAGCGGCTTCGGGAAGAAGCCAATAAAACTTCAGTTGAAGAATATTTCAACGATATCGTGTCAATGCATCAAAAACTGTGTTGTGAGAAGAAATAAGAATAACTGAGCGGGAAAGCCATCAACTTTCCATAAATTCTTTTGCGAGGATATAAATTTATGAGGAGACTTTTTTTTAAAGGTATTTTTGTTTCTTTGTTTACTGTGACGGTTATGGCTGGTCCATCCACCCAACTGTCTGTGGAGAGTCCGATTCCCGAGAGCTTAAGTCTTGAAGAAGCTGTGGATCTGGCATATACCCGTAATCCGGATATCAAAACTCAACAGGAGCAAATCAAAGTAGCTAAGGCCCAATATGTTCAATCCCGGGCGGATTGGCTGCTACAGGTTGACCTGACGGTTGAAGATATGTATGCGGAAAATCTCAGTGGAACCCTGAGTGATGGATTGGATGGCAACCAGATGTTTACAACCCTGGAAGCCAGCCAGCCGATCTTGACCTTTGGCAAGTTTGAAAATGCCACTAAAGGTGCCAAGGCTTATTTCAAGAACCAGGAAGTCCTGATGGGTTCAGTTCGGCAGAGTATCCGCTACCAGGTAACAGCGGCTTATTACAATGTACTCCTGCAGGAAGCCCTGGCAAAAGTAAATGAAGAAGCCCTTAATATTGCCCAAGACCATCTGAAGCAAGCGGAAATCAGATTTAATCAGGGGGTCAATACCGAGTTTGATGTGACACGGGCAAAAGTGGATGTTGCTAATGCTAAAACTGATTTTATCACGGCTCGGAACAACCAGATCAAAGCCCGGCAGTCCCTGAATCAATTATTTCACCTTCCCCCGGACAGCACTATCCAGCTGAAAGATTCCCTGGATTATGTGGATTATACGCCATCCGTCGATAAGATATGGCCGGTGGCTAAAGAAAATCGGCCTGAATTGGTCAGTAAACAGCTGATCATTAAACAATATGAGTCCTACCTGGGACTCCGTAAATCCCAGTATTATCCAACCGTCTCGGTGGGAGGGAGTTACAGCTGGTACCATAATGATTTTGATGGGTATAATTCCCGGGAATATGATACCTGGAGTTCTTATGTCAAAATGAAACTGAATATCTTTGAAGGATTAAAGACCCTGGGACAGGTCAATGAAGCACGAGCGCTTTTGGAACAGTCTCGATTATCCTATGAAAAAGCCCTGTTAAATGCCCAGACTGAAGTGGAACAGACCATCCGGGAAATTATTAAACAGCAGGAACTGGTTGCTTCAACCGGGGAATCGGTCTCTTTGGCCGATATCTCCCTGAAGATGGCAAAAGTGGCTTATGAAAACGGTCGGGCCACCACTCTGGATGTATCTGATGCTGAATTGTCATTAACCACTGCCAAAGTCAATCAAGCCCAGGCGGTATCAGGTTACCTGACTGGAATGGCAAAACTTAAACAAGCAATTGGAACAGATGAATTACCTGAATAATTATTGAGAGGATGAAGGAAGCGAGAAGCGTATGAAACTCCAAAACAAACTGATCTTGATATTTTGTTGTGTCGCCCTGGCCGGGACTCTTGGTTGTGGCAAGAAAAAAGCTGATGAAAAAAAAGCCGAACTTCCTGTTGTGGAAATAGTCCAACCGGTTCGGAAAGATTTGGATTCCCTTTACCAGGCCACAGGGTCCCTGGAAGCATTGCAGTCAGTGGAACTCTCCAGTGAAGTTACAGGGAAAATCAAAAAACTCTATGTAGATGAAGGGTCAAAAGTCCATAAGGGCATGGTGGTGGCTGAGATTGATGACAGTGTCCAGAAAACTCAGCTGGCTCAGGCCGAAGCAAATTTGATGAAAGCTAAAGCTGAATGGGAAAAAACCAAAATTGGTGCCCGGCCCCAGGAATTATCAACGGCTGAACAATCCCTTTTTGAGGCTCAATCTAATTATGAATTGGCCCAGCTGGATTATAGCCGGGTTAAAAATATGTTTGAACAGGGTGTGGCTTCCCGCCAGGAACTGGATTCCAGTGAAACCAGTTTGAAAGTAAAAAGAGCCGCTCATGAGCGGGCTCAGCAGAATTTGAGCCTGGTGAAAGAAGGTGCCCGTAAAGAAGACCGGGCTTCAGTCCAGGCTGCTTATGAAGAAATGAAAGCGGTGGTGGATTATTACCGGGTTCAGCTTTCCAAATGTCGGATAGTATCTCCCATCGACGGGGTGGTTACCGCTCGGTATAAACAGGCTGGCAATATGGTCAGCGGCCAGCAGATCGCTCCTATCTTCAAAATTGAAAATATCAATCCTATCAAATCGGTTCTGAAAATCCCCCAGGAAGACCAGTTTAAAATGAAAAAAGGGCTGAAAGTATCTCTGGTTCTCGGAAATGGCAGTCAGATGTCAGGGAATATCTCCCTGGTATCTCCCGCTGTGGATGAAGTCAGCCGGGCAGTCAAAGTGGAAGCTTTAATTCCCAATAAAGAAAGCATTCTCCGGCCGGGTTTATTTGTGGAAGGCAATATCCTGCTGGAAACCCGGAAAAATGCCCTGACCATTCCCCAGAGTGCGCTGCTTCGCCAAAGCGGTGACAGCACTCAAAGTGTTTTTGTGGTGAATAATGGGACCATCAAGAAAGTGCCGGTTACTCTCGGTGTTTTGAACTACCACACGGTTGAAATCCTCGGTGGCTTGGCGGATAACGATTCTATCGTGGTCTCAGGTTTCGAGAAAATCTCTGATGGTGACAAAGTTCAAGTTGGCCAGGCTAAAGAACTGAAATAAGGAAAGTAATTACGAGGACTCAATATGCATAAGCTTGCAGAATTATGTATCCGGCGCCCTGTTTTTGCGACCATGTTGATCATGTCGCTGTTGGTGTTGGGTTTCTACTCATACTACCACCTGGGGGTGGATCTCTATCCCAAGGTTGATTTCCCGATTGTTACCATTACCACGACTCTGGAAGGTGCCTCTCCTGAGGAAATTGAATCACAGGTAACTAAGAAAATTGAAGAATCTGTAAATACCATCAGTGGAATTGAGCAGCTTTCCTCTGTCTCATCGGAAGGGGTCTCCCAGGTCATTGTCCAGTTTGTCTTGGAGAAAAATATTGAGGTTGCCTCTCAAGATGTTCGAGACAAGGTCAATATGATTTTAGGGGAATTGCCTAATGATACGGATGCTCCCATCATTCAGAAGATGGATCCTGATTCTACTCCCATTCTGGTTATGACGGTGTCGGCTAACCGGGACTCCCGTGATATTACCTATATGGCCGATAAGTTCATTAAACAGCAGATTGAATCAATCAACGGGGTGGGTTCGGTCAGTCTGGCAGGAGACCGTACTCGTGAAATCCATGTCTGGCTGGATGCCGCCAAACTGGAACAGTATGGATTAACGGCCAATCAGGTCAAGCAGACCCTGGCCGCCCAGAACGTGGAAGTCCCCGGCGGAAGAATTGACCGTGGCCAGCAGGAATGGCAATTACGTACTTTGGGACGAGTAGAGAAATCTGAATATTTTAAAAAAATCATTTTGGCTGAGAAGAATGGTTTAGCCATCAGGGTTCAGGATGTAGGCCGAGTTGAGGATTCCATTGAGGAACCGCGTTCTTTGGCCCGTCTGGACGGCAAAGACTCCGTCATTCTTTTGATTCGTAAACAATCAGGCACCAACACTCTTGAAGTCGTGGATAAGGTTAAAGAGAAAGTTGTTGAATTAAAGAAAACCCTTCCTTCGGATTACAATATAACTATCAACTGGGACCAGTCTATTTATATTAATGGGTCCTTTAATGCCATTAAGGAGCATTTGATTATTGGCGCCATTCTGGCAGCGTTAGTCGTATTGCTCTTTATCCGGAATACCCGGACCATGATAATTTCCGCTATATCAATCCCGACCTCTATTATTGCCACCTTTACCCTGATGTGGTTCATGGGTTTTACATTGAATACCATGACCATGCTGGCCCTGGTAATTTGCGTTGGGATTGTTATCGACGATGCCATTGTTATTTTGGAAAATATCTTTCGGTTTATTGAAGAAAAGAATATGGAACCCATGCAGGCATCGATTGAAGCTACCAAAGATATCGGTCTGGCGGTAACCGCCACCACCTTATCTCTGGTTATTATTTTCCTTCCCATGGCTTTTATGAGCGGGATCATCGGGCGGTTTATGCGAAGCTTCGGGTTGACCTGCGCTTTTGCCATCATGATTTCATTACTGGTGGCTTTTACCTTGACTCCGATGTTGTCTTCCCGGTTTATTAAACATACCCGGAAGGGAGATACGGCCAAAGATTCCATGTTTTACCGGTTTTTCGACCGTAGTTATACGGTATTCCTGGAATGGAGTTTGAAACATAGGCTGGCGGTATCTATGTTGTGTCTTTTGATTATTTTGAGTACGATCCCCTTGATATGGAAAATTGGTAAGGATTTCATGGTCCAGGATGATCAATCCATGTTTCAGGTTTCAGTCAAAGCCCCGGAAGAGTATTCTCTCCAGAAGATGACTCAGGTTATGGATGAGATGAATGTGAAGTTGTCCAAGCTTCCTGGGGTCAAGCATGTGTTGGTTATTACGGGTTCTGGCAGCACTCAGAAAGTAAATCAAGGATCCATTCTGGTTGAATTAGTCGATCGGAAAGACCGAAAAGAAAAACAGTCGGAAATTATGGTGATGGCCAGAAAGCAGCTGAAAGAATATAAAAACATTCGTTTAGCGGTTCAGGAAGCCAATACTGTCGGTGGCGGCAGTGGAATGCAGCAAGCTGATTTTCAGTACTATATCAAAGGGCCGGATATCAATGAATTGACTGCTTTCTCCGTTGATATTAAACGATTCCTGGCTTCTATTCCCGGGGTGGTGGATATTGATTCCTCCCTGGAAGAAGGAAAACCTGAATTACGGGTAAATATTGATCGAGAAAAGGCCTCTGACCTGGGAGTGGATGTTTCTTCGATTGCGGGAAGCCTTCGTACCCTGGTAGGAGGAGAAGTGGTTACTTCTTATAAGGAACTGGATGACCGTTATGATGTCAGGCTTCGGGTGGAGCTTCCTAATCGGAATAATGCTGAAGCGATAAAACGTCTTTATGTGCCTTCAACTAAGATCGGTATGGTTCGGTTGGACCAAATCGCTACCATTGATATGGGAACCGGACCCTCTCAGATCAACCGGTTGAACCGGCAACGGTCGGTTACCTTCTCGGCGAATATTGATGCCAGCCAGGGACAAGCCTTGGGGTCTGTCATTAATAAGGTCGATGAGCATATTCTTGCCATGAACATGGGTTCTGCTTATTCCACCGGATTAATCGGTAAAAGTAAGGAATTAGGCAGGACATTCAGTAATTTTATTATGGCGTTCATCTTGTCCTTCATCTTCATGTATATGATTCTGGCTTCCCAATTCGAGAGTTTCCTGCATCCTATTACGATTCTCTTGAGTTTACCCTTGGCCATTCCATTTGCTTTGATATCCATGTTCTTTTTTGGAGAAACCTTGAATATCTTCTCTCTGCTGGGTTTGTTCGTCTTATTTGGCATCGTGAAGAAGAACTCTATCTTGCAGGTGGACCATGCTAACAACTTAAGACGGCATGAAGGAATGCCTCGGTATGAAGCTGTGGTAACGGCTTGCCGGGACCGGTTGCGTCCCATCTTGATGACTACTTTCTGTTTGATTGCCGGGATGCTTCCAATGGCTTTAGGTTCAGGCCCCGGGTCAGCGATGCGCCGGTCAGTGGCCTTTGTTGTTATTGGCGGACAGACCCTCTGTCTGCTGTTAACCCTGTTGATTACACCGGTTGCCTATACCCTCTTTGATGATGTCCCCAATATGGGTATCTGGAAATGGTTAGCTCGGGGAATCAACCATTTGCGGGGAAAGACGGTGGAAGTTGTCGGTGGTTTATTTGGCAGTCTCCTGGGCAAATAGTAGTAAGATAGAATAATTTAATATCTCGTGAATTGAATTAATAGGGGAGGGCGTTAGCCCAATGATAAAGATGTTTTCTGCATTCAGACACCGGGATTTCCGGCTGTTCTGGGGTGGAAACATTATTTCCCTGGTAGGAACCTGGATGCAATCCATGGCATTAAGCTGGCTTATCTACCGGCTTACGGGTTCCTCTTTATTACTGGGAGTCATTGGATTTGCGAACGCCATCCCTCTTTTATTTGTCTCTCCTTTTGGCGGAGTCCTGGTCGATCGTTTCAGTAAACGAAAAATCCTCATATTGACCCAGACGGGGATGATGGTGACTGCTTTTCTTTTGGCTCTCCTGACCTGGATGGGCCACATTCAAGTCTGGCACATCTTCCTGTTCACTGTGATTAATGGGGCTATAGCCGCTCTGGATGCACCTTGCCGGCAATCTTTTATTGTAGAACTGGTGGGGAAAGAAGATTTAATGAATGCCATTGCCATGAATTCCATGGCATTCAATTCAGCCCGAATCATCGGACCGGCGGTGGCGGGTTTTCTGGTCGCTCTTATCGGTGAGGCAGGATGCTTTTTGATTAATGGGATTTCCTTTGTCTCCGTCTTGATTGGTTTATTCATGATTCAGTCTCCAGACAAAACAATGGATAATTCCCAGGAAAGTTTCATGGATAAGATGAAGGAAGGTTATCGATATGTCAAAGAAAGCAGGCTCCTGAGCAGTTTATTGGCCCTGGTAGCGGTTCCTTGCCTGATGTCTATGTCCTATGCCACCCTGATGCCTGTTTTCGCGAAAGATATTTTTCATCGTAATGCCGATGGTTTGGGCATCTTAATGTCCAGTGTAGGCGTAGGGGCTATCTTTGGGGCATTGATAATCGCCAGGCTCAGTTATTCCCGGCATAAAGGGAAAACTCTTATGTTGGGAGGGTTGGTGTCTTCAGTTGCCATTATCCTATTTGGCCTTTCCAGAAATTTTTATCTTTCCTGTTTTCTTCTTTTTTGGGTAGGGATGGCAAATGTCCTCTACCTGACCTCCACCAATACTCTGATTCAAAGTAATGCTGAAGACGAGTACAGAGGAAGGGCTGTCAGTTTTTATACTCTTATATTTATGGGAATGATGCCGATTGGCAGTCTCTTGATTGGCTGGGTGGCTGAATATCTGACGGCTCCCGGGGTGACCGTGTTGTTTGCCTCTATTACCACGGTTTATTTTTTTTATATGAACTGGAAATACCCTGAATTATACCGGCTTCCTTAACTATGTCATAAACCGGGATTATAGAGAGGCAGGACCCTGAATCAAGACCTTACTTTGGGTGATAGCAGACTCAATGGCTTGAGCCGTCTTTTCCAGGGGAAGAATTTCAGTCATCAGGTTATCAAAAGGATATTCAGTGTCTGCCAGGAAAGGGAGAGCCTTATCAAAAGGGCCGCATCTGGAACCTTGAATCCGTATCTCATTAACCACCAGCCGAGTGGCATCAATTCCTTCGGCCGGCAATCCGCAGGTAGTTTTCAGGGACAGGGTCCCCTGGGGCCGAACTAACTGCATGGCAAGGGAAAACCCTTCCGGATTTCCGGTAGCTTCCACGACCATATCCGCACCCAGTCCCTCCGTACTGTCCAGGATAGCTTTAACAGTATTTTCTCTTGAGTCGCAGTAAACTGTCTGGGCTCCCCAGGCTTTCGCTGTTTCAATATGGGCAGGATTTCTGATTACAGCAATGGTCTTGGCACCCGCTTTCTCTGCCACTGCCAGGACGAATTTACCCAGCCTGCCGGTGCCAATGACAGCGACTGTTTCTCCGGGATGAATCTCGGCCATCTCAAAAGTTCGGAAAGCCGCTGCCAGAGGCTCTGTAAGGACCGCTCTTTTCATGGATACACTGGCAGGAATCAGGTGGATGCTACCAGCCGGGAGTTTCACATATTCGGCAAAAACCCCATTATAATTGATAATTCCAAGGGTGGTACGGGTCAGGCAGTGATTGGTTAAGCCTTTCCGGCAGGCAGGGCACAGTTCGTTTTTCCGATAAGCGACACAGGTGTTATTGATTTCTCCCACCACAGGTTTTCCCAGGAGGTAAGCATCTTCTGGTGAACCGACTGCCTCCACTATCCCGCTGAATTCATGGCCTAATACCAAGGGCAGTGGTACCGGGTAATCTCCTGAAAAAATTGCTATATCCGTACCGCAGACTCCGGCATAAGCCATTCGGATAAGAATCTCGTCAGGTTGTAAGGATAGATCCGGTTTGGATTGCATTTCAATTGTATGAGGGCGGGTCATGACGGCAGCTTGATACATGAGGGGTTCTGAACTCCTGAATTTACAATATTTTCCTCTAGTATAACCGATTTTATTTATTAGAATAAGACTAATAGGTCCTATAGGTCATATAGTACTTATACGACAGAATTGATTAGGTGTATATTCCCCATTTTCTGCCAGATTGATACATGGCCAACATATTATCTCTTGGAGTATAAGGCGCCAGGTTATTGGCTTCCCGGAGGATAAAACGGCCGCCTTCCATAATACCTGATTCTAATATTTCCCTGGTTTCTGCTTCCACTTCGGCAGGGGTCCCCAACGCAAGGGAAGTGATTCGGGGCCCTCCCTGGATTTCAATATCAGGACCTAAATTCTCCCTGACCCATTTGAAATCAATGGGAAACCCGGTATCCAATGCAGTGATTTTTAATTCTTTCACCAGAGTAGGGAAATGCCGGTAAGCATTGCCGCATAAATGCATCATCCGAGGACCCGGATTGGAACATTCACTAAATATTTTCTTATGGTAAGGGAGGACAAATTCCCGGTATTGGTCAGTGGATATCATCTCGATGGAATCATCAGCCAATCCAAAGCCTTCCTGCTTTTCCGGTAATCCCAGGTATAACCGCCAGGCTTTTATCCGACGGATAATCGATTCGGTAATCAAAGACATCACATCATGGACATAATCAGGGTCTTCATACAATTCAACCAGGAAATCAGGGCCGCGAAGATTAATAGCCACTGTAAGGGGTCCGTCCGAACCTAAGGCTCCGCTGGGCGGGATGACCCTTACAGGTTTTCCTTTATAAAGATCATGAGAAGCTTTTAAGCAAAAATAGTCATGATAATCCTTCAACCTTTGCATGCCGCCATCCTTGAAGGGATCGGGAATGCCTTTATCCAAAAGAGACCTTTTATTATCCGAATTGATTAAGGGGAGAGATTCCGGTACCTGGTCAGGATGGTATTTGATTTCTGCTCCAAACCAGGCCGCTTCATAATAATTTTGAAAATCCACATAGACATTCCAGGCCTCCGGCAGACCCAGCTCCATATCCTGGAGAATATGATATCTCGACCAATCCTGAAATCGAAGCTGCATCATGTACATGGTGTCAGGTTGAGTACTGTAATCCTTGAAACTTATATTCCCGGGATTGGTTTCCGCATTGAAAATGAAAAATCGGGTTGCTGTCCCAAAGATAATGGGAACTCGAATGGGTCTGTGTGTATGGTAAGCTTCCCAGACAGCCTTGATTTCGGCATTATGTTCTTGAATAAATGAATCAGTAAAAGGAACTTCTGGATTTTTCATAGGACTCATTTTATCCAATTTAAGGCAGTAATACAAACGGGGAATTAAAATCTATAGAATCGAAATAACTTGCCCCCAATCTCTGAAGACACTAAAATCAGGGTAGGGAAATGAAAAGGGAGGTGCCGGTTATGACCGAAAAACTGACGACAGATGAAATCAAGGATTTACTTTATCAGTTCAAGGGATGGGTTCAGGAAGGGGAATACCTTCGGCAAAGCTATCGGTTTCCCGGATTCTCCAATGCGATAGATTTTGTGAATCGGGTGGCAGAAGCGGCCGAACAAATGAACCATCATCCGGAAATCCTGATCCAGTTTAATAAGGTTTCCATCACCCTGACCAGCCATGATGTGAAGGGAATTACTCGAAGGGATTTTAAGATGGCGGAGGCTGTTGACCGGTTGGCGAATCTCAGCTGAAGAATTACTAATTCCAGGCCCTATAGGAATAATTCTTGATATTCGGGATAATGGGTATAAAATATTCAAAAAAAGAATCTTATTTAATTGGACACTATATCACCGAAAGAGGATACCTATGCGTGGAACCTGGATTTGTCTCATATTTGCCTGGTGTCTCCTGGCTCCCCCCTCTACAGGGCAAACTTTCATGAAAAAAGACTCTCGAATTGGTTATCCTATGCCGAAAATTGTCCGGCATTCTCAATGGGAAGCTTTTCCTCCTTTGGGGGTGGAGGCCGATGCGGTCCGCAGAAATCTCAGCCTTCATGAATCTCTAACCTTTAAAGATTTGAAAATTGAAATATTGGAAATGAATCCCTCAGAAATCCCATCTGATAAGCCATCTGACAATGTTAAGCTTTATCTGCAGAAGGGAACTCGGATGGAAGAAAAACAGGTTACAGAAGGAGATGCTTTTAACTGGCAGGGATTTCATATCGCTGTCCTGGCTGTCCACTTGAAACCGGGTGAGTTGGGAGCAGGTCTGGTAGAGATGGAAGTGGCAACAATCCTGTCTATTCCGGAAACCATTGCCCAGTCAACCACAGCGGGAGATGCATCCTTCCGGTGCCGGGTTCCTCAAACTATTACCACCATTACCCTCCATCATTCCGGTGAGGCTAAACCCATGACCCTCCAGGATAATGCCGTCAAAAAACTCCAAGCCCTTCAAATTTGGGGTAAAAATGATAAAAACTGGTGGGATGTTCCCTATCATTTTCTGATAGCGCCGGATGGGACTATTTATGAGGGCAGGGATTACCGATATATGGGTGAAACCAATACCAAGTATGATCCTAATGGGCATCTCTTGATTACTGTCATGGGGAATTATGAGATTCAAAATCCCAACCCTGAACAGCTGAAATCTATCATGGACCTGATGGCTTGGGCGGTGGATTCCTTCCATGTCCCGACTGATAAAATCTATGGGCATAAAGACCTCGCCCAGACAGATTGCCCCGGCCAGTATCTGTACCAGTATTTAAGAGACGGGACCCTTAAAGAGGGTATTAAGCTGCGGTTGGGGAAACCGTAAGGTATCGACTATTATCATGATTAGTGACAGGTTGGTAATGCCCAGGAGTTCATGGCCTGTTATGGTAATAATGAATACTTGACAGGTGGGGAGCATCATTTTATAATGCCTTTGTCAGATTTGTTATTTTGATAAACGAGTTTATTATAAGATAAAAGTCTTAATGATTTCTTTTAATATTTGTTTGTTATATGTTGATTGTGTTGGTTAGCTACGGATAATCCAGATAAGAAATCTTCAGCAGAGTAATTGGCCATTTGTTATCAGGAGATATGGCATGAAATCTGGATTTTTAAATAATTTAATTCCTCACTTCTATTTATTTCTTTTAAAAAATCTTCTATGTAAATATCTAAGATTCGGACCTTCTAAGACGTATCTTATTTATATCGATAAAAAACTCTCTTTAGAATCTTTTTCAATCTATCTATTCCTCCATAGTGGCCTTTTTAGCAGTATTCTGAATATCAATCCCGGGGTCCCTTTATATGATTAAGGAATCAATGAATAGGAAGCAATATTTGATATCTAATATGGATTTATTGGGTCTAAAAGAGGTGCATATGGGTAAAGTGAAAAACTTATTAATAGCCGGAGTATTGCTGGTAATGATGATAGCTGTTTCAGGGTGTTGCCATATGGAAAAGTTCAAAAAAGCCGATGCTGTCGCAAAAAGCTATCCAAGAATGGATTGGAGTGATGGCCCTCTCTATAGCGGAAAAATGGTTTTTTTTAAAGCAATAAATTCTGAGAATCTAGTTGCACGTCCTGATAAAAAACAGGCATCTTGCTGGAGTTTTGGGGATGAATCAGGGGGGAAAGGTAATGAAATAACTCATTCTTATCCTTCATCTGGAAATTATTACGCAGTATTAACATCCAATCTTCTTTTAGGAGGGAAGTGTTTACCCAAGAGAATCATCTCAATGGATACTGTAATCATAAGGGTTATTGAAAATCCGTATATTACTGATCCCTCAACTGAAAAAGACCTAACATACAGGCTTCCCAATGGGGGAGATTTGTCGGCAGGGACGACTGGATGGATGGTAAATGTATCAGGGGGCGGATCTGTCATTCCCCATCCTGATTGGGTCAGTTTTTGTGTCCAATCAACAGGTGGAATTGCTTCCATGAGTTTTAAAAATAATTTTACTGTGGATATGTCTGATGATGACATCATTGTAGATGAAGTACAGCTTTGTATTTTATTCAGGCTAATGCCAGGTGATACTTCAAGTTTAGGGAAGAGTTACTTTGAAGTTCGATTATTTGGAGATAATTCAACCAACAACCTGCCTCTTTCTTTTAATATGACAATGACAAAACCATCGCCTCAGCCGGAATTGGCTGGTTTTAAGGGGATGGATTTATGCGCATCTATTATCCCTCAGGATTTTCATAGAATTACCAATATGACATTGGAGTATAGTGGAGAATCAGGAAATAATCCTGAACTTCAAATTGAACAAATTTATCTATGGGTATTGAGGGTTAAGCAATGAAAAGGCATCTTCGATTATTGATCGTTATTTATTTGGGTATGTTATCCAGTTTGTATGCATATAAGGCATCGACAACAGATATTACGGCTTATGTTCATAATTCTGATTTTAGTTCTCTGGAAGGGTGGCATCCATACTATACTGACCCTCTTACTGACGTATCGCTTGTAACCTGTATGGGTAATTCAGGGATCTTGCTTAGGTCTTATTATTATTCAACTACAGTAAGTGCCACAGCTGGCATTCGACTGTATTCAGATGGGAATGATTATTTTCCTATTAATCTCGTCGATGCCAATACTACGGGAATAGTACGGGATGCCTTGATTGTTAGGATTCAACTAATCGGGGCCCCTGATGTATTGGGGACTGAAAGCCATGGAGTTATTACTGGAAATATTGGAGTAAAACTGCAGGGCGGACTATCTTGTAGTACTGATGTATTTCATCCTAACCCCTCGTATATGACTGATAACCGTATTTATGAAACAGGTGGTTTTATTGTCAGCACAAGCCAACCGTATTTTGGAATGGTAACCAGTTGGATGGATTTAAGTTTTACCTTTATTCCCCCTGGGCAATGTGACTGGTGGCAGATACGTAATATGGAGATCTATTATCAGGCTATGCCGAACCAACCATCTGAAAGCGGTATTGTGATAAACAAAATTGATATGTATGCCATTAGAGTCGATGCGGAATAGCAGGAGGTATCCATTAATGAAATATCTAGTGCAATTGATCATATTATTACTAATATTTTCGTTTGGAGAAATGGCCTGGGCAGGAATCTCAACTACGGATATTAGTGGGATTCTTCCCCATGGCGGGAAGATGATTCGTTTACCCAGTGATACTGACCAGGATTCCTGGGTGTTGGCTTGGGATAATAACTTTGCAACCTCCACAGCCTTTTTCGATACTTATGGAAGTGATAGTTATGTTGTCTTGAGGTGTAATGCTTCTTCTGATATGACCCATGGGGGAGCTCGAGTGGCTGCAGGCCCTAATTTATCAATTCATATGGATATGTCGACTGTTAAGAGAGAGGAAGCCTTAGTGACCATTACATTCCGGGGAAATCCTGATCCTTCCTATGGCGGAGGAACTATCTTTGGGAAGTTCCAACCCCAAATCAATAGTGCTTATCTGGGAGCATTTGGGCATATTTATCGGCAGCCGGGAGTCTCTCCCGGATTTATGGAAGCTGTTACGATGAAGGGGATATGTATTGATACTACTTCAGACTCCTCAGGATACCAAAACTTTAGTTATGGCACATATATGATAAATACTGCCTGGACTACCTATACATGGAGGTTCATCCCTACTCAAGCCAACTATTTCATACTGGGATATATAAGCGCAATTTATTATGCAAATTCTTACAGCTTGATTTCAGGCCCTCCTTTTACTACAGAAGTTCAAATCAAGGAAATTAAATTACAAATGATAAGTTATTACTAAATTATGGAGGAATTCCAAATGATTACCCTAACAATGATGAAGCAAACTTTGCGTTCGGCGGGGCTATCGCTTCTGTTTATAGGTGTGATTGTTTCATATAGTTTTTGTTCCACAGAAGGATGGAAGTTATTCACTGCTGGAGGAGAAGGGGTTTATGGACTCAATAATCCTGTATTTGTTTATAAAGGATACCTTTATTGCAGCCATTTCTCAGGATATTACAGGGTAAAGTTGAATTCAGATGGCCGTTTTAGCGAAATGACATCCTTAAGGACAGGTTTGGGAATGGGACTACAACAGAGTTCTGTCGCTTCTAATGGTGAATGTTTTTACTTCACAGGGGGTAAAACGGAAAATGATATCCCTAATCTGAATTCTTTTGTTGTTTATTATGTAAAGATTGACTCGAAAGGTTTTCTATCTAGCCCTATCCAAACTTATGATTTAAGGAATCATCGTGCTTTTCACAGCAGTCTGGTTGTTAATAACCGATTATATGTATTGGGCGGATATAGCCATAATGAGCATATTCCCCAGTTTGCGCTTAAAAGTGTAGAGTATGCGGATATTGATACAACTACAGGTGGTATTAAGGGTCCCTTTAAATATACCCATTCTTTCAGTACTATCAGCGGTAAAGTCTATGTGGCTTTTAATCGTGGGAATCGAATATTTTGCTTAGGAGAAAGGTCCACAGCCCCTAATCAACCCTCCATCGGTTGCTGGATGGAGTATGCAGACATTCAAACTGATGGATCGTTAGGTATGTGGACTGCATTGCCGGGTCCTTACAGTCTGACACCTGATTTAGCTTGTTTAACAGATAAATCCACTCTTTTCATAATTGGCCCTTCTTCCGGGAGCAGAGGGCATCCCAGTATGAGAATGGCCTTATCATCAGATAGAGATAATGTATCTGTTAAATTACGTGCAGAAACAACCAGTCTGATAGGGCGAAAGGGACCTTCTACTATCGCCTGGGACCGGTTTGTTTATCTTCTAGGTGGTGATAAAGCCAGTTATGAAGTCTATGCATCTGATAATTCAGGTTCTGGATTGTTTAGTGATATGAATACTTCTTATTATTCGGTTTCAGAATCAATTCAAATCCCAGATGATTTGATGGAAGAATTAGAGGGACAAAATGATGAATCCCAGTAGGTTTTACAAAATATGGATATTTTTAGTATTGATATTGATTGGAGTTGTTCCTTGTTGGGCTCTCTATCTGCAAGATGATGAGATTAATGAAATCTATACGGATGGTTCTTTCATTGGTTATGACATGAGTACTCAGTTGCCGGTTATCGGAACTTTTGATAATGGATTAGGGGATGCGGACAAATCCTGGGTAGCAGATTCCTCCGGAGGAGGTGCGATCATTCAATATACAGCCTCAACGGAGGGATGGGTAGGACTTAGATGCAGTGCTGGACAATCTGTATCAATAGAATATGGGCCGGTATATATGTCGTTAATTCCCGATAGCACTTCAAAACCATCTTTTGATTGGGACCAGTTGGGGGGTGCTATGCACTTCAGGGGAAGCCCTACTTATCAGAGTAAATTAGCAGGAAAACTTCAATTAGAATTTTATGATGCTGCAGGCCGGGAATGCCATCCTGTGATTGCCATTGATATGAGTTCAACTGCAATTACTGGATATTGCCCTCAGGTGGGATTGGATCGTGATGGGAAACCAGATAATTTAGCTTGGGTTTCAATAGCTTTTCAGTTCACCTTACCCCATTCCAGCTGGTATAAAATATCCAAGGTTAAAATCAGTTATTCAGTTCCTTCCGGGGTATTAGTCCCTACTACAGAGGTTCAATTGGACCAGATTTACCTGGTCCCCTGGTGGCAGAAACCCTATTGATAATAAAGTGAAATTGAGAGGGAGGAAGATGAATTATCATCTCCCTCCTTTTTTTATTTAGCTCATAGTCCATAATTACATTACTCTCTTGTTATATTTTTATTCAGGATGATTTAAGATATAACGGTTTATTTACCATTCCTCTGGAATATTTAATATTGGTTCATTACCGATAGGATGGATATAAGAACCCCAAGAGTTGTTATGGAGATGAAAATGAAAAGTCCTCAAAAAGTAACAACAACAGTTTTGCTCAGGAAACAGAAGTATAAAGCAGTCCTGACTTTGAAGGCGCATTTAAACTATCTGTTATATCTTCCACCCGGATATGAGCAGTCCAAAGGAAACTGGCCCTTGATTCTCGCTCTACATGGAGCGGCCAAGAGAGGAAGTAATATCCAGATATTGAAAGAATATGGGCTGCCTAAACTATTGGAAGAAAAAGATATCCCATTTATTGTGGTAGCGCCCCAATGTCCCGATTCATCCTGGTGGACGGAACATCTGGATGAATTAAAAGCCTTGCTGGATGATATTGAAAGCCGGCTTAGAGTGGATAAGAGCCGAATCTATCTGACCGGGT
The DNA here is from genome assembly GCA_002428325.1 of bacterium UBP4_UBA6127. GTDB lineage: Bacteria > UBP4 > UBA4092 > UBA4092 > UBA4092 > UBA4092. The sequence goes on from DIVR01000024.1 coordinate 22,535, forward strand.
TCAGTATGGGGGGAGAAGGCACTTGGCGGTTAGCTATGAGATATCCTGAGAAATTCGCCGCTATCGCTCCTATCTGCGCGATTGGTAATCATGGGTTGACGCATCGAATCAAAGATATCCCGGCCTGGGTATTTCATGGGGCTAAAGATGATATTGTCCCTATCAAGAATTCCAATGAGTTGGTGAAAGAATTAGAGTCCCTCGGAGCTGAGGTGAAATATACTGTATATCCTGATGTCGGGCATGAGGCCTGGACCCGAACCTATCAGAACTCGGAACTTTTCTTATGGTTTCTCTGCCATGCTAAGTCCAGGAAGGTGAAAACTTAAATGAAGACTCTGAAATTATTTTTCATTATTCCACTCGTTTTATCAATTTGTGGCTGCGCCACTATTCCCAATAAGAAAGATGCCAAGATTATGCAACCATTAAAAGTTTGTTCGCTGAAAACCAAATTCACCAAAACGGTCAGTTTAAATTACTATGTATATCTTCCCGAAGGATATGATAAATCCAAAAAGAAATGGCCTTTAGTGATGTTTCTGCATGGGGCTGGGGAAAGAGGAGATGATTTGAATCTCCTGAAAATCCACGGTCCGGTCATGCAGGTGGATAAAGGACAATCCTTCCCCTTTATCCTGGTGGCTCCCCAATGTCCTGAAGGGTCCTGGTGGACAGAGCATCTGGAGGACTTAAATGCCCTGCTGGACCTGGTAGATGCCAAATATCAGGTAGATAAAAAGCGGGTATATTTAACAGGTATTTCCATGGGCGGGGAAGGAACCTGGAAACTGGCGATGCGATATCCGGAGAAATTTGCGGCTATTGTACCTATCTGTGGAAAAGGGAATCCCTGGATGGCATATCGGTTGATAGACGTCCCGGTTTGGGCTTTCCATGGAGATAAGGATTCCACTATTCCTGTTCAAGAATCTATCAGTATGGAGAAAGCCTTGAAGGATTGGAAGGGAGATGTGAAACTGACACTGTATCCTGGAGTTGAACATAACTCCTGGACTCAGACCTATGATAATCCTGAAGTCTATGAATGGCTCCTCTCCCATAAAAAGAAATAATAATGACCTCTGGGGGACTCATATAATGGGTCCCCCATCCTTATAACTCTTTTTCTGCTAAGTACTTTTCCTTTGGTTATCTATCCCCCTTATCCTGAAATTGGGTATAATTACCCTGCTGATTTGATTTGAATATTTCTTTAGGGAAAGGTTCCTGCTTATGAACTCCAGGGAACGGCTTATTGCTGTTTTAGAAGGAAAAATCCCCGACAGGGTACCTGTCTCAACCTATGAACTGGTGGGATATAATAGTCAATCTTTTGAAAATAAAGAACCCTCATATGCCAGAATCATGGATTTCATCAGGGAGAAGACGGATTGTCTTTGTATGTGGAATCCGGGGTCTGATGAAACCTTTCTTGGTTCTGCTTATCCAACGGAAATCATAAAGGAAGAAACCAGAGAAGAAGACTGCCTGATAACCCATAATATCCTGAAGACTCCCCTGGGGATACTGACTCAAACTCAGAAGAAAGTAGATAATGTATATACCCTTTGGCAGACGGAGCATTGGTGTAAATCCATTGAAGATGTGGATAAAGCCCTATCAATTCCGTATGAACCGATAAGTTATGACGGGTCGGATTTGTCCCGGGTGCAGTCTGAATTAGGGACTCATGGACTATTGATGCCTTCTCTCCCTGACCCTCTTCTCCTGGCGGCTGAATTAATGGAATTTGGGGAGTTTACAGTATGGGCGATGACTGAGACCGCTCATTTTGCCCGGACTGTAGATATCCTGCATGAGAGAAATATGGAGAATCTACAGCGAATGTTGGAGGGTCATGTGGCTGACCTTTATCGGATTGTCGGCCCGGAATATGCCTGTCCGCCGTTCCTGCCCCCTGTATATTTTGAAAGATTTGTCCTGCCTTATGTGAGAGAAATGGTGGAACTAATTCATGCCCGAGGCGGGAAAGTCCGGCTGCATTGCCATGGCAGGGTAGGGCAGGTTCTGGAGGCTATCCTGGCAACGGGAGCTGATGGAATGGATCCTTGTGAAGCCCCTCCCGATGGAGATATTACCCTGGCTGAATTGAAAAACAGGACAAAGGGTAAAATTACTCTTTTTGGTAATATCCAGTTGAAACTTTTGGAGCAGGGAACTCCTGAGGAAATCAGGGAGGCGGTGAAACTTTGCATGGATTCGGCCAAGGAAGGTGGACGATTTGTCCTGATGCCGACGGCCGCCCCTATCAATGTCCCTCTTTCTCCCCAAACGGAGGAAAACTATTTTCATTATATTGAAGCAGGACTGGAATTTGGAGGATATTAACTCTTCTCGGGTATTATTTCCCGATACAGAATCTTGAGAAAATCCGATTTAACAGGTCTCCGGTTATATATTCTCCGGTGATTTCTCCCAGATGATGCAGGGCTTCCCTCAGGTCCGCTGCGACCAGTTCGGGTGAGAGATTTGAACTCATGGATTCCCGAGTCAACTGCAGGTCTGCCAAAGTCTTTCCCATTAATTCCGCATGGCGGACATTGGTCAATATCAATTCTCCACCGGCATCAGTTACTTCTCCCTGTTTTATGGTATCTACCAGCAGTTTTTTTAATTCTTTAATACCTTCTCCTGTCAGGGCTGAAAGAGGTACCAGGGTCTTAATCAATTCCTGAAATTTATCTTTTTCAATTACAGGATGGGAAAGTAAATCTGATTTGTTTAAGATGCCCAAGCATGCAGATGGAGCATATTTTTTCAGGGTATCCAGCACATCTTCATCCTGCGAATCCAGTGGCTGGGAAGAATCCATCACCATTAAGACCATATCTGCTTTAGTAATAGCGGCTTCAGTTCGCCTGACTCCTTCTTGTTCAATGGGGTCAGAGGTTTCTCTGATTCCGGCGGTATCGGTGAAAAGGAAAGGAATTCCTTCTATAGAGACAGATTCTGTAATGGTATCCCGGGTAGTGCCTGGGGTCTCAGTAACAATCGCCCGAGGTTCTTCCAAAAACCGATTCAACAGGCTGGATTTGCCGGCATTGGGTTTGCCGATAATTGCTACCCGAACCCCCTCCCGGATAGCCTTCCCATAACGGGCTGATAACAGCAAATCCTCCAGTATCCGGCTGGAGGACTCAATTCTTTGGATGTCTCTCTCATAAAGCTGGGGGGGTAATTCTTCTTCAGGGAAATCAATATGGGCTTCCAGTTCAGCCAGTATATCCAGAAGTTCCGAAGCAATCACCTTTAATTTACAGGAAAGGCCCCCCTCTAATTGTTGCAGGGCGCATTTTTTAGCCAGATCAGTTCTTGCCCGGATAAGGTCAGCAACAGCTTCTGCCTGAGCCAGGTCCATTTTCCCATTCAGGAAGGCTCTTTTAGTAAATTCTCCCGGTTCAGCCAGTCGAGCCCCTTCCTGAAGAACCAGTTCAAGAATTCGTTGAATGACTAATATTCCCCCATGGGCGTTGATTTCTAGCATATCTTCTCCGGTGTAAGTCCCGGGGGCTTTCATCCCTGTGGTCAATACTTCATCGAGGAATTCTGCTGTCTGAGGATTCTTGATAAAGCCATGATAAAGCTGATAAGAATCCCTTTGGCTGAATGGTTCAGGATGCCGGTCAGAGAAGATTCTGTCAGCAATTTTATAGGTGTCGGGACCGGATAGACGGACAATCCCGATGGCTCCTTCCCCTAATGGGGTGGAAATGGCAGCAATGGTATCTTTTGGGATGGGCATAGATTGTTATTATAGCAATAGCGTCTGCTGGTTGAAATAAAGAGAATTAGCATTTGCGGTTTTTCTCTCTTTTTGCCATGATAGTTTTCATTCTATAACCTGAATGAAGTGAGATGACTCCATGAAAATATTAAATTCAGACACGAAAAAAGATTTCTGTTTCCTTACAGGACTTCTGATTTTAGTCCTTCTATATTTTTGGCGGGCGGTTATTCTGGGTGAGTATTTAATAGCCGGGGATATGATTAACCAGTTTCTTCCCTGGAAGACCTTCCTGGTTAAGGAATTTTGGAATACGGGAAGAGTTCCCCTCTGGAACCCTTATACCTTCAGCGGTAATCCTTTTGCGGCAAATTACCAAATTGGTATCTGGTATCCCCTGGATATAATATTCTTTTTTATTTCAGCGGCTAAAGCTTTTACCCTTGCCACTCTGCTCCATGCCTATCTGGCGGGAGTATTTATGTATATCCTGGCCCGGCATTGGAAGTTGGAAAGGGCAGGGGCTTTTGTGTCAGCCCTTCTTTTTACTTTTGGGGGGTTCTTTATCAGCCGGTTGGGAGATGGAAATTATACCCTCCTGACAACCTATCCCTGGATTCCTATCATTTTTTATTTCTTCAGCAAGTTGCTGGAAACTGGTAAATGGAAATACCTTGCTTATTATGCCTTGGCCCATGCTTCTCAGATATTGGGAGGACATCCCCAACCGGCTTATTATACTTTTGTGAGCCTGTCAGTGTTTGCCCTTTGGTGGATTTATGAAAACTGGAACTTGGATAAGGGTTGGGGAAAACGACTCCTTCCCTTGGGTTGGTATTTCCTGGGAGCCCTTTTTGTTTTTGCCCTGAGTGCCATTCAGCTTCTCCCCAGCCGTGAATTATTCCAGTATTCTGCCAGCCGGTCTGGCGGTGCCCCTTATTCTTTTGCTACCAGTTCATCTTTTTCATTGAAATATCTGTCGTTGTATTTTTCCCCTTATTTGTTCGGGTCGCCTGTAGATGGCACCTATTGGCTGGATATAGAGGGCTATTCGGAATGTTGTGGATTTACCGGGATACTGGCTATCATTCTGGCTTTTATCGGGTTACTGGCAGGTAAGTCCAGAAAAGCCCGTTTGATGGGAATTCTGATTGGAATGGCTTTTTTTCTGGGGTTGGGGAAATATAATCCCATTTATCCTTTTCTTTATCATGTTGTTCCTGGTTTACAGATGTTTCGTTGTCCGGCTAGATGGCTGATGATAGTCCAGTTTGGTTTGGCATTTCTGGCGGGTGTTGGATATCAAACTCTGACCGGTTTCCATTCTGAGGATGAGAAGGCTCGTAAGAGGATGAAACAAGTTTTTATGGGGGCATGTCTTGTCTGTTTGTTGTTAGGCCTGGGCTGGATTTGGATTTCTTGGGATGCGCCCAGGGTCATTAATGGATTGTATCAACATCAGATAAACCAGTTTGTAGAACTCTATGAGTTTCCTGCCTCTGCCGCCCGGGATATGATTCCTGCCGATGCTATGGAAAACCGATATAACCTGATGTTGCACGAGTATCTTAGATCAATGGCCTTCCTGTTAATGGCCTTAGTGGCGGTCGGATATGGCATTTTTCGGAAAAACAATAAAGGCCTGGGACTTCTTTTGGGTACCTTATTATTAATTGAAATGTGGAACTGGGGATTCTGGCTGGTCAAAACTGAAACCCCGCAAACCCTGGCCCAATATTACCAGCTCAGCCCCGATATGCAATACTTGCAAAGCCATATTGGCCTCAACCGGGTGCTTCCTTTGGATAATACCTGCTCCTGGCAGCATACCAAGGAGGAATTTGAGTTCAGGCCCAATCGGATGATACCTCATCAGATACAGGATATCAGGGGGTATGACCCGACCATTCTGAAGTATTATACGGAAATCATCAATGTTCTACAGGGCTTTCACCCGGATGCTAAACAGGGGGGGATTCTGGTCCTTTCTGTTGCAGAGGCTTTTCGCCCTCAAGTTCTTAGCCTTTTGAATGTTCAATATATAGCTTCAATGGTTCCCCTCAGGCCTTCCCTGAATACCTCTTTGGAATATCAAAACAGGATTAGGTTCTACCGATATGATAAAAACCTTCCCAGGGCCTTTGGGGTTCCTCATGCCAGGCTTATTTCCGACCGGCTGAAAAGGCTTAAATACCTTTCTTCTCCTGCATTTGATCCTGAAAAGGTCCTTATCCTCCAGGCCCAAGATACCGGTATCCCTGCTTCCGCCTGGGTTGAGGATACCACTCTATCAGCATCTCTGGTTTCATACCCTGTTCTAAATAAAGGATATGGCGCTGATTTTTCAAAATGGGAGGTGAACCTGCCATCTGAAGGGTTTATCTTCTTCAGTGAAATCTGGTACCCTGGCTGGAAAGCTTTTGATAATGGAAAGGAAATCCCCCTTTATCAGGCGAATAATGCTTTCCGGGCTGTGTATCTCAAAACAGGGACCCATCATCTGGAGCTAAAATTCCTCCCGGCTTCTTTCTATTGGGGAAAACGTATCTCAGAAGTCTTCTTGATTTTGGCACTGGGGATTATCCTGCTATCTTTTTGGTCAAATAAAAGTAAAGCTAAACAGCAAAAAAAATAAATTGGCTGGTTTATCAGAAGAGGATTTATTGATTTCGATGAATCATTACCATTAACTCTGATATCTGGGATATTAGTACACCTGTCTCAGATTGGAGATTATGTTAGTTAACAACCTTTTAGGTTATTTGTTTTTTACTAACCCGGCCCTTCACAGGGCCGGGTTTTTTTATCCCTTTCCCTTAATAATGTTGATGTTGAATGTCGGATAAATTATTAATATATAGTTGTATCCCCTTAATCCCTGTTAACCAAATTTCTTTCCGAAGGTAATTGCTTATAATATTGAATACAATAGAGATAAATGCTTTATGTAGGGGTTTGTGAGCGTTTCAATGTACCAAACTTAATAATATAGTTGACAGTAATTCCTATTTTCAATATATTCTTGGGATAACAGCTATTCTTTTTTAATAGCTATGTTTTTCTTATATTTATGATTGGAAAGGGGTGAAAATAAGAATGAAGAAATTACTCACATTATTAACAATTAGTGTTTTTGCGCTTGGAACTTCCGTTTTTGCTGCCCATTCTATGCAGACTACCTTTAATTTTAATACAACCGCTTCGGCCCAGTTCATTGAATTGGATGAAGCCAGTGGTAATCTATGGGTAGCTGTAGGTGGTGTTGGAAACCCGGATATGGCTTTTGTTTACAGCACAACCGGAGTTGAAGCTGCATTTTCTCCTTTAACCGCTGGTTTATCCAGCGCAGGAGTTTATACCAGCTTCCGTCAGACTTCTGGTATTGGTATTGATAAAAGCGTTACCCCTCATATCGCTTATGTGGTAACTGATATGAATAATACTGATATTGGGCATTATATTTCCAAGTTTAATACCCAGACTGGTGCTGCCATAAACGGTTTAGATTCTACTTCTGGTAACTGGTTGAATACGACTGGCCAGTTTAACCGTATCGCTGATGTCGCTTTTGATGCTGCCGGCAATTTATTCATGGTAGCTAAGGTTGCTGCTACGGGTGGACCTACCTGCTTTGTGTTGGATAAAGCCACTGGTGCTGTTTTAAACCAGGCGACTGCTATCTTCACAGGTGGTGGAGCTATCAAACGAGGTATGGGCGTTTCCTCTAATGGAAATACTGTTTACCTCGCTGATGAATCCCTGGATGTAGTCTGGAAACTTACCGGAGATTCTTCTTTGTTAAGCGGTTCTACTGCAATCTCTTACAGTGGTGTTACTTTGGCAACCTATGTAACTGCTGATAATCCCAGTGCTTGCGAAGTAAAGTGGACCCCCATGTCTAGA
>DIVR01000052.1 GCA_002428325.1 bacterium UBP4_UBA6127
AGGGTTCAAATCCCTCCTCTCGCACCAGCCTTATGTAATTAATAAACCTTTCGTTTGATTTTATAATTCTCAGTTTACCTTCCCCATTTATTCCTAATTAAGAAATATTCCTAGTTTTCAGGCTGTCATAGTGTTCTTTTAATACCCCTAAACAAATCTATATAAAGCTTTTGACAGCTGTCAAAAAATATAAATCATTGAAAATAAATAGATTAATGATTTAGAGTCTTGGTCAAAAGTCCTTTACCCAAGAATTATACCCAAATAAAAAAAGCGAAAGTGTTAACCACTTCCGCTTTTTATTAATCATCACTCGTTGGGGAGTGACTAAATGTTATCATTACCGATAGCATTGACAGGACATTGTTCCATCGCGTCTTTGCATTGGGCAATTTCCTCATCATTCTCTGGTTGTTTATAAACGATATCATGGTCACCCGAATCAGCTTCCTTAAAATTATTCGGCGCTATTTCCATGCATAAGTTGCAATAAATGCAATTTCTGTCCACATAATAGGGACCTTTTAGATTATCTTCCCAACGTTCGGCTAAATCAGCCATTTAAAAACCTCCATTTAATCAAAATTGGTTCTTGTTCTCATCTTAATTGATTTAAAGCTGTTTTTCAATATCCAGTTTTGCCGGTCTCATGGAGCTATTTCATTGCGTAAACCCTTTATTTAGGATAAAATTGATAATTACTTCCCTAATAAATCAAACTTTTCAGTATTAATTTTATGGAGACTTTTAATGGATATTAAAGTTTTGAAAGTAGAAGATGCACCTGATTGTGTTAAAAAGATTCAAATTGAAATACCCGTAGAAGAAATCCAGTCCAGGATGACATTAATTTTCGATAAGATGCAGAAAACAGCATCTCTTCCCGGTTTTCGTTCAGGAAAAGTCCCTCGAAAAATGCTGGAAACCCGATTTTCTAGTGATGTTCATACTCAGGCCATCCAGGAAATCCTTCCTGAAGCCTTCGATAAAATATCCAAAGAAAACAAGTTTAATACTGTCAGTGACCCTTATGTTACCGATATTGTCAATGAACCCGACAAACCGGTACAGGTTACCATTGATGTTGAAGTTAAACCCGTCTTCGAATTAGCGGATTACCAGAATATTCCTGTCAAAAAACACGAAGTTACAGTATTAGATGAAGAAGTTGAAAGAGAATTGACCCGCATCCAGGAAAATAGCGCCACCTTTACGGCCGTTACTGACCGACCCGCTCAGGATGGGGACTGGATTCACTACGAATTTATTGAAAAACTCCAGGGGATGAAAACTGAAAAAGGCAAAAATGAGATTGAATTAGGAAAAGGCCAAGTCCTTCCGGAGATTGAAGATGCCATTAAAGGACAATCTGCCAAAGCCAATGTTAAAGTTGAATTTGTTTATCCGACCGATTTCAGCAACCCTAAAAAAGCCGGAAAAAAATCAACCTTGCAAATCACCCTTACGGACATCAAAGTTAAGCATATCCCGGCATTGGATGATGAGTTGGCAAAAGACCTCGGACAGTTTGAAAACCTGGGCCAGTTAAGAGAAAAGATCAAGACCGAATTAACCTCTTATAAAGAATCTCTGGAAAAAGAAACAATGCGAAATCAAGTCCTTGATTTCCTGATTGAGAAAAATCCCTTCGAACTTCCGGCTTCCATGGTGCATCAGGGAAGTGAAGAAATCTTTTATCAGACTCAAATGCGAATGAGAATGCAGGGACAGTCCTTTGAAACCATGAATGTGAACCCTGAACAGATTGCTCAAAAAAGCATTGAGACAGCCAAACGGTCCATCAAATCAGCATATATCATCGATGATATTGCCACCCGGGAAGACATTCAAGTATCTGATGAAGAATTAGATAAAGCCATTTCCGGTATGGCAGCCCAATATCATGCAGAACTGGAACAGTATAAACAATACCTGGCGCAGAACAAAAAAATCGATTCCATTCGGAATGATCTTCGTTACGATAAAGTGATGGATTTCCTGATTGGAAAAGCCCAGGTCGAAATAGTAAAATAATATTTGAGAGGTAATGACGTGTCTCTTATTCCAATTGTAATTGAACAATCCAGCCGAGGCGAACGCGCCTATGATATTTATTCTCGACTTTTAAAGGAGAGAATCATTTTCATTGGAAGTGAAGTCAGTGATGAACTCTCTAATCTGGTTATAGCCCAATTACTTTTTTTACAATCTGAAGACCCCGATAAGGATATCCATGTCTATATTAACAGTCCTGGGGGTTCGGTTACTGCGGGGCTTGCCATATATGACACCATGCAGTTTGTAAAACCTGACGTTACCACTTATTGTATCGGCCAGGCGGCTTCCATGGGGGCCTTATTGCTGACTGCCGGGACCAAGGGAAAACGTTACGCTTTGCCCAGTGCCCGCATTATGATTCATCAACCCTGGGGTGGCGCGCAAGGTCAGGCCACCGATATCGATATTCAGGTCAGAGAACTCCTCAGGTTAAAAGGGCTGATTAATGATATTCTGGTCCATCATACCGGGAAAGATTTGAATACCATACAAAAAGATACTGACCGGGATTTCTTTTTATCAGCAGAACAAGCTGTCCAGTATGGACTGATTGATGAAGTGTTGAACCCTCAAAAAGCATAATTGCACAAGGAACTAAAATATATATGAATGTTAATAGCCAAGACCATAACCAAAGCTGCTCTTTTTGTGGTCAGGAAAAGGCTCAAAATAGAACTCTTATTGCAGGCCCTGGTGGTGTCTATATATGTAATGAATGTATCAAAACCTGCAGTAACTTATTAACCACAGGTCCCAGGGAAGAAACCGCCATACCTGCCGAGTTACCGGTTCCTCTTGAAATCAAAAATATTCTTGACCAGTATATTGTGGGACAGGATTCCGCCAAGAAAATCATGGCAGTCGCTGTCTATAACCACTACAAGAGAGTTCAATTAAAATCCTCCGACAGTGATGTGGAAATCCAGAAAAGTAATATTTTATTAATGGGTCCCACGGGTTCAGGAAAAACATTATTGGCTCAAACCCTGGCCCGAATACTGAATGTCCCCTTCACGATTGCTGATGCAACAACATTGACCGAAGCCGGCTATGTGGGCGAAGATGTCGAAAATATATTGCTCAGACTCCTCCAAGTAGCTAATTTTGATGTCGCTAAAGCAGAAAAAGGGATTATTTATATTGATGAAATCGATAAGATTGCCAAGAAAAGCCAGAACCTTTCCATTACCCGCGATGTTTCCGGAGAAGGTGTCCAGCAATCTTTATTAAAGATTATAGAAGGTACGATCGCCAATGTCCCTCCCCAGGGTGGCCGAAAACATCCCCATCAAGAGTTTATCCGAATAAATACCAATGATATCCTTTTTATCTGCGGGGGAGCTTTTGTCGATTTAGATAAAATAATTGAAGAACGCATCAATAAGTCATCGATTGGGTTTAATGCCGAATTGTTCTCCAGGAAAGATATGAAACTGGGACAGCTGCTGGAAAAAACCCAACCGGAAGATTTAATCAAATATGGGTTAATTCCTGAATTTATCGGTCGGCTGCCGGTAATTTCCATCTGCCATGAATTACAGGAAAATGATCTGGTAAAAATATTGACCGAACCCAAGAATGCTTTACTTAAGCAATATCAGAAGATTTTCGAGATGGAAGATGTGAAACTGACGATCACAGAACCCGGCCTTTTTGCAGCAGCGCGAGAATCCATCAAACGTGGTGCCGGCGCCCGGGGACTTCGTTCCATATTGGAAGAAATGTTGCTGGATGTAATGTTTGAAATCCCTTCCAGAGAAGATATCCTGGAATGTATTGTGGATGAGAATGTAGTCCGGAAATTAAGTAAACCTATCCTGGTAACCCGCGATTCAAACAACGCTAATACCGCATAAATATGATAATTGATTCAACAAAAGGAATTCTTTTACAGAATTCCTTTTGTTGAAGGTATTCCTGTCACCCGATTATCTTTCTCAATAGCTTCCCTTAAGGCTCTGGAAATGCCTTTAAATATCGCTTCTGCAATATGATGCAAATTTTCACCCCGGATCAGATCAACATGCAGATTCATCTTGGCATTTGTAACAAAACCCCTGAGGAATTCTTCTACCAGTTCAAAGTCAAACTCACCCACTTTTCCCTTAAAATCAGGAACGTTATAAACCAGGCAAGGCCGTCCCCCAATATCAAGAGCCACGGATACTAAGGATTCATCCATAGGAAGAGTAATGGAAGCATATCGTTTAATGCCGGAGCAATCACCCAGGGCCTTATGAAAAGCTTTACCCAGGCAAATCCCTACATCTTCGACTAAATGATGATAGTCCACATGGATATCACCTTTCGCCTCTAAAGTGAGATTAAAAAGCCCATGCCGTGTAAATAACTCCAGCATGTGGTTGAAAAAGCCCACACTTGTCTGGATGGAATAATCACCCTTCCCATCCAGCTCCAAAGTTAGATTAATCTGGGTTTCTTTGGTGTTTCTTTCGATTACAGCAGAACGTTTTTCATTCATAATAATTACCTTCTGGCTAACTTAAACTTTTTTTATAAGTCCAGAATATTCTAGAAATATGAGCATTTACAGCTTTCAGATAAAATCCGGCAGGTCCGACCCATGGGATAATCGAATGGGAGAATCCATCGGTTTTTTGGTCAGCCAAACATCTTTTCAGCAGGATTTCCCCAATTTTCTTACCCCGCATGGATTTATCTGTCCCCATCGGACCAAACCAGGGCAAACCTCTATTATTACCATTATAAGCTGAGAAGGCAACAATTTGGTCCTGAGATTGAGCAATATGAAGAGAAATAGGTTTGTTATCAAAAGCCTGGCTGACTTCATGAGCCCATAATTTCCATTCAGATTCAATGAATTTTATGATTTGAGTATAATCAGTATGTTCGGCTCTTCGAATATAAATGCCTTCTTTACTCAATCTTTTTTCATCCTCAGAAGTTTCTAAATCAATCGAGGTCAAATCTACATCCATATTAATATTTTCTCCAACCTTCTCAAATCCGTTTTGTTGAAGAAAGACAACTCCTTCGGTATAACGAGGATCAAGTCCCGGCATAAAATAATTCAGGGGGACATCCATAACCTTAATTTCTGTAACATCCTGTTTTCTGAGGACATCCTCGATGCGTTCCAACAGTAATTTGCCAACAGATTTTCTGCGCCATTGAGGTAAAACCCCCATCAGTTTTATATATCCCAATTTTCCTTTTTCATAATTTCTGAAAGCACCAATCAGAAAACCAACCATTTTATTATCTTCTCGGGCAACCCAGTTTAAATCTGATTGGTAGAAAGGGTCTCCAAACGATTTTTCATAAATAATATCTTCCGATAATTCATCTAATATTAATATTCTTTTAGCGAGTGAAGTTAATTCGGGGATATCAGATTTTTTTAATTCTTCAAAGATCATAGGAGGCCTCTTTTTGGAAATTTTTCATCACCTTTAGAATGATATTATCCAATTCAACCTTAGGTTTGAAACCGGAGAGTTTATTGATTTTCTCGATGGAAGGAACTCTTCGGTACATGTCCTCAAAACCCTTCTGATAAGCTTTCTCATAGGGGATATAAACAATCTTCGAAGAACTTCCTGTAACTTTTTTAACTTTTTGAGCCAACTCTTTTATGGAGATTTCCTGATTACTGCCAATATTAAATATTTCACCATAAGCTTTATTAAAGAAAGGTAATTTTGAAAGGGTACCTATCAAATCACCAACAAAACAGAAGCAACGGGTTTGGTTACCATCTCCGAACACAGTAATATCCTGATTTTCCATGGCCTGCTTCACGAAACGTGGCAAAACCATTCCGTAGGTCCCCACCTGCCGTGGGCCACAGATATTGAAGAAACGGGTAATGATGACAGGAAGGCCTTTTTCACGATAATAGGCCAAGGATAAAAGCTCATCAATAGCCTTGGAATCAGAATAGCCCCACCGGGAAATGGAGGTGGAACCTAATATCCGGTCATCATCTTCTTTTAAAGGGACTTTATCATTTTTCCCATATACTTCAGAAGTGGACGCTATCACTACCGGTTTATTCCCACATTTGTGGGCATATTCCAAAACATTTTCAGTACCCTTAATGTTGATTTCCAGAGATTTTAAAGGGTTATCTATTATATATTTGACCCCGACAGAAGCTGCCAGATGATAAATCACATCCGCTTCTTCTACCAGTTTCAACAGGCTCTTTTTATGCAATACGGAGCCTTTAACCAGATGGACCTGATCTTGGATAGCTTTGAGATTTAGAATCCGGCCGGTGGAAAAATCATCAATAATAGTTACAGGATGGCCTTTTTTCACAAGAGATTCTGCCAGATGGGAGCCGATAAACCCTGCCCCACCGGTAATAAGTATTTTTGATTGGGTTTTATTTAATTGATTTTTCATGGCAATTGACTCGATTTAATTGTTAAACTATATCGATATACCTGCTAAAATGCAAGTTAGAGTTTATGAAATAATTTATTAAAAAGTGATACAAGATTAGGACCCCCAATATGCGAATAATAGCCGGAACAGCAAGGCATCGAGTAATCAAAAGTGTTCCTGATTCACTGACCAGGCCAACAACCGATCGGATTAAAGAATCCCTCTTTAATATCCTGAATTTCAGGATACCTGATAGTGAGATCCTGGATTTATACTCAGGCACAGGCAATATGGGTTTGGAAGCTATCAGCCGAGGCGCAAAATCGGTTGTATTTGTCGATCTACGAAAAGTCAGTATCGATACCATTAATGAAAATATTCAGTCTTTAGGGTTTGCCTCGCAATCAACCGTCTATATGTCTGAGGCCGACAAAGCATTGAATTTATTAATAAAAAACCAAAAACATTTCGATATTATATTCTGTGATCCACCCTATAATAAGGGACTTGAAATTCCATCAATGGATTTAATCCAGAAGGGAAAGCTCTTAAAAAAAGAAGGGGTGCTGATTGTCCGGCACCACAAAAAAACAGAATTACCTGATAGTTTAGGTATCATAAAAAGGTATCGCCAGAATAAATATGGAGATGCATTTGTTTCTTTTTATCAATATATGGAAAATGAAAATCAAGAAATCAACCAAGAATAAGATGTTGGGAGAGACTCATGAATAAACGTATTGCCATCTATCCAGGGACCTTTGATCCTATCACGAATGCCCATATCGATTTACTTGAAAGAGGACTGAGGCTTTTTGACCATATCACACTGGCCATTGCTCCCAATCCGGGAAAAGGACCGGCTTTTTCCACCGAAGAGAGAGTCTGCTTAGCACGTGAAGCTATGGATATGAGGGGACTTCAATGTGTCGATATTGAATCGTTTGAGGGATTATTAGTTAATTATGTTCAGAGTAAAAAGGCAAATATCATTATTCGAGGGTTACGAGCTGTCTCCGACTTTGAATATGAGTTTCAAATGGCATTAATGAATCGAAAGCTAGCTCCCAATGTTGAAACCATCTATATGATGCCCAGTGAGAATTTCACTTTTCTGTCCTCTCATATGGTAAAAGAGGTTACCAAATTGGGGGGAGAATTAACAGATTTGGTTCCTGCCAATGTTATGAAAGCGCTTAAGGAAAAATATGGCATCAAATGATGGGTTCCGTTTAAAAATAAATTGGGATCATTCCGCCCAATATTTCCTGATAGCCCTATTTATAATCGGATTAATCATTCGGTTAATGGCCCTGAATTCTATTCCCAATGGATTGTTCAGAGACGAAGCAGCCAAAGGATTAATTGCATATAATATTCTGGAAACCGGAAAAGATCTGGATGGAACCCCTTTCCCATTATTTACCAGAGAACTCTCAACCTATAATACGGCAATCTATTCTTATCTCTGTATTCCTTTTATCAGTTTGCTTGGATTAAATGAAGTATCTGTCAGATTGCCAGCCGCCATAGCCGGGAGTTTAACCATTTTAGCCCTTTATTGGGCTTTGCTTCCCTTTATCAGGAGAAAGTATGCCTTAGCCGCGGCCTTCTTTCTGACCTTCCTGCCATGGCATATTGTCTTTTCCAGATGGGCCAATCAAGGAATCATGGTTCCTCTTTTCCTCTGTTTATCAACAGGCTTTATGGGGAGGAGTTTTTTGAGAGATTCTGAAAATCCCAATCAACAAAAAACCATTCTGGGGAAACCTTATACAGGAATATTATTGGGGTTTATATGTCTGGGGCTTTCTCTTTATATTTATGATATCAACAAAGTTTTTGTCCCCCTATTTATCCTGACAATCCTCATATCTTATCGAAAAGATGTCATGAGAAACCCCAAACACTGGGTTGTCTCCATTGCTGTATTTATTCTGATATCTCTGCCGATAGCTGCTTACACAGTAATAAATTCCAGTCAAAGCCAATCACGTTTTAATAGGATATCTCTCCTTGAACAAGGGTATGGTCTTATAAAAACAATCCTTGTTTTTATCAGTAATTGGTTAACCCATTTCAGTCCAGCCTATTTATTTATCAGTGGAGATGCAAATCCCAGGCATGGTTTGCCATTAACGGGAATCTTACTCCTGGCAACAGCTCCTTTTTTAATCATGGGACTTATTCAATTGATGAAAATCAGGAAAACTCCATGGGGCCAATTGGTAATCGGCTGGCTTATGATTTATCCCATAGCCGCCAGTTTAACCATTGAAGGGATACCCCATGCCCTCAGGACAATCACTGGAATACCCGTAATCTGTATTATATGCGCCTTAGGGGTTGAATATTTTTGTGCCGGGTACCAGAAGACCTTGAAACCAATAAGAAACTTATTTTCTGTTATTATGATAATTACCTTGGTATTCAACATAACCCTGATTATTTCAGGATTATTTTTTATATACCCTATCCAATCCGCTCCCTATTTTCAGTATGGCATGAAGGAAGCTGTTGAATCCATTAATCAAATTGAAAGCCATTATGATCTAATTATGGTATCTCCCTCATTAGGATGGCCTGATATATATTTTCATTTTTATTCACCCCGAAAGGATAAATCAATTTCTTCATCAAAAATCCATTTTTTTCTTGATTCTGAAGAATTAACTCAATCTCTTGTACATTTAAAACCAGGGGGAAAAGCCTTACTGGTCCTCTCCGATTATGAAATAAAAGAGCTAATTCCTTTAAAAACAATCAACTATCCGGATGGGACGACTGCCATTAAATTAATATCTTATCCCCAATAGAGTAAAATAATTCAAAAGATATTTCATTCATGGATATAAATATAAAAAATATGCAAAGATATGGTATCTTTTAACAAACAATCTAGAGGGGTAAGTCTATTTCTGTCATAGACAAAAAAGCCCATGAAACCCTATAATATTCTAATCTTCAAATCAATGGTGGCAAAAAAATGTTCAATAAACCTTCAGAAACTCCCAATCCTATGTATGGAACTCATTTAAAAGGTATCTCTCAAAATCCATCCGTTCCCGAAAACCGGGGACAGAAAGAACAAGGTGTGAGCATGGATAAGAAATTTACAGTAATTGCGGAAGGAACGGTACTAAATGGTAATTTACGATCGGATGAATCGGTCCAGATCGATGGGACATTCGAAGGGGACCTGAATGTCAAGGAAACCCTGATTATTGGTTCTACAGCCTCTGTAAAAGCCAATATCAACGCCGGAGAAGTGAAAATTGCCGGTAAAGTCAACGGAAATATTATTGCCAAAGACCGTTTGGAAATTCTGTCCTCGGGTAAATTACTGGGAGATATCAAGACCCCTCGGCTTACCATCGCAGAAGGAGTCGTTTTTGAGGGCCATTGCAGTATGGGGACCGATAAAAAAACCGATGAATTGAATTTTCCCGCCCAACAGGGTAAAACAGCCACTGTTTAGGAAATTATGTGATGGATGCCTTGTTCTCAGGGCTTAAGTAATATTGATATTAAAAATATACTATTGATACATAAGGAGTTTTATCATGTCAGGACATAATAAATGGAGCAGCATCAAGCACAAAAAGGGTGCGGCTGATGCTAAACGTGGCAAAATGTTTACCCGTATTATTAAGGAAATAATTGTAGCGGCACGCCAGGGTGGTGGAGATGTTAATGGGAACGCCCGTTTACGATCAGCTGTTCAGCTTGCAAAAGATGCGAATATGCCAAAGGCCAATATTGAAAATGCCATTAAAAAGGGAACAGGTGAACTTCCCGGCGTAACCATTGAAGAATGCGTTTATGAAGGATATGGTCCAGGAGGTTCAGCCGTTATTGTCGAAGTTGCCACTGACAACCGTAACCGAACCACTGCTGAATTACGCCATATGTTTCAGCGTCATGGGGGAGCTTTAGGTGAAGTAGGCAGTGTTTCCTGGATGTTTAATCGTAAGGGTAATGTCATTCTTGAAAATCCCACTGTAGATGAAGAAACTGTGTTTAACGCAGTTTTGGATGCCGGAGCCGAAGATGTCTCCACGGATGGAGATATTATCGAAATCTATTGCGCAGTAGCCGATATGGAAAAGGTGAAAGCATCTTTGACTGCAGCCAATATTCCTTATTCCACCGCTAAAATGACCATGGTACCTCAGAATACTGTCCAATTAGATGCATCTAAAGCAAGACAAATGCTTGAATTGATGGATGATCTGGAAAACCATGATGATGTTCAGAATACCTATTCAAATTTTGATATATCCGAAGAAATAATGGAAAAACTTGCAAGCTCTTAATCATAGAAAGATCCTGTCATCAGAGGGTGGAATAAGGTTTCAGTCCCAATCATTTTCCACCCTGTGTAGCATTAAGAAAGACGCTTATTTTTTTCTGATTGACAGTTTTTTGGATAGTACGTTAGTATGACCTGCTTTATAATTAATAAATATATCAACATGGAATTTCGTCTTGATTCCATACACCCTGAATGTCCTTTAGAGGGAGGATTTTAAGCATGCTGGTATGCAAGAAATGCAAGGCGGTTAAAATCGAGGATAAATGGATTCCTTCCAATAATCTTCGCCGTAATGTGAATTACACTCTATGTCCCAACTGCTCCCAGGAATTAAAACAAACCAGTAATGGTACGCTTTTAATCGATGGTGCTTTTTTTAATGACAACACTGAACAGTCGCTACAATTAATCAAAACCGAAGAAATGCGGGCACGCAAAAACAATGTTTATTCCAGAATCGTTCAAATTGTTAAAAACAGAGCGCCTGTATTGGTAAAAACGACCAATTCCCAGTTGGCCATCCAAATCGGAAAACAGTTCAAACGTCAATTTAAGGGACAATTGGATATTTCCACCAGTAAGAAAAACGGAGTAATGGTCCGCTGGAGCTATGAGCAGGAAACAGCTAAACCTGCCAAAGAGACCTCTCATTCTACTGTCTGAATTTTAAAATGAACCGTGCCACAATTTAATTTAAAATCCTCGTTTGCTCCAAGTGGGGATCAGCCTGGTGCAATCAAAGAACTCATTAAGGCGATCCAGGATTTAAACCGTTATGTAACCTTAGTCGGGGTAACCGGATCCGGTAAAACCTATACCGTGGCAAATCTGGTTCAATCTCTGCAGAAGCCCACGTTGGTAATTGCCCATAATAAAACATTGGCTGCCCAGCTATATCAAGAATTCAAAGATTTCTTTCCTGAAAATGCTGTTGAATATTTCGTCAGTTATTATGACTATTACCAGCCTGAAGCTTATATTCCCACCACAGACACTTATATCGAAAAAGATTCTGCCATCAACGACGAAATAGACAAACTGCGCCAACGGGCCACCATGTCCCTGCTGACTCGAAGAGATGTTATCGTGGTGGCCAGTGTTTCCTGCATCTATGGACTGGGGTCCCCTGAGATATACTTCGAGATGGTGTTAAAATTCGTAAAGGGGACTTCCCTGGACAGGGATGCCGCTATCCGTAAGCTTATTTCTATCCTGTATGAAAGAAATCCTATAGATTTCAGTAGAGGAAAATTCAGGGTTTCCGGTGATGTTTTGGAAATCTTCCCGACTTATGAGGATACCGCCTTAAGAATAGAGTTTTTTGGAGATGACATTGACCGCATATCCAGAATAGACCCTTTAACCGGATCGGTGATTGAAGAGTTGGAGCAGATCACTATCTTTCCAGCAAAACATTGGGTGATGCCTGAGCTTCAGCTTCGAGCTGCAACCGAGAAGATTCGGGAAGAGCTTCAAGAAAGGGTGGAATGGTTCAATAAGAATAATATGCCATTGGAAGCAGAAAGAATCCGGCAGCGGACCAATTTTGATTTGGAGATGATGCAGGAAATCGGGTATTGTTCCGGGATTGAAAACTATTCCAGGATTCTTACGAATCGAAGTCCCGGGTCTCCTTCTGAAACCCTGATGGATTATCTTCCTGAGGATTCCCTGGTCGTAATTGATGAGTCCCATGTTACCTTGCCGCAAATCCATGGAATGTATGCAGGGGACCGCTCCAGGAAAAAGAATCTCATTGATTACGGATTCAGGCTTCCCTCCGCTTTTGACAACCGTCCTTTAAAATTTGATGAATTCCATTCAAAGGTCAAGCATTTCCTATTTGTCTCCGCCACTCCCGGAGAATGGGAGATGAAGAAATCCGAGGGAGCCATTATTGAACAGATAATCCGCCCCACAGGACTTCTGGACCCGGAAATTCTTATTCGTCCGGTTAAGAATCAGGTGGACGATTTAGTCAATGAAATCCGCAAACAAATCGAGGTTAGCGAAAGAGTGCTGGTTACTACTCTAACCAAGAAAATGGCCGAGAATCTCACTGACTATCTGACTCAGCTGGGAATCAGAGCCAGATACTTGCATTCAACGATTGAAACCCTTGAAAGGATAGAAATCATCAGAGGGCTTCGATTGGGAGAATTTGATGTTCTAGTGGGAGTTAATTTACTTCGAGAAGGATTAGATATTCCTGAAGTATCCCTGGTCGCTATCTTGGATGCCGATAAAGAGGGATTTCTCCGTTCAGAACGATCCTTGATCCAGACTATTGGGCGCTGTGCCAGAAATGTTCGATCCCGGGCCATATTATATGCAGATAGAATTACTGATTCTATGAAAAAGGCCATTGATGTAACCGAACGACGACGAAAAATCCAGTTTGATTATAATAAGGCCCATGGAATCACTCCCCAAACGATTATTCGTCCAGTGCAAGATGCGATGGTTGATACCAAGGAAATCTTGGAAGTACCCGCCAGGGAAACAGGCTTATCCGGAGAATTGCATTCCGATGAGGATTTGAATAAACTGGTAATTGAATTAGAGAAGAAAATGAAACAAGCCGCTAAAGAGCTTGATTTCGAATCTGCAGCTCATTACCGAGACAGTCTGGTAAAGTTAAAAGAGTTTATGCTGGGTATGCAAAAGTGAGAGGGTTACTGACCCATAAAATACTGAAAAATCCCATATGGTTTGGAATAGTTTTCATTATTTTAGCAGGTATCTTCAGCCGGTTTTATGGGCTAGGCACCCATAGCCTTTGGGTAGATGAAGTGATTGCCAGTTATGTATCAGCAGGTCCTGACTTGCATGCGGGCCCTGAAGATATTAAGTATATTTACCAACAGCGTTTTAATGATGTAACCCCACCTCTACGTGATTACCTCGCCCATTTATCCTTTCGTTTCTTAGGTGTAAATGAATACGGGCTTCGCTTCTTCCCTGCCCTCTTTGGGGTTCTGGGTATCGCATTGATTTTTCTGGTCGCCCGAAGATGGTTTAATGAGGAAACAGCCTTAATTTGTGCCTTTCTTTTGTTGATATCTCCCTTTTATCTGCATCATTCACAAGATGGGAGAATGTACACCCTTTTGATGTTTTTTTCATTATCAGCTTTTTTCTGCCTTCATCAGACCCTGTTTTCATCCCAGCATTCGTTTTACTGGGGAACAGGCTTCATCATTTTCAACCTCCTGAATATTTACCTGAGTTATTTTGGTTTCTGGTGCTTATGTACCCAGTGTTTGATTGCCCTTGTCTGGATCGGTTTGAAATCAAGAGAAACCGACCAAAGCCTTCGATACATCCTTAGAGGGTCTGGATATCTAGCTTTAGGACTGGCTATTTTGTTTATCCTTTATCTACCATGGGTGAAAGCGATTTATTTATTTATTACCCGGAACATCCATTCTCCAGTGCCTTATCAATTACCTTTCACCCCTCCCATCATTGATGAGGAGACCAGCCGCAACTATATCTACCATCTGAAACCTAATTGGCCTTTTTTAAAAGGATTGCTGGCTGATTTTGGACAAAAGGGATGGATGAATTATGTTTATATTGGTTTTTTCCTTACAGGACTGCGATACCTTATTAAAACCAATGTGAAATTGGGATTGGGATTCATCTTATGGCTTACAATCCCACTAATTATCACTTTTGCTCCTCCGGCGAAAGCCCTTTTCTTTAATCGTTATATTTCCTTTATGATGCCGGTTTATATTCTGACGACAGGTGTGGGGATGATGCAGATTATCTATTGGCTGAAAAATAAATCGACTCCTTATATCAACCTCTCAAGTTATCCTTTCATCTTATCGATAATGGTCCTTTTTACGGTCGTTACCCTCCCCGCTATTCGAGACCATTATAGGGTTCAGAAGCAGGATTGGAAGAAAGCCGTCGCTTTCATGATTCCCCAAATCCAGAATGAAGATGTCATTATTGCCGGCCCTTATAATTCTTTCTGGAGTACCATGTACTACCTTCAACGCAATGGGGCCAAACGCTCTGAGTTATATCCAGCCCCCTGGAGCGGTCAGTATTCTGAAGTAAACTTGCAGGGTAAAATCATTCGGCTTTGCCAGAAAATTCAAGATACTGAAAATCTTGCTCAATACTATCAAAACAATAATCGAGTCTGGTACATTTCAGCCTATTATCGGACTTACCAATATAGAAATCCTTCCTATTATTCATATATTGAGTCCCATTCGGGACGCTATGCCCGATTTGATTCAGCTATTGATGATGATTCTATCTTTGTTTTTCTATCTGATAAATTGGAACTGAAACCTACCCTGGCACCCATTTTTCCCTCAAGGAACTAAACCTTCTTTAGATCGGAGCAGTAACGGAGAGGGTCAGACCCTCTCCGTTACTGCTCCGAACACTCTAAATCAGCATATTTTAGTATTTATTATTGAATATATTAAAGTTAACAAATAATCCTTAAAGTAACTTATCAAAGATGGGTTTTAGGCAAAAAAAAAGACTGGTTGGAAGCAACCAGTCTTTAATAAAAAAACAAATAGATGTCTTATACGTAGAGAGGAAATTTTTGGCAGAGGACTAAAACATCATTTTTGACAGCTGCCAAAACCTCAGGATTATTCCGATTCATCAGAGCTTTATTGATCAGCTCCGCAATTCGTTTCATTTCAGGCTCTTTCATACCCCTGGTGGTTACCGCTGGTGTCCCGATACGAACTCCGCTGGTGATAAAGGGTTTTTCGGTATCAAAAGGTACGGTATTTTTATTAACCGTGATTCCAGCCTCTTCCAAAGCTATCTGGGCTTCTTTACCTGTTATTCCCTTATTTCTGAGGTCCACCAACATCAAGTGATTATCTGTGCCTCCGCTGACTAATCGATACCCATCGGCCATCAGAGAGTCAGCCAGGGTCTTGGCATTCAGGATGATTTGTTTCTGATATTGTTTGAAGTCATCAGACATGGCTTCCTTGAAAGCGACCGCCTTAGCCGCAATAATATGCATCAAGGGCCCGCCCTGAATCCCGGGGAATATAATAGAATTAATTTGTTTGGTATATTTTTCTTTACAGAGAATCAATCCGGCACGAGGTCCCCGAAGAGTTTTATGGGTCGTGGTCGTCACCACATCAGCATAAGGAACAGGACTGGGATGCAATCCTGCCGCCACTAATCCGGCGATATGGGCCATATCCACCATAAGATAGGCGCCGACTTCATCTGCTATTTCCCGGAATTTAGGGAAATCCAGAATCCTGGGATAAGCGCTGGCTCCAGCCAAAATCATTTTAGGCTTAAATTCCAATGCCTTACTGCGCAATTCATCGTAATCAATCTGTTCGGTTTCCCGGTTGACCCCATAAGAAACGATATTAAAATATTTACCAGAGAAATTAACCGGGCTTCCATGGGTCAAATGCCCACCATGAGACAATTCCATACCTAAAACAGTATCCCCAAGATTTAATAACGCAAAATAGACTCCCATATTGGCCTGAGAACCGGAATGAGGCTGAACATTGGCATGCTCAGCGCCAAAGAGGGCCTTGGCCCTTTCAATAGCAAGATTTTCAACCACATCAACGAATTCACATCCGCCATAGTAACGTTTCCCCGGAAGGCCTTCGGCGTATTTATTGGTCATGATACAACCTTGAGCTTCCAGAACCGCTTTGCTGACAAAATTTTCCGAGGCAATAAGTTCCAGACCGGATTCCTGCCGTTCGGTTTCCTTTTGGATTGCTGAATAGACTTCGGGGTCCACCTGCTGAAGATATGACATGTTAAACTCCTTCTGACTTTATGTATAAGCCTTATTTACAGTATTTTTTCTCAATATCCGTTATTAGATCCAGCCTGCGTTGATGCCGGCCGCCTTCAAATTCTGTCTCTAGCCAGGTTTTAGTAATAGCCAAGGCCTTTTCTGGTTCAATGCCACCGGTTTCAGGCCTGCCTCCCAGCGACAGTACATTGGCATTTCCATGTTGCCGGCTCTGTTGAGCTAATAAGACAGTCGTGGCCAATGCTGCCCGAATTCCGGGAACTTTATTGGCAACATAACTCATCCCCAAACCATTTCCGCAAATAACAATCCCCCGGTCTGACTCTCCCCGGGAGACACTCTCTGCAACCTTTTGTCCATAGAGAGTAAAATCCACTGATTCGGTGCTGTGAGTCCCATAATCCTGAACATCATAACCCCAATCGATTAGTTGGGATTTAATGATTTCTTTTAATGGGAATCCCGCATGATCTGAACCGATAGCTATTTTCATGATTGACTGCTCTCCAAGATTTCTTTATGAATAAGATTCCGGATACAGGTATGAATCTCATTGGCGCAAGACCTGTATTCCGCTAAGCCTAGACCATAGGGGTCATCAATCTCATGATGATTTTCGCTATCAGGATGATAATCCCCCATAATTTTTATTTTATTATCCAAATCAGGGGTCATACTCAGAAGGACATCCCGATGCATGGTTTCCATGACAATGACTAAATCAGCTTCCCTTAACAATCCTTCATTGATACGGGTTGAATGATGCCCCATAATATCAATGCCACGCTCATTCATCACCAGGATGGCAGGATCCGATGCTAAACGGCCATCTACAGTAAGAACCCCGGCAGAAGATATGTGGATATCATAAGAAGGATACTTTTCCATCTCCTTCTTCATCAAAGCTTCAGCCATAGGGCTTCGGCATAAGTTACCCGTACACACAAAGAGAATAGATTTAATCATAAAATATCCGCCTGTTAATCAATTATACCGTAAAATCAAAGGCTTGAGATTTGTAGAATACGCCGAATATCATCCGATTGAATATTACCTTCCCTCAATATCCGGGGAGGTTCAGTTGTAAGATCAACCACCGTGGATGGAATTCCGCTGCCAATGATACCCCCATCGATTATCAAATCAATCTCTGTCAAGAAATCTTGAGGCAATGATTTAAAATCTATACAGGGCGGTTCATCCGAGTAATTAGCGCTTGTACTTGCTACGGGTCTCCCCAGTTGTTCAATGAGCCGAGTTACCAGCTGAGACTGGGGCATTCTCAGTCCAATTTTTCCAGTTCCACAGGTGATGGCAGCATACGGGGCTTGTGAACAGGGCACTATTATCGTAAGGGCCCCAGGCCAATAGGTTTCACATAATGCCTCTGTTCTATCTGGAATTGAATCCGATAAAGCAAGCACTTGATGGAAACCATTAACCAATACCGGCAGAGGTTTTTGGTTGTCGCGTTTCTTCAGCTGATAAATTCTCGAAACCGCCTGGGGATTATCAATATCGCAAATCAGGCCATACACAGTATCCGTAGGGACCATAACGACTCCGCCCTGCAGAAGGCAATTGACTATATTCTGAAGAGATTCAGCCGATGGATTATCAGGACTGATTTTGATTGATGCATTTCGGGGAATCATTTAAATCTATCTTTCAATAACAAATTTTGAGATATCTTGGAACAGGAAATCATAAACCCGGTTAATTCGTTCCAGGGGAATGGAGGAGTTATAAACGACTCCATGGAATTCACCTTTTATCTCAATAAACAGATTGTTCATATCTCTGAACCAAGGTTCAATTCGAATATCCATTACTTCGTCTTTTCCGGGCAAATTCAAACGAAGGCCGGCCCCACCCAGGTTTTTCCCCAAAGTATTGATATCTTCGGATGTAAAGCTGAAAAACTTATTCAATAAAATATCCCGGGAAGAATTCCCAGAATCACAGGGCCAGAGAGACCTTAAAACTACCGCTTGAAATAAAAACATAGGGATATTCATTTCGGTACGAATATGTTCCATGACTGTTTTGGTTTTATCCATAAACAACTGGATATTAAACTGGGAATCCTCTTCCTGGATATAGAGACGATCCGACATGATTCTTAATGCCGAACCATTGGGGTGAGTTAATTGTGCCCCATTGGGAATCAGAGAAAAGGAGGGATATTCAAAGGTCTGGCAAATCTTGGAATAAATATCCACCAGGGTATTCTTCTCAAGGTTGGTGATAGGAGGAAAAACAATTTCAGTTGAATAATGGATAGTCTTAAGTAATTCTGGATTCATAATATTTCCTTTATTGATGATATATTTCGTGATGTCTTAATCTTTTTTTCTTTATATGGTCCTGGTAAGCTACCATGATCCTGTAAGTAATCAGATAACTTATCAGAGATATTAAAACTGAGGTAATGATAACGCCAATCAGGAGAGAGATTCCAGTAGCAGAGAGGATATCCCATACTTCCTTTATCGTTCTAGCTTTCATTAATCGATAGATATAATCTGAACTATTCCAGCCATGTCCCATCAAAAAACTACCTAACGAATAACTGAAAATCCATATAGGAATAGTCGTGGCCGTATTAAATAAGATTGTTCCTAAAACAGCCGCTCCCCGATTCAACTTCAAAAGAGTGGCAAAAATCAAAGCATAAATCGGACCCGCGATAGGCATTACGCCAAGAAACATTCCTAACGCCATCCCTCCAGCAACTTTATGAGGGCTGTCTTTCATCCTGACTAAACGGTAATAATTCAGCTTAATCCACCGTTTCAGGCGGTTTTTTTTCGGTATATGTAATGACATAAATTGATTGATTATAACGATAGTCCGAATTATTTAATTTGCGACCTGTAAACATTTTAAACAGTTTAGTAGTAAAATTGAAGAGAAATTGATTTCCATGATAGACTGCTTTGATAATCATTCATCTTCCATGAAATAGGAATACTATGTTTATAACAGATACATTTTTAAATTTTGCTGTCCAAATTGCTGATTCCGGTGTCGTAAATTCTGGAAATGCCCCTGTTTTCCCCTCCGGCTTCTCAACTTTCTTCAAGATATTAACAAATTGCGTTCAACAGAGTGGTCCGTTTGGAAAATTGATTTTACTAATCTTACTATTATTTTCCATTGGGTCATGGGCCATCATGTTTGACCGGTGGCGTTATTTTAAGAGAATTAACCAGGCAAGTAAACAATTTTTAGAAGAAGTCTGGTCAAAAAAGAGAATGTCATTGGAAATAGCTCAGTTTTCCATGAGAAATCCAAGTCCCTATGCCCAGATTTATCGGGTTGGTAATATGGAATTAAACGTTCTTCAGGGAGATACTCCTGTTAATACATCCATTTTGCCTGGGACGATAAAATTATCCCTCTTGGAAAGAGCGATTGAAAATGTTATTTCCGAAGAAACCGCTAAAATGGAGAAGAACCTTTCTTTTTTGGGAACCACTGCCAGTGCAACCCCCTTTATTGGATTACTTGGAACGGTTTGGGGTATTCTGGCAACCTTTTATCAAATGGGTGTATCCGGTTCGGCCAATTTTACAACCATCGCCCCCGGATTAGCGGAATCCCTGATTGCAACAGCAGCAGGTCTGGCTGCTGCCATTCCGGCAGTCATCGCTTATAACCATTACATTCAAAAAGTCAGAAGTGAAACCAATAAAATGTATCATTTTTCCGGTCAGTTTTTAAATCATGTGGAACAAAATTACAGGATATCCGATTAAGTATTCCTTATGTTAAGACGCCGACAAGTTCAATATACTCCTCTGGCCAGTATCAATGTTACTCCTTTTGTGGATGTTACTTTGACCCTGCTGGTTATTTTTATGGTCGTAGCTCCAGCCCTGCACCAGGGATTGAATGTCCAATTACCAAAGACTCAGAGTAAAGGAACGGATGTTTCCGGTAAATGGGTTGTTACGATTTCTGAAAAAGAACAAATATATCTAAATGAAAGGCCTGTTACTATCCAGGAACTGAGCCAAAGAATGCAGGCTATTTCCCAAACTGACAGTGCCCTGCAAGTATTTATTATTGGAGACAAGAGAAGCGATTATGGAGCTGTCATAAAAGTTCTGGATATTGTCAAACAGTCCGGAGTTCAAAAAGTCGGGATAGTAACCGAATTTGAAAATACCACCCGATGAAGATAACCCGTCATGACAGATTTTTATAACAGTATAGATAATCATTCAATACGCAAAGCACTCATAAGTTCGATAATTATCCACTTCATCATCGTGCTTCTAATCTATTTTGGTTCTATATTGACACCAAAACCAAGCTACCTTTTAGGCGATGTCTATACGGTTAATTTGACCGGAATGCCGATGGCTTCAGGCACCTTGCAGCCATCCCAAGGAGCTGTTCCTTTATCCCTGCCAGAGGCTCCGGCAAGTTCTAAGGGTAAATCAGATGCCGTATCTCCTATAAGCGATAAGGTAACACCCAAAACATTTAATACCAAAACAGACGATGCTTTTCCCTTAAAGATCAAGACACCGCAACTTTCTCAGGCTAAACCATTGATTCGATCAATATTTAATCAGGGAAATGACACAGAGAAAACCAACCCATCAACTAAAGCGGGTCCAGAAATCAAAAAGTTTTCCGGTGGAACCATGTTGGGCGCAGTCAAAGGGAATAACCATTCAACAAATGCTTCAACAGGAACACCGGGTAGTAATATGGGAAGTTCCATGGGAGGAATGCAGGGTAAACCCTTTCCTGATCCATACTATTTGCAGAAAATCCAGGAGAGAATCACTCAAAATTGGAGTCCCCCAGAAGGAATTATTGGGAGAAATAAACAAATGAACCTTTTGGTTTATTTCTCTATTAATCGTCAGGGGAAAATCAGCAGTGTAATGATTGAAGAGCCTTCAGGTTCGACTGTTTTGGACCAATCAGCAATCAGAGCTGTCCAATTATCAGACCCTTTACTCCCAA
Organism: bacterium UBP4_UBA6127; assembly: GCA_002428325.1. Lineage (GTDB taxonomy): Bacteria > UBP4 > UBA4092 > UBA4092 > UBA4092 > UBA4092. The sequence continues at coordinate 21,528 of DIVR01000052.1, forward strand.
TTCCGGCTGTGATTAAGGAAGATATGTTAAAAGTTCATTTTAAATTTACCTATAATAGCTGATTAGAGGTTAGAAAAAATGCTGAATAATCATAAGAAACTTACTATATTAATAATTACATTATGGATTCTCTCATTTTCATTTTCCTTGGCTACGGATGTCTATATCGGTTCAATATATTCGGTTGGGAAAAAATGGAATATCTTAATGACTCCCTTTCAGCCGATGCCCGGTTCACAAAAATCTGATGAAATGGATCACTTATGGTCCATAGTTAAAAATGATCTTGAATTTTCGGGATATTTCAGTGTTATCACTGTTCAAAAAGTCCCCACCATGCCCAATTCTCCGAATTTTATTGATTTAGGGTTTCTACAAACATTAAATTTGGATAACTACACCCAGGGGGCCTATTCCCTTTCAGGAAACAGGCTTTATTTGGAAGCTGATTTAATGAATCCCCAAACAGGATTACGGCTTTGGGGAAAGAGATATCGGGGAAATATCGAATTAAACAGGGAAATGGCTCATCGATTCTCCGATGAAATAGTTAAAAATGTAACCAGCTACATGGGTATTGCCAATAGTAAGATTACTTTTATTGGTAAATCAGGGACTTCAAAAGAATTATATATGATGGATTATGATGGAGCTAACATGGTTCAGCTAACACATGATAAATCCATTACATTATCTCCTTCCTGGTCTCCAGATACCACCCATATTGCATTTCTTTCCTATAGAGATGGTTATCCGGGCATTTTTGTCATTAATGTAGCGACCCGAAAAATCAGAAAAATCGCTTCATATAAAGGGCTCAATTCATCGCCCGCATGGTCTCCAGATGGTAAATGGATAGCTGCCATGCTCAATAAAGATGGGGATGAAGAAATTTACCTCCTGGATCCTTCTGGGCAAGGAGAACCCAAGAGAATTACTTTTAGCAGAGGGATTGATACTTCACCTGTATGGTCTCCAGACGGTAAACAACTCGCGTTTGTATCAAATCGTTCCGGAGGACCTCAAATATATATTATGGATGCCGATGGTGCGAATGTCAGAAGACTGACTTTCCAAGGCAGTTATAACACATGTCCAAGCTGGTCCCCCCGAGGTGATATGATTGCATATGCTTCACAAAATGCAGGCGGTTTCAATATATATGCGATTTCTGTAAATGGACAAAATCCCATACAGGTTTCTTCTTCAGGTGGATCTAATGAAGAACCTTCCTGGGCGCCTGATGGGAATCATATTATCTTTAGCTGCAACCGAGGAGGCAATTCCCAGTTATATACCATGTCATTGAATGGTAATGGACAAAAACAACTTACCCGTTTATCCATTAGTTGCAGTCAACCCAATTGGTCTAGATGATTCTTGTCAACCGATATGTAACATTTTAGGTATAGAAATTGTTTTATTCTTTTCATTGAAGTCATATTTTGTATTTGATAAGATTAAACAAGTAACTTTTGTTAAAAAACTAATATAACTTGTTTATTTAAAGGGGTGAAAAATTAAAAATGTTTTTTGAATTCAAAAAATCTTTATCTGTTAAACGTAGCTTAATGATATTAATGCTGATAGGTTTATCCGTCATGCTCATGATATCAGGTTGCGCACGCAAGACGGGTGCCGTTAAAAGCCAGAAACTGGATGAGACTCCTTCTCAGCCAGCAAAAGTTGATGTACAGACTCCTCCGGCTCCTGTCGAACAAGTCGCACCACAGCCATCCGTTGAAGATGATAATGCAAATGCACAAGATGCCACTAAACCTCTAGCTGTAGCTTCCTCTGCAATTAGTTCTGTTTATTTTTCTTTTGATAAATATGATCTATCTGATGAAGCCAGAGAGACTTTAAAAAAGAATGCCCTATGGCTTAGGGATAACGCAACTGTTAAAGTGATTGTTGAAGGCAATTGCGATGAAAGAGGTACCGTGGAATACAATTTGGCCCTTGGTGAAAAACGTGCCAAATCAGTAAAAGACTATTACATTTCTCTAGGTATTCCCGCAGCCCGCATTCAAACTATCAGTTATGGTGAAGAACGTCCTGTTGATCCAGCTCATGATGAATCTGCCTGGGCCAAAAATCGTCGTTCTGAAACAAACATCTTGAAATAAGCAGGTTGAAAGAGGATGAAATATCTGATTTCATCCTCTTTCAATTATTAAGTTGGATTTAATCCAGGGGGTGTTTTCATGATGACCATTTTTAGAACAATGAATCATATTCTATTATTCATATTATTAATTCCTTTTTCATTCATACTTACAGGATGTGTAACCTCAGAAAAAACATTAGACCCCATCTATGCAGATATTCAGACTCTGAGACAACAAATTTCCAGTACTCAACAGGAACTCGCTCTTCTCCGGCAGGATGTTAAGAAGGATACTCAAGAGGAACTGAAATCCCTGAATGGGAAAATGGATGATTTCCAATCCTCATTTGCTGATGTAAAAGCTAATACAGAATTAAATACCCGTGATTTGAATATCATCAATAACCGGTTAGATGAATATCAGGAGCGTATCTCTAAATTTGAAGAGAAATTAGCATCTTCTGAGAAGGATACTAATCAGCGGCTTGAATATTCAGTAAAAAATCTGGAAAACAGGATAAGCGTATTAGAACAGAAAATGAGTAATTCTGGGAATACTTCAAATATTGAAGGAATGAATCAATCCTCACCCATCGGTTCGGGAAATGACGCAAAATCCTTATTATCCAAAGCGGAACAAGCATATCAAAAAGGATCATTTGCTGAAGCTCTCACCCTTACCAATAATTACATAGATACTTATCCGAATGATAATGACATACCTTCCATAAAGTTTATCCAGGGACAAGCCTTGTCGGGATTAAAAGAAAATAGTAAATCATTGGAAGTTTTTAGCGATTTCATAAAGAATTATCCTGAACATGAAAAAGTCCCGGCCGCTATGCTCAAACGAGCCCTTTTATATAAGGAACTCAAAGAAAATAATAAGCAGGTTGATGAGTTAAAGTCGTTAGTAAAGAAATATCCCTTATCGCCCGAGGCTGAACAAGCTTTAGAAGAATTAAAGCAATAATATATTATTAATTAGTTTTTTTAATATAAAAGGGGCAAACCTGTGGAATTTACAATGGATTGCCTCTTTTATCAGTTATAATGAATAACGTTGGGAATATGGTCAGGTTACAATTATTATGATTAAACAGAAAATCAACCAGATTCAAACACAAAAAATAATCATGACCCCCCAGCTTCAACAGGCGGTAAAGCTTCTCCAATTAACTACCTTAGAACTACAAACACTGATTGAACAGGAACTAGAATTAAACCCTGTTTTAGAGATAACAGAGCATTCCCAGGAAGACTCCGTTGAATCCTCCAGCTTAAATATATCGGATAAGGAAATACCTAAAGAAAATGAAACCATGAACTCATCAGATTCTAAGGCTATTGATGAGTTGAATATTCAGGAATTTTATCCTGATGATAGAAACTGGGAATCCTTTGATTCATCTGAAGATTATTCTGAATCAAGAGATGGTTATTTATCAGAGATTCATCAGCAATCAAAAGATATTTATGAACATCTATTATCACAATCCCATTTTTTAAAGCTAAATCCTGAAGAATTGAAAATTGCGGAAAGCATTATTGGCAATTTAGATACGGCAGGATACTTACGAATACCCCTCGAAGACTTGGCAAAACTCCATTCTACAGATATTCAATCTATAGAAAAAGTCCTTTTTCAGATCCAGACACTTGATCCTCCGGGTATAGCAGCACGAGATTTAAGAGAGTGCCTATGCTTACAATTAAAGAGCCGCAATATTGATAATGATACGGTCGCTTTATTGTTAGATACGGAGAATTTTAACGATTTTGTAAACCATCATTTTCAACAGATTGCACGAAGAACAAACCACCGATTAAATGAAATCGAGAAAGCTGCCCAAATAATTGCGACCTTCAACCCCAAACCGGGGCACCAGTTTAGTCAATCAATACCTCATTATGTAATTCCCGATGTCATCATCCAAATACATGATGGGGAATATGAAATCATTATGAATGATGATCGATTGCCTCAGCTAAAAATGAGTACAACCTACCTGAATATGCTTAAAAATAAGGATAATATACCTCAACAGGATTATGATTTTGTTCTGGATAAGTTTAGGGCAGCCCGTTCATTAATTCGTAATATTGAGCGTCGCAGAAAAACTATTTTGGAGGTCACCCAGGAAATTGTTAATACCCAAAAAGACTTTTTAGAAAAGGGTGTCGATAAATTGAAACCCTTAAAATTAAAAGAAATTGCCGATAAATTAGGAATTCATGAATCGACTGTCGCCCGAGTTACCAGTAATAAATATGTCCATACTCCCCAAGGGACGTTTGAGTTGAAATACTTTTTCAGTCCCGGATTAAGTAAAGAAGATGGTTCATCAATTTCCGTAAGAACTATTCGGACAATGATTCAAGAATTAATCTCACAAGAAAATCCTGCCCATCCCCTTTCTGATCAGACGATTGCCGATATTATCACCAATAAGAATATTAATATTGCCAGGCGCACAGTAGCCAAATACCGTGAACAGTTAAAAATCCTTCCTGCTCATTTAAGAAAATCACATATAAAATAAAGTTGGTTTAATTTTCCAGTCTTTTACCGTATTATATTTCCATTAATCAATGATTCAGTGAAAGGTTATCCAATATGCTTCTAGGAATAATAATGGCTGGCGGCCGTGGTGAACGTTTCTGGCCTAAATCAAGAAAATCCATGCCTAAACAGCTTTTAGATGTTTTTACAGGGACTCCTTTGATCCAGGAAACTGTTTTACGATTAAAAGATTTAATTCCAATAGATAATATTTATGTCATAACCAATAAAATTATTGCTTCTAAAATAAAAGATTATGCAACTTCTCTGAATCTGGAGAATATTGTTGCCGAGCCCATGGGGAAAAATACAGCTGCAGCCATAGGAATAATGGCTATCTACTTAAATAAAAAATACTCAAATCCAACTTTATTGATAGCGACGGCCGACCATGTTATTCCGGATCATGCCTTATTTTTAAAGCATGTTTCAGTAGCAGCCGAGATTGCTGAAAAATATAACGGACTTGTAACTTTTGGAATAAAACCTACTTATCCGGAAACCGGTTTTGGTTATATCAAATCAGGGAATGAAATCAAAACGATTAATGGAATAACCGCATATCAAATTGATCGATTTGAAGAAAAACCCGATATTGATACTGCCATCCAGTATATGGAGAATGGCAGTTTTTTCTGGAACAGTGGAATGTTTTGTTGGAAATGTGAAACTATCCTAGAGGCATTTAAGATACATATGCCGGATTTATATCAAATGCTTATGAGGATTGAATCAGCCATTGATAAAGAGCAATGGCCAGAAATTCTTGATGAGATATATCCAGACCTTCAAAGTATTCCAATTGATAAAGGAATTATGGAAAAAGCAACCAATTCCATCGTATTGGAATCAAATTTTGGCTGGCACGATATTGGGTCTTGGGTAACTCTGGAAGCCATTCGTACTAAAGATGGGCATAATAATGTCCAAATGGGACCTGGAATATCCATTGATTCTGAAAACAACATCATTGTTTCAGAAAAGCCATTTATCGCAACCCTTGGGGTCAAGGATATGATAATTGTCGCTTTGGAAGACACTCTTCTTGTCTGCCCAAAAAATAAGGCCCAGGAAATCAGAAAAGTCATTCAGGAAATGGAAAAAGTGCCTGATTATACAAAATATCTTTAGATAATATTTATTAAGGCTTAACTGTCAGATTGAAATGGATGATTGGGGAATGTACTTTACTAAAGGTCTCAAATAGGAGACTTATCTGATGGTTCCCCTCCGGCAATGGGGTTTCTGCCTTATATGTAATGATCCCATTTTTCCAATCATACTCAAATAAAACTTCATTTCCATCAATCTGCATGGATATTGATGACGGGTTTATTTTATAAACAGAATCAGAGACTCCATCCTCTAACTGGATTTTGATAAGCTCAATTCCCTTTGGGATATCGCCTGAGGGCTCTAAAAGGACAGCCGAAGGCTGGGGTTGCGAATACCAGTCAATAATCCCCCTGAAATAGGCATACGATTGTCTTTTCAGATAATCCAAATTACGTAATTGCTCTTCTTCATCGAAACAGTAAAAATGAGACCCCTCTCCCAGTATTCCCGGGACTCCCCTCAACCCACGTAATTCGGCATATCCAGAATTCCAATAAGAAAAATAATCTGACATACTTCCCTTATCCGGAATATTTAAATATCCAGATATTTTTTGAGTAACAAGATTTGATAAATCCAGGGATTGGGGATTTTCTGCAGGATTTCCATGAAAATATACACACGCATAATTGGAATAAAAGTCGAAAGAATTGTGATGGATAGAAACAAACAAATCAGATTGGGTCGCATTTGCCAAGGCCGGTCTTTCATCTAAATCCACATCGATATCGGTTGTTCTACACATATAAACAGTAACATCGGCTTTTTCCAGATACTCCTTAAGGAATAAGGCTACTTGAAGGTTTAATTCATCTTCCCGGGTGTTAGTTGCACCCCATCGATATTCAGAAAGGTGAGCTAAGCCCCCATGCCCGGCACTGATGGTTATCTTTTTACCTCTCAGGCAGGTTGATTCAGAAGGAATGTAATTAATATCCAAGGGAGGCAAATAACGTTTTCTATGGGCCGTATAATTTGTGAAAGTAATTGTCGCAGATGGGTTTCTCATCTGATAAAGAGGAGTTAATGATTTCTGGTAATATATTTCAGTATCAAAACCATCAAACCCATAATAGACTAAATGACCATATCCTTTTGAATCCATGGCTAGAACAGGTTGATATTGAAAGATATTATCGTTTGTCAACGCTACAGGATTGGAAAATAAACCCTGGATATTATTGGAATAATAAATCTCATAGGGACCTTCATTTCCGCCTGTTCCACCGTTAAAAACCAGGTAAATATATCCACGGGTATCTGCTAATAAATATGTATTATCGAAATCCCCCCTATGATCCATAATCCTTTCAGGAAGGTTCCAAGCACCTGATTGCCCTTTAATGAGGGAGATCTTTCGTTTTAAGGGGGTATCACATGCATAAGCGATATAGACGACGCCTTTGCCATCTACAGCCAGAGAAGGTCTCCATGGATGGGATATGGATTTATTTATTATCTCCGGTTCTGACCATAATCCCTGATAATACGTTTGATATATCAGGGTATAATTCCCCTGCTCTCCTCCCAGATATATCAAATGGAGTTTTCCCTTAGTATCAAACGTAATCGAGGGTGCCCAGCATATGGGCATTTCTTTATTGCTAATATCCTGTTTGGGGCTCCATTTCCCGTCAGAACAGTTTGAATAATAAAGCTTCCCATCATCATCATGAAAGACCATATGCAAAACATCATGGTTATCAATTGCCGCTGCAGGTCTGGATTCAGGAGACACACCCTTCTTATCCAGGGTAATACAGGAGGATTCTGACCATTGTCCATTTTTATAAAAAGTATGGAAAATAAAAAGCTTATTCTTCCGATCCGCTAATCTGGATAAGAAAAGAACATGGATACTGCCTTGGGAATCTGCTTTGACTATTGGCTGATAATCACTGACTAAAGGAGTCTGGGTGATATTATCCATCTTCCATTCTGATTGAAGGTTCTGGAATAAAACGATGTCATATTTTTTCCCCGGTATAATTTCATTGCAGGCAACGACCGGGATATCGTCTTTAGTAATTGCAATGGAAGGAAACTGATCCATCACCTCATTGGAAGTAATTGCCTGGCAAGTCCCCCATCCTGATGCGGCAAGAAGAAATGAGGGGGAAAGTAAAAATAATATAAATAGGCTCTGTACCAATATCTTTTTCATTTATTATTCCTCTAAAATGAATTGCTAGACACAAAGCATTATACGACAACTATCTGCCAAAAGAAAACGCCTTCGGGAATGAATCCCGGAGGCGTCAGGTATAAACAGTATTCTTGAATAAATTACATTTTATTAAACATAATCTCTTTTTTAACTTTACCGATAGCGCGTGTAATGTTAATGTCCCTGGGACAAGCTTCCACACAGTTGAATATCGTCCGACATCGCCAGACACCCATCTGTTTGTCAGCAATATCTAAACGTTCATCAGTGGCCTGATCACGGGTATCAAAGATGAAACGATATGCAGCAACAAGCGCGGCAGGCCCCAGATACTGGCCATTGGCCCAGAAAGAGGGACAAGAGGTTGTACAGGATGCACAAAGAATACACTTTGTAGCTTCTTCATATTTATCCACTTCGGCCTGTGATTGCTTTCTTTCCCGGGTACCGGGTTCATCATTGTTGATAAGGAATGGTTTTACCGAACGATATTTCGCAAAGAATGGTTCCATATCAACAATTAAATCTTTTATGACCTTCAATCCAAGAAGTGGCTCAATAAGAATAGGCTGTTTTAAATCCTTGATCAGAACTTTGCAGGCAAGCCGATTCTTTCCATTAATTCTCATGGCATCTGAACCACAGACTCCATGAGCACAGGAACGGCGGTAGGAAAGAGTTCCATCTATTTTCCATTTGACTGCATTGAGTCCGTCCAAAGCCCGGTCCGTTGGTTCAAGTTCAACCTCATAAGTCTCATAATGAGGTTCCTTGTCCACTTCGGGATTATATCTTTTGATTTTAAATTTAACGTTCACAGATATACTCCGTTCAAAAATATTTTTTAATATTTACGTTCTTTTGGTTGGAATCGTGAGATAACAACAGGTTTATATTTCAATTCAATTCCCTTGTCATTCTTAAATGCCAGTGTGTGTTTGAGGAAATTGATATCATCCCGTTTAGGATAATCTTCACGATAATGGGCTCCTCTGGATTCTTTTCGATTCAACGCGCTGGTAACGGTAACTTCGGCCAGTTGAATCAGGTTTTCCATTTCAATGGCTTCCAGAAGGTCTGAATTATATTGAGTCCCCTTATCCTGAATCGAAATGTTGGCAAATCGAGTTTTAATTTCTTGCATTTTTTTCAGCATACGAGTAAGGGTCTCTTCAGTACGGAACACACCTGAATCCTCCATCATGGCTTCCTGCATGTCGGCACGAACAGCTCCGACTGTTTCCTTGCCGGTTGCTGAAATGAATCGTGTAACCATATCACGGCTGCGTTTTTCAGCATTTTCCGGCAAGGCAGACCAATCAGTATTTTTCACATATTTGGCCATGTGGCGACCGCCACGACGTCCAAATACAAGAATATCCACCAGAGAGTTAGTTCCCAAACGATTAGCTCCATGGACAGAAACACAAGCGCATTCACCTGCTGCATAGAATCCCGGAACAGGAGTATTTTGTTCATCCCGTACAACCCTGGAATCCACATCGGTTGGAATTCCGCCCATTTCATAATGCGCTGTCGGTTGAATTGGAATCGGCTGGGTAGCCGGATCAACTCCCAGATAAACTCTGACAAATTCAGTAATATCGGGTAGTTTTTTATCCAGTACTTCTTTACCCAGATGGGTCAAATCAAGATAGACATAATCTTTTCCTTCGATACCTCTTCCAGCACGAACTTCAAGGTGAATGCAGCGGGAGCAGATATCTCTTGGAGAAAGGTCTTTCATTGTCGGAGAATAACGTTCCATGAAACGTTCGCCATCTTTATTACGAAGGATACCCCCTTCACCACGAGCCGCTTCACTTAACAGAATCCCCATTTTATATATTCCTGTTGGGTGAAACTGGAAAAATTCCATATCTTCCAGGGGAATGCCCTGATTATAGGCAATCGACATCCCATCACCGGTCAACGCATGAGCATTGCTGGTGATCTTGAACATTCGTCCCGATCCCCCAGTGGCAAACATGACCGCTTTGGTATGGAATGAGTGGATTTCTCCGGTCGCCAGGCAGATAGCCACCACACCGCAGCAGACATCATTATTCATTATCAAATCAAGAACATGATATTCATCATAAAATTTAACATTCTGTTTGATACACTGTTGATACAGTGTTTGCAGAATCATGTGTCCGGTACGGTCTGCGGCAAAACAAGACCGCATGACAGGCCCTTCACCAAAATTACGAGTGTGGCCACCAAATCGGCGCTGGTCGATTTTACCTTCCGGGGTCCGGTTAAAGGGAAGCCCTAAATGTTCCAGTTGGATAACCGTTTCAACGGCTTCCTGGCACATGATTTCAGCGGCATCCTGGTCTGTCAGGTAGTCGCCGCCTTTACAGGTATCAAACATATGCCATTCCCAGGAATCCTCTTCTTTATTTCCGAGAGCGGCGCCAATACCGCCTTGAGCCGCACCCGTATGAGAACGGGTTGGATATAGCTTGCTGATAACCGCGATTTTTGCGCCATCCATGGAAGCTTCCAGAGCTGCAAAAAGTCCTGCTCCTCCGGCTCCTACGATGACGGCATCAAATTTATGGACCACAGTAATGAACTCCTTATCTAAGGTATTTATATTGTCCGGTTAAAATGACTGAAGCTGGGGAGTAAACGTCAGAATACCCACCATCCCATAAATTAACAGGGTCAGAGAAATCGTATAAAGAACTGAAAGAGCTAAAACTCTCAGTCCCTGATGATGAATATAATCATCCACCACATATCGCACACCATTCATGCCATGAATCATGGCTAAAAACAGTAAAATAATGTCATAGGTACGCCAGATTGGAGATGAAAACCGAGCCGCTACCCATGCGTAGTCAATGGTCTGGCTGTCCCTGAATATGTGCATGATGGCAAAGTGGGTAACAGCCATCAGAAGTAACACAATTCCAGAAATTCGCATAAAATACCATGCCAGAAGTTCCATGCTTCCGTTTGGCTGGGTTCGCGAACCATAAAGATTTCGTGCCATAGTTCCTTCCTTTTTTCTCATCAGTTATTTACTAATAATTGGCGATAACATAATATAGGCGGCCGGAAGCGCCATTCCAGCAAACACCAGCATCTGGACCCAGAACATCTGACGATGATAAACCATCAAATTATCAAAAAAGTCCATTAGAACAATCCGTGTCCCATTCAAAGCATGAAACAATACAGTCATTCCCAATGCAAATTCCATTAATCGGAAAAAATCATTGTGATATAACGCTAAAGCCTTATTATATGCTTCAGGGCTATATCCCATCATTGACATCTCCAGAATGTGAATCAAAAGGAAAAAGAAAACTCCCAGTCCCGTAAAGCGATGCAAGGCCCAGGCCAACATGCCTTCTCTTCCTTTGTACCGGATTTCTTCAAACATAGAACCCCCTTCATTGAAGTGAATAATATTAATATAAATAACCGATTCTTAACGTTGGAATAATTTCGGAGTGATTACTATTATTCTAGAAAATCCACAGATTAAAGTCAATCAAATCTGCTTTAAATATTTCAGTTAACAATATTAGTTAACTTGTCAAACTATTTTAGGCTTCATCACGGGTTCAGACCCAGGCTGAAGATAACAGCCTGGGTCTGAATCCAGAGGATAACGCTAATCATTTAGAAATGGCACAGATTGAGCTATTTATTATTGCCATTTCAATGAATTATCCAGCTATTTTCTTTGGAAAAAACGTTTGGGAACAGGCGGTGATTCAGAAAGATTTTTGTCCTGCATATTAAATTGGACAAACAGGCTGGGGTCCATTGCCCGAGAAACAGCCTCTTCGGCAGAAATAACCCCCCGGGTCATGAGATCCAGTAAAGAAGCGTCCATGGTGTTCATTCCATAGGTGGCCCCAGATTGCAACATAGACATTATCTGCTCAGTTTTTTGGGTTCGAATGACATTTCTAACCGCGGTTGTCGCTATTAGTACTTCCATGGCTAACGCTCTGCCGCCACCTATTTTGGGAATCAATTGCTGAGCTAAGATTCCTTCCAGACAGGCAGCTAACTGAATTCGAATCTGTTCTTGCTGATTGGGAGGAAAAACATCGATAATGCGGTCAATGGTTTGAGAAGTATTCGGGGTATGCAAGGTAGCTAAGACTAAATGACCGGTTTCAGCAGCCGTAATCGCCGTGCTGATAGTTTCCAAATCCCTCATTTCCCCAATACAGACAACATCAGGGTCTTGTCGGAGGACATGTCTCAACGCCGCATTAAAAGAGCGGGTATCGCTACCGACTTCCCTCTGTTTAACAATTCCCTTCTTGTGGGAAAGAACATATTCAATAGGATCTTCTACCGTAATAATCAAACAGTTTCTCTCTGAACAAATTAAATCAAGCATGGAGGCCAGTGTGGTGGTTTTTCCCATACCTGTAGGGCCTGTTACCAAAATAAAGCCACTGGTTTTCCGCGCCAGAGAAGCAACCACCGGAGGAAGACCTAGTTCCTCAATAGTACGAATACTCCTGGGGATGGTTCTGAAAGCCGCCTCAACACCACCCTTTTGCCGATGAATATTACATCGAAATCGACCCAGATCTTCATACTCTATTGAAAGATCCAATTCCATGGTTTCTTCAAACTTAGCTTTTTGCTCATCATTGAGAATGGAATAAATCATTTGAATATTATCGTTTTGAGTCAATCGGGTCTCAATGGCAGGAATCAATTTTCCATCAACCCGGATCATAGGAGGAGCTCCAGCCGTCAAATGGAGATCGGACCCCCCCATAGCTAGCACTTGTTCAAAAAGCGCTTTCAGGCTAAACATTTATGAATCCACCTCCGTAATCATATTGGTTTCATTCGGGATACCCGAATCGATAAATCCTTTATCAAATAAACGGAGAGTCGCTTCCACGATATTTCGGCTTGAATTTCTGATTACAATATTCTCAATATTCATTTTCAGTTGATTCATCTGGGTGGGGTCGCTCAAAAGAGAGTTGATGATTGCGGGAAGGTCTTCTTCAAAATCAATCCTAAGGGCTGCCTTTTCACTTACCAGGTATTGGGAATTATTTTCTTCCTGACCCGGCAAGGGATGGATAATAAGCATCGGTAAACCCTTGACCAGTGCTTCGGAACTTGTCACCCCACCCGGTTTAGTGATCAATATATCACTGACAGACATAAATTCATGGACATTATTCACAAATCCAAAGATATGCAAAGGTAAACCTGATTCTTCCTTTAACATCGATAAGGATCGCCTCAGACGAGTGTTATGGCCCGTAATGACAACTATCTGGTAGGGACAGTTGATATTCTTGAATTCCTTGACGATATCTTCAAAAGGCCCCAGTCCCTGGCTTCCCCCCATCAATAAAATAACCGGTAATGAAGCATCCAACCCCAGTCTATTCCGAATATCTGTTTTCTCGGCCTCGGAGTGTTGGACTTCAAATTCAGGATTGACGGGGATTCCCAGAATATTTATGCGTGAGGATTCAATCCCATGAGCTGCCAGGTCATCTTTGCAAATCTGGGAGGGTACCGTGTATAAATCCACCTCTGGATGAACCCAGTAGGCATTGGCAATATAGTCGGTTACAACAGCAACAATGGGAACAGATAAAGCATTTTCCTTTTTCAGAGAACAGGCTACTTCACAGGGAAATGCCTGCGTTGAGATAATGACATCAGGTTTGACTTCCCTGAGGATTTCCTTGAATTTCATGGAAGCCTGGTGAGTCACTAGATTTCTCAATTTGCGGATTCTTACTACAAATTTATCATTATCATAGAGATAATCCCACAATTCAGGAGTTGTTTTTAGAATCCCCATGTAAGTGGTATTGATCATTTGTTCTAATAATGGATTTTTTATAAATTCAAAGAAATTCTGGTTAATAACTTGATGTTCCGGAGCATAACAATGAAAAGCCTTCTCAATGGCTCGAGCTGCATGTTGATGTCCAGATCGTTTTGATATAGATAAAATTAATACTTTCATATCTTTAGCGGTATCCCCTTACTGCCGTTCCAATCGTATCATACCCGATTATACCCCGCAATAATATTATCACTGTAGGTGGTTTCAATTCTATTGAATAGAATAGGTCTTAATCGTGATTATTTGAGTTCCAACATTCTATTTAAAGCGATTTTCGCCCATTGCTTTATTTCATTGGGTACCCTGACTTGATTAACCACCCTACCCTGGACTAATTCCTCTAAAACCCAACAAAGGTAAGCCGGATGTATCTGAAACATAGTAGCACAAGGACAAATCATCGGATCTAGACAAAAAATCAATTTATCAGGCATTTCATTTACCAGCCGATTCACCAGATTGATTTCAGTTCCAACTGCCCATTTTGAGCCAGGTGCAGATTCTCGTATCCGTTTGCAAATAAATTCGGTGGAACCATATTCATCCGCGGCCTGAACAACATCCAATGAACATTCAGGATGAACTATAACTTTGATATCGGGATAGGCCTCACGGGCCTTTTGAATCTGAGCGATATTAAATCGTGCATGAACAGAACAATACCCTTTCCAGAGGAGTATTTGTTTTTTTATAAGTTCTTCACATAAATGCCCCCCCATTTTTAATGAGGGATCCCAGACAACCATTGCCTCTAAAGGTATTCCAAGATTAAAGGCAGTGATTCGACCGAGATGCTGATCAGGGAAAAATAAGACTCGTTTGGATTGTTTCAATGCCCAGTCAACAACTCTGGGAGCATTGGAGGAGGTACAGACAATTCCACCCTGTTTTCCAACAAAAGCCTTTAAATCAGCAGCTGAATTGATATAGGTAACCGGTATCGCATCATTGATTCCTGCCTCATTCAATTCATCCCAACATCTTTCCACTTGAGTAATGTTTGCCATATCTGCCATGGAGCAACCGGCTGACATATTGGGCAAAATGACGATTTGTTCATCAGTAGAAAGAATATCTGCTGATTCAGCCATAAAATGAACACCACAGAAAACTATGTATTTTACATCTTTTCTTTGAGCAGCTTCCTGAGAAAGCTTTAAAGAATCTCCCTGAAAATCAGCATGCTGGATAATTTCATCTCTTTGATAATGATGTCCTAATATCACCAGTGAATTCCCCAAACTCTGACGGGCTTTTTGAATCCTCGAAGATAATTCCTCATCAGACATCTTTCTATATAAATCAGGGATTACTGAATCTTTATAAATTTTATAATCTTCATTACAGCTATCGCTTGGGATCAGACTTTTCATTTTCATATCCCTTCTATATGCTTCTTTCAGTTGATGCTTTAATTATGTTAGATTGAATATTGATTAATTCAATTATCTGAAAGTGTTTTATATGGCCTCACTATTTAATCATAACGTATTTTATTCTAAAAATGGGATGGTTGCCTCTTCTCACCCCTTAGCATCCACTGTTGGCATGGAGATTTTACAAAAAGGAGGGACTGCTGCTGATGCCGCCATTGCAGCCAGTGCTGTCCTTGGTTTTCTAAAGCCATATGCCTGTGGTCCGGGGGGAGATATGGTAGCTTTTATCTGGAATCATACTGAAAAAGAGCCCTTTTTAATCAATGGTCTTTCTAACACACCCATTAATCTATCCTCTGATCGATTACTGAAAAGAGGTTTGAAAGAAGTGCCGCTAAATGGGGCCCTTCCTTTGGGAATACCCGGAACTATAAAAGGCTGGAAAATACTTCATGATAAAGCTGGCATTTTACCTTTATCAGATATTCTTACTCCTTCGATAATCTATTCTGAAGAAGGTTTTCCAGTCTCAAAGGAAACAGCATTAGAATGGAAACCCTTTGAAGAGAAATTGATGCTTTGGGATGCTTCATCAAAAATCTTCCTTCGGGGAGATAGGACACCAAATGAAGGTGAACTTTTCAGAAATCCATATTTATCTGATTTATATAAGACATTTATTGAAAAAGGTTTTGATTCCTTTTATCAGGGAGATATTTGCACAAACATTTTAGAATTATCCTCTATTCATAATGGTTTTTTATTAGAAACAGATTTTAAAGACTATGAAAAAGGCTCTGCTTTTTCCATAAAAGGGATTCTCCCCCAAACCAATACAGAAGCCATCCACATTCATTTTGGAAATAAAAACACCTCATTATATCCTCATGACTGTTCAGGAACGGCCCTAACTGTAATTGATAAAAACAGAAATGCTGTAGTACTCTGCCAATCAATGTACAGCCATTTCGGCTCAGGATTAGTCCTTGAAAAGTATGGGTTTGCTTTAGGTAATCCAATGGCTAAAATGAAAGTTTCCAACCTTTCTTTTCCTGATAATAAAATTCCTTTCCCTTGGAGGCTTTCATTAATTACTAACCAGTATTGTCTGGCAGGTATTGGCACTTATTACAATGGATCAGGCCAGTGTTTTCATCATGATCTGCCAGAGGAATATATTCGAAGGGATGTTTCCATCGGCATCTCAGGGGATGTTTTTATTGATAACATAGTTGATTCAGATAGTCTTCTCAAAATGAATCAATTCCTTCAAATTTCCCCTTCAACCCAATCCTTAATTAAGGGAACCATCTTATCTGAAAAAGAGATAAGTGTCGTTGTTGCCTAATAATATCATCAGAAAGAGTGTATGAAAGCCATATTTTTACTTACAATATCCAATATTTTTATGACTTTTGCATGGTATGGTCATCTTAAATATAAGCAATCGGCTTTATGGAAAGTAATCATCCTCAGTTGGATGATTGCCTTTATGGAATATTGTTTTCAGGTTCCGGCAAACCGTATAGGCTCGTATCAGTTCTCTACGGCGCAATTAAAAACAATCCAGGAAGTGATAACCCTGATTGTCTTCTCTTTTTTCTCGATTTTTTACTTAAAAGAAACCCTGCGATGGAATTACATCGCAGGGTTTTGCTGCATCATTGGAGCTGTCTTTTTTATCTTTAAGAAATGGTAATATGATAGGAGTCTATATTACCTTTTTAATTGTTTTAATCTGATAAGTCACTTCACCCTCAGGAAGAGTAATATCGAATATGTCTCCTGGTTTTTTTGATAATAAGGATTTACCTAACGGAGATAAATAGGAGATGATATTTTTAGATGGTTCAGCTTCCCATATTCCCAGAATAGTATAGATTTCTTCATGTCCTGTTGTTTGATTCATAACCGTTGTATGAGTGCCGAAAGCAATTCTTTCATCGGATATTTGACCCGGGTCGATAGGTCGGGCCCTTTCCAATAAGTCTCTTAACTCATCGGCCTGATTCATCAGAACCTTTTGTTTCTGTTTAGCTGATTGATATTCGGCATTTTCCCGAAGGTCTCCATGAGCTCTGGCAATAGCAATTTCTTTGCTATTTTCAGGTATTTCCATCGTCATTATTCTCTGATATTCCTGCTTTTTCTCTTCATACTTCTTCAAAGTACAATAATGGGTGGCAGTGGTATCTACGGTTTCACCCGATCGCTGTTCCTTTTTGAATAAATCAGGCCGTGAATTGGTCAAGGCATATTCAACTGAACTTTTGAAATTATCATTGAGGGAAATTGCTGAATGGAATGTATCTAGCAGATGCCGCACATCGTCCAGGGGAATATCAATCACAGCATTGCGAAGAAGCCAATATTCATCTGCCTCAATTAATTTTCTAGCTTTAGATAAAGCATTTGATTTAGCTTTTTTATCCAGGGGAATCGGAAGGATATCTCGGGTAAGATTCTCCATCCAGCCGGTAATATCAATGACCATGTCATAACTACTATAATTATTGATTTGATATTTACCTTTTACGATCTGGGAAAGAGCCCACATATACAGCTCAGGATTATGGTATCTCAAAGCCATAATCTTTTTTATATAATTACTAATGATTTCTTTGGAATTCTCGCCTTTGAGTTGTTTAATGAGGTTTTCAAATAATTTAGGAGATATCTTCATTAGAAGCTTATCAATTGATTCAAGCCATTTCTCAGGTGAATCCTGCAGCCATGCATCCATTATTATTTTCTGATAATCTGAATTACTGAATGAGAAGATGATATCGATTGGATCTGAAGCTTTTGATAATAATTCGGCGATAGATTCGGGGAATGCAGGATATTCCCCTTTGATGCATTTCTTGAGATATTCGTATGCAAAATAATACTGAAGTTTTAGTACTATTTTCTCTTCATTGATATTTTGATATTTAGCAAGGATGCTTTCAGCCATCAACCTGGGAGTATCACTGATATCTCCCTGAATTTTCCGGGTTTCAGAATAACCCAGAATTATTCCCATGATTTCCTGTGGATTGGCAGCCTTCTCAAATTTATCAAAAGACTGCGGCTTGGCTGATTGGGGAGTTGAACGTAAACGAATCATCCCTTTTCCTGTTTCATCATATTCAAAAAAGGAATCTTTCTTAATGGCTAATCGGGTATTCATCCACCATTTATTCCAATCAGCTTCATTGATAAATCCACTTAAGAGGATTTTTTTCAATTCGTTTATTCCTAATGAATTGTCGTGTTGTCTAAGAATTCTTTTAATGAGTTCCAAGGGGTTATTTTCAATCATATCTTTTAGTTTAACAGACTCTTTCTTTAACAATATCCAATAATGGTCTTGCGGTAATTTCGTAAGAAATTCACGGGCTCCGGTAAATGAGAGCGATTTATTTCCTTCTTTCCCGAAATCCAATTGAATCTGATTCTTTACAAAATCCAGATTTTTTACAACACCGACTTTCCAAGTAGCATGAAAGAATACTTGCCCGATATCATAGAAAAAATATTCATTGATTTTCTTGAATCCTTTTTCAAAATCAATGGCGGTTTCCAGTTCCGAATAAAGTAGGTATTTATCTAATAAAATATTGGACTGATTTTTTACTTTAATGGAATTAATCAATACTTCTCTTAATGCCGGTTTAAAGATTTTCTTATCAAACATCAATTCGCCAACAAAGATGACTCCATCATGGAGATTTCTGCTGGAATATTCCTGGATTAACATATCCAGGAATTCTCTCAAAAGAGAAGATTTATTATTAGAGATCAATAGATGTGTTATCTGATATAGGAACCCTGAATCATAATCACCTGTTTCAATATAATTAAGCCATTCTGATTCCAAAGCATCATAATCATGGTTCTTTATGAGGGTAAGAATATTATGTTTTATGGATGAGTTATTATCTGTCATAGGAATCCTTTCATGTATTTACTGGCCCAACCGATAAAATGGTCATTGTATCAGGATTAAGAAAAGGTATGTGAATTGATTCATAAGGATTGAAGAATAAATATGGTGGAGGATAGCGGGGTCGAACCGCCGACCTCCTCGTTGCGAACGAGGCGCTCTCCCAACTGAGCTAATCCCCCACAGGAAGCTAAATTCTTTCAATCTAATTATACTATTGGAATCCTAAAACTTCTGTCAAGAAATGATACGGTGAAAAGGGTTATTTAACCCTTGATCCTGAGGGAACAGGCTCATCAGTAGTCAAAGCTATAGGAAGATTATCTGCAGTCGCAGCCAGTATCATACCCCTGGACTCAATTCCCCTGATTTTTCTGGGTTCCAAGTTTGTCAGAAGAATCATTCTTTTCCCGACCATTTCTTCCGGAGTATATTTCAAGGCGATTCCAGCAACTACCTGACGGGGAGTTTCTTCTCCAATATCAATTTGCAATTTGAGTAATTTATCAGCCTTTTCAACCTTTTCGGCGGATACTACCGTGCCGACCCGAATATCCAATTTTGAAAAAGTATCATAATCCACGATATGGGTTTCTTCTTTTTTCTCAATATCTTCCATTTTTTTATTCATCTCCTCAGATTTTAGCTCTTTAACCGGTTGTCCCTCGGAAAACTGTTTTAAGAAACGGATATCATTATCAAAGAACAATCGAATATCATCAATTCCGTATTTAAGCATCGCAATACGTTCGATTCCAAACCCGAAAGCAAATCCGCTATAGACTTCAGGGTCATATCCAACATGTTTAAAGACCTCGGGATCAACCATTCCGCATCCACCCAGTTCAATCCAGCCAGAGTTCTTGCATACCCTGCAGCCTTTACCTTTGCAGAAAAGGCAACTCATGTGAAGTTCAGCACTGGGTTCAGTAAAAGGAAAGAAATGAGGGGTGAACCGGGTCTTACAATCTTCCCCAAACATAGCTTTTACCAATGAATCCAAGACACCCTTAAGATCTCCTAAGGTTATCCCTTTATCTACCATTAACCCTTCTATCTGATGAAACTGATAATTATGGGTAGCATCCACAGCATCTCTCCGGTAACATCGGCCAGGAGCAATCATTCGAATTGGTGGTTGTTTGGTTTCCATGACCCGGATTTGAACTGTTGAAGTCTGAGTCCTGAGCAAGTGTTTATCTGTGATATAAAATGAATCCTGTTCATCTCTGGCCGGATGATCGGCGGGAGTATTCAATGCTTCAAAGTTGTAATAATCAGTTTCGATTTCAGGGCCATGTTCGACAGTAAAACCCATTGAAACAAAGATTTCTTCCAATTCATAACGAATTCGGGTCAATGGATGAATCCCGCCGGTCGCAAGTTTTCTTCCCGGGACTGTAATATCCAGTGATGAAAGAGATGAAGCTTTTGTTCCTGTGGATTTCAATTCCTCTTTTTTTATATCCAACATCGAGGATATTTCGGTTTTCAATTGATTAGCCTGCTGTCCCAGGAGAGGACGCTCTTCCACAGATACAGAACCTAATCCTCGAAGGATTTCTGTAATAGCCCCTTTACGCCCTAAAAAACGGGTATTTAGCTGTTCTAATTCTTCAATATTTTTAGCTTCTTTTATAGCTTTAGCAGCTTCTGATTGTAATTGTTGGACTTTTTCGAACATTGGATTATCCTTTTTTAAAGGGAATAGTATGGCTAAAATATGGCCTGATTTCGCCGATTAAATATAAAGACCCAGTCACACATATCAAATCATCTGGACGGGCCTTATCCATTGCATATTTTAATGCATCCAGGCTTTTCTTGGCAATCTGGAAGGGTTTCCCGGTTTCCTTTGCCAAGTCGGTCAAGACATCAAGAGGTAACGCCCGGGTGGTGTTTGCGGAGGTTATTATGATTTCATCTGCAAGAGAAGCTAAGATTTGAATAACCTTTTTCCGCTCTTCTCCTTCAGATAACCCTAACACTAAAATTAACCGGTTATAAGAAAAATCATTTTTTAATGATTCATGGAGAGTATCGGCACCACTCTCATTATGGGCTCCATCCAGTAATACCAGTGGGGATTCAGAAATGATTTCCATTCTTCCCGGCCAGAAAGCTTTTTTTATCCCTTCATGGATACCGGAGGTCGTCAATCGATGGATATCCGGCACTAAACAGGAATTTTCATTTTTAAACGGATTAATATTAATATCCGGCTTATCCATTTGAATTCCTTGATGGAGGTTAACTGAATTCTGAGCTTTCAGGGATTGTTCAATCAAAACTTCTACAGTAGCTAAAGCTAACCCGATATTCTGGATTTGGTGAGAACCTGTCATTCGAGTGATTAAATTTGAATAGTCCAATAATCTTCCAGAATAATGTATTTCTTGCCCGACGGGCCATTTTAATCCATCTGCCATTTTATACTGGATTTGGTTTAGCCTGCATTTAAAATCTTTTCCATATTGGTAGAGTTTTGCCTTTTTCCCTTCAGCGATTATTTTAATTTGATGAAGAGCCTCTCCTTCCGCAGCGGTAAGGACGACTCCCCCTTCTTTAATAATTCCCGCCTTCTCTCTGGCTATCTCAGAGATTGTTTTTCCTAATTGTTTAGTATGATCCAGTCCGATGTTGGTTATAATCTGAATTGAGGAATTCACCACATTAGTCGCATCCAACCGACCCCCCAAACCTGTCTCCCATACTACATAATCCACTTTAGCTTTCGAAAAATACATTAAGGCCAAAGCAGTCGTTACTTCAAAATAAGTGGGATAACACTCATCAGGTTCTTTTTTTAAATCCTCCAAGGCATGCATTAATTCTTCCATCAACCCACAGAGAGTATCCGGCTCAATAGGAATGAGATTCAGGGTGAAACGTTCTTCCAATCTTTCAAGATGAGGGGATGTATAGGTTCCGACTGTATAGCCGGAAGAAAATAATATCTGGCTTAAATACTGAGCGACTGAACCTTTACCATTTGTTCCGGCTATATGGATGAACTGGAGTCCTTCCTGGGGGTTATCTAGTTTATCCAAAAGCCTTACCATATTTTCAAGGCCGAGTTTAATTCCGAAAAATTCAAGATTATTAATATAATTTAATGCCTCTTCATATTTCATAGTATTTATGGGCCTTCTCCCCGATGGATCAATGTGGAATAAATATTATTCCTTTTATCTTCTGATATTTTTCTCTTTCATTCAATTTCAAAACAAAGATATAATCAATCATCTATGATTTATCAAATTGACCAGAGTTTATTTATCTTTTTAAACCAACAATTGCATAATCCTTTATTGGATCGTTTTTTCCCCTTCATCACAAATGCCGGTAATTTTAAAGCTATCCTGCTTTTCGCCGCCATTTTTATTTTCTGGAAGGGAAAATGGCCATTACGGATAACTCTTTTATTATCAATATTTTCACTCATTATTTCCAGCAGCATCTCTGAAATATTGAAGGAAACCATTTGCCGAATCAGGCCCTTATGGGTCATTGAGAATACTCGTCTTTTAGTGGGAGGCACCCATTCCTATTCTTTTCCGTCTGCCCATGCTTCCAGTATGTTCTCGGTCGTAAGTATCTTTATTTATCGTTATAGAGACAAAAAATGGCTGACAGGGATATTACTCAGCCTGGCATTGCTAGTGTCTTATTCCAGGATATATGTGGGAGTTCATTATCCTCTGGATGTACTGGGCGGCATAATCATCGGCCTATTGACAGGCATTTTCATCCTCTATTTTTATCAGAAATGTCCGTTTCTTGAATATGATCAACAGAAATCCAGGGTGAAAGTAAACTATCAATCAGCTTTTTACTTTTTATTCATTTTATTAACTTTTTTTCGATTATCCTATATTGCCTCCGGTTCTAGGTCATTAACTCCGGAGGAAACCCAATATTGGGACTGGTCTAGAAATCTTGATTGGAGTTATTACAGTAAACCACCCTTTATCGCTTATCTCATTCATCTGTTTACGGTCATTGGGAAGTCCTCGGCTTTCTTTGTTCGGCTTGGTTCTGTTTTGATATTTTCAGTTCTGGGGATAATTACCTACAAATTTTGCCTGAGATTGATTAAAGATACCCGGATAGCCTTTTGGTGTTTTGTGGTATTCAACCTGATTCCCCTGTTTTCCGCTGGGGCTTTGCTTATGACAACAGACACCCCTTTGGCTTTGTTCTGGGGATTAACTGTCTATGCCCTTTATATTGCCTTATTCGAGAATAAGCCTTCCTGGTGGTATCTGACAGGTCTTTTTTTCGGATTGGGGATGCTGAGTAAATATACAATGGCTTTATTAGCTCCCGGTATTTTATTATTCCTATTATTGCAACCAGAGAATCGGAAATGGCTCTATCGAAAAGAACCCTATCTGGCCGGTTTAGTCGCCCTGTTTTGCTTTCTGCCCGTTATCTATTGGAATTATACCCATGATTGGGTTACTTTTAAACATGTCGCCGGACAGGCCCATGTGAATGAAGGATTTATCCTGAAATGGAAATATTGCCTTGATTTTGTGGGTTCTCAGGCCGGAGTCATCACACCCTTCGTTTTTTTAGCCATGCTTTATTACACCTATAAAGCCATTTGCCGGTATTTTTCCCGAACCTTAGATGCTAAAGAATTGTTTCTTCTTTGTCTGTCAGTCCCTGTTTTCCTCTTCTTCCTTTTCAAAAGTATGCAGGGAAAAGTTGAAGCAAACTGGGTGGGAACTGGATATTACACCTGGATAATGTTTTTAGTTATTGATTTTGAGAAAAGAAGATTGGCTGTCCCATCAATTATCCGTAAGAAATTGAATATTCTCGCTATCTCCAGTCTTTTAGTTGCCTTTTTAATAACCCTGGTTATGCATGACAGTTCTATCATCAGAAAACTGGGAATCAATCTTCCTCCCAAAAAAGACCCCACCAGCCGCCTTTATGGATGGGATGATTTAGGTACTCAAGTTTCCCAGATAAAATCTCAAATGCCTTCCCCTGATTCCACTTTTGTCTTCAGTGATTATTACCAACTCTCGGCTGAATTAGCTTTTTACACGGAGGGTCAGCCCCGGGTTTATTGTATAAATCTGGGTCGAAGGATGAACCAATATGACCTTTGGGAAAACATTTCTACGCAGAAAGGGCGGGATGGCCTTTTTGTGACCAATGGAAGACACTCGTCCATAGATTCGAGAATTACCAGCTCTTTTGATAAAATTGAATCTCCGATAATCATTCAAACAAAACGAAAAGGTCTTCTATATCAAGAGTTTACAGTCGTACGGTGTTATGGATTCCATGGAACGATTCTTGATGAACATCAAACGGACCGTTATTAGCGGGTAATTAATATGAATCATACAGAAAATAAAATTGCATTATCCATTGTCATCCCTGTTCTCAATGAAGAAGAAAATGTCCTAAAACTGCATCAGGCCTTGAATCCTGTCTTGCAAAAATATGGACAGCCTTACGAGATTATTTTTGTAGATGATGGAAGCACAGATAAAACTTCCGAACTGGTTTCGGGAATCCAGGATCCTCAGGTAGTGCTGATTCGACTCCGCCGCCGTTTTGGGCAGACAGCCGCCATGTCGGCCGGGATTGATTATGCCAGAGGGGATATCATCATCATGATGGATGGGGATTTGCAGAACGACCCTCAGGACATCCCCCGTCTTCTGGCTAAAATGAATGAAGGATATGATATTGTCAGCGGTTGGAGAAAAGACCGGAAAGACAAATATATGACCCGGATTTTCCCCTCTAAAATCGCCAACTGGCTGATTGGGGCAATCACCGGAGTCCGGCTTCATGATTATGGCTGTTCCCTGAAGGCATACCATAAAGATGTCATCAAAGACCTCAAGTTATATGGTGAAATGCATCGGTTTATCCCTGCCCTGGCCAGCTGGTATGGCGCCAGTATCGCTGAGATGCCCGTGACCCATCATCCCCGGCAATTCGGGAAAAGTAAATATTCCCTGACCCGAATCACCCGAGTGGTGCTGGATTTATTAACGGTTAAATTCCTTTTATCTTTTGTAACCAAACCTTTGCAGATATTTGGATTGTTAGGATTAGGCTCCTTTTCAATCGGGACATTGATCTGCCTTTACCTTACTTTCATTAAATTTTTCTATCAGGTCAATATTGGAGGCCGCCCCCTGCTCCTCCTTGGGATATTGATGCTGATGGCTGGAATCCAGTTTATCACCCTGGGCTTATTAGCCGAAATGATTTCCAGGACCTATTTCGAATCCCAGGATAAACCTATTTATGTCATTAAAGAAGTAGTTCGCAGAGAATCCTGATACCGTGAAAAAGCATCTTTCCTTTTTGCTTAAATTGGTATTAACAGTTGTCCTTCTGGTCATCTTGTATTATCAGATTGACCTGGAACATATGGTATTAACCATTCAACAGGCCGATTGGCGGATATTGCTGGGTTGTGTGCTGTTCTATGGTTTCAGCCAGTTTTTGAATACTTATAAATGGGCCATCCTGTTACATTCCCACGGTGCGGTTCATCCCTACCCCAAGCTTCTGACCTATAACTTTATCGGGATGTTTTTTAATTTCTTTATGCCCGGAATGGTGGGGGGAGATGTCCAGAAGTGTTATGCCGTATATCGGGATGAAAAGAAACAATTTGGAGAAACGATTCCCAAAGGCCGAATGACCCAGATCATCAGCAGTATCATGATGGCCAGAGTGACCGGGGTGCTGGCGATGATTTGGCATGCGAACTTCGCCTATTTCTTCATATTCCGGCAAATGAAGATAGCCACCCAAACCCATGACCTATTCTTGGAGTATTACCTTCCCAGGATTTTGTTACTCCTTTTGTTGGGGACTTTCATGGTCATCATAATCCCTCTTTTTTTCAACTTTAGAATCGACTCCCAGAAAGAAAAGAAAAATCTTCTGGATAAAATCATTACTCCTTTTTTACACATGGCGATGGTCATGAAAGGATATATCAAGGATACCCGGATGTTTCTTTATATTCTTTTCCTTTCGGTGCTATTCCAGGGAATGATGAATATTTTGAATGCGATGGTTGGGTATGCCCTTCATCTGAATATCCCCTTGTCCTATTATTTCATTGCTGTTCCCCTGATAACATTGTGTACGGCGGTTCCCATCAGTTTAAGCGGATTTGGGGTTCGAGAAGGTTCCTATGCTTATTTTCTGCATTTTGTGGGAATCACTCCGGCCCAATCCGTATTATTATCTTTGACGACAGTGCTGGTAACAGCTGTCAATTCTGCTATTGGTGGGTTTCTTCTTATCAAGGAAGGTTTCTTTATTGAGAAGAAAATCCCTCAAGAGGATGAGCTAAATGGAAATGGAACTGATTAAGCCTCCCTGCTTAGAGCCAGGGGATACCCTTGGATTGATTGCCCCTTCCGGTCCGGTAATTCGTAATAACGATATTCCGGCAGGGACCATGCCGTCCCATTTGGAAAAAGGAATCGCTTACCTGGAGAAAATGGGTTATCACCCCGTCTTAGGAAAACATGTTTTGAATCGCCGAGGCTATCTGGCAGGGACGGACATGGAACGTCTGGAAGATTTGCATGCCATGTTGGCGAATCCCAAGATTAAGGGGATTTTCTGTGTAGCCGGGGGATATGGAACCCCAAGGCTTCTCCCCCACATTGATTATGAGCTTCTGAGAAAGAATCCTAAGATTTTTGAGGGGTATAGCGATATCACCGCCCTGAATAATACTTTCTTTTCTCTGACAGGATTGGTTACCTTTGAAGGTCCCATGGCCAATTACGATTTTGGCAGGCATATCGATTTCAACCGGGATAATCTTTGGAAGGTCATGACGCAGAGAGAACCGGTGGGGGAAGTCCCAGTCCCGGAAGATTACCCATCCATGGAAACCCTCTATCCTGGTAAAGCATCAGGACGGTTAATTGGAGGAAATCTCTCCCTTTTAGCGGCTACCCTGGGAACGCCTTATGAAATCGACACTCGGGATAAAATCCTGTTCCTTGAGGATATTGATGAATATCCCTATCGGCTGGACCGGATGCTGAACCATTTGCTCCTGGCAGGCAAATTGCAACAGGCCAGTGGAATTATTATTGGAGAATGTGTGGACTGTATCCCCGATCCTCCTGAAAATCCTTCCTTAAGCTTAATGGAAATTTTTGATGATTTGATTGTCCCTCTGCAGAAACCCACTTTTTATGGGCTTCCCTGTGGGCATGGAACTTATAAATTGACTCTCCCCATTGGGATTCAGTCGTCAATGGATGCGGATAGATGCAAACTCTATCTGGAAGAATCTGCTGTTTCATAAGTATGTGTGGAGGTTTC
The DNA here is from genome assembly GCA_002428325.1 of bacterium UBP4_UBA6127. GTDB lineage: Bacteria > UBP4 > UBA4092 > UBA4092 > UBA4092 > UBA4092. Next base: position 49,000 of record DIVR01000052.1, read on the forward strand.
TCTTATGTTTTTAGGTGAAGTTGAACTGGAAGGTTATCCAATACGCCAATATCGGATAAATGATTTGATTATTGGGATATCCACTCAATTCGGGCCACGAATCCTTCAATTATCTCCCATAGAGAATCCTGACCTGAATATTTTCGGTATCCTGCATGATAAGGGAGTAGCGACCCGGGAAGGTTTCTGGAATACTTATGGAGGGCATCGGCTTTGGAGCTCTCCGGAAGCGACTCCCCGTTCCTATTCATTGGAAAATACCCCCATTCAGTGGGTTGAAAAAGAGTCCTCCTTAACCCTTTTGGGACCCATCGAAATTCAAAACAGCCTGCAGAAAGAAATCATCCTGGAACCGGATGGTCCAAAGGGTATCAGGATTACCCATCGTTTAAAAAATATCGGACGCTGGCCGATTCGGATGGCCTGTTGGGGTTTATCGGTCATGAAACCGAAGGGGTTTGCAGCGATTCCAATCCTTCCGGGAACTGTTGATGCAGAGGGTCTTTTGCCTGACCGGAAAATAGTCTTATGGCCTTATACGGATTTATCTGATTCGAGATTGATTCTTCAAAAAGATTTTTTATTTCTCAGACAAGACCCTTCCAGGGATTCTCCTATTAAAATTGGAGCCACTTCGAAACCGGCCGTCGCTTTTTACCATTGGAACTTTTTGACATTTGTCAAAAAGACCATAATTTCTGATGGTGAATACCCGGATGGTGGAGTCTCTTTTGAGGCTTATGCCAATGCCGATATGCTTGAATTGGAATCATTAGGACCTTTATCCCTTATTCAACCGGATGATTTTATTGAACATATTGAATCCTGGAATTTGCTCAAAACAGGACCTTTGACTCCCAATGCCAATGACTTTTATCCTCTTATTAACTCTTAATCATTACTAAACATGAAGTTAGGCTTTATTATCTAAGGTGATTTCTTGTAATAATTCACTGATAGTATCAAAGAGAGACCCAGGCTGATGCCATCAGCCTGGGTCCCTCTCCGTATCAGTTCCAAAGCAGAATTTAACATAATAAGCATTTATTTCATTGAGAATAAGAGGGTTATTGATGGAATCAGACGATGTTGATGAGATATAGTCGATTATCTTTAATTAAACCAATAATCAGGAAATATTAATCAAGAGTTTTCCAAAGGCCTCGCTGGTTTTCCCGAGCCTCTTTCTGAAGGGAAAGGAACTGGTCCTGATATCTGACATTGGGAGGAATACTCATAATCTGGGCATAGCCTTCCTTCACCAGCAGAGCATTCAGCATTTGTCCATCAGGAAGATAGACATAAGCCAGAAGTCTCCCATATCTATCACGAATTTGAACATCGGTTTCCAATTGAATCTGTGTCCCTTTCAGCAAAAGGGATTTCGTAAAATTAGACGATTTTTTACCGAGAGCGATTAAGGTATCCAGACTGGCGCCCGTTTTCAGGGAATCTCTCTCAACTTTCTCGTTTCTCCTGGATTCAGGGGTATCTACTCCCAATAATCTGACCCTTTCCTCCAGTCCATTGTCTAAACTGCAGGCAAAAGTGTCCCCGTCAATGACTCGAATCACCGTCGCTGTCAGGGTTGAATATTCAGAAGGGGATTGTGTTGTGAACGGTTGAGGTATGCTTTTGGGAGAAGGGGCCTTTTTACCTGGGAATCCTGATTGCAATAGAGTTGCTAAGCCCAATATCAGTAAAACAATGGCGGTTGAGAGGATATGAATGGGACGCCTGGAAGACCGTTTCATGCAGATTTTATCTTCCTTATTGATGGATAGGATAATAATGGTGCCGAAGGAGGGAGTCGAACCCTCACGAGGGGTAACCCTCGGCAGATTTTGAGTCTGCTACGTCTGCCAGTTCCGTCACTTCGGCATTAAGATAGTTTAATTAAATGTTTTGTATTTAAAAAAATATCACTCTCCAGCTAACTCCGTCAAGCGGTTTCATGATAAAATTTTTATTTTACATAGTTTGACACTCCATTTTCTCTGATGGTAAGTTTTAAAATTAGGAAGCGAGTCGAGGTCTGATGTTAGCAAAACGTATTATCCCTTGTTTAGATGTAAAAAATGGCCGAGTCGTCAAAGGCGTTAATTTTGTTAATTTGAAGGATGCCGGCGATCCGGTGGAGATAGCGGCGGCTTATGATGAACAAGGTGCTGACGAACTGGTATTCCTTGATATCACAGCTTCCAACGAAAAACGGAATATTATCATTGATGTAGTCTTCCGGACCGCTGAGAAGGCTTTTATGCCCCTGACTGTCGGCGGCGGCATCAGGACCCTTGATGATATCAGAAACCTGCTGAATGCAGGCGCGGATAAAGTATCCATTAATACTGAAGCGGTTAATAACCCGGAATTCGTCAAACAGGCTGCAGATAAGTTTGGGGCCCAATGCATAGTCGTTGCAGTCGATGCCAAAATGGTATCCCCGGACCGATGGGAAGTCTTTACCCATGGAGGCCGTAATCCGACCGGATTGGAAGCTATCCAATGGGCTAAACGGATGGCTGACTATGGAGCTGGGGAAATACTCCTGACCAGCATGGACAGGGATGGCACCAAAGATGGCTATGATATCCCCCTGACCCGAAAGATTTCCGAAGCGGTTCCTATCCCGGTGATTGCCTCCGGGGGAGCTGGTAAACTGGAACACCTTCTGGATGCTTTGACAGTTGGCAAAGCAGATGCGGCTTTATGCGCTTCGATTTTTCATTATCGTGAATATACCATCCATCAGGCCAAGGAATATTTAAAATCCCAGGGCGTTCCTATTCGGATGGCTTAACCTCTTATAATTATATTAATAATAGTTATTTCTTACTTGATTAAAGGACATTAAAAATGGAAGAGATAATCAAAAACGTCAAATTTGATAAAAACGGCCTTGTTTGCGCTGTAATCCAGGATGACCGGAGCCAGGAAGTATTAATGGTCGCCTATATGAACAAGGAGTCCCTTATCGAGACGCTGGAAACCGGAAAATGCTGCTATTGGTCCCGTTCTCGACAAAAGTTGTGGCGAAAGGGTGAGACCTCCGGACATGTTCAAGCCGTTAGAAGTGTCCGGATAGACTGCGACGGTGATGCCCTCCTTTTTCGTATTGAACAGATTGGCGGAGCCTGCCACACAGGTTACCAATCTTGTTTTTACAGGCAGATTAAGGATAACAAAGAATTTGAGATCGTTGGAACGAAAGTCTTCGACGAGAAAGATGTTTATAAAACATAGGAAACTTTATGATTTACCCTTCAATAGATGAATTTAAACAAAAAGCTAAAGAATTTAACATCATCCCGGTTTACCGGGAAATCCTTGCAGACCTTGATACTCCGGTGTCTGCTTACCGAAAAATCAACCAATCAACCTATGGGTTTCTTCTGGAAAGTGTTGAAGGCGGGGAACAATTAGCCCGATATTCATTCCTGGGAACCAATCCTTCCATCATCTTTAAAAGCAAAGGAACACAGGTAGAAATTACCAAAGATGGTGAAACTCTTCTACAAAAAGAATCTTCCAATCCTCTGGATGAACTCAAAACTCTTTTAAGTCAGTACAATGTTTACAGAGATCCTCAGTTACCCCGGTTTTTTGGCGGTGCTGTCGGGTATATCAGTTACGATATGGTCCGGTTTATGGAAAAGCTGCCGGATAATAATCCTGATGACCTGAATCTGCCTGATATGTATTTCATGGTAACGGATACCATCCTGATTTTCGACCATGTTCGGCATAAAATTAAAATTATCTCTAATGCCCATGTGGAAAATGGAGATGCGGAAAAGGCTTATCAAACGGCATTAGCTAAAATTGATTTACTGGTAAAATCCTTAAATTCGCCGGCACCTCCTCTTCCTGAGACACTAAAATCCACAGTTAAACATCAATTGACCTCTAACTTTCAGAAGGAAGAATTTAAAAAAGCTGTTTCTGACTCCAAGGAATTCATCAAAGCGGGAGATATTTTTCAGGTTGTGCTTTCCCAGCGTTTTGAGACAGATATTACGGCCAGCCCTTTTGATATTTATCGGGCATTACGGTCCATTAATCCTTCCCCCTATATGTATTACCTGCAATTTAATGATGCAATTCTGGCAGGTTCCTCCCCCGAAATTCTGGTTCGGGCTGAAGACGGAAAACTTCAATTACGGCCGATTGCCGGAACTCGCCCCCGTGGACGAAGCCCGGAAGAAGATGAGGCCTTGATTAAAGACCTTTTAGCAGACCCGAAAGAACGAGCTGAGCACCTGATGCTGGTGGATCTTGGGCGTAACGACCTTGGCCGAATCAGTGAATATGGGACGGTTAATGTTACAGATTTCATGATGATTGAGAAGTATTCTCATGTTCTCCATATTGTATCTAATGTGGAAGGAACCCTGGCAAAGGGAAAAGATGCCTTTGATGTATTAAAAGGGACTTTCCCGGCGGGAACAGTTTCCGGCGCTCCCAAAATCAGAGCCATGGAAATTATTGATGAATTGGAACCCACCCGTAGAGGACCCTATGCGGGAACTGTAGGATATTTCAGTTTCTCAGGAAACCTGGATGCCTGTATCACTTTAAGAACGATTGTCATTAAAGGGAATAAGGCTTATATTCAGGCAGGTGGGGGAATTGTTGCTGATTCTATCCCTGAAAATGAATACCAGGAAACTGTCAATAAATCCAAAGCCATGTTGAAAGCCATTGAACTGGCTGAAGCCGGGCTTGAATAAACAGGATTTTTCGAGGGCTGTGCCACTCACCGCCCTTGAAAAGAAAGATGGGATAACTTCATGATACTAATTATTGATAACTATGATTCTTTTACCTATAACCTGGTTCAATACCTTGGAGAATTTGGTGAAGAGATAAAGGTTTATCGTAATGACCAAATTACCTTGGATGAAATTAAAGAATTAAAACCTGATAAAATAGTGATTTCTCCCGGACCTTGCACTCCCAAAGAAGCTGGGATTTCATGCCCGGTCTTGGAAAAAATCAGTCCGGAAATACCGACTCTGGGAGTCTGTCTCGGACATCAAAGTATTGGAGCTGTCTATGGCGGGGTTGTCATCAGAAATTATCGGTTAATCCATGGCAAAACCAGCCTGATTCATCATAATAATAAAGGGATTTTCCATGGGATAGAAAACCCCTTTGAAGCAACACGATATCATTCTCTGGTTATTGAAAGAGAAACCTTTCCTGATAAAGAACTTGAAATAACAGCCTGGACAGATGAAAATGAAATCATGGGAGTCCAACATCGGAATTATCCCATCTATGGCGTTCAGTTCCATCCAGAATCCATATTGACCCGAGAAGGCAAAAAAATCCTTCGTAATTTCGTTAATTTGGACAAATAGAACCTTCCCGGTTCACTGTATTAGGAGGATAATGGGAAATGATACGTGAAGCCATATCTAAGCTTTCTGACGGGAATACCCTCTCCAGGGAAGAAGCTCGCCAGGCGATGGATGAAATCATGTCTGGTGAGGCGACTGATGCCCAAATCGCAGCTTTTTTAACAGCTCTTCGTATGAAAGGTGAAACAATCGAAGAGATTACTGGGTGCGCTATGGTTATGCGGGAAAAGGTTACAACCATCAAAACACACCATACTATATTTGTGGATACCTGTGGAACCGGTGGTGATCGAAAAGGAACCTTTAATGTTTCTACCTGTGCTGCTTTTGTTGTCGCAGCGGCAGGAATCCCCGTAGCCAAGCATGGAAATCGTTCTGTATCCAGTTCCTGTGGAAGTGCGGATGTACTCTCTGAGTTGGGAGTCAAAATTGACGCTCCACTTTCCATTTCTGAAAAGTGCCTTGATGAAATAGGGATTTGTTTTCTTTTTGCTCCCTTATTCCATAAAGCCATGCGATATGCAATGCCTGCCCGGCAACAAATAGGAATCCGAACTGTATTCAATATTATTGGCCCTCTGACCAATCCTGCAATGGCTCCCTGCCAGGTCATGGGAGTATTTAATCCAAATTTGACCGATACCCTGGCTGAAGTATTAAAGAACCTTGGCACTCATCATGCCTTAGTCTGCCATGGAATAGATGGTCTTGATGAAATAACCATTACCGGAGACACTAAAATCGTTGAACTGAAAAATGGTAAAATCCTGGATTATTATGTCGAGCCGGGTGATTTTGGTTTTGCAAAAGCCTCACTAGACAGTATCCTGGGAGGCGATTCTAAAGACAATGCCATTATCATTAAAGATATCCTTGAAGGTAAAAAGGGTCCTCAACGTGATATTGTGCTGATGAATGCCGGAGCCGCTATTCTTGCCGGTGATGGAGCGAATACCCTTCATGAAGGGGTCATGAAAGCTATAGAGGCCCTGGATTCAGGAGCAGCATTGAATAAATTGAACCAATTAATTGAATATTCCCAGATGGGTGAGGCGCAATAAAAGCTTATGATTCTGGATGATATAATCGCCCACAAAAAGATTGAGATTGAAGAGATGAAATCTCTCAGGCCTTTATCTGATATCATGGAATCTGTGGATGTGGTGAGTAAAAATATCCATAGTTTCAAGGATGCTATTACCAGAAAATCAGGTGAACCAATTCACCTGATTGCTGAAGTAAAAAAAGCATCTCCCAGCCAGGGAGTGATTCGGCCTGATTTTGATCCCCAAGATATTGCCGAGACTTATCAAAACCATGGAGCTCATGCCATCTCGGTATTGACGGACTCACGTTTTTTTCAGGGAAAACTGGATTATCTCAGGCAAATCCGGAAATCGGTCTCTCTACCCTTACTGAGAAAAGATTTTATTCTTGATGAGTATCAGTTATGGGAGGCAAAAGAAGCGGGTGCTGATGCCATTCTATTGATTGTTGCAGCCCTATCTCAGGAGGACCTTGCCAACTTACTAAAAAAAGCACGAGAACAGCTTTCATTGGATGTTTTAGTAGAAGTGCATTCTAAACCTGAGATGGAAATAGCCTTAGATGCCGGAGCGGATATTTTAGGAATCAACAATCGCAACCTGAAGACATTTAAAGTATCATTGGAAATAACCGAATCATTAAAACCTCTGGTTCCATCAGGTATTCCTGTCGTCGGAGAAAGTGGAATTAAAACTCGTCACGATGTAATCAGCTTGGAGAATATGGATGTGGATGCGCTCTTGATTGGTGAAACATTTATGCGAGCTGATAATATTGGCAAGAAGATGGATGAGTTATTTCAATAAATGAAATTTAATTACATTAAAGGTATCTAAAATACAATGACACGTGTAAAAATATGCGGAATAACAAATCTGGAAGATGCTTTGCTGGCTACCTCATTTGGAGCAGATTCTTTGGGATTTGTCTTTTCAAAAAGTCTAAGAAGAATTGAAGCGGACGAGGCTAGAGAAATCATCCAAAAACTTCCTCCTTTCCTTTCAATCACAGGAGTTTTTGTAAACGAGACCGATGAATTCGTAAAGCATGTTGCCCGTCGATGCAATTTAAATATTCTTCAATTTCATGGAGAAGAAGATCCTGATTATTTAAAGAATTTTAACCGTAAAATCATCAAAGCATTCAGGATTAAAGATAACGCATCTCTTGATAAATTACCTATGTATAAAGTCCATGGTTACCTTTTAGATTCTCATGTGGAAGGTAAAATGGGAGGTACAGGAGTTACCTTTGATTGGGATTTAGCTATTCAGGCCAAACAGTATGGCCCCATTATTTTATCAGGAGGCTTAAACCCGGAAAACATCCAGTCCGCCATTGAAACAGTAAGACCTTATGCCGTGGATGTCAGTTCAGGGCTTGAATCGGAACCGGGGAAAAAAGACCCCGATAAAATGAAATTGTTTTTTGAAATAATTAAAAGGTTGGCAAATAATGACAAACAATAATATACCCTTACCTGATGAGATGGGTCGATTTGGAATATATGGAGGTCTTTTTGCTCCAGAAACCTTAATGCCTGCGGTCAAAGAACTTGCCTTTGAATATGAAAAAGCAAAGAATGATCCTTCTTTTCATAAGGAATTAGATTTTTATTTTAGAGAATATGTTGGCAGGCCTACCCTACTGTATTTTGCTAAAGAGTTGACCCAATTCCTGGGGGGCGCAAAGATTTATCTGAAACGTGAAGACTTGGCACACACTGGCTCCCATAAAATCAACAATACTATTGGGCAGGCTTTACTGACAAAAAGAATGAAGAAAACCAGGGTCATTGCAGAAACAGGAGCGGGGCAACATGGAGTAGCAACAGCGACGGCCAGTGCCCTGTTTAAGCTTAAATGTGAAGTCTATATGGGTGAAGAAGACACCCGTCGACAGTCCCTGAATGTCTTCCGAATGCAGTTACTGGGTTCCAAAGTAATTCCGGTTTCCTCGGGTTCAAGAACCCTAAAGGACGCTATTAATGAAGCGATGAGAGACTGGATTGCAAATGTAAAAGATACTAACTATATCTTTGGAACCGTAGCAGGTCCTCATCCTTTCCCTATGATGGTCAGAGATTTTCAATCTATTATCGGCCAGGAGACCCGAAGGCAAATCTTGGAAAAAGAAGGAAGACTTCCTGATTATCTGATTGCATGTGTTGGCGGAGGGAGCAACTCAATGGGGCTATTCTATCCTTTCTTTGAAGATAAAAACGTTAAATTCATCGGAGTCGAAGCAGGAGGGTTAGGTGTTGACACCGATAAGCATTCAGCTACCATTGGAAAGGGAACTATTGGGGTCCTTCATGGCGCCAAAACATATCTTCTTCAGACCTTGGAAGGTCAAATAACGGAAACCCATTCCATCTCAGCTGGACTCGATTATCCAGGAGTAGGACCTGAGCATTGTTATTATAAAGATTCAGGAAGAGCCCAATACCTTTCAGCAACGGATGAAGAATGCCTTGAAGCTTTCCAGAAGCTTTCTGAACTGGAAGGAATCATCCCTGCCCTGGAATCTTCTCATGCAGTGGTTCAGGCAATTAAATTAGCTCCTACATTACCCAAAGATACAATCATCATAGTCAATCTCTCCGGTCGTGGAGATAAGGATGTTCAGCAAGTAGCAGAAATCCTTAATAAAAGATAAGAGAATATACCTATGAAAAACATTCAAAAAGCTTTCAATAAGGCAAAAGAAGAAAACAGGTCGGCTCTGATTACCTACATTTGCGCAGGGGATCCTGACATGAATACAACAAAGAAGCTTGTCCTTGAGTTGGTGAAAAATGGTGCAGATATCATTGAATTAGGTGTTCCTTTTTCAGACCCCATAGCAGATGGCCCGACTATTCAACGAGCGGCTCAGAGAGCTTTGAAAAATAATACGAATCTAAATTCAATACTTGAATTAGTTAAAGAATTAAAGAAAATAATCTCAGTGCCTATCATTTTAATGGGTTATTACAATCCGTTTCTCAAAGCAGGTTTAAAAGAATTTTCTAAAAAGGCTGTTGCAAATGGAGTGGATGGAATCATTATTCCTGATTTACCGCCCGAAGAAGCCGAGGACTGGATTGCTGCAGCCCACTCAGCAGAACTGGATACGATATTCCTTTTAGCCCCTACCAGTAATGAGGATAGGATTTTAAAAGTCGCTAAAATATGCCGGGGATTTGTTTATTACGTATCTATCTTGGGGGTAACAGGAGCCAGAAATGAGCTGCCAGAAGGAATATCAGGTAAAATTAGTAATATAAAAAAACATACTCAATTGCCAGTTGGCGTTGGGTTTGGTATTTCATCTCCTCAACAGGTTAAACAGATTGTTTCAACCGGAGCCGATGGAATTATCGTTGGAAGTGCTATCATCAGCATAATAGAGAAAAACTTGGAACAACCGGACTTGGTCAATAATGTTGGGAAATTTATTGCAGAATTAAGAACCGGTCTTTCTCGATAACAGAATTTAATAAGGAGCATCTACAAATCCTTTATGTCATGGTTTAAGAAAAAAGAAGAATACACTGTACTCCGACCTAAACAAGTTGCCAAAAAGGTGGAGATTCCTGAAGGGTTATGGACTCGCTGTGAAGAATGCCAGACCATAATTTACAATAAAGATTTGGAAACTAATTTAAACGTTTGCAGTAAATGTGGATTCCATTTCAAGATCAATCCTGAAGACAGGATCAGGTACACTCTGGATGATGGAAGTTTTCATCCGGAAGACCAACAATTAAGGTCTATTGATCCTTTAAAATTTCCCAATTATCAAAAAAAGATTGATACCCTTCATCGTCAGAATCTTGAGAAAGAAGTTCTTTCAGGTGTAGGAAAAATCAATGGGATTCCAACATCCATCGCAATTATGGATTTTCGTTTTATTGGCGGTTCCATGGGGTCATTAGTTGGAGAAAAGGTTACCCGTGCCATTGAAAGAGGCATTGAACGGCGTATTCCGGTCATTATCTTTTCTCAAACAGGCGGCGCTAGAATGCATGAAGGAATTTTATCATTGATGCAAATGGCTAAAACTAGCTGTGCAATCAAAGAACTTCATAAACAGGGGATACCCTATATTTCGGTATTAACAGATCCGTCAACCGCAGGGGTAATGGCTAGTTATGCTTCTTTGGGGGATGTTGTTATCGCGGAACCCAAGGCTTATATTGGATTTGCAGGCGCAAGAGTCATTGAGCAGACGATTCGGCAACCCCTTCCCCCAGGATTTCAACGGTCTGAATTTTTATTGAAACATGGAATGCTGGATAAGGTTGTTGACAGGCGAGAGATGAAAAATACTTTGTTTACCTTATTGAAATTGTTTTCTGGCAAAACCTGTGACTTGGGCCATATTTCTGCAGCCCAAACAGATATTATGGATGTAAATGATAATATATGTAAATGATAATATATAGAGTATTGAACATACTTCATCAGGGGAATCTTTCCCTGGGATTTAGAAATAAAGGAGCTTTTACACCTGTAAAAGCTCCTTTTTAATTTATCAGTTTTCAATGCTGATAAATCAGATTTATTCAATTCCTTTGACCCAGCCTCCGGACGAAATGAACATATCCTTATTCACCTGAATTCCCAATAAATATTTCACGACTTGCACTGCTGTCGCAGCATCCGGAGCGTAGGCATCGCAACCAATTTCTTCAGCAAAAGCAGCATTTACAGGTGCTCCTCCGCACATAAGCTTAACCTTATCTCTTAATCCTTCTTTAATTAGTGCCTCATTAACCAGCTTAAAATTAATCATAGTTGTTGTCAAAAGAGCCGACATTCCTATAATTTGAGCATTATTTTCGATGACAGCCTTAATATATTTTTCGGAAGAATTATTAATGCCAATATCGATCACCTTGATACCTGCACCTTCCCACATCATCCCAACAAGGTTCTTACCAATATCATGAAGGTCTCCTTTTATGGTACCAAGCACAGCTACTCCGATTGGTTTGGCACCTGTCTGGGTCAAAAGGGGTCGGAGGATTTCCATGGCAGATTTCATAGCACGTGCAGAAATAAGAACTTCCGGGACATAAATAATATTTCTTCGGAAACGATCTCCGACAACATCCATTCCCGGGATGAGTCCCTTATTAAGAATCTCTTCAGGACGGACTCCCTCACTAATGGCCTGATTTGTTAATTCAGCACACCGTTGCTGTTGACCTTTGATAACGGAATCAGAAAGACCTTCAAAATCAGCCATATTATTAATCCTCATCTTCTATGATAAATTAGAATAAGATTTACTTAACTATTGTAACAAAACAGGGTATATAAAATGTTATTAAACAATAAAACGGCTATTATATCAGGTTCAAGCCGAGGTATCGGTAAGGCTATAGCGATCCAACTTGCTAGGGAGGGAGCCGGGGTTGTCATTAATTGTAATCAACATCCCCAGGAAGGACTCCTGTTACAGAATGAATTGATAGAAAAAGGATATAAGGCAATATTTATCAAAGGGGACATGACCGTTACTGAAGATGTTAAAAGATTGGTTACTGAAACATATGAACAATGGGGCCATATAGATATATTAGTTAATAATGCTTCAGGTTATTTACCGGGTTTGGCTATTGTTGAGAGTGATTGGAATACCTTTCAAAAAGAGTTTGATAGCAATTTTAAAACAGCCCTTCTCTGTAGTCAGGAAGTTTTACCCCATATGGAAAAATCCGGGTATGGCAGAATCATTAATCTGGGTGCTACTTTAATCTCACGGCCGGCCCAAGGGCATGGTGCGCATATTACTGCCAAATCGGCACTACTGGGATTAACCAGAGAATTAGCCATCAAGGAAGGACCCTTCGGAATCACCGTTAATATGGTTTCTCCTGGATTTACATTAACGGAAAAGAATCTGAGCGATCAAAAAGAATTAATCAAAACGCTTCGAGAGAAAACACCATTAAAAAGATTAGCAACCACTGAGGATGTTGCCAAGGCTGTATTGTTTTTCGCTTCGGATCTAGCTCAATTCATTACAGGCAGTTATCTGGCAGTCGATGGGGGATTATCCAATATCATTCTGCCATTCTAAAGTCATTTTTTATCATTAAATGGATAACCAATATTATTTCTCAATAGATTAAATGCCAATATCCATTTCATCACGATACTCATTAAGCTGGGTAAAATCCTCTGGAATAATGACATTGAAGGTAGTCCCTATTCCTTCTTTGGATTCAACTGTGATTTCTCCATGATGAATCTCTTGAATGATATATTGGGAGATAGGGAGGCCTAATCCAGTACCTCTAAGAGGATTCCGTTGAGACCGGACTTGATGGTATTTTTCAAAGATATGCTCTATTTCTTCTTTTTTTATCCCTATTCCTGAGTCTGATACTGAAATCTTAACCCCTCGGATGCTTGACTCCATATCATGGTTCATCGGCTTATAAGAAACATTACCGATGGTTACCTGAATTTTTCCGTTAGGGGGAGTGAATTTAATAGCATTGCTTAACAGGTTATTTAAAACTTGAAGCAGCCAATCGGAATCGCCCATGGGTTTCAGAATATCATCGGGGCAATACGATTCAAGAGTAATATTTTTCTCAGCTGCCAGAATGGAGAAAGTCTCAAAACTATTTTCCACCAATTGGGAGATATCCACCGGAATGATATACAACTTCACTTTGCCGGCTTCCAGTTTTGCCATCTGCAGAAAGTTATCGACTAACCGATTCAATCGGCTGACATTCCCGGCGATAATTTCCAGCATTTGTTTTTGTGAAGGTTCTATATTCACTGGCTGATTTTCAATCAGTGCTTCAGAAGCGCCTTTTAGGGCAGTTAATGGAGTTCTGATTTCATGGGACAGGAAAGAATAATATTCAGATTTTAACGTATCGATTTCTTTTAATTTTGCGGTCATATTATTAAACAGGTTGGCTAATTCGGCCAGTTCATCACTGGATTGAGTCGGGACCTTAACATCAAGATTACCCTGGGTCACTTCCTGCGCAGCATGGCCCAATGCCTCAATAGAATTCGTCATGGTCCTGGATAATCTAGATCCCATCACCCAGGCAATTAAGGTTACAGGGATAGTGATAAGAATCAAGAACGCAAGAATCTCACTTTTCCGATGCTCATAATCATCGGACATGACCCCATTGATAAAAACACCAAGGACTTTTTGTCGGGGTCCAAATATCGGTGTCATAGCTGCATAATAAGGCCTTGAGAAAAGATATATTTCGTTGAGGACATTTTGTTTTCCAGAATAGATTTTAGTCCAATCAGAATCATGGATTGAATAAATCAGTCCCTGCCGTTGAGACTCATTCATCTTAAAGCTCGTTGCTACCAAGTTTTTATCTTTATAAACACTGGTATCCAATTGAAGGTCTTTTTTCATCTTATTCAAATAAACATCATTAATGCTTACACCCGTTATCACTATACCAACAGCCTTCCCATTAAGGTAAAGAGGGGCAGCTCCCAATATATCCAATGGAGAAATGAAGTTTTCCTGAACAGATATGATCCTTTGCCCGGCAAAAGCTTTTTCGATAACCCATTGATCTTGCCACTTGTAGGAATGATCTTCCATTAAGCCCCAATGAGCTACAGGAATACCATAACGATCAATCACTACGATAAAATCATTTCCTGTTTCCTGGAGTATTTTTCTCAGTTCATTATTCCGGGAAGTGATACTGCCATTTTTCCCTTCAACCATGGATTGGACGACTGGGTTGACTGAAATCACATAGGCTGTACTTAAAATGTGTTGTTTATCTTTTTCAAAGTAATCATGGATTCGTTGTGAATCCCGGTCCACCGTAGAAAAAGCATTCATTCTTATATTGTAGAGAATCAATGTTGCCAGAGGCATTATGACCAGAATGACTGTCATTAAGACCAGTCCCCTGAGAACGACTTGGAGTTTTTCTACAAATTTCAATCTGGGTACTCTTAAAAAAGTCCAAGCCAATATTCCAAATCCAATAAGCCTTAGTAGATATGAAAGGTAGATATAAGGCTGATTCCTGTTGGTAAAAGTCAGAATCGCTTCACTCAGGCTAATCAGTAAAAAACAAAAGGAAAACCGACTGGATAGAATAGCTCGGAAACTGTTTCGCCTTTTAAATGAAGCCCATGCGATACCCGCTGAAAGTATGAACCCGAGGAAGTTTGAGAAAGGTATCCATTTAAGAAGTATTGGAACCATAGCAAAATTTGAGGAGAACCTGAGTCCTTCTCCCTTAGACCTGGTAACGGCCCAGAGGATGAGACTGTATCCTAACAGTTTTCCTCCCATCATCAGAGACAGGTAAAGATTGCTGGTAAGGTTAAATGAATGGATGACTCCACTTAAGCCGGTTAGTGAAAAACCAAAAGCATAAGCCATCATCACCAAACGTTTATTACGATGGTAAAGCTGCCATGCCACATAGGCAATAGCAAAACACATCAGAAAGATGATGAATTCAAATCCAAATTGTAATACCACAAAAAAACTGCCCATAGGTATCTACTAGCTCAATTCTGATTCCTTCCAAAAACACCTATTTATCTAATCAAAAGGAATTAATAGATTTTATTGGTTCTTAAGCTGAGATTCAATATCTTTTACCTTTTTTTGTATATCTGGGATACGGCTATCCTTTGAATCCTCTAAAATATTTAATGTTTCTTGGTAGAATTTCAACGATTCTTCCCAATTTTTATTTTTTTCAAATAACCTGGCCAATCTCAATCTTGATTCAGGGTCATAAGGAGATAAGGCTGTCACTTGCTGATATTTATGGATAGCGGCATTCCAGTTTTTGTCCTTTTCATACAGGTTTCCCAGGGCAAACTGAATATCAGAATTTTCAGAATCGAATCGCAGCGCAATCTCATAGGCTTCAATGGCTTTTTTCAACCGGCCGGCCTTTTCATCCAATTCCCCACGCTTTTCAAACATGGAGATGTTCCAAGGATAATAGATACATTCTTTTTCTACATAATCGGCCGCGGCATTAACATCTTTATAATATCGCTCCATGGTAACAGCCAGATTATAATTCATTCCTTCCACATCGAATCCGATTTTTCCAGCCAATTCAAATTCGTTTCTAACCTTCTGAGTATCTCTGGCAAACAGATAATTTCGGGCCTTCATAAAATGGTAATTGGCTATTAATTCCCGCTGCATGAATTGGCTCGAATCAGTAAAATAATTATCCAGAGGGATCAATCCGTCAATATCCTCTTGTCGGAAAGCTTCAGGCTTTCCTGTCTCCAATGAAAAAACCATTCCCCTGGGGAGAGAATAAATCCGTTCTCTCCGGTTTCCAATATAATCCAGTATCCCGTTGTAATTTTTTTCCAGCACTGTATAGATGGGGGCTCCACCAGAGTTATTTATCAATCTGATTTCCAGAAGTCCCTTCTGCATTGGTGAGAGAACTTTTATTTTAGCGGTGGCTTCATCCATCATAGGGAGGTTATTAAACCAGCCTTCCTCTCCATAATAAGTGATATCCTGTCGCCATTGGCTAGATTCTCTGAGATAACTCAATGCGCAGGAAGGAGCCATTCCCTGAACCAATAACTTGCTCCCAGAATCAATTGAATGGGTCAGATTCTTACCAAAAGCAATACCTAAAGGACCTGTCTGCTGAATAAAATAATCGATAGATTTTTTTCTGTTATCAGGTTCATTATCTTTGAATAATATGGGATCAACCCATACCTTGGATAAAAGCCAATGCCCTTTTTCCAGAGACCATTGATGATATTGAAATACCTGTTTATCAAAAGGAGGGAGATACTGGCTTCCAAAACTTGGAAATTGCTCTCGGATATGCCGTTGGGAAAGAGTTTCAGCATGCCATTTCCCTTTCCACTTAACCACCCGTTTGGTCGTATCCTGACTGTCCAGAACTTCAATGGAATCCGTCTCAAGCTGAAAAATTCCATATCCCTGGAATAATTGGTCCAGTGACAACTTGAATATCTCTCGATTCCAACCCATATCAGAAACATAATCCTTAGAGATAAAACTCATTATCCCATCCAAGGTTCTCTCATTGAACATGACCGACAACCGGGAATAATTTGCTTCCATCTGGGCAAGGGCCGTGGCTGATAGTCCACGGCCTGCCAGAAATACTGTAATTATCATTAAAAACAGGATTTTTCTTAGCATAAAATAAAACTCCGGTATTTGACCCCCAAAAACCGGAATCTCCTGACATTTAGTCATTTAATTCATTTTATTAAAGTTATACCGACCTTTTTAAAGTGGGACACTAATGTTTTACATATTCATCTTATTAAGTATTCGACTGATTAATAAGAAGTTAGAATAAGTTTATCACTCAAATAATTCATTCACAAGGAAATCATCATTGATTTATATTTTTTATCGTCTGGAAACGGAGTTATAACGGAGAGGGTCTGACCCTCTCCGTTATAACTCCTAAGAGTCACTTAATTCACAGAAATTGGAATAATTCTCATTACGCTAATGTTTTCAATGCTTCATGGACAATAAGCCCAATAGGGACCTGCCTGGGGCAGGCTTTTTCGGCTTTTACCCAATTTTGGTGAGCCAGGGTTACTCTGATTTCCCCTGGAATTTCCGCATATTTTTCCCTGGCCAGTTCCAGGTTCCCATAACTTCGATAATACATCATATATCGCATAATATCAGCAATCACTGGCATTTCAGGGAGAGCTGATTCGCAATTTTCCCGGCATCCGGCGCAATAATGAGAACAGGTCTTTTCGGCATAATGCTGTAACAATTGAATGTCACTGGTCTTTAATTGGGTCTTATCCAGAGCGGCCGCTACATTTGCCGATAAAAGGGTCACATTGGGCATCTGAGAGCAAATACTGCTGATAAGAGGCTCCTGCCATACTGCTTTCATTTTAGCCTGCTGAGGTGAAAATCCCTTATTCATAAATTTACCGGCTAAAGCCAGTTCATCATCAGAATCGGTTCGAACAGAGCCCCCTCCCTGGGTCTTCATGGCAGTGAGTCCGATTCCAGCTTTATGGGAAGCTTCGACTGCTTTTTTCATGGAATCTTCCTGCATCAGCCGATAGTTATAGGCCAACATGATTCCATCTACCCAACCCAATTTAGAGGCTCCCATCAGGCATCCTGCCATATTACTGTGGGTACTAAATCCAAACAGTTTGATTTTTCCAGCAGATTTAGCTTTTTTGACCCAAGCCTGCATCTCAGGAGTCAATTGATCAGGATTTCGGAGTCCATGAATAAAATACAAATCGATATAACTGGTTTTCATACGGCTCAGGGACCGTTCCAGTAATTGGGTCATGCCTGCCGGGTCCGTTTTATCTGATTTGGATACAAGGAAAACCTTTTTCCGGATATCCGGAAACTTCTCAAAAAACATACCGATACCCAATTCGCTGTTTCCACCGTTATAACAATCGGCTGTATCCCAATATGTAACTCCCCAATCCAATGCTTTTTTCAGGACAATCAGATTGGTGGTGATATCAAACATCCCGCCTAATCCCAAGATAGGAACCTTCACCCCCGATTTGCCAAAATCTCTCAGGGGCATTTTATCTTTAGAAGGGGACTCTTTAGCTTTAGTCTCTGCAGCAGTCAAAGGTACTGAAGCGGCCAGAGAAGTCATCCCCGCCAAACCCGTCATTTTGATGAAGTCTCTTCGGTTTAAGTTTGAATCAGATTTTGCCATGGCTTTTACCCTCGCTTTAATAATAGAGAATGTTGTATTTCCCGAGTTTCATTTTCAGCGGTAACCCGGATGGCCCGAAGGCCGCTGACCGGGCATTCATGCTCACAAATCCCACATCCGATACACTTTTCAATATCGACAACCGGTCCCATCAAGTGGACCCTGATTTCTCCTGAAGAACCAGGTTCAAATATAGGGAGTCCATCTCCTTCCAATGAAACAGTTTTTTCAGTATTAGAGATGATTCGATAATAATTATTTTCATAGGCAAGAAAATAGTCCCCTCCCCCATAATTACCCGATTTTAAAGATTTTCCTTGAATCGTTAATTGCCCATCCTGGAAATGTTCAATGTTTATTTTCCCATCTCGAACCGGCGAATAATATTCCTTTAAATAAATTGCTTTGGGAGTAACCGGACAGTTCTCCTGACAGACTATGCAGGGGATATTCATTGCCCAGGGAAGGCATCGGGTAGTATCTACAAAAGCAGTCCCCATTCGGACAGGACCTCTCTCCCGATAAGGACCTATCCCTAATTTTTCTTCCAGTTTCAAGGGTCGTATGGCTGAGGTAGGACAGACATTCCCGCAGGCAACACAATTCAACTGGCATCCACTGGTACCAATTCTAAAATTCAGAATCGGCGTCC
Organism: bacterium UBP4_UBA6127; assembly: GCA_002428325.1. Taxonomy (GTDB): domain Bacteria; phylum UBP4; class UBA4092; order UBA4092; family UBA4092; genus UBA4092. Next base: position 67,775 of record DIVR01000052.1, read on the forward strand.
AAAGGCTTTCAAAACCTCCTTCAACTCCTCCCGGCATAATAATATTAGTTGGACATATCTTCATGCATTGACCGCATTTCAGGCACCGTTTTAGGAATTCAACTTCGGATAATGAGCCTGGAGGCCTGATTAATCCGGGATTCCAGTTTTGCCCCAAGGCAGCGCCTACTCTCAATACCGGGACGGCTGCTACTCCCATGATGCCCGATAAGATAAGCCCTCTCCGGGTAACATCCGGTTCGGTAATCTCTCCAGCGGCTGAAGGGGTCCGTTGAAAAGCCATGAATTGACGATTACAGGCATGGATACAGTTCATACAGAGAAGACACTCACTTATCCTGATTTTCCCGAAGGGGTCACAGGCACCCTCACAATGGTTCTCACATAATTCACAGGCTGAACAATCCGCCTCGCTCTTACCGATTCTCCAAAGGGCAGACCGGCTGAAGACAGCCATCAAAGCCCCGGCTGGGCATAAGTATCGGCAATAGAATCGGGGTTTCCAGAAATTCAGAAATAAAACCAGTATAAAGAGGACTCCAATTATTCCAGCTCCTTCATAATATCGGGGAGTTAAAGAAATCCCTAAGGGCAAATGGCTGGCAATGGAAATCAATATCAAGTTAATGGCCCGATGGGCAAAGGGTATCGGATCCAGCAAACCGGTAGCCAGGCTGACAGAAGTTCCCATGGGGATAGCGGCCATGACCAGGAAAACAACCAGAATGTAATACTTAATATTCTGTGACTTATGATATTGATTAGATTCTACTCTTTTCTTGAAGGTCTTAAACCGGCTTCCCCAATACCCGAAGAATTGATGCATGCTGCCAAAAGGGCAAATCCATCCGCAAAAGAAGCGGCCGAAAACTACTGTCAGAATAAGAGTCCCAATTCCCCAGGCCAGTCCCCTGTACAAAGTATGAGTCGTGAGTAAACTACTTAACCCGACCAGCGGGTCCAATTCCAGTATCCAGTTTATCGGCCATCCTCTTAATTCATTCCATCGGGTTCCCCATACAGTCACAATACAGAACCACATGAAAAGAATGAAGAAGAATATCTGTGTAATTCTGCGGGCTATGGTAATTTTCATAAGTTGATTTCAGTCTTTTATGTCATGATAGGGTTCAATGATTTATAATCGGCCGTTCCCACTCCTGCTTTCAGAGCATTTCTAATGAACGGTAACAAAGGTTTACCTAATAATTCTGCTCCATAGGCATCTGCCGCCACTTGATCCGTGGAAACAATCATCAATCCCGTTGGTTTTAAATCATCCAGGGAACCGCCTGTCGGCCCATTGGTCATCATAGTAACGGTTGCATCCAGTACCACAAAAGTAGGCTTTATCAGGAGTGCCAATTCTTCAATAATGGTATGAATATCCTGATGAAATATATTCCGCCGCCCGCCTAATAATCCATACCAGTTTTTCATAGTCATAGAGGCGCCACTACGATGGTGGTCTTTCAGGGGAGCAACCCCGATTAATTTCGTTACATTCTTCATAGGAGTCCATAGAAAGGGCCAATTTTTTATCAGTTTTCCATTACTTAAAGTAATAGGAGAAAAAGAAGATTTCCCTGGCAGAAATAACCTTCCGCCTGAATTCCGTGTCGCTTGTTCTAATCCTGATAATCGAAAGCAACTTTCAGGGTCGTTAATAGGATTATCGGATACCCTGACTTCCCGGGCGCCTGCTTTGAGACATAATGAAATGAGAGTCTGTACCAATTCAGGATGGCTGGTAGCCCCCAGTTCAGGAGGGGTAGCGAAAGCTCCATTGACTTTAATCAGGACAATATCATCCTTTTGGATATATGCTTCTATTCCTCCCAAAGCACCAATCGCCTTGGTTAAGGTGTCAGACCTTTTTGTCCCCCTTGCTATCGCTATCTTTTTCCCTGCTTTGGATATTGAATAGTCACTTAACGAAATATTCTGCCGAGGGGCTGTCAGAATCTCCGGTGGGTTATTTCTGTAAAATACATATCCCACCGAGGCGAGCCCTGCTATGGTCAGGCTGGCTTTGATTGAACGATTAATAAATTCCCTTCGGTTCATATTTCTTATTTCATCTTCCTGATAGGTCATTGGATTTGACTCCCGATATACTTATACAACTCAGAAGCCATTTTTAATGCAGTGTCTTTATCCTTGGCTCCATGGACTCCGGCGACAACCTTTCCCCGAGAAAATACCAAATCATAATCCCCAAGTAAATCACCGCCATACAGGCCGGGCAGGTTCTGATTGGATACATCCCATGATTCGCCGCCATATTCCACCATAAATGCATGATACCCTTCCGCGGTCTTTTTTGCCTTTTCCTCATTACTCTGGAGGATAATAAAAAGGGTAATCTCTTTTTTATCCAATTTATAAACAGCTGTCATGACATTAGAAAACTGGTCATATCCAAAAGCATTATGGGCATATAATTTATAACTGCCTTGTACCAGGGACTTGGCAGGAAAATAAGTTATCTCCGGCAGAGATACTTGGACTGTATCAAGGGGACGTTTCAGTATGGATTGGGCAACAGTTTGAATAGCTTTTTTCATGGCAGTATCTGATTTTCCAGATACAATTTCCATGTAATATTTTCCCTGAATAAAATAAACAGCATTATCCGATTCATACGAAAAAGGTGCTAATGAGGATGTTCGGCTGTTAGGACGTCTTTGATTACTGTAAACCACAAACGCATTCCGTGGATTTCCCATATCATAAAGATAACACTCAAACCATAAAGACGGATTCCCTGCCAGTGAAAAACGCCGGCAATATAACCTGACAAATCCTTCCTCGAGATAGAGATCCGCTTTACCGTCGATCTTATCGGAAAGGGTCTGAGGCCCAAAGGTTTCCATTTCACCCATGGGGCTGATCTCCTTAACAGGAATGCTTAAGAGACCCGTTTCAGTTTCCTGGGGAAAACTGATTTCTTCCTGGGGTATTTCCAACTTCTCAGGAATCGTCATGGTACGGGTTTGAGTAGGAACAGTAAATAAGGTTTTGTCATAATGAGACTGCTTAACCAACAGGATCCCGGATAGGCATAAAAGAAGAAGGATTATGGCAATACTGATCGTTGTTTCATATCTCATAAGTTATGAATCCCTGGATATTTAAAACCTTTTTTCATTACCATCGATTGTCTTGATGCATTATCCCCTATAATAATAGAGAATGGGTAAATTTTGAACAGATTTTATCCATATAAAAAACACATGATACTCAATAAAAGTCCCCATTTAAAATTGCTATTTGATGCCCGAATGATTGCTCATTCCGGCATTGGCAGATATATAAACAATTTATTGACTCAATTTGTTCAAATGGATATGGACCCTTTCGAGATTATCTTAGCAGGAAACCCTGCCCTGCTTCAGTCCTTTGCAGGTTATCCTCAGATTAAAATACACCCTTTCATTTCTTCGGTTTACAGCCCACAGGAACTCATCCAGTGGCAGATAATCCTCAAAAAAACTCAGCCAGACCTGCTTCATGTGCCCCATTATAATACCCCAGTTTTCCCCGGCTCTAAAATGGTTGCTAATATTCATGACCTTTTACACTGGAAATATCCTGAAACAATCAGAAATCCCCTGGGCCGGTATTATTCCAAAATCAGATTCAAAAGAACGATTCAACAATCGGATGTGCTATTAACCCTTACCCAAACCATCAAAAATGAGTTAGGGGATGAATTTTCCGGTATTAATCATAAAGTTGAAGCAATTTACCCAGGCATCCCTGCTTTTATAGAACCCCTGGCTAATGGTCCCATGAATCAAAAGATATTAGATAAATATCATATAATTTCACCCTACTTTTTATTCGTTGGGATTGATAAGCCGCATAAAAACCTGACTCGATTGATGGAGGCATTTGGCAAGGTTAAAACACTTTTGAATGAGCCTGTTCAATTAGTTATTACGGGAAACCATGATGTATCATTATTTAACATGCCAGAGGGTTCAAGCATTATAAAAACCGGTCAAATTCCTGATGACGAACTCTCAATTCTATATAAAAAGGCTTTGGCCCTTATATCCCCTTCGCTTTCAGAAGGTTTTGGCTTTACTCCTTTTGAAGGATTTATTCATGGAATCCCCTCAGCGGTCTCAGATATCCCTGTTTATCATGAAGTCTGTAAAGATTCTGTTTTATACTTTAATCCTCTGGATACTGATCAAATGGCATCGGTAATGATTCGCTTATCCAAAGAAAAGTCTTTGCGTAGTGAGTTGATTATGAAAGGGTCCCGACAAATGAAGGAATATTCCTGGAATCAGACTGCCAGGAAAACCCTTGAAGTCTATCGAAAGCTGATTATTGGTGGACCGGCAAGAGGGTTTCGATGAAAATTGCGCTTGTCCATGACTGGTTAAATGGGATGCGTGGGGGAGAAAAAGTATTAGAAGTCCTCTGCGAACTGTATCCTGAGGCAACCATTTATACTTTGATCTATGAACCAGAAAAGGTTTCTTCCACTATTCGTAAGATGAAGGTCATTTCTCATCCGGTATTAGGGAAACTCCCTTTGGTTAAAAACCATTATCGCCATTACCTTCCCCTATTCCCTTATTTCATAGAGCAATTTGATTTAAGAGGATTTGATCTGGTCATCAGCACTTCCCATTGCGTGGCCAAAGGAGTTATTGTTCCCCCGGAAGCTTTCCATTTATGTTATTGTTTTACTCCCATGCGATATGCCTGGGACCAGTATTTTGAGTATTTTCCTTCTAATCAAAGGGGACTAAAATCATTACTCATACCCTTTTTTATGAATCACTTAAGAATATGGGACCAGTTATCCGCTTCAAGAGTCGATAAATTCATTGCTATCTCTGAGAATATCGCCCGAAAAATCAATAAATATTACAGACGGGATGCCCACATTCTTTATCCACCCGTTGATACCGCTTTCTTTCATCCGGTGGAAAATATATCAGAGGATTATTTTTTAGTTGTATCTGCCCTTGTTCCTTATAAAAGAGTTGATATTGCTGTTCAAGTATTTAATAAATTAGGGTTTCCCTTGAAAATTGTCGGAAAAGGTCCAGATTTGAATCGTTTGATTCAAATTGCGAAACCCAATATCACCTTTTTAGGGTGGCAGGATAATCACACCTTAAGAAATCTATATTCTGGGTGTAAAGCCCTTATTTTTCCTGGAGAAGAAGATTTTGGCATTGTACCCCTCGAGGCAATGAGCTGTGGAAGACCTGTCATTGCTTATGGTAAGGGTGGAGCCTTGGAAACAATTCAAAGCGGTATCAATGGTCTCTTCTTTGATGAGCTTTCAGTCGATTCACTGATTTCTGCGGTAGATAAATGGAATAAAATGCCCCCTTTTATTCCGGAAATGGTACAAAAAAGCATCAGAAGCTTTGAGCGTTCTGTTTTTAAAGAAAACTTTAAAAATACTGTTAATCAATATTACAATGAATGGATATATAATGGGAAAACGAAATCATTCTCCAATTGTTATCCAATACAATACTTAAATAAAGCAGGAAAATGGACTTTGAATGAATAAACAAGAAAAAATGCGCCAGGACCTCCTACTTCAAGTTTCTTTAATGCTCCTGGATATTATTGCTATATGGATAGCCTTTTCTCTGGCATATTGGATTCGTTTTGAAGCCAATGTCATTCCTGTCACTAAAGGCCTGCCCAACCTTGGAGAGTATTTAAGAGCCTTGATTTTTACGGTCATTATTTGGGAGACTCTCTTGATCTATAATGGCCTTTATATCATTAGAGGCAAGGATTTCAGTTATAACAGTGTTTATCGAATTGCACGCTCTACCTTAATCGGTACCATTATTTTAATGGCTTTTGTTTTTATCTTTAGAAATCTAAACCTTTCCCGATGGGTTGTATTCCTTGGGTTAATCTTCAGTAACATCTTCTTAAGCCTCGGCCGCTGGGCATTTTATGACATAATTCGGCATTTTAGGAAAAACGGTTGGAGTGTTTACCGAACCCTGATTGTCGGGACAGGGAAAATGGCCAAAGTGATTGCTGATAAAATCCGAAATCATCCTGAATCAGGGCTGTCTTTCATTGGGTATATTTCCAATCCCATTACAGATGAGAATAATCATGTTAACGATGAGACCATGGGTTCTATCTATGATTTAGATAAAATCATCATCGATAATTCTATTGATAAGGTTATTATTGCCTGCCCTCATTTGGATCGGAATCTGATATTTGAATTACTTTTGCATATCGAGAAGAATATCGCTGATTTTTCAATTGCACCGGATATGTTAGAACTGATGATAAACCGAGTCACAGTAGATGACATTTATGGGATTCCCCTATTAAGCCTGAAAGATTCTCCATTAAAAGGGTGGAAGTTGTTTGTGAAACATAGTTTTGACCGCTTGACCTCTCTGATAGGGGTTATTTTTCTGATACCTCTTTTCCTGATAATTGCCATTCTTATCAAATTAGACTCTGAAGGCCCTGTCTTCTATAAACAGGAACGAATCGGCGCTGATGGAAAACGATTTTTAATTTTTAAGTTCCGTTCTATGAGAGTAGATGCAGAAGATGATACCGGTCCGGTCTGGGCTAAACCGGATGATCCCAGAAGAACGAAACTGGGGTCCTTGCTTAGAAGGTATAACTTGGATGAATTACCACAACTTATTAATGTACTCAAGGGTGATATGAGCCTGGTTGGACCTCGCCCTGAAAGACCTTATTTTGTGACCAAATTTAAGGAAAAAATCCCTTTATATATGAGTCGGCATCGTGTAAAATCCGGGATTACCGGATGGGCTCAGGTAAATGGTTTACGAGGCGATACCTCTATAGAAGAAAGAACCAAATATGATGTATATTATGTAGAAAACTGGTCTTTTCTGTTTGATTTGAAAATCCTTTTGATGACTTTTATTTCAAAAGATAACGCTTATTAGGTTGAGGATGACAATGAAAAACAAAGTACTATTATTTACCCTGCTGGGATTTTTTGTCCTTTTCATGGGAGTGGTTGGGATTTTATTGGTGTTATCCCTTATTTTCGGCGGAAATCGGAATTCAGACTTTTCAATATCTGATAATAAAATCGCGATTATTGAACTTAATGGGACCATTGATAATTCTGAAAAAATAAATGCTCTGATAAAAAAAGCTAAAGACAATTCATCTGTCAAAGCGATTGTCTTGAGAATTAACAGTCCCGGTGGAATGGTCGGAGCTTCTCAGGAAATATACCAGGAAGTAACCACAGCTCGTTCCGAAGGAAAAATCATTGTTTCTTCCATGGGGGATTTAGGCGCATCAGGAGCTTACTACATCGCTTGCGGCACAGATAAAATTGTGGCCAATCCCGGAA
>DIVR01000021.1 GCA_002428325.1 bacterium UBP4_UBA6127
CGCGATCGGCACGCCGGTGAGCGGCCCGGCCTGGCCGGCGGCGATCGCCGCGTCGGCCGCGGCCGCTTCACGCAGCGTCTTTTCCGGGTCGACCGTGATGAAGGCGTTGATCGTGCCGTTCAGCGCGGCGATGCGGTCGAGGTAGACCTGCGCGAGTTCGCGGCTGGCGACCTGCTTCGTCGCGAGCTGCGCGGCGAGCGCGGAAAGCGAGGTGTCGAACGGGTTCATTCGATCACCTTCGGCACGAGGTAGAGGCCGTTCTCGACCGCCGGGGCGATCGCCTGGAAGACGTCGCGGCGGTCGGTTTCGGTGACCGCGTCCTCGCGCAGGCGCTGGGTCACCTCCTGCGCGTGGGCCATCGGCTCGATGCCGCGGGNNGCCTGCGTGGCCTGCGCCTCGGCATCGCTGGTTTCGATGCGCGCAAGGCGTGCGATGCGCTTGACGTCGTCCTGGCTGAGGGACATGGAAGCACCTGGTGACTTACGGGAACGAAGCCCGTTAGGGTATCATAGGGGCCTTGTTTTTTCTGCCCTTTCGCCCGAATCTCCCGGGTCCAGACGCCGCCATGTTCAAGTTCCTCACCAGCTATTTTTCGACCGATCTCGCGATCGACCTCGGCACTGCCAACACCCTGATCTACGTGCGCGACCGCGGCATCGTGCTGGACGAGCCTTCGGTGGTGTCGATCCGCACCGACGCGGCGGCGGGCGGCAAGCGCACCGTGCAGGCGGTCGGCGCGGAGGCCAAGCTGATGCTGGGCCGCACCCCGGGCAACCTGCAGGCGATCCGGCCGATGAAGGACGGCGTGATCGCCGACTTCACCGTCACCGAGCAGATGCTCAAGCAGTTCATCAAGATGGTGCACCCGCGCTCCATGTTCAGGCCGAGCCCGCGCATCATCATCTGCGTGCCCTGCGGCTCCACCCAGGTTGAGCGCCGCGCGATTCGCGAATCGGCCCTGGGCGCCGGTGCCAGCGACGTCTACCTGATTGAAGAACCGATGGCGGCCGCCATTGGCGCCGGGCTTCCAGTCTCTGAACCGGAAGGGAATATGATTATTGATATCGGTGGCGGTACCACTGAAGTCGCAGTGATATCCCTGGGCGGTATTGTAGTCAGCCGTTCAGTCCGAGTCGCCGGCGATGAGATGGATGATGCCATTGTCCAGCACATCAAACGCACTTATAACCTGATGATTGGTGAACGGACAGCCGAACAAATGAAATGGAAAATCGGGTCGGCCATGAAAGTGGAAGGCCAGGAAGATTCCATTGAAATCAAAGGGCGTGACTTGGTTACCGGGCTTCCTAAAGTGGTTCGAGTAACCTCAGATGAAATTCGGCAGGCTCTGCAGGAACCCATTTCGGTGATTGTGGACGCTGTCAAATCCACCCTGGAAAGGACTCCTCCGGAGTTGGCAGGAGACCTGATGGAACGAGGGTTGGTGATGGCCGGCGGCGGTTCCCTCCTCAAAGGGCTGGATCATTTGATTTCCAAGGAAACCGGGCTTCCCGTGGCTTTAGCCCCGGATCCCCTGACGGCAGTCGCTTTGGGTACCGGAAAAGCCCTGGAAGAATTGAATATTCTTCGATATGTAAAACATATAAACAGTAAGCACTCTCATAACAGATAAAAAGCCGATATAAAATGACAGGTTTTCTGCACCGGAATTGGGGAAAGATTATTATTTTCCTGGTCATGCTGGGGGCTTTGGGATTTTTCTTCCTGGCCCCGCTTACATGGCGCCAATCCCTGTCTGAGTTTATATATTCCAAGACCCAGGGAATTTATCAACCCCTGGCCCGGGGGACCCATTCCGCAACCCAATGGACTTCTCAACAGACGGATTTCATCCTTCGGCAGAAAGTCTTGAACGATGAAGTCGTCAACTTGCAAAAAGAAAATGCATATCTGGTCAAACAACTGCATGAGTTCCAATTCCAGGTAAAAGACCTTAACCGCTATCGCCATTTATTAGGATTAAAAGAAAAACTTCCCCATATCACAGTGGCCGCTGAAGTGATTGCGGTGGCTCCCAGTAATTATTACATGACCCTGATTCTGAATAAGGGTACCCTGCAGAAAGTCATCCGCAACCAGGTGGTACTGGATAATGATGGAGTCATTGGCAGGATTCTGGAAGCGTCTCCCCGAACCTCGAAAGTATTATTAATTGCCGACCAGCGTTCCGCTGTGGCCGTCATGGTGGAAAGGACAGGGTCCAGAGCCATCCTGGAAGGAATGGGAAATGGCTTGTGTAAATTAACCCTGGAAGAACCTTCCGCCCAAATTAAAGCCGGCGATAAAATTTACACTTCGGGCATCGGGGGGATTTTCCCTAAAGGCCTGTATGTAGGCCATGTGGACTTAATCAAAAGAGATAAGCGTTCTGGCTGGGCAATCTTGGTCCGAGTCCGGCCGGCCGCTGATAATTACAGCATACAGGAAGCCTTAGTCATTATTCATCCGAATTATCCTCCGGTTACAGTGACCCCGGATGATGAGAGTTAACCCTGGCATTCGCTTATGAGTTTTTATTCTAAGAAAAAATTCAACTGGCCCTTTCCCAAAACTGGATATGGGAAAGCAACCCTGATATTACTTCTCTCCCTCTATTTACAATCCACCCTGATACCGGCATTTCGAATAGGTTCTGCCATTCCCAATATCACCCTGGTATCCATTGTTGTTCTGGGTTTGAATTATGGTGCATTTAAAGGGAGCCTGATGGGTTTTCTTGCCGGTATTTTAATGGATACCTTAAATGGGGCCGCTCTGGGGCCTTATGCCCTGATTTTTATGATTTGCGGCGGGCTTTCCGGCCTGCTGGTAACCAAAATCCACCGGCATCACTGGCTGACCACCTTATTGAGTGTCCTGGTGGCTACCTTAATTGAAGGGTTCCTGATGTTTTTCGGGACATGGAAATTGGGGTTCAGCCTTTTTCTTTTAAGGTATTTAACGGCCAGTCTGGTTTATAATGGAATAATAGCAATTCCGATTCGGGAAGCCATCTACCGGTTTATGAAACCCGAATCTCTGCCTATAGCCAATCAAAAAACCAAACTTTAAGGAGTTCCATTATGCCTGACACAACCAAACGTGCCCTGGTCAGCGTTTCTGACAAACAGGGACTGATTCCCTTTGTTAAAGAACTGGTCCGGATGGGATATGAGATTCTTTCCACCGGAGGCACTGCTAAAACCCTCCGGGAAGCCGGAATCCCGGTGAAAGCCGTCAGTGAATTTACCGGCTCCCCCGAAATCCTCGATGGTAGAGTCAAAACCCTTCACCCTAAAATTCATGCCGGACTGCTGAACCGCAGAAATAATCCCGACCATCAGAAACAGATGCAGGAATACCAGCTGGAAAATATTGATGTGGTCGTGGTCAATCTGTATCCTTTTGAAGAGACCATCAGTAAGCCGGGGGTGAGCCTGGAAACGTGTATCGAAAATATCGATATCGGCGGGCCTTCCATGCTTCGTTCGGCCGCCAAGAATTTCGAATCGGTAACCGTCATCGCCAACCCTGCCCGATATGAGTCGGTACTGGCTGAAATGAAATCCCATAATGGCGATACCACTTATGAAACCAGGGCTATCCTGGCCGGGGAAGTCTATTCTCACACCGCTTATTACGATTCCCTGATTGCCCAGTATTTCCGGACAAATGTGAATAAACTGACCGAGTATCCTGAGAAACTCCCCCTGGGATTCAAGAAAGTCCAATCCATGCGGTATGGGGAAAACCCCCATCAATCAGCGGCCTTCTATAAATCCACCAACAAAGTCCATCCCAGCCTGGCAGATTTAAAACAGCTCCAGGGTAAGGAGTTATCCTTCAATAACCTTTTTGATATGGATGCCGCCCTTCAATGTGTCATGGAATTTGAGACGCCGGCCTGTGTGATTGTGAAGCATGCCAATCCCTGTGGGGTTGCCCTGGGTAAAGATACCCTGGATGCGTATCTCCGGGCCCTGGAAGCCGACCCGGTTTCAGCCTTTGGAGGGATCGTGGCTATTAATACCACCCTCGATGAAGCTGCCGCTGAGAAAATGAGCAAGAAATTCCTGGAAGTCATTATTGCCCCTGAAATTACCGAGGGGGCCGCCCAAATCCTTTCCGCCAAGGAAAATCTTCGGGTAGTGCTGACAGGCAACTGGACCTTGGGAAATAAACCCTCTGAATCCACCCTTCGCTATGTGCTCGGAGGGCTTTTAATTCAGGATTGTGATTCAGCCCTCTGGGATGAATCCAAACTCCAGGTGGTAACCAAAGTTCAGCCCACCTCTGAGCAACGTAATGATTTGAAGTTTGCCTGGACGATTGTTAAATATTTAAAATCCAATGCCATCTCCATTGCCAAAGATAATGTCACTCTGGGACTGGGAATGGGACAGACCAATCGAGTGGATGCAGCTCGTCATGCTATCACCAGAGCTGGGGATAAGGTTATGGGCGCTGTCATGGCCAGCGATGCTTATTTCCCTTACAATGATACGGTACTGGAAGCCGCCAAAGCAGGTATTAAAGCCATCATCCAGCCGGGCGGCTCCAAAAAAGACCAGGATTCCATTGATGCCTGCAATGAACATGGGATTGCCATGGTCTTCACCGGTATGCGGCATTTCCGGCATTAAGATCCGATACTCTGCTGCAGTTTAGCGATTAAAAATTAATATCCTCAGCCTTGGATAAAAATATCTTTTATATTCTTACAAGGCTGAGGATTTCTTTTTCAGAATATATGTTACTGTAGAATTGTCAATTGATTCCAATTATCAGGTTGGTCCTGTTATTAACTTATGAAACTTAAAATTCTTTTTTGTTATCTGGCTGTCAGTATTGTCTGGGGAACCGGTTTTATGTTTACGAAACTGGCTTTGTTATCTTTCCCCCCATTCTGGCTGGCAGGTATCCGGTTTTTGATAGCAGGAAGCTTGATGATGGGCTGGTGCCTTTGGAAGAAACTCCCCTTTCCCAGAAATCCTGAAGATTACCTTAAAATCAGTATTTTATCCTTCCTGTTTTTAACCGTGGGGAATGGGTTTCTGGTCTGGTCTCAGCAGGTATTGCCTTCCGGACTGGCTGCTATTATCTGCGCCGCCCTTCCCCTCTGGATAGCATTCTTCACCATCCTCTCCCTGGGACTCCAGAAAACCGGGTTAAAAACCCTGGGAGGACTCATTACCGGATTTACCGGTATGGTCGTCCTGGTCTATCCCAAAATCAAAGGAGTGGAGACAGATTCTTTGGTTTCCCTCTTTGTATTATTTCTTGCGACTATTGGCTGGGCCACAGGTTCCTTTTGGATGAATCGGATTGGAAAACGATATGACATCATCGTTTTTACTGCTCTGGAAATGCTGATTGCCAGCGCCATGCTCCTTTTGGCCGCCCTCTTGGGGCCTCCCCTGATTATCTCGCAAATAACCGCTACCAGCCTGATGTCCCTATCCTACCTGATTTTGATAGCCTCTTGCCTGGCTTTTACAGCCTTCTTCTACCTTTTCAGCCATGCCAACCCTGTTTGGGCTTCCACTTATGCTTATATCAATCCCGTTATTGCCGTCTATCTGGGTTGGCTGATTCTTCATGAACCGCTGACCTGGAATATCCTCACTGGGGCTATTATTATCCTCTCCGGCGTGGCGATGGTTAACTGGGAAAATTATAAGAAAGCCATCATTTTAAGGGACTCTTAACGGTACATACACATATTGAGGATGGGATTTATATCCGGTAACGGTATCAGCCGGTTGTATGGCTGAGGGAATTTCTAATTCTTTTTTATAATATTTCTTCAGATCAATGAAAAAGATATCATTACTATCCAGGATAATCCAATCAAATTCATGTCTTTCCAAACAGGTACGAATACTTTTAATCAATATTTCTTTTGCGTCTTCGTCTTTGCTTCGGAGAATATCCCATCCCGCCACCAGGTTCGCATAAGCAGGCTGTCCACTTTTATGCATTAAATATCCATGGCAAGGCAGATAAACAGTTCCCTTCAGCCCTGATAAATAAGACTCAAAAGACTTCATCCGGCTGTAATTGTCATTATCGGGAATAAATTTTCTGGGGTCTCTTTGCAATATTATCAATTGTGAAATAATCAATAGGAAAATGAATGCAGCCGCATATTTTCTGCCATATAGGGGGTAATCCTGGAACTGGGCCGATAGTTGATGGATACTGATACCCAAGAGGAGGGCCATCCAAAGAATCATGGGAATCAGAACATTCACATCCCCTCCTTCATGTATTCTTGAGGCCCAGGAAGCACCCACAGCTCCCAATCCGAATGCCAGATAATACCCAAAGATGACTCTTTCTTTTTTCCAATACCCTAGAAGCCCAAATACACAGAGACCCAAAGCAATCAGAAGTTTGAGACCTATATCTTTCAACCAGAATTCCCATATCATATTATTTAATATTGGATGGCCTGAAGGTATTTTATATACATATCGGCTGAACCATCCATGACTGGCATAATCCATATAAAAGGTGGTTCCTGATATTAATAAAATAAATAATGCTATGAAACCCATTCCTTTTTTCCAATCTCTCAATAACAGATACACCATCATGGGGGCTACCACCATTAAGGTTGTCTGTTTACTAAACCATGCCAGCCAGGCTATGACTGCAGAAATAATGATTCCCTTCCAGCCTTCCCTGAACCTTAATTGATAATAGGCGCTTGCTAATAAAAAATTGAAAAGCATATCCACTCTGGCAATGTCATACCATTGTCCGGTAACGTAATAGCAGACCATAAAGAAGGCAGCGCCTGCCAATCCTGTCCATGGGTTTCTGGTTTCCCGTTTGATCCATTGCTGAATAATCAATAAAAGACCCATTAAGGACAGGAGAGAAATGAACCGACAGGCTAGAAAGGAATATCCCGTTATTTTCATAATGACGGCTGAAACATAAAAATATAAAGGGGTATAAATAAAAGGAATATACTCAATAGAAGGCTCACAATAGATATCTTTCCCCTCTAGTATCCTCTGCGATACCTCTAAACTTCCCCCTTCCATCCATTCTAATTCATAAGGATAACTGATTCTCCCCGATATGATTGCCATAAGGATTACTAATAAAATAATAGAAACATATAAATATCTCTTGAAAATAATATTGTATATGCGTATTATAATATTTGACATATATATATATATATATATCATAAATATGATTATTAAATACATAAAATACACTCCGTTTGTATTAATATCCATCATCAGTTCATTAGGACTGCATAAGTTACTGACAGATGATGCCTATATTTTTTATTCCTATGTAAAAAACACAGTCTCAGGCAACGGGTGGGTTTTCAACTGTGGAGAAAAAGTAAATGCGCTGACTTCGGTATTGTATCCATTATTATTGATCATGGGCAGCAAGCTGGGATTAAATATTCAACATCTGGGATTAGGGATTACCTTTATCTGTTTATTTGCTTCAGGATTACTGTTGGCTGTCATCATTGAATCGATTATCAGTAAACAATGGATCAAAGGCCCAGCCATGGGAGTATTTATTGGGATATTTTTCTACCTTTGGCATCCCATCATTCCCCTGACTCTGGGGATGGAAACAGCCTTAAATTCAACCTTGATACTCGCCAGTTTCATTCTTTATCATCGTCAAAGGACTCACTGGGCCGCTCTTACCCTGGGGTTACTGACCTTGACCCGGTATGATGGAGCCTTATTAGCCGTCATTCTCCTGGGTGATTATCTTTACAGAAATAAAAGATTCCCCTGGAAAGAAGGGTTGATTTATATTGGGATATTAACTCCCTGGGTTTTCTATTCCTGGATTAATTTCCATAGCATTCTGCCTTCTACCCTTCAGGCTAAGATGGATTTTGGTTCACAACTGAATATCCATACTTCGATAGGGAACAGGATATTTCATGCTTTTCTGATGGCCTTACCCATGACCCTTCTGGATACGGGCCAAAACGCATTATTAAGTCAGGCTTATTTTTGCCTGATAATTGTTTTAGGCTGCATCTCCTTTATAGCCGCCAGGAAAAATCCATTATTCCAATTAATCAATCTATGGGGCCTCGCTTATATCGGGGCGTATGCCTTTTTAAATGTGCCTTTTTGTTTTGTCTGGTACTGGGTCCCTTTGATATTAATCCTATCCATCTGGATTGGGATATCTATCCAATTCCTTTATTCCCGCTATTGGGAAAGTGAAATGGAATCGAAGCTTACTTTTAAATCCATTATTTACGGCTCATTTTATGCTTTTATTCCTTTACTCCTCTTTATTCATTTTGGCACTCACCTGAAAGCAGAAACCTCCATTTTTCAATTCACAGACCAAAAAGAGATAGCTTATGGAAAAGTTGCCGAATGGATCAACAAAAACACACCCCAAGATGCCACGATCATGATGGAAGAGATTGGTTTTGTCGGATATTACACCCATCGGAGAATCATTGACCAATCAGGGTTAGCGACCCCGGAAGTGATCACTCAATACCAACAAGGCAATCCTTATTGGGCTTATGATCATTATCAACCTGATTATCTTATCATTCACAAAGACCAGCCTGATGATGCCTGCAATTTAATCTTTAAAAAACCAGAATTACTATCTCGATATATTCAAGCCACAACCTTCCCCTGGCCTGGTAACAGAGAAATTCTTATTTATAAAAGAAATGAATAACACCCCATGGATTCAGGTAGTCGGTTACACTACTCTCTAAAGGATGGGGTTGGATAAACAAGACCTATAGGTCTTATAGGTCTCATAGGTCTCATAGGTCCTATGGGTCATTATAGATTCAACCATCTTAAGAATACTTCTTATTATTAGAAGTTAGATAAGCCTTTTTTGACAGCTGTCAAAAATATGACTCGCTGACTACCAATGTTTGATTTTGGGCAGATAAGTCGAATAATTAAAAGCAGGGCTGTTTTCTTTGGTATGGCAGGGCAGGCAGGTTTCCGGCCCAGCTCCTTTAGAGATGGCAGAGGCTTTTTTGTCCCTGGAAGCTTTGAGATGGTCCACTCCTCCCCCATGGCAGCTTTCACATTGGACTCCTGCCATTTGAGGGGTCAATTCATTATTCACATATCCATCCGACCGGCTCCACCCGACCACATGGCAGGAGAGGCATTCTTCCCTTTTATCATTATTTTTGGATTTAAGGGTTTCCAAAGCATTGGCATGTCCGGTAGATTTCCAGATAGTATAAGCCTGGGGATGGCATTTCTGGCAGGAATCGGCCCCGGCATACCGGGATACCAGTTCCCCTTTAACTCCGGTTCGAAGGGTACCCGAAAGGCTCAGGCTTTTTTTATAGGCCTGCACCAGGGTTTCCATATCAGAGTCCAGCTTAATAGTCTCATCCATCTTGGTTTCCAGCCCCTGGCAGGACTGGATTTCTTTGGCACTATTCAATCCCAGGTTTAACCGGCAGGCAAACCGGCCCCTGTCCCCATTCATGACCATATAGGTCTTTCCAAATTTCCTCGGATTATCACATATAATATAGGGTTCATGGCCGGTAATCATAATATCAATTCCCTTGGCAGACTGGGCCAATTGTTGGGCTTCATCGGTGGACCCATGGAACAGTACCACCACCAGGTCTGATTTTTCCCTGACTCTGGGAACCCAGGTTTCCAAGGCCTTTTTAACTGAACTGATAATAAATTCTTTTCCTTCCCCTTTATCTTTTAGCTCATCTTTAAATTCTTCAGAAAGGATTCCCAGCACCCCGACTCTGATTTCCTGAGGTTTTCCATCTATCAATGTTTTTATTCTGAATATCCGGTTGGTCGCAAAAAGCGGATTTCCTGTGGAAGGATCCAGTAGATTGGCGGATATAAATACAGGATCCGCTTTGATTTTCTCTCTCAGATAATCAAATCCATAAAGAAATTCCATTTCCCCGATGTTGGCGGCATCATAATTCATTTTTTTCAGGGACATAAAAAGATAATCCGCCTTAATACGGTCCTGGATGCCGTTGCCGACTCCCAGGTCGCCGTTAAAAAGGGCCAAGGTATTAGGATGATCCTGCCGTAACTGCTTCAGATAAGTCGCCCGCCGGGCAACTCCGCCATATTGGCCGGAGTGTCAGCCACAGGGTTCGATATATCCCCGGATGCTGCTGACATAATCCAATACCAGGTTGGGTTTGTTATCTTCTGTCTGGACAGCTTTTTTCCCGAAAGAAAATAAGCCGCACCACCCGGCGCTCAGCAGCCCCAACAGTAATCCTGTCAGGACAATGGATATATATTTCCTCTTATTAAACATACCTAATTATGCTAAAGACTCTCTCGGTACCTGTCAATATCTGATTCGGCGGGATAAATAAAACCCTTCCTTCTCCGGAAACTGGAAAAGGAAGGGAAATGCTGAAAAGGCTGTCTCGGAAACCCCTTTTATTCACTCATAAAATCAGATAGTTCCACCGGGACCATACCAGAATCCCCAAAAGCCCAAAGGGAGAATCCTGTTACCCCGGAAATGGTAATGGTATTATTCACAGTATCCCGAACGATGGACCCTGTAATATCCTCCCAGGTCAATCCCCCATCGGTGCTTCGAAGCGGAATCAAGCTGGCTTCATTCACACCTGAGGGAATATCCGCATCCTCGTAACTGAAAATCAGAGTCACATTAAACCCTGTCATATCAGTTATCAGGCTCCAGACCTTCTTAAGAGAATTACTGGCATTAAAGGCTCCACCGGGAGTGTCACCCGTAGGAAAACTGTAGGCAAGTGCAACAAATATCTCTCCACCACTACCTACATTCCCGCTCGAGAAATCCATCTGCAATCCTGTTCCAGAGAAATCAATCAACGTCGTGCTTCCTGAAACAACAACAGTCTGCGTATTTACTGTATCTCCACTGAAAGGAATGTAAACCACATTACTGGAAACTGGATTCCCAGAACCTGTTGGAGCGGGACCGTCTTCAGCTCCCCAATAATTATACTGAGCATATAGGCTATCAGTGGACAGATTCAACACCCCAGTCGTATTCCCATATATGCTATTACACTGGATGAGATCGTTTACTTCATCTGCATAAATTCCATTAACATTTCCAGTAATAGAATTATTTATTACATGATTACCCGAAATAATTCCATAGGAACTCCCACGCTGATTGAAATTAATACCATTCTGTGAACTGGAGGTTCCCAGAATCTGATTATTGATAATAATATTATTCATGGTCTCAGCGGGAGGTATTGTCGTGGAATTTGAGCGAAATCTGATATTATGATATCCTCCTGTAATATAATTGTTGGCAACCGTATTATTACTGGAACAATAGATATTAAAACCATAAGAATAATATCCACCCCAGGCAGGTTCCAACCAGGTTGAACTCATAGAAGGAATGATAGTATTCCCTTCAATAAGCCCCTTATCGCTCCGGGTCATTGATACCCCAAAAACAACATTTTCTGTTTTGCAATCCCGTACTATTGTACCGACAGTAACTTCTCCGGCATTATCTCCTCCATGGATAAATATCCCATCAAGGGCTTGGTAATCGGGATAGTCAGGATAAGCTCCATCAACATAACAATTCCTGATACTATTCGTTGTACACTGATTCCAGATGAATATCCCATAACAGCCAGGGTTAGTAACGTGAATATTTTCAAGGATGTTATTCTGGCAGTAACTGGATAACACAATTCCATATTGTCCTATATCAATATGATCAATATCCAATGGTTTCGCTACATCCTTTAGCCACAGATTTTTAATGACTGAATTCTGGATGTTATTAAGTCGAATGGCAGCCAAATGGGTTGTTGTGGCACCCACGGTCTGAGTTCCATCAATAATTGTATTAGTAGAACTTTCTCCAATCAAGGAAACATTCTTACCGTTAATATAGACATGCTCAAAATAGGTTCCGGCGGCTATGTGAATGGTATCGCCACTGACAACAATGGATGTGTTAGCGGCATAATCAATATCCCTCCAAGGAGTGGAAATGCTGCCATCACTGGAATTATCTCCTGATGTACTAACATAATAAGAAGATGCTAATCCAAAAATCGGGAACAATATCATCATAAGTAATGAAATGGCTCTTTTAGAATACATAATTTTACCCTCGTATTTAAAGATTGTTTTTAGTTCGACAAGCAGATATCTCCACCAATAACATAGAGTATCAGTGTTAATAAATTTAAACTTTAGCATTCCCCCTCTCTCATGTAGCTCCTGAGACAGGAAACCTCATTCTACTCTTCACTTTTCCTCTATTCAATCTATTTCTGTTCCCCATTATTTACCTTGTTTGCATTTCTTATCTGTTTCTTATGTCTCTGATTAGTTATATCTACTGTCATAATGATTCCTATTTTCATTCTTACCCGTTTCCGGAGAGGATACGGAGTAGATACGGAGGGAGACCCAGGCTGAAGGTAACAGGGTGGGTCCAGGGCCGAGAGGATTCCTTGGTTAAATGAGAATAATTATGAGAAAGACCATTAATGGAATAATGAGCCATTAGGGTACGGGAGGGAGAGAAAGTCTATTTAAAAAGAGGGGTAAAAATATCTAAAAAAAGAAAAAATCATCTTAAGAGAGGGAAGAAGTCATCCCTGGCCGATAGTCAGTGAGTATTTTGATACAGGAGAAAATAAGCACCGCAAAGAAAAGCCGATGATAGGAATATTTATTCCCAGCAAAAGCTGATGATATAATGGTAAAGTATAAGAATACTGGCGAGCAAGGAGGTTACAGATATTGAAAAGGTTATCCATGAAACTCGCAGGAATAATCCTGATGTTGATATTAGCGCTCCAGTTGACAGGATGCGCCGCTTTAGTAGTGGGAGGAGTCGGAGCTGCCGGAGGATATTATTACCATAAGGGTAAAGAACTGAAGAAACAGGAGAGTCCCTCCCAATCAGGCGCCAGCAGTTCAACCACCCACACGAACAGCACCTCTACCACAAAATAGTATTACTCTTTAATAAAGCAAAAGGCAGGCCCATAAATAAGGACCTGCCTTTTTTTTATTCTGTTGATTTATTGAGACCGGAAAATCCAAGGATACATCATTGGCTCAGGAAAGATTAACTTCCATGAATCCCTTTACCCAGAGTATCCAAGTCATCGCCCACACCTTTGAATGTGGCGCACCCGCTGAGAAGCATCAAGGTTCCCACCAGCAGCAAGAGGTAAACAAATTGTTTTCTGAATTTAAACATTCTGTATTCTCCTTATTTAAAACAGGATTTGATTCACAAACATGGCAAAGAATATTAATAATTTTAATATAACCTGGGGGAAAAGTGAAAGCGGACCAGAAAGGCAATACCTGTCCCAGGAGTTATTAATGTTAAAATAATAATTATATAAATCCCATGAGCAAATTAACTGTCGATATCGCCAGCATTCAGCTGGCCAACCCTGTCCTGGTATCCGCCGGGACTTTTGGGTATGGGGATGAGCTGGCAGAGGTCATGGATATCAATCAGCTGGGAGCTATCGTTACCAAGACCCTGACCCTGAAACCCCGGTTAGGGAATCCAGCCCCCAGGATCATTCCCACCACTGGTGGGATGATGAATTCAGTCGGCCTCCAAAATATGGGGATCGAATCTTTCCTGCAGACCCACCTGCCGGAGTTGCGGCAGAAAATTACAATTCCCCTGATAGTCAGCATTATGGGAGACTCTCCGGAAGAATTCAAATCCCTGGCAGGGATGTTTAATGGATTAACGGGAGTCTCTGCTCTGGAGCTGAATCTATCCTGCCCGAATGTCAAAGCCGGGGGTTCCAGTTTTGGAGTGGACCCTCAGTTGGCCGGGGAAGTTGTCCAAGCTGTCAAGGAAGCTGTTAAACTGCCAGTCTTTGCCAAATTGACACCTAATGTTACGGATATCGGGGTCATCGCCAAAGCGGTCGAAGCCGCCGGTGCGGATGCCATTGTGGCAGTCAATACCTTCAATGCCCTTTCCATTGACCCAGAGACCCATCATTCCAGATTGGGAAACTGGAAAGGAGGACTCTCCGGGCCAGCTATTAAACCTCTTGCCCTTTACCAGGTATATCATACGGTCCAGGCTGTCAAAATCCCGGTCATTGGGATGGGAGGGATATTAACAGCCTCCGATGCCCTGGAATTCATCCTGGCGGGAGCCTCGGCGGTTTCGATTGGAACCGGGAACTTTATCAATCCCAGAACCCCCTTAAAAGTGATTAAAGGAATAAACCAATATTTAGAGAAACATCACCTTTCAGATTTTCAAACCCTTCGAGGAACATTTAATCCCTCCCTTTCCGGATAGGGCTTTTTATTTCCTAAAGGGTCTCAGATTTATTAATGACTCTATTGAGAAAGAGGATTTCCCCTTATGCATAACCCTCTCATTGTCGCTTTGGACGTGGATAACCGGGCCAAAGCATTACAACTGACCCAAGAGCTGGAAGGAAAAGTTGCCGCATTCAAAGTAGGGCTGGAACTATTTAATTCGGCAGGAGTTTCTGTCATTGAAGATATCCATTCCCGTAACGGGAAAGTGTTCTATGATGCCAAATTCCATGACATCCCCAATACCGTTAAAGGGGCTGTTTCCGCTGCAACTAAAATGGGAGTCTGGATGGTCAATGTCCATTGCGCCGGGGGATTGGAAATGATGAAAGCCGCCAGAGCCAGCGCCAACCAAACCGCTGAACTCCTTTGCTTAACTCCGCCTTTAGTGATTGGAGTCACTGTCCTGACCAGTATTTCCCGGGAAATGCTCAATACCCAATGGGGTGTTCCCGGAGAGGTAGAATCAACCGTCCTTCGGCTGGCAACCCTGGCAAAAGAAGCCGGTCTGGATGGGGTGGTCTGTTCGGGCCATGAAATCTCCCTCCTGAAAAAAGAATTAGGAAAAGATTTTAAATTGATTGTTCCGGGTATCCGCCCGGCTGGCAGCGTTTCAGTTCAAGACCAGAAACGTGTCATGACCCCTAAGGAAGCCATTGAACAGGGAGCTGATTTCCTGGTGATCGGCCGGCCAATCACCCAGGCCCCTGACCCGGCAGAGGCCGCTCTTAAAATTATTAATGAAATCCAGTAAAATTCGTGTTAAATTAGAATATTGTCTTCAAATATTTTTATGTTCCCATAGGAGGGGTAAGCCAGAAATTGCGTTCCGATGATGTTCTCCAATTATTCAGAGAGAAAAATGCCATTCATGATGGACATTTCCTCCTCTCCTCCGGGTTGCATAGCCCGAAATATATGCAAACTGCCCTGTTATGCCAATACCCAGATACTGCTGAAACCTTAGGCAAAGCCTTGGCCGATAAGGTCAAGAAATTCAATGTGGAATGTGTCATTGCTCCCGCAGTCGGAGGGCTGGTCATAGGCCATGAGATTGCCCGGGCTCTCGGTGTACGATTTATCTTTACCGAAAGAGTAGATGGGAAAATGGAACTTCGACGGGGTTTTGAAATCAAACCTGGTGAAAAAGTCCTGGTGGCTGATAGTGTCATCACTACCGGAGGGTCTCCCTTCGAAGTGGTCAGTGTCGCCAAAGCCAAAGGGGCTGATGTGGTTGGGTGCGCTGTCATTGTGGACAGAAGTAATGGCCAGTTCAAACCTAATGGAGTTCCCATGATTTCCCTGCTTCAGATTAATATTGAGACCTTCACTCCGGCTAATTGCCCTATGTGCAAGGATAAAATCCCCATAGTGAAACCCGGCAGCCGGAAATAACTCCATAAAACCCTGCTCACTCCAGATATTTCAAAGGCTTCAGGATTCATTCCTGAAGCCTTTTTTCTTTGCTATCTTCAAGTCTTTTGACATTACCTTTCACTCTTGATTAAAATGATTCTGAAAAAAGAAGTGTCAGACATATCGGACATTTCCGACCGGTCAAGGAGGACTCTACAACGGAAGGATTATTTCCAAAACATGGGGGATTCAGAAACCTGAAAAGTTTCCAGGTGGCCCAACAGATATACGATGCCACTCTGATTTTCTGTAATCGTTTTATCAATAAACATTCAAGAACCCATGACCAAATGGTTCAGGCAGCCCGAAGTGGTGTTCAAAATATCGCTGAGGGAAGTCTGGCATCCGCCACATCTAAAAAAACCGAATTAAAACTTACCGGGGTTGCCAGGGCCAGCCTTGGTGAACTTTTACTGGATTATGAAGATTATTTACGGCAACATGGACTAAAACAATGGAAAAAGGATGATTCAAAGGCCCTAAAAGTCAGGGCGGATCGATCGGACAAGTCAGACAAGTCCTACTGGTCTGAAAAGTCAGATGAAGAATTTGCTAACATCCTGATTTGCCTGATTAACCAAGCGAGCTATTTACTCTGGAAACAGATGCAACGGTTGGAAGAAGATTTCATGAATGAAGGGGGTTTTACTGAACGACTCTATCAATTCAGAACAAAATCGAGAAAATAACTTTGATAAAATCCTATCATTGATACAACCAAACCTACTCATCCTCAAACCGAAAATGCCATTTCAAGAAACCAAGATAAAATAAATAAATCACTGGTAATAATATAGTTATGTCTTTTGACAGCTGTCAAAAGACATAAACCTCAAGGGGGTGTCTGCTACCCCATGAGTCTGGCGATTCTAGCATAATCTTCCAGAGAAAGCTGTTCAGCCCGAATATCAGGGGAGATACCGGCAGAAACCATAATCTCAGTCATTTTAGCTTTATTGAAGCCTCTTGAACTGGAAAAAGATTCCAATGAATTAATAAGTTTTTTCCTTCTTTGCTGGAAGGAAGCCCGAATCAGGGCAAAGAATACTTTTTCATCGGGAACACTCACTGGAGGTTCAGGATGCCGGAACAGCCTTAAAACTGTAGAATCGACTTCCGGGGAAGGGAGAAAGGCATTTCGAGGGATTTCCCTGATTCTCTCCACCTTACAATAATATCCTACTGAAAGCGTCAGAATACCAAATTCCTTAGTTCCAGGCCCTGATAATATCCTGTCGGCCACTTCTTTTTGGATAGTAATCACCAGCCGTTCAAAAGGATACTTCTCTTCCAGGAATTTCATCATCAAAGGGGTGGTGATGTAATAAGGCAGATTCCCGGCCATTTTAACCGATTTACCGGGGAAATTATTAAAAAACGGCATCAAATCCATTTCCAGGACATCACCCAGGATATAGCCGATATTGGAATAATTCTTCAGCAAGTCACTGGCAACCGACTGAATAACCTTATCCACATCAAAAGTAATGACATGTCCGGCTTCCCGGGCCAGATATTCAGTCAAGGAACCGGTCCCGGTCCCGATTTCCAGAACCACATCCTCCGGGGTTAACTCGCAAGCCTCGGTAATCCCCTCTAATTGATAAGGATCCAATAATAAACACTGGCCGAAAGCCTTTTTTAAACGCAGGCCTTTGGCATGTAAAACTGATTTAACCTGTGAAATGGTAATTGGCATAGACTAGATATTCTAACAGATGCGGGAATATTCAGAAGCAAAGCCACTACTCGCTGGCTTCCCATAGCATAAAATATTTTTAAATAACAGATTGCAGTTTATACCATATCTTGTGTATACTTTCTAACAACAGGACTAGATATAGTATATGTTCTTTATAAACCAAAACAGGTAAAACCCATCGGTAACCAGGATATTCCATCTGGTTTTAATAGGGAAGCAGGTGTAAATCCTGCGCGGTCCCGCCGCTGTAAGGGGAAATAAGGCCTGCATCTTTTTTATCAGAGACACAGAGAATCCACCCACTGGAAATCAAATTTCCGGGAAGGGTCCAAGGCCTGCAAAAACCCTGAGTCAGAAGACCTGCCGATTGGGAATACACCAGAGACTCTACGTGCGATAGGGAGGTGTTTATCATGGTTCATTTTTGTATCGCCATTACAAAAAGGCCTCTTAATCCTCCACGTGGATCAAGAGGTCTATTTTTTATGGCTGATTTTGAGCCATGACAGTATGGGTATCCTGAAATTTTGGTGTTCAGCGATATCAAGAATAACTAGAACAAGTATTCTTTAATTTACCATCAAGCGGATGCGAACCATATAGAGGAGAGAATGGAAATGATTACTCAAATAAGAAAACGGGACGGAAGGGTTGAATCTTTCCATACAGATAAAATTACCCTGGCCATTTATAAGGCAGCCGTAGCCTGCGGAGGGGATAATTATGAAAAAGCCGAAGCTTTGTGTAAACAAGTTATGGAATTGGGAGATACCCGATTCGGCGCCCAGATTCCCGATGTGGAATCCATTCAGGATCTAGTCGAAAAAGTACTGATTGAAAATGGCCATGCCAAAACAGCTAAGGCTTTTATTCTTTATCGGGAAAAACGTAAAAGCTCCCGGGAAATGAATGCCCTTATCGGGGCCACCATCGATATGTTTTCCAATTACCTGGGAGATAAAGACTGGCAAATCCAGGAAAATGCCAATGTACAGAAAAGTATCAACGGGCTGAATAATTATGTCAGGGAAACTTTCACCAAGAAATACTGGCTCCATGAGATATACCCGGTGGAAGTCAGAGAATCCCATGAACAGGGGGATTGCCATATCCATGACCTGGGATTTTTTGGCCCTTATTGCGCCGGATGGGATTTAAGGCAGCTCTTAACCGATGGATTCAGCGGGGTGGCAGGCAAAGTAGAAAGCCGGCCAGCCAAACATCTCCGTTCGTTCCTGGGACAGATAGTGAATTCAACTTTTACCACTCAGGGAGAGACCGCCGGAGCCCAGGCATGGTCCAGTTTTGATACCTATTGCGCTCCATTTATCCGGTACGATGGATTGACTTATCAGCAGGTTCGCCAATGCCTGCAGGAATTTATTTTCAATATCAATGTTCCCACCCGGGTAGGGTTTCAGTGTCCCTTCTCGAATCTGACTTTTGATATCAAAGTCCCTGAGACCTTAAAAAGCCATCCGGTGATTATCGGGGGGAAACACCTGGAAGAAACCTATGGAGAATTCCAGGCAGAAATGGATATCTTCAATAAGGCCTTCTGCGATGTCATGCTGGAAGGGGATTCCAAAGGGCGCGTCTTCACCTTCCCGATTCCCACCATAAATATCACCCGGAATTTCGATTGGGATAACCCGGTGGTAGATGAATTCATGAGAATTACTTGTAAATATGGGATTCCCTATTTTGCCAATTATGTGAATTCTGATTTATCTCCTGAAGATGCTATCTCCATGTGTTGCCGGCTGAGAATAGATACCAGTGAGCTTCGCAAACGGGGCGGAGGCCTATTCGGCAGTAATCCCCTGACCGGTTCCATCGGGGTCTTTACTATCAATCTGCCTCGAATCGGGTATCAGGCAACCTCTAAAGAAGATTTTAAAGAAAGAATCCGAAAGATAGCGTTTGTCGGGAAAACCTCCCTGGAAATCAAACGAAAAATCATCGAGCAGCAATCGGCTAAAGGGCTTTATCCCTATTCCACCCATTACCTTCGGCATGTCCATGAAAGAACCGGACAGTTCTGGTTCAACCATTTCAATACCATCGGAATTATTGGAATGAATGAAGCCTTATTGAATTTTATGGGCCAGGATATCACCACTTCTGACGGCCAGGCCTTTGCCCTTGAACTGATGGAATATATGCGGGGACTTCTCCTGGAATTCCAACAGGAGACCGGCCATTTTTATAACCTGGAAGCCACTCCGGCAGAAGGCGCTGCCTACCGGCTGGCTCAAATGGATAAGGCCCGGTATCCTGACATTATCACCGCCGGCGATGAGGTGGCTTACTACACCAATTCCACCCAGGCACCGGTGGATTATACCGATGATATTTTTCTGATGCTGGAAAACCAGGATGAACTGCAATCCCTCTATACCGGAGGGACGGTCCAGCACCTTTACCTGGGAGAAAGTATCGATGATATCCAACTCTGCAAACACCTTATCCAGAAAGTGTTTAATAAATATAAGATCCCCTATATTTCCATAACCCCCACTTTCAGCATCTGCAAAGAACATGGGTATCTGAAGGGGGAACAGGTCAGCTGTCCCACTTGTGGGGAACAGACAGAAATCTGGTCCCGAGTGACTGGATATCTCAGGCCTGTTTCTAATTTTAATAAGGGGAAAAAAGAAGAATATCGCAACCGGAAGATTTATATTCTGGATAAAGAACTTGAAGCAAAGGTTTCCTGACTCTTATGTTGATAGCTGGACTGGCAAAACAATCATTCGTGGATTACCCGGGTAAAATAGCAGCGGTCATTTTTACCCAGGGCTGTAACCTGAATTGTTTCTATTGCCATAACCGGCAGCTGATTCCCTGGGAAACTACAACCAGGCAGATAGCAGAAAATGAAATCCTGGAGTTTCTCTCTCAACGCCGTAATTTCCTGGAGGGTGTGGTTATCACCGGGGGGGAGCCGACCCTTCAGGAAGATTTGCCTGAATTTATCACCCAAATCAAAGAACTGGGCTATATGGTTAAATTAGATACCAATGGAACTCAACCTGATATGCTGAGAAAGTTACAGGAGGCTCATCTCCTGGATTATGTTGCTATGGACCTGAAAGCCCCGGCTTCCCTTTTCTACCAGATTTGCGGAGTCCAGATAAATCAGGAAGAAATCCGAGAGAGTATCAATATCCTGTTGGACTCTCCCCTCCCCCATGAATTCAGGACCACCTGGGCCCCTGGCTTGTCCCAGGACAATATCAGGGAGATACTCCTGTCAATTCCTTCTACCAGCCCCTTTTTCCTGCAGAATTATCGAAAACAACCCCATTCTACAGCAGTTGCTCCTGACCTTGAGTTATTGGCTATGAATTTCCCTATTACCTTTTCTAATTGCCATCTTAGAGGGTTCTAAGTTTCTTCCAACCGCCTTACCTAATTCACAAAAAAAGGGCATCCTTTTACAAGGATGCCCTTTGGAATGACAGGTAATAAGGGTTACTTATTCAACGGTAACGGATTTTGCCAAGTTTCTGGGCTGATCGACATCACAACCGCGTTTAACGGCCATGTAGTAGGAGAGCAGCTGTAGAGGCACCTGAACCAGAATCGGGGAGAGGGCTTCGAGGCAAGAAGGAATATAGATCACATTTTCAGCATGGACCTTGATATCCTGGTCGCCATCGGTTGCCACTGCGATAATCCGGCCTTTACGAGCTTTGATTTCCTGGATATTGGAAACCATCTTGTCATAAACATCAGATTCAGTACAGATGCAGATAACCGGCAGATTGGAATCCACCAGGGCAATAGGCCCGTGTTTCATTTCGCCGGCTGCATAGCCTTCCGCATGGATATAAGAAATCTCTTTCAGTTTCAGGGCGCCTTCGAGAGCACTGGGGAAATTGAAAGAACGTCCCAGATAAAGGGCACTGGTGGCTTTATGATGCAGTTCAGTGATTTCATGGATGCTGTCGAGCCGTTTCAGGGTCTCGGTAACCTGTTCAGGGAGTTTACGCAACCCATCAATCACAGCTTTACGGTCTTCAGCCGACATGGTTCCCCGCAGGGCACCCATATATAGGGTAAAGAGCACAAAGGCAGTCACCTGGGAGGTATAGGCTTTGGTGGAAGCTACGCCGATTTCCGGACCGGCATGAGTATAAATCACGCCATTGGATTCACGGGCAATGGAGGACCCCACCACATTACAGATGGAAACAACTTTGGAACCCCGCCGTTTGGCTTCACGCAGACCGGCCAGTGTATCCGCTGTTTCGCCGGACTGGGTCACGGTCATTACGAGGGTATCACTGTCCACCATCGGGTCCCGATACCGGAATTCAGACGCTAAATCCACTTCCACCGGGATACGGACAAATTTTTCAAGGAGATAACGGCCGACCACACCGGCGTGGTAAGCAGTCCCGCAGGAGATAATAACGATTTTCTTGATGGCTTTGAGTTCATCATCGCTCATCTTCATATCTTCCAGAAGGATGGTATCTCCATCTTTGGAGAACCGACCCAGAAGGGTATCTGCAATCACTTTAGGCTGTTCATTGATTTCTTTGAGCATGAAGTGAGGGAAGCCGCCTTTTTCAGCTGCATTGGAATCCCAGTCAATATGATTGACTTTCTTTTCCAACACATTGCCGTCCAGGTCAGTCACAATGACTTTATCCCGGGTCAGGGTAATGACTTCTTTATCATCCACATAAATCACTTCACGGGTATATTTGAGGATAGCGGGAACATCGGAACCGATGAAGTTTTCGCCTTCACCCAGCCCGATAATCAAGGGGCTTCCACAACGGGCAGCCACCAGCTTATCCGGTTCATCCACACAAATAACGCCGAGGGCATAAGCGCCTTCCACTTCTTTGAGGGCATTACGGACCGCTTCTTCCAAGTTTCCTTTATAATGTTTCCCAATCAGGTGAGCAGCCACTTCGGTATCGGTCTGAGACTTAAAAACATGCCCTTCTTTGAGCATTTGTTCTTTAAGTTCCTGATAATTTTCGATAATCCCATTGTGGACAACCATGATTTTGCCGGAATTATCACCATGAGGATGGGAATTGATTTCAGAAGGTTCCCCGTGAGTTGCCCAACGGGTATGCCCAACCCCTACGCTACCGAGTATCGGATCATCTTCAAGGCTCTGGTCGAGAACTTTCAGTTTGCCGATCCGTTTTCGTACCACCAGTTTACCGTCAGAATTGACGGCTACACCTGCGGAGTCATAGCCACGGTATTCGAGGCGATGTAGACCATCCATAATGATTGGGACCGCATTGGTCTTGCCGATATAACCTACGATGCCACACATAATTGTTTATACACCTTTCAGAGGAGTTTGAATAACACAAAACTGCCCTAACCTGGGGAAGGATGGACAGTATTTGCGAGGAAAATCAATTCATTTTACCATGAAGGAAGATTTCTCGTCCATCAGGAAGACATTAAATCCCCGGAAGAGAGATCTCTGGCTGAAAAGAGAGAAATCCCCCAATAAAAAAGACCCTCACACAAAAAGGGGCTGGAATTATCTATAGGATAACTTAATCTAAACCAAGGTCTTGGGCCGCTTCAGAGGCTATCATCATAGTCGTTTTAGGATGCAGCTGCAGGATGGAAGCAGGGCTTTGAGGATGAACGGGTCCTTCAATGGCTTTATAAATGGCCTCAGCCTTTTCCGGGGTATTGGCTAACAGGATAATTTCCCTGGATTTCATAATGGTTCCCATGCCAACAGAAAGAGCATGGGTCGGCACCCGGCTCAAATCCCCATCAAAAAAACGGGCATTAGTCTTCCGGGTATCTTCTTTCAATACCGCCAGATGGGTCTGGGGCTCAAAATAATCCGCTGGTTCATTAAAACCGATATGGCCGTTTCTGCCGATTCCCAGAATCTGGAGATCAATCCCGCCCGCTTCCTGGATTTCTTCTTCATAATGGAGGCATTCCGCTTCAGGATCCGGTGCTTTCCCATTTGGAATATGAATATTCTCTTCCCGGATATTGATATGTGAAAAGAAATTTTCATACATGAAATAATGGTAACTCTGGGGGTCTTCATTCCCCAGCCCCACATACTCATCCAAGTTAAAACTGCTGACCTTGGAGAAATCCAGCCTCAAAGCAGACTGCATCCGGGCCAATTCCACATACATCCCGATGGGAGTACTGCCGGTGGCCAAACCCAGCACCAAATCCGGCTTAACAATAATATGGGCTGCCACAAGCAGGGCAGCCCGAACACTCATTTCCTGGTAATCACTGGTTACGATAATTTGCATAATAGTTCTTTATTCTCTCAGGCCTTATAAACGATTTTTCCTTCAACCATAGTCAGATGAACATTAAAATCTTCATCAAAGAATACAATATCGGCCTCTTTACCGACTTCAAGGGTTCCCTTGCGGGTTTCCATCCCAATGACCAGGGCTGGATTATAAGACCCCATCCGAACCCCTTCCACCAGGTTCAGATTACCAAATTCAATGACATTTTTCAGTCCCCGGTTCATAAAGAGGCTGGAACCTGCCAGAGTTGTTGGATTCAATCGGGCTTCACCATTAATGACAAAGACCTTAACACCCAGTTTTTTATCCTGGATATATTCGCCATCGGGTTGGCCAGCCACCTGGATAGCATCCGTGATCAGGACGACTTTATCCCGGGGCTTGGTACGAATCATCATCTTAATGACAGCAGGATGGACATGGACCCCATCACAGATGATTTCAGCTGACAATTCATCACTGACAACAGAGGCGCCGGCTCCACCCGGCTCACGATGCTCAATATCCCGCATAGCATTGAAACAATGCGTAACATGCCGGACTCCATGCTTGATTCCTTCGATACATTCATCATAACTGGCATAGGTATGGCCCATCGCCGGGACAATATTACGCTTGTCCAAAATTTCAATCAATTCATGGGCACCAGGAAGCTCCGGGGCAATAGTCATTTGTTTAAGCAAACCTGAAGCCGAGGAAATCAATTCCCGTAAATAATCAGGTTTACATTCAGATAAATGCTCCGGATACTGGGCCCCTTTTTTCTTGGGATTCAAGAAAGGCCCTTCTGAATGGATACCCAAAATTCGGGCTCCTTCCACTCCCTTATCAACCACCGCAGCGATTTTCCGGAATATCTCCGGATCAGCATGCGAGGTTGCTAAAAATCCGGTAACTCCATGGGCAGCAAAAGTCTTGCTAATGGTATTGAGAGCTTCATGGGTGGCATCAGAGGATTTGTACCCCATACAGCCATGGACATGAATATCCACCAAACCGGGAGAAACCAGTTTACCCTGAGCATCAATAACTTCGGCATCTTTGGGGAGGTGTTCAGTCTGCTGGTTCCCAATATGGGCAATTTTACTGCCTTCCACAACAACAAAATGGTGGGTATCGAGAATTTGTGTAGGTGTTATAATTTGGCCATTTTTAATGACCTTAAGAGAATCTGCCATTAATCAATAACCTTCCTGATGTTTGAAAATTAATCTTTTGGATAGATTTTTTAAAGATTAACATATCCCCTTCAGACTGTCAAAAACCCCTCTATTTTTATCATTGAAATCATGGGGACTCTCAAGAACCTTCCTATACGTAAAATAAACCTTTTATCAGGATTTGATACTCAGGAAAAAGCTCTTTTGGGAAAAGAGTTTTTCTATGTTACCATCCAGAAAACAGCCTGATACATAATATTAAGTTTTGGGAGGGTCATATGGCTCATCATCCCCTTAAATTAGTCTTTATTCAGCTTATTGGAATAATCATTCTCGCATCCTTATCAACAGGCTCCCCTCTGTCTCCCCTACCCCCAATTGATTTTGAGGCATGGACGGCCATCCAAGAACAATCTCCAGTCACTTATCCAACCGATTTCCAATTCAAACCGCCTGTTCCTGCCCAGGAAGTCTTTCTTTCAGGTTCATTTAATGGATGGAATCCTCGGGGACATAAAATGGCCGGACCGAACAGCCATGGTTTCTGGACTACACAGTTAGCTCTTCCTGAAGGAACCATACAGTATAAATTTGTAGTCGATGGGACCCAATGGTTCTCTGATCCTGATAATCCAAATAAAGATGATGATGGGCAACAGGGGTATAATTCCCTTAAAAGAATCGGGCCTGGAATTGAAATATCAATAAAATCCAGAAAGAGAGATAACAAAATTACCCGGGAAGGGTTGTTTTTTACTCCAGGATTACCCTGTCTGGAAAGAATCAATGATTCCACCTTGAGATTCAGATTCGATACTCATCGTTCAGACGTCACTCTTGTTTCCCTGATGCTTATTAACTTAAATGGAGGCCAGAAAACCCTTCAGGAATATCCCTTAAAACACTATTATTCAGATGCTGTTTTAGACCATTACCAGAGATTATTAGTATTATCAGAATCCTCCTGCGGCTATTATTTTCGAATCAAAGATCAAACAAAGACCTGTTATTATGGCTTAAATGGAGTTGAATCTGATTATTCCCATTTAACAGCCTATCCTCTGGTTTTCCAGGAACTTCCCTGGAAAAGAGTTCCCCTTTGGGCGCAACAGGCCCTTTGGTACCAGATATTCCCCGAACGGTTTAGAAACGGAGAGAAGTCGAATGATCCTCTGGGAGATAAAACACCTCCATGGACATGGGACTGGTATAAGCCACTGCCCGGAGAGAAAGGCGATTTTTATCAGAATATTTATAACCGATTCTATGGAGGAGATATCCAGGGTATCCTGGAGAAACTGCCTTACCTGGAGAAGCTAGGGATTACAGCCATCTACCTGACCCCCATATTCATGTCTCCCTCCATTCATGGTTATGACACTCAGGATTATCGGCATATCAATCCCCATTTGGGTTATTTGGCGGATACTACTCCACCCCCCGGGGAAACCCTGGATCCGGCCACTTGGAGTTTCACCTCAACCGATCAGTTGTTTTTAAAACTGGTCAAAGCCTGCCATCAGAGAAATATAAAAATCATCCTGGATGGGGTTTTTAACCATACCGGAGACCAGTTCTGGGCATTTAAAGACCTTATGGAAAAGGGAGAGAAGTCCCCTTACAAGAATTGGTATAAAGTCATTGATTATGGACCTCCGGTTTCATACCAAGGGTGGTGGGGATCCCAACAGCTACCGGAAATCAATCAGGATAAAAACGGGCCGGTAAATGGAATAAGACAACACTTGTTTGCAATCACCCAAAGGTGGATGGACCCGGATGGAGATGGAAACCCGGAAGATGGGATTGATGGATGGAGGCTGGATGTGGCGGATTTGGTCTCCCCAGTTTTTTGGAAACAATGGGGCGCTCATGTCCGGACCCTTAATCCGGAAGCTGTCATAATCGGGGAATTATGGGGTAAATCCTCTGACTGGACCGGTCCCGGGATGTTTGATTCAGTCATGAATTATGAATTCACTAAACGTGTTCATCGATTTTTTGTCAATACCCACCCCCCCTATCAAATGAAAGCCGAAGAATTCGCCCAATCCCTTCAAGAATTATTAAGCTGGTATTTCTGGAATACCAATTATGCCATGCAAAACCTGTTGGATTCTCATGATACCGATAGAATGGTATCTTCCCTGATGAATCCAAACAGAGCTTATGACCAGGGGAATCGGCTTCAAGACCCCTTAAACCAGAAATATAAAGCTGGTAAACCAACCCCTGAGGCCTATCACCGATTGAAACTGATTGTCTTGTTCCAAATGACATTTCCCGGTTCTCCCATGGTCTGGTATGGAGATGAGGTAGGAATGTGGGGAGCTGATGATCCTTCCGACCGTAAACCCATGTTATGGAAAGATTTGGAACCCTATGACAATCCCGAAGACTCGATCAATGAGGATTTGTTTGAATATTATAAAAAGCTGATTACCCTGCATAATACTTATCCTGCATTCCAGCGGGGTGAATATGAATTGATTAAAGCGGATAATAACCAGAATTCCATTATCTATGCCAGGACAGACGAGAAAAACCGGTTTTTAATACTTATCAATAACAACCCTGATTCCCAACAACTTAAATTCAAACCCGGGACCCCAGAAGGCACCCGATATCGGAAGATAATTGGGTCGGGAAAAGAATCCTATAGAATTCAAAAAGGCGCATTGACAGCCATTCTCCCCCCCTATCAAGGACTTATTTTAAAGGAATTAAAGTAATCATTCAGCTGAATAAAGAGGGAAATAAATTCGCCGGAAGTGTGGGATGGGCACTTCCGGCGCTTTGCTCAACTTGGGGGGTCGAGCAATATGCCTGCTGGAGGGCTTTGCAGGCTTCCTCTGCGAGGATGCAGAGGTGGGGTACCTTTTAGTATAGACCAGAACAGAATTGGTGTCAAACAATATATATACTGTATATTTCTCAGCCGACTCAGTTCTTATTTTATAGTATCATAACAAATACTTAATTTCAATATCCCCATGCAAACGGGTTGAATGACAAGTTTCGGCTTATTTTAC
The DNA here is from genome assembly GCA_002428325.1 of bacterium UBP4_UBA6127. Taxonomy (GTDB): domain Bacteria; phylum UBP4; class UBA4092; order UBA4092; family UBA4092; genus UBA4092. The sequence continues at coordinate 27,946 of DIVR01000021.1, forward strand.
CTTTTTTTCTGGGCATCCAATTCCGGTGAGATAGGCGTCATTAACAGGATAATATTTAAGTTATCATATCGATTATCCTGGGGATTATTCTCATTAATCATCAATATTCTTCTAATATCTTCATTGACCAAAGTCAGTCCATTCTCAACGATGGCATTGTTTACATTAACGGAATAAGCCACGGTAGCACTTCCCTGAGGGATGACGCCATCCACATTAAAGGTCAACATCACAGAGCCTTTACCTTCCGATGAGATATTATTTTTAGCATTGAACCGATAAATAAAACCGCTCTCTTCACCTTTGGTCATAATACGGAAAACGCCAGTATCCTGGCCGACAACTGATTTTTCAATTGTCTGGTAACGGATTCCTTCCCGGACACGGGTTTCCTCATTCGGTGTAACCGTAACCCGTTTACGGGAAATCATATCGGCCGTTCCATGCTTATTCAACCATTCCAATAATTTCTGGAAATCGACATTTTTAAGAAAAACAGGGGATGCCGGCATTCCCTTTTGCATGAAAGGACACTGCGTCCAGTCAATACCCGTATTATGTTTGTCATCCAGAGTGACTTTAATAATACTGCAATCCAACCCAATTAAGGGCCGGTCTTTCATACTGCCATCAATTTGTTCCACCAAAGACTTAATCTGAGCCGTATAATTGGGCATATCGGTCACAATAATACTGTTGAGACGGGTATCCACAGAAAAAGAAGCCTGAGGCTTGGCATTTTTGGTAATTAACCGCAGAACATCGGAAGCATCCGCATATTTAATGGGAATAATTAATGTTTCCAGGGGAATATCCATGGCCTTTATAATCTGTTCGATTTGCTTAACTGATTCAGGGGTATCCGACACAAAAACCATATTAGTACGCGTATCGAAACCAATTTTCCCTGTTCGGCTGATGAATTTCTGAAGATTATTATAGATTTCCTGTGCCTGCCCATATTTAATAGAGAAAACTTTGGTTTCCAACAGGGGAGAGGCGGATTCCGTATCAACAGATTTTATTATCGGAGTCTTTTCAGAATCTGCAGCAACCGAGACTAACTCTTTTGCCTCAGTAACAGGCTCTAAAGCCAGACTGGATGACGAAAGGACAAACCCCAAACAGGCAATCCCTAACAGGTAAAGGTAACGCAATGAAGATAATCTATGTTTCATGAAAGTCCCCTCCTGGGGAAATATCAGTGAATCAAGCGAACTATGAGATGTAATAGACTCTTAAGTTACTGGGAGACATGCTGATCCAGCCAGGCGACCGGTTGAACATAAGTCGGAGACAACTCTTCTTGGATTTTTTCAATCTGTTTATCCACATTGAGTTTGGCATACCAAGGATCTGATGACACCGGCTGAGTCAAAATCACATCCGTTTCACCTCTGGCTGGGAAAATAGGCGCTGGTTCAAAAGATGAATTCCCTACATAAATCACCCTGGGTTTCTCCACAATTTTTTCTGAGATAGTCACTTTAGCCAATTTATTATCCAGATATTTAACAACTTCTTCCCTTTGGACCACCGGGACTTCCTGAATCTGATGTTCTACCTTTACAACTTTTTGATAGACATTCTGTCCGGTCCCGATAGTGCCAATTCCCACCACCAGGCCCAAGGCAAAAACTCCGATGGAATAAACCAACCGGGTACCCAGATGCCGGGGAGAAAATACTCTCATTAAGGATGTATCCAGAATAAACATACACTCTCGATACCAGGGATTCCGAGGTTCAACCAGTTCAGCCTCAATATTCTGCCAGACAGGCTGCCATTCGGTACTCGATGGCAGAGAAATGTCTTCGGATCGGAACAGTTCTGATACTTTCTTCATTGCCTGGTATTCTTCATTACATAGGGGACATTGAGAAAGGTGTTCTTCCAATTCTTCACGAAGGAAAGGGGTGATATCCCCATCCAGGTAATCTTGAAGATAATGAAGGGTTTGTTTGCAATTCATATAAATGACCCTCCCGTTTAATAATCTTTCAAATTGTCTTTTAAAAGGACTCTTAAGGCAAAGCGTGCCCGATGTAAATGGGTTTTCACGGTACCCTCGGTGCAATTCAATTGCGCAGCGATTTCCCGTACTTTCATATCTTGCATTTCAAAGAGTGTAAAACAGATTCGCTGCTGGGTAGGAAGTTGAGCTACCGCATTATCAATCAATGATTTTAATTGATTCCGATGAACCCGTTCATCCGGTGCTACTACCGATAAATCGGGAGTAATATCGATAGGCCCGGGAATTTCAGGATTAGGATTCTCCAAAGGTTCTACCCTTTTACGTTTTTTCTTCTCTAAAAATGTCTGGGATTCATTAATAACAATGGTACGAAACCATGGATAGAACGGATAACGGGTATCAAATCGTTGGATATATTTAAAAGCCCGGATAAAAGCGCTTTGTACGACATCCTCGGCATCTTCTCCATTTCGAGTAAACCGATAGGCCACTTCAAAAGCTTGATTCCGATATTGTTTAAAGAGTTGATTAAAGGCTGAATGATCCCCATTTTTGCAACGATGAATCAGAATGGACTCATCGCTCCCTTCCAGGGAACAGGGTTGGCTGTTAGTAAAAGTATTGATTTCAAGGATTTTCTCCAAAATGGCCATATCCGTTCCTTTCCTCTTTTAATCCTTTAGTGTACCACTATTTCATGATATCTAAACCCATTTTTCTATCGGGTTTATGGATGATTACTCTTATAACTCTTAATTTGGTTGACATACTACCTTAGCTTTATTGCCAGATAAAACAACATCAGAGCTTTTATATTCTGTAAATAATTGATTTTATGAGTGTTAGTAAATATCAACCAGAAATACCCATAGAAAAAGCATCCTAAATGGATACTTTTTGATGAAGAATTGAATAATTTTTTAAAAGAGGGGAAAAGTACCTGGTAACAGCTTAATCCCCCTTCATTTCAGGCACATCCGGACCCGGATTAACAGGGGCCCTAAGACCATATTGATGGACCAGTCTTCCTCCTAAATGACCAGTCTGAGCCACTAATAATGAACATCCCCCATATAACAAGAGAAAGACTATCTGAATTACAAATATAATTCGAATCGGAATGGTTTTTTTTAGGAACATTGGCCCCAAAAGGATTCCTGCATATACAAGGGTTAGAAGGGTGAAAACCCATCGGACAGTTTCGCCCATTTCAGAATGTTCGGCAAGAACGGCATTCATGGCATTGAACTGAACCATATCTTGCATCAATTCAGCCGGCCGTTCAGCCACTTCAGCGGTTGCCTCTCCTGAAGCCACCGCAAGATAGGCACCTAAGGTTCCAATAATCATTAGCATTAGGGCTGAATAGAAAAATCCTCGAGCCTGGCTTCTATATATCAGTCCCAGCACAATCAATACCGGTGCCACCAGTAACAAAGCTATGGGAAAATGAATAATAATAGGATGGACCCCTTCCCAAGGGGGAATAGGAGGTAAAAACATAACCGAACCGCCCTTCTCCGGGATTAATAGTCAATACCCGGACTGCCATTGATTATTAAAACATGGGGTACAACCCCCTGTTTAATTCACCTTTTTAAACTTCTCTTTTGCAGTATAACAGATAGGACAATGTTTAAACTCCAATTTCGCAACAGTATATCCACATACCGGGCAGACAAAGAAATCTTTTTTCCCATTTTTCCACTGAGAAAGGCTGGTCAATGCCTCATTAAAATTATCGGCATGCTTTGTTTCCACCTGAAGAGAGAAATTAAAGGTACGAACAGCATCCATCCGTTTATCTTCTCGAGCTTTCTTGATAAATTCCGGGTACATGATTTCCTTTTCGTAGCTTTCTCCTTTAATGGCCTCTTCCAAGTTTTCTCGAGTAGATTTAACTAGGGGAGTTTTGATCTCAGCAGCTGGGGTTCCCCCCATTTTTTTGATAACATCAGCATGATTTTTCAGGTGGACTGCTTCAGCGGCAGCCGAAGCCCTGAAAAGACTTCCCACCCCGGTATAGCCTTCATTATCGGCCTTCTGGGCATAGGCCAGATATTTTACCTGAGCATTGGATTCCCCATTATAAGCAGCCATAAGGTTATCCAAGGTTGTGCCTGTTTTCAGTTGAGTGACAGGGGGAGGAGCTTCCTTCTTGGTAAAAGCCCAGCCGGTTAAGGTAATAATCCCTAAAAACAGCAACACATAAAGGATTCCTGATTTACTAAAATTCATCCGTTATGACCTCCCATTAGGAAAGTGTTCAATCTCAGCCTCATATTACCTCTTTTAATCAAATTCAAGCAAGAGTAATATTTGCGAGAAAACAATAAAAAAAGGTCTATCAATAATATGATTATTTTATTCATGGTTTCCCATCAGGTGGTTGAATACTGTCGGAAGACCCCTTCTCTGATTGATACACCCGAACATAATCAATCCTGAATTTCTGAGGGAGTGCATCATCGTTAATTTCACCTCCCCAAGCCCCCCCTAATGCCAGATTAAGGAGAAGATAATGAGGTTGGCGAAAAGGGTTATATTCCCCAGGCCCGGCCCTGTCAGTTATAAACGTAAAATATTTCTCATCATCAAAGAAAAAATCGATTTTTTCAGGGAACCACTCAATGGCATAAACATGAAAACCATTTACAGGTTCAGGAAAAGACTTTTTCCCACCTTTTGACTCATGGAACGATACCCCTTTTCCATAATGGACAGCGGCATGTATTCTCCGGGGATCATGTCCAACATATTCCATAATATCGATTTCCCCACAAGAGGGCCATCCAGGGTGGCTTCCCAAAGTCCAGATAGCAGGCCAGACCCCTTTACCATGAGGCAATTCAGCCCGGACCTCAATACGTCCATATTTCCATTCTGATTTTCCTCGGGTGGTAAGGCTGGCGGAAGTATATCTGGCTTCAGGGCGGGATGTTGTCCACTCTTTGGTATTTGGATTAAATCGAACATTGGGGTATTTTTCCTTCCGTCCTTCGATAACCAGAAAACCCTCATCAACCCGGGCATTCTCCAAACGGAATTTAGTGTAATACTGCATTTCCTTGTTTCGTATAAATCCTTCTTCATAATTCCATTGAGTGGTATCGGGAAATCCATTAACCGAAAACTCATCAGACCAGACCAGGTCCCATTTTGCGGCACCGGATATGGAAGGCAGTATTATCAGAGAGAGGATAGATATCATGAATAAAATATTATTTCTCTTTTTTCTTGAGAATGTGGACATACACATGAATCCTCTATGGGGAATGGTATAAGCTTTCATGGGCATAATATTTCATGACTGAGGGATTCGGTTTACTTAGGTTGAATTTTCCACTAGTCTTTCAGTATTTTCAATACATTTTCCCGGAACCGATTATACAGATAAGAAACCCCCAGAAGAATAATCCCCAATGCAATAAAGGATATAATCCTATAAAGCCTTTCCAATGAACTTAAATCAAAGAAAAAGACTTTCAGGATGGTCAGAGCAAACAGTAACAGGCCTAATTGCCTCAAAAAAGCAACTCGTTTGGCCATTCCAATGCCTATTAAAACAACAGAATAAACAGCCCAGAGACAAGAAAGAGATACCTGTTTTAACATCCACAATTCTGTATTCCACCAGGGAGAGGTCCCCATTCTCCCGTAATAAGTATCGATAAAATCCAGCAATTCAACACTAAAATTAAACAATAATAGGAAATTTCCACCTAAAACCATCAACCCTGCAATTTCTTTTTTTTCTAAAGGACTCAAGATTTCCTGTTTTTTCCGGCGGAACCCTTCCATAATAAAAGCAGTAATAGCGGCAGCAATAAAAGCTACGGATCGGCTGTTTACCAGGGGAATATAGAGCCATTCAGGTTTCAGTGAATCATAGTATTCTCCTGTAAAAAGACGAATCACTACTAATCCCAATAAAACCACTGAGGATCTTCTCAGGAGAGAACTCTCATGGCGAAGTCCCAGCCAATTCAGTAAGACAGCTTCAGCCGACCAGGCAATCGGTATCCAATGATGATTCAACAAAAGAGGAACCGCTGTAACAGCAAACACTCCAGCCAGGCCCAGGAGGGTTTCATTGTATAGTTTTGATTCCTTATTGATTCGAGAACCTACCCAGCCAACTGCCAAAAAGATGAAAACCAGTCCCAGAGCAAACCAGCCCGGCCCTTTATCAAATTTGCCATTTAAAAGATAATAAGATTCTGCGTAATATAAAATCACATTGGAGGCCATCAATAAGGAAAGTCTGGGGAATGAGACGGGCTCTCTCCACCAGGCTCTGGCCGAACCTGACATCAGAAATAAGGCAGCCCATACACTCAGGTAACCCCATGCCATGATAAACTGACCAGGAGTATAAAGATGAATCAACCAGTAGATACCGACTAAATGAGCACTAAAGAGGGCAATTCCATAGGGAACCATCCATCCCTGTCGATAATATAGCAAGCCTGTCAATAGAATAAATCCAACCCAATATGGAGCTAATACAGAGAAATAATTCCCGGCAGGAAGAATTCCCAAGGGAAGGAGAAAACCTGCCAAGCTTCCCATAAAATTACATTCAGCCCATTTCTTCCAATCGGCAACGATATATCCTAATACCAAAAGCCCGGTACAATAACTCATCAGGTTCATAAACCCAATAGCTTTACTGGGGGATTCAAAACTCCACCCCAGTAAAAGGATATACAATATCGCTCCCAGAAAACTAATTAAAGCATAAGTATTCCAGTTTTTTCGGGCGCAGGAAACTACAGAAACCAACGTTATCCCAAACCCATATAAAAGCAATGTAATATCAGGAAGAGATTCTGCAGTGAAATGATACAAGGAAGTAACCCCAGCCCCAATCGCCAAACCTCCAATTACCGCTAAATTTTGGACAATAGCCCAATTTTCATGATGACTGACCCATACAGCACCCAAGGTAATAACAAAACCATAAGAAAGATAACTCAGGTAAGGGTCAGAAGGCGCTTTCAGAAAGAAGGGGGTGAGATAAGAGCCTAAAAAACCAATAACCCCAATAGCTTCATGTTTATATCTCATTGCAAAGAATACCCCGCTGACTGTAGTTCCAGTTAAAAAGACCCAGGCCAAGGATCGGGGTATCAGATGGTAAAATCCATATGCGGCATAAAAGCTTAAATATAAAATGGCCAGCCCGCCCCCAGTCAGGACATGGGCATAATTCAAATATTTCTTTTGCTGATTAAAATACTCTCCTAAACTTAGCAAAACCAACCCGGCAAGCCCCCCCAGGGCCACTCTGACGACTTCATTGATCCATCCCATTTCGAAAGCATATTTAAACAAGAGGGTTAACCCGATAAAGAGAGCAGCAATTCCTATCTTACTCAACCAGTTTCCCCCGATTTCCGTTTCCAAGTCAGTCATTTTATCTGTAACCGCTTCAGAAGTATTATTTCCTTCTTGGGAAATGCTCTGAATCGATTCCGGCCTGTTGATAGAATCAATGGAAAAAGAGGCTGTTTCATGTAACCCGCCGGAAAAGGCCTCTGGAGCATCTGAGGTTGCATCAATAGCACGAACGGCAGGAAGAGGGGAAATAACAGGGACCTCTGTTTGAACTTCTATATTCTCTTTATCTTTGGGAATAGAAGATAAACCCTGTAATTCCTTTTCCAGTGTCCAGATTCTCTGGATTTGGATTTGCAAGATGCTTGTCAGTTCCTCAACCTGTTTTTTCAGGTTTTGGATTTCCTGCTTGATAATGTCGAATTCTTTTGTACTCATCAGGGCCCATTATTACATAAGGTTATTGGGTTGACAAGAAAAGATAGCTTTTCATCTATCCCTTTTATTTATAATAAGTTGGCTAATATTAATAACAGCTCAGTTCATAAATGCTTTCATCTTGAATAAAAAAGCCTTTCGGGTTAAAGTCCCAATCTAAAGATTGGAGACTAACCAGAATGGCTTGGACTAAAATAACTGATTTTTATATTTCGATACAGTTGGACCCAGAACAAGCCGGAGTCACATAAATATCAGGGGACTTCCCTGACTGTTGGGAATATTTTTTAGAAAGCTCAAAAACAAATCCCTCGACTGTCTCAGGCTGGACCAAGGCGACAGCACAACCACCAAAACCACCCCCGGTCATCCGGCACCCATAACATCCGGGAATATCGGCAGCAATTTTCACAATCATATCCAGTTCCTGGCAGGAGACCTGATAATCATCCCTCAGGCTGGCATGGGATTGATAAAGAAGCTCCCCGGCCCGGTTAAAATCACCGGCAGCCAAGGCTTCTGTAAAATCAACGACTCTCTTATTTTCTGTCAGGTTATGCCGAACCCGTTTTATGACATTTTCAGATAACTCAGACTGGTATGTCTCAAATATATCCATAGGAATATGGCGAAGAGAAGGAAAATCCTTACCTGCCAGGTTCTGTAGTTTCTTCAGTCCCTCTTCACATTCAGTCCGACGTTGGTTATATTCAGAATCAACTAAACCTCTTTTTTTCATTGAATTGATAATCACAATACTGGCTTTATCTGAATCAAAAGGAATTAATTCATATTCCAGTGTATGGCAATCAATTTTCAAGGCTTTATCTTTTGACCCCAAAGCCGAAATAAACTGGTCCATGATCCCGCATTTAACTCCCACAAACCGGCTGTGTTCTGCAGCCTGAGAAAGAAGAGCAATAGACTTATTGGTTATCTCGGCTTTCGTTACCTCGGATAAAAGCATACCCACACATACTTCATAGGCAGCCGAGGAGGAAAGCCCTGCCCCCAAAGGAACATCTCCTTCCAGACAGATGTTCATTCCCGGTAAGGGAATGCCTCTTTCCTGGAACTGAGCGGCCACAGCCAGAAAATAATTAACCCAGGTTTGGGTATCCAGCGGGTCCAATACCTGGTCTAATTGAATAACAACCTCAAAATCAAAATTGCCTGAATACAGATGGATGGTATTATCGTTTCGGGGAGCAGCTGCCATTTTCATCTCCCGATTTATAGCTGCTGGAAGTACATACCCCCCATTATAATCAGTATGTTCTCCAATCAAGTTTACCCGCCCTGGGGCCCTGGCTATCCATCTTGGACCACAGCCAAAAACATCCCTGAAAAGCTCACAAATATGTTCATTCCGAATCATTGATAACCCTTTCTATCCCTGTTTCCGATAATGGACTAACGGCATGGTTCGAATACGTTCCGCGGCCGATTCAGCTGTGATATCCCGTTGGGGTGTCGCCAACATTTCAAAACCAACCATAAATTTCTGGACAGTCGCCGATCGCAAGAGGGGGGGGTAAAAATGCAGATGCAGATGCCAGAAAGGATATTCCTTACCATCTACCGGCTGGTTATGGAAACCCATTGTATAAGGAAAAGAGACTTCGAATAGATTATCATACTGGGTTGTTAATACTTTCAAGGCATTGGCCAGTCCTTTATTTTCGATTTCAGTCATCTGTCCAAGATGAGCTAAATGTCTCTTGGGAAGCACCATAGTTTCGAAAGGCCATTTTGCCCAGAAGGGAACCAGCACCACCCATGCATCATTTTCAAAGACCAGCCGGTCTTTGAGATGTAACTCTGCTTGCAAGTATTGGCATAAAAGGCACTGGCACGAGTGTTCTTCATAATGTTTCTTTTGATGGATTAATTCCTTTTCAGGTTCCAGGGGAATAGTCTGGGTTGCCCAGATTTGTCCATGGGGATGAGGATTACTGCATCCCATGATAGCTCCTTTATTCTCAAAAATCTGAACATAAGAGATATCCTTGTTATCGCCCAGCTCCTGATATTGTTCCCTCCATAAACCAATGACACGATGGATATTATCCTCTTCCATTTCAGCCATTGTTAAGTCATGCCGGGGAGAATAACAGAGGACCCGGCATATCCCTTTTTCACTGTGGGCCACCAGGATACCCGCTTCATTAAAATCCTGGCTTCCAGACTCAGGCAATAAAGCAGCAAAATCATTTTGAAAAATAAAATTTTCAGTATAGGCAGGATTTTGTTTTCCCCCAGCCCGTTGATTGCCGGGACAAAGATAACACTGAGGATCATAAACCGGCCTATTTTCCGGAGTACGGCTTTCAACTTTTCCCTGCCAGGGTCGTTGGAGCCGATGGGGGCTTACCAACACCCATTCCCCAGTAAGGGGGTTATAACGCTTATGCGGGGTTTGAAAAAAAGTCACAACACTACCTCTTCCTTTTGATATAGATTATCTCAACCGTATATATTTTACCGTATCAGGGAACACCATCAAGTAACGGGAGGGCTTATTTACAAAACATGGCCAGGAATGGAACCAGAAAAGGAACAATCAAGGTAATAATCAATCCCTGAAAAAAAGCTATAAAAGCATATTCGGCGCCACTGACCCGATTAATCAGAATCAAGGTTGAATCCATAGTGGTAGCCCCCCCCATGGCAATTCCTGGAATCGTTAATTTCATCCGGTGCAACAGGGGAAAACACAACATGGTTAGCATTTCCCTGATCACATTGGATAGAAATGCCAGGGCTCCCATCTCGGGCCCCATCCATTTATCCATTAATACAGAGGTTAATGAATACCACCCTAATCCTCCCGTCAGGCACATCCCTTTCATGAAAGGAAATCGTAACAGTACCGTCGCAATGACCCCTCCGGCAAAAGAACCCAGTACCACAGCAATCGGCAGTACCAACATCTGAAATCCGACTGTTTTTAGTCTTTTCCAGATATGGTTTATACCCAAATCTATCCCTACCAGAAATATCAATAATTCCAACAGCCACCAGGCAAGGGAATCTACCCGAGAAATCACTTCTACCGATACCAGTCCAGTGGCCCCCAGGAGAACTCCGCCAACAATACAAATAAATATTCCCAGAGTTATCAAAATATCTCTCATGGCTGCTTTTTCCCGGGGAGCTTTCTCATGACACCATATCCTCCCAAAGCGCTTCCAAGAGTGGTCAAGGCTGCAAAAGTGGCTCCTTTAAATCCAATAGATTTCAGGTTTCCCATCACCCGGGGGGAACTACCAATTTTCAATCCCAACACAAATATCAGGGTAAACAGACCCAAGACACCCAGCCGCCGTGACCATTTAAGCCAACCGGCTTCAGGATTTGATTTATGCCCAATCCACAAACCTGTACCCAGAATGGGAAAAAGAATCAAAATGTTGAAAATATCTTGCCAAGTCATATTAATATCAAACCAATACTATCCTTTAGGGAGTAGAGTTATACTCTCTACCCATTGAGTTATATATTATATCTTTTATGCCAACTATCGAGTAGGAGGCGGCTGATTATTTGTACATCCAGCTTGCACTGGTTTTTTACTATCTACAATATGAAATCTCCAGGACAAAAACTAAAAAAGCGTCCCTTTACTCCAAGTAAAGGGACGCTCATAAATAATTCAAAGGATATTGGGATTATTCGTATAACATCCACTCTTTAGATGTGCCAGTAACAAAGAATGAACCACCCATAACCGTCTGTTTAGTCTCCAAAACAAAGTTATTAGGACCATCCGGAGGTGAATAAACTCTGAGCAACTCGCTGATACTATCAGTAATATAAACATTGCCCACTGCATCCAGATCAATAGCTCTCGGAGTAGCACTAGCCCATGGTACCAGGGTCAATTGGGTACTCAGATTTCCCAAAGGAAGAGGCAACGGACAAGATCCCAGTCCAGGGCCACCTTCTGTTAAGGCAAAAAGCATTCTTCCATGGTTTTCATCCAGAGCAAATCCACCAATCATTCCTCTGATGGGATCAGGAGTTGTATTACTATTTCCTGTTGAAAGGGAATCCCACAAAAGAGTTGACCCTGTAGAATCAAAAACCACTAAGCAGGGATAATCAGTTCCCGCAGAACGATAATTAGCTACATACCAATTCCCGGCAGAGTCGCGACGGACAGTTCCCGGGGTAGAATTAACTAAGATACCTAAAGTAGAATCCCCCGGATAGGTTGTAAAGGTACTGTCGTTAATAGCTACTGTTGGAGCGGTAGTCCATGGAAAGGGTCCATTCCCCACAGGATATTTCCAAATGCTGCATTGCTGAATATCTCCAGCGGCAGGTAAATCTTCATCCTGGGTATAAAGGACCGTCTGGGTACCTGTTCCTTCTACATATACCCCGGAGACGCTTCCATGCAGACCAGCGACCAATCCGGATGACAACTGTCCAGTGGTATCAAAGACCATCGTGAAATTACCGGACAAATCAGGTTCCGCCAAAAAAACATTTCCATGAGAATCTGACCAGTCAGCAATCCAGAGTCTACCGTCCGGACCCACAAAAAGGTGATAGGGACTGGATGTACCACTTGTCCCCCAATTAATACCTCCAGAACGGGCCACTGTTCCAATCGAAAGAGGATCAGACCCATCAGGATATAAGGCATATATGCCATCACCCATTAAACGGCCTGAGGCTGTCGGAGTCGTTCGGGTGTTGGTAATATAAACCATACCAAAATAGGGATCACCGCTATTTTTATTAACAGCACATCCTCGAGGACTCTCAAACTGGAAGATACTTTCAGCATCATTGGAAATAATATTCCATGTAGTATGCCCCACATTATCCACAGCAATAATCCTGAAACCATAATTGGCTGTCGTAGTGGCTGAGCCTCCCTCTGTTTTACCATCCCAGAATACTTGGTTATATCCTTTGAAAGGTGTACTTTCCAAGTTGCGAACAACAGTGGTATCTGGTAAAGGGCCATATATTTGAACAGTTACAGCACTACAGGTTTCGTTTAATCGATAAGTAATTTTGGGAGCCACTCCGGTTGTGTTAACCGAAACAGAAAAAGGCATGACATTCGCAAAAACTGCACTGGTGAAAATTAACAATAAAAATACGCTCAAACAACATACAAAAATCTTTTTCATTCCTTTTTACCTCCATTCATTTGTAAATGATAAATTAAATAACACAATCCTCACTGGGTGATTTATGATGCTTTTTTCCGAAACCTCCTTTCATAAAACCCACACCCAGTAATCTATCTCATTTTATACAGCCACCCCTGTTTTTTGTCAATATATTTTTATCGTACCCAGCACCCAGTAAATAGTCATCCAGTATATTCATTTCAAGGGTTTCATTTTACTAATCAACAAGTTGGAAGATCTTCAGGCTCTTATGGAAGAAAAAGATTTTTCTTATATTCAATTGCTAAAGAATCATATTTCGACAGTTATCAAATTTAGTCAATGAATAATACCAGATAGTCATCATTTCCATGCTGTCAGCACCCATTATAATTATGTTCAAATAGAATGCGGGGCCTGCTTAAGCAAGCCCCGCCATAAGTATCGTAATGCCAAAATAAATACTATTCTTTGATCAACGGTGCATCAGTGGGAGTCACTGAAACCGAAGCTGACGCAGACCATCCATTGACCGACTCAGCAGTAACCTGAGCAGTACCAAGAGTAGTCCCCAAATTAATTGTCGCAGTATCACCTGAAGCCACACCAATAGCAGCTATCTCTGTACTGCTGGAGACCCAGGTTAGATGGGCTCCATTAGGAGCATATCCCGCCACACCCTTCAAAGCAGAACTGCCTGAACCGGCTGTTGCATAAGCGGTGTTGGTAACATTCAGATATTTACCACCCACAGCGGTTAATTCGGCATTGGAATTAGGCTGACCGGTAATGCTTTTCGGTAGAACCTGCAAAGAAATATCATCAAAGCTGACCGACTGGAAGGAAGGATCCGCAAAAATATTATTGGTCAGAGTCAAAGTCCCTGCCGTTGTGGAACGATTAATCCCAGCATCTGTCGCTGTTGCCAGAAAATAGGATCCTGTCGTAACCAAAGCACAATTTGTGATAGAAAGGTTAACCGCCGGAGTTGAGAAATCAATCAGGTTGTTAACTGTAGTGCTGGAACCGGCAATCCCTGAACCAGCAATAACTGAATCAGAAATTGTAACCGATCCTGTTCCTGTCCCTACATTCGCAACTGTCAACCGAATAGGGCCATTCACACTGGTTTCCAATGTAGAAGTCCCATTTCCATAAAATGTACAATTAGTGAAATTCCAAGTTCTCTTCATTTCATCGGCCGGATAAAGTCCATTTCTCACATTACCGGCAAAAATACAATGGTCAAAAGTAATTCCAGGGAGTGAATCAGCATCATCGGCAAACATCCCAATCACACCTTCCTGGTTATTATTCACTACATAAACATAATGAAGTTCATAGGCTCGAGCAGAATCACCGTTGTCATCCGAGAACAATGCTAATGCGCCATTACCTGTGCTTAGATAACCATTTCCCAGAATCCAGATGGGGGTGGTGGCTGTTCCAAACATCTTAACGACTGTAGAGTCCGTGGCAATTTGAATACCCACTCGATCCATATAAGAAAACACACAGGGACCATACATAACCAATTCCTGGCCATTGTCAGGAACCCAAATCATACCATCAGGCGAATTAAGTCCACCATGCTGATTGGTGGAAATAAACTTAGTGATTGTGCAATAAGAATAATTACCTGCCAGGTTCATATGGTCATCTCTGAAGGTTGTGCCGGAACCAATAGCCACATAAGTCATTCCATCTGTAGATAAAGGTGCATTAGAACCATCATTCCCGGTAATCAGTATATCATCTAAAATTAACCCAATGGTTGCCGTTGGATCTAAACCAGTGGCATTTGTATTGGACCGAATCCCTCTTAAGGCAGCATTCCCCATTTGAGGAATAATGCTTAAGTTTTTCAAGACCACATCAATGTTAGCTCCACCTGTAGGAATAAAGATAGCAACACCAGAATCATTGACAGAACTGGCTAATCCGGCAGTTTTTCCAGCCACAATCACTGGACGGTAATTCAACCCTTGAATAGTGACACTTGTCTGAATCGGCACTCCAGTTGCTTCTATATAGGGTCCACCACCAGTAATATTAATAATATCCGGAGTAGAAGCATCTGCTGTTACCGCTGAATAAGCTCCACTGATGGTAGTATAATTACTACCTGATTGAGGTTGGGTATCATTAACTGTAACCGTCTGAGCACAAGCAAATGAAACCATAACCATGGAAGCTATTGACAAAAATAATTCCCTTTTCATTGTGAATTTCTCCTTTATATTTTTATTACAATAATTCATAACCTCATTACTCATTTGTATCCACCTCCTCCACTGTTAAAAATGCAAATATCTGTTATAAAAAAATCTTTTACCTTAATTCTAAATTCATGTCAAGTCTTCTATCCCTAATAATTAGAATATCAATAATCTATGAAGATTAAAAATCCCCCGGGGTAGTTTAGTCCCCCGGGGGGATATAAGAAGTTTTACCCTTCTTCTCGCGAAAATCTATTCAAACAATTCATAGATTGATTGACGGGCCAGGGGGGCATTGGTTGCTAATACCGTAATATCTTTGGTCCCCTGATGCCCATTGGCATCGGTGCAAGTAACAGTCACCACACCCACTTCAGGTCCTGTGGTTAAGGTTGCTTGGTTACCTGTTTCATTAGATATTGTTCCCATGGTTGAGGAGGAAACACTCCACGTGTAGGGAGCTGTTCCATCTCCGGTCTCTTCCAGGATAATCTGCTGCCCGACTCCAATTTCAATGGCATTGGTCGGGGAAATCTCAATTCCTTTGATGGAAATAGAATTGGTGCAATCCAGATTCCCGGATGTATCCTGAACCACTACAATGGCACGCCCTTTGGCGGTCGGAGTAAATAATCCGGTGGAGGATATCGATGCAGCCCCAGCAAGGACTTCAATACTGTATGAAGCACTGCCATCCCCGCCGTTTACAGTAAATTGAATAGTGGTTTCATTAGCCCAAATCTCATTCACAGGAAGGATGGTGTTGGGGACCAGGGTAATATCCCTGCGCAAACGGACAATATCTCCATCATAGGCATTGGTCATCATGCATTCTGTATCATTGGCAAGCATCTGAGACATGGCCGGAGTCCGGAAATTAGCACCCACAGTTAAAATAGAGCTGGTCGGCAGCATATCCCCATAGACCGCATCAAAGAAATAAATCCCGGTAGTATCGGCTGTCTGCACTGCATAAGGGGCATTATAAACCGCCACCACCCTGCTTTCATCAGGGCTCAAAGAGATATTTCTGAAACCATATCCTGAATTCTCGACCGCATTATGAATATCGATAGTAGTGAATACAGGATCCGGACTGTACCCGGAAGCGATACTGCCAGTATATTTGTAAATCTTATTCACATAACGAGCGGCAATATACACCGAGTTGGAATCCTTTTTAGCAACACTGCCTTCCCAGACATAACCGCCTCCATTGGCCGTGTCCACATCAAAACTCTGTAGAGGACTGATCTGTGTTCCATTCCAGGTGCTGGGATGAGAATAAATCTCTACCCGTTTCTTATTAATGCTGGTCAGGTTGGAATACTGGAAAATGTAATAATTTACGTAGATTCGACCCTGGTCATCGCAACTGACCCCATAAACTCGGGCATTGGTGGTAGGAGTCGGCACCACGGGCGTCATGGTCTTGGGATTCAAATCCATATCCCAAGAATAAAGCCGACAATTCACATTATCGGCCACCACCACCCAACCGTCCGGGGTGACTGTAATTCCACGTATTCCCGAAGTATTTCCCGAGCCCAGGGTAGTCCCTGTACCCCAATTGGTTGCGGTCGTGATGACATAAGTGGTATTATCGGAAAAAACCATCTTGTGAATATATCCGGCATTAATGTTAGCTTCAAAAAAGGTGGTGTCATTGACCCTGCATAATCCCCACCCTCGGTTTGCATCTACATACTGATTCGCAACCTTCCAAGATGTAGTCAGGGCCTGTTCGGCGGCGGCCATGGAGACCATGACAAACAACGCCAAAACCATCATTACTATTACTTTTTTCATAACTCTTGTCTCCTATTTTAGTTTTTTAATGGTTCTAAGTACTTAATACATTAAATCCACTTCTAAAACATTTGAGTAAAACAAGAACTTTTATCTTTCACCTCCTTCTATTTTTTCGTTGCTTGGAAGAATATTTCTGGTCATTACAACTCTTCCAGTCCTCTGTTACGCGTAGTATAAAACGACCCCCTATCCCTGTCAAGCAAAAATGTAGATTATTATTCAAAACTTAACTATTTTGTATTATTCAATTCAGTTCACTCATATTAAGACAGAAAAGCCCGGTGAAGAAAATCTCCCCACCGGGCATCAAAATCAGCGTTTGTATATTACTCTTCAGTTACTACACCTTTTTGAGAACGAATAATATCTCCATTTGAAACCGTTCCGTTACTAGGGTCATAAACCGCTAAACCATCAAAAAAACCATGGCCGGCAGCATCTGTATAAGTTGCCACTCGATCCGGTCCCGCTGAACTTAATCGCCAAAAACCATATTTACGAATCGCCGTTTGAACCTCTACTGTATCGCCTGGATGCGGAAACCAAGCTTCAGCCTGGGCAGAATTATGCCCTTTCAATTCCGCGTCATAATTAATATAACGATACCGGGTTCCCGGAGTCCCCGGAATTGCTGATGGCATTCCCTGCCGGAATAGATCATTGATTAATCCAGTAGAAATATAGGCAATAGGAGTAGAAATAACAGAGGGCAGATACCAGGGCCAGCCAGTCGGGTCAATATCATCAGGATAAACATTATAGTCCACAAAATAAGATTCTAAAGCTGTTGTTAAAGTCTGTTCTTCTCCTTTGACCCGCGATACCCTGGCTCGCGTCTGGGCAGCTAAAAAGTTCGGGATAGCAATCGCCGCCAAAATAGCAATAATCGCCACAACAATCAATAATTCAATTAAGGTAAAACCACTTTTTTCACTTTTCTTCATCATTACACCTCCTTCCCTGAAAACCTAATAAGTATCACAAGCATCCGCTTCCGTCAACAATTTATTTCATAATCACACTACAAAATTGCTTAAATCTTTCCTATCATTAACAAAAAAGAGGCATTCCCCTTTAGGAAATGCCTCCGAAAAAAATTTACATAATATTACCGAGGGCTGGAATCTTCATTAGGATTTTTCTGAGACCTCATGATATCCCCATTGGAAACGGTTCCATTGGTTGGATCATACGGAAAAAGAATGTTGTAGGAATATCCTTGATAAGATAAATAACCTGTCGGCCCAAAAATCCGGTCTGGACCGGATGAACTCAATCTCCACTTCCCATAAAAACTACCATAAGCCTCTGCAGCCGCACTTCCCTTGATATACAGCGAATCCACTTCCATATAACGGTATCTCATGTAGGTAGCTGCACTGTCTGGAGCCCGGAAAGGGTCCAAAAAGGAATTAGAACTTAAATAGGCTATCGGTGTGGTGATCACATTGGGGACATACTGAGGCGCTGTCACAAAAGGCTCAACACACCAAGGGTATTCATTATTATCAACAAAATAGCTCTCTAAAGCGGTGGCCAATGATTGCAACTCTCCCTTAGCTCGTGATACTTTAGCTCTGGTCTGAGCGGCCAAAAAGTTGGGAATAGCAATGGCCGCCAAAATCGCAATAATCGCCACGACAATCAACAACTCAATCAGGGTAAAACCTTTTTTATTACTTTTCATTCAATATTCACCTCCTCTATTTTTTTATGTTTAATTAACTGTCTTTTTCGAAATTGCTTAGAATTTACCAATTTTGTAACCTTCTGTCAATAGTCCTACAAAAAAGAATCTTCTCATCAGGTTTACCGGAATGGGAAATACTGATGTAGATATTTTATATATTATTGAGATAATAGTGGTTACGAGATACTCACCATTCTCACAAATACTCCTTGAAAAAACAGCATAATAATCATTTTTATTAATATAGACTCAATAGACCTATTAAGGCATAAATCTTTTTTCTGATTAATAGACAGGGGATGATGACCACAAGCGTATACCGAGAAAGCAATATAGGTTTCACCTTCAGCCTCCATCAGATTCTAGAGGGAAAAGCCTCTCATTGAAGTATCCTTCAACAAAAGGAATTTGTTCGGAGAGGTAACGGAGAGGGTCCGACCCTCTTTCCCTTGTTAAGCGACCTAGATCATAATGGTAATGAAACACATTGAGCCATAAAAAATCGGCATCCGTTAATGGATACCGATAAATCAACAGGGTATAGAATGAATCATTCATAATTATTCGGGTGTTTCTGGCTGCGAATGATATCTCCATTGGAGACAGTTCCATTACTGGGGTCATAAGCTATGGTAATGTCCCATAAACCAAAAGGGGTACCTTTCCCATCCGCATCCGGAGTATAGCCTTTATCCGGCCCCAGAGAAACTATACGCCAACCCCCAAAAGCGTTTTGGTAAGTTGCTGTATAAATATTCCTCCATCCTAAGGAACCATCTCCGGTATTAGAATATCGATATCGAGTTAATAAAGGGTCATCTCCAGGATTTAACGATCCCCGGAAAGGGTCTTTCAATAAATTGGATGAAATATAAGCTATCGGAGTGGTTACCTCATTGGGCATATACCAATAATAAGCTTGATTCGACCATGTTTCTGATCCATCCTGGGGCCAAACATTATTATCCACATAATAAGATTCCAACGCTGTTGCCAATGTCTGCAGTTCTCCCTTAGCCCGGGAGACTTTTGCCCGGGTCTGGGCCGCCAGGAAATTAGGAATTGCTATCGCCGCTAAAATGGCTATGATCGCCACCACAATCAACAATTCAATCAAGGTAAATCCTTTATTCTTTCTTTTCATGATCTTAAGCACCTCCTTTCCAGTTATTTAATTTCTCACTTAATCACTATCTACATCTCTTTCCTCATTATCAGAATCCCTCTTCCTTTTGTCAAGTCTCTTATCTAAAGAGTCCATTTAATCACCCTTTTTTACCTATTTTCCTGTGGTATAATTCAAGGAGAAATATTGATAAATTCAGTCAATAATAGAGTTTTTTTCCAAACCCAAGCAGCGGGGAAGAAAAAAGGAGCTGTTTAGGGAAGGAAGAGAGGGATCCAGGAATGAAAGTCACCCTGATTACGCCATGTCCGGCGGACATAGCCGCTTATGGGGTTCGAGCCTTATCGGCCTATATAAAAGAAAAGACATCTCATCAAGTGAATTTAATCCTTCTGCCTGGGGGGTTGGAATTACTGGATTCAGAGAATTTTGCCCAATATCGGTATCCCCAAAGGGTCTTGGAACAGATTGGGGAAATATGCCGGGATTCCGGATTCATTGGAATATCTTTCATGACTAATTATTACGACCGGGCAGTGGAAGTAACCCATTACCTCCGGGAAAGATATCCTGATAAACATATCAGCTGGGGAGGTACCCATCCTACCATCAAACCCCTGGAAGCTCTTGAGTTTGCCGATTCGGTCTGCCTGGGGGAGGCCGAAGAATCTCTGGTGGAACTATTGGAAAAGATGGAGGCCGGTGAGAATTTTACCGGAACCCGAAACTTCTGGTTCAAGGATCCCTCCCATCCAGGCCAATACCTGAAAAACACCAAACGCCCCCTGTTACAGGACCTGGATAAGATTCCTCCTTATGATTATGAGCTGGATAACCAGTACTTTTTTGACCATCTAAAAGGGGAAATCATTCCCCTGGATTATGAGACCTTCCATAAGGCCAGTAATGTCCTGCCTTATTTTGATAATAAACTCCTTAAATCTTATCGGACCATGACCACCCGGGGGTGCCCTCACCGTTGCAATTATTGCAGTAATTCCTGGTTGAGGGATATGTATGCCCCAGAACACTTTTTTCGGCACCGGGGACCGGACCATTGCATCCGTGAGTTGAAAGATATCAAAACCCGTTTCCCCTTTATTGAGATTATCCAATTTTTTGACGATACCTTTTTTGCCCATTCCTCCAAATGGCTGGAAGAATTCCTGCCGAAATACAAGCAAGAAATCGGGCTACCTTTTTATTGCCAATGTTCACCCGCCACGGTCTCTGAAAAGAAAATGGAGATGATGTTGGATGCCGGGATGTGTTATGTAGAAATGGGTATTCAGACCGGTTCTGATTCCATTCAGAGGCTTTATGACCGGCGAACCCCTAAAGAACTCATCGTTAAAGCCACCCAAATTATTAATAAATATGTGGACCGGCTGATTCCGCCTACATACCATTTTATTATTGATAACCCCTGGGAATCCCACCAGGAAACCCGGGAAACTATTGACCTGTTAACGCAGATACCCAAACCGTACAATCTGGTATTATCGAGTTTGCTGTTTTATCCGGCGACAGCCTTGTTGGACAGGGCTATGAAAGAGGGATTGGTGACCGATGAATTGAAACAAGTCTATCGACAGCCTTTCCTGAATCCAAAACCCAATTATCTGAATGCCCTGATGTATGCTTCCCAGTATGGGACTCTTCCCAACCCCCTGATAAAGACCCTTTCAACCAACAGGGTTATTCAGGCCATGGATAAAAAAGGATTATCTCCCTTCTATGGGATGGTCTTTAAAGCAACCGACCTGGCTCACCTGTTGAACAGGGGACGTTGCGCAGTCATGGCGGGAGATTTTGGCCGGATCGTCAACTACTTCCGGCGGATAAAATAGGTTTATTCAAACAAGGAGCAATGAATGAAAATCGTATTAATCTCCCCGTTTCCCACCCTTTCTGCCCTTGGGGTAAGGGGACTCTCATCCTGGCTGAAACAAAATGGACACCAAGTCCAGGTTTTCCATATGGCACGCCCTTCAATGGAATTCTCGGATAAACTTGAATATAGGCTTCAATATCCCGATAAAGCCTATGACCAACTGGCTGAATTATGCAAAGATTGCCAGTTAATTGGAATCTCCCTCTTCACCCAGCACTATGAAGGAGCTCTCCATATCACGGAAGCTTTAAAGAAAAGGATTCCCCAAATTCCTGTTATCTGGGGTGGCATCCATCCCACGGTAAAACCGGATGAATGTATTGAACATGCTGATTTCATCTGCCGGGGTGAAGGAGAAGAAAGCCTGTTGGAACTGGTTACCCGGATGGAAAAAGGTGAAAACCTGACAACCATCCCCGGTATCTGGGCCCGTAAAGGAAAAGATATCTTCAAAAATCCTGAATGGCCCCTGGTTGAAGACTTGGATCGATATCCAATCTATGATTATGGCATAGATGACCATTTTATCTACCTGGAAAATGAAGAGAAAATCACCCCCATGACTTGGGAGCTTCTGAAAGACCATATGGACAAGGATGCCCTTGATTCCAAAAAAGGCTCTCAGGGTAAGGGGACACTGTATTCCACTCTTGGAACCCGGGGCTGCCCTTTAAATTGTTCTTATTGCTGTAATAATGCTTATCGAAAACTCTATCCCCGCCAGAAATATGTCAGGCATAGAAGCATTGGTCATATTATCAGTGAATTGGTCTGGGTCCGGGAACATATGCCCTGGGTTACCATGGTCTGTTTTGAAGATGATTCCTTCCTGACCGCCTCTATTGAGGAAATTCAGGAATTCGCCCGGCTTTATAAAGATAATGTAGGGCTTCCCTTTCGCTGCCTCCATGAACCACTGACTTTTAACCTGGAAAAAATGAATGCCTTGCTGGAAGCTGGCTTGGTGGGTATTCAAATGGGCATTGAAACGGCTGCCCCCAATACCCTGAAAATGTACAACCGGGGAGGTCTGGGTAAGAAAATCATGGAAGCGGCCCAGATTCTGGCCGATGTTTCAAAAACTTCCCAGAAGCCTTTCTATATCCTTTATGACTTGATTATCGATAATCCCTGGGAAACCGATGATGACCTTCTGGAAACAGTGAAATTTGTTGTGGATCTGCCGGGTAATTTCCACTTAAATATCTTCAGCCTGGTCTTTTATCCCGGGACAGAACTCTATGAACGAGCCAAACGGGAAGGCCTCCTGACAGATGAAACTAAACAGATTTACCGGAAAACTCCTGATATTAAAAAGCAGACTTATATTTCTTTCCTGCTGATGCTTCTGAAAAAAAGAGTTCCTCATTTCATCTTAAGACCCCTGGTCCATCCTGCTGTGGTAAAAGTTCTCAATTATAAAAGATTCCGCTGGATTTACCAGTCTATTTTCAAAACCATCCATATCCTTCGTCAGGTCCCCCAAAGAACAGGAATCTGAGTTCATTTCTACCAATACAAAAGACCCCATGAGTCCTAAAAAAGGGTTCATGGGGTCTTTATATTAATAAACTTAGATGGTTTTCAAGCTAATCTGTATCAGGGTCTCCAGGGGAACGGAGCTGGCCCCGGACATCACCAAATAAAAGGACACCCCTGACCACAGCTTCCAGGGGAACCAGTTCCTTATCAAACCAAACCTCAATATTTCCATCCCGGGATTCAAACAAGTCATCATCCATTCTTATTTTGACCAAAAACTGACGATTGGCATATTCCGTTTCTTTTCGAAGGCGGTTCTGAGCCTCTTCAATAGATGCAATATTGAGCCGAATCCGTTTTTCCTTTTTATCAGGACAGGTTTTCACATCAACAATTTTCCCTGGTTCGACTGTGCCATACACTCCAAACCGGAGGTTATAAAAAGCACATAGAGGGTCATCATAATAAACCCCTTCAGGGATTGGATGGGTTCCATGCCCTACCAGTTTCCCTTTTTTCCATTTTTGCCAGTTCACCAGGCGTTTCTCGTAGTCATATTCAG
This sequence comes from bacterium UBP4_UBA6127, assembly GCA_002428325.1. GTDB lineage: Bacteria > UBP4 > UBA4092 > UBA4092 > UBA4092 > UBA4092. Next base: position 51,619 of record DIVR01000021.1, read on the forward strand.
TAATCAGCTGCCGGGAAATCTTCCCGCTCCGAATAGTGATATTCTCAAATTTTTGGGAAATCAGCCTCTTTCCATCAGGTGATACAATTACATGGGAAATGATTTTTTGAGACATATTTCTAAATAACAGTATCCGGATGAGTTTTGAGACTTTGGCTTCTAATGTTGCCACATATCCATGTTTAACAGTCGAATCTGGTTTAAAACTGAATTCAGCCTTGGCCGCATTGGGGAAAGGGAAAAAGCTCACACTATATTTCAGAGATTCTCCATCAAAATGGCTGCCAATATTTCTATGGTTTTGATATTCAACCGAATTTCCCGGCACTCCGGCCAGTAAAATCCAGACAAATAAAGACAAAGATAAAATTATTCGAAATTTCAATACATTACTCCTGTGGGCATTAAAACATAATGCAGATAATTATATCTATTTTACCATCATTTCTGGGGATTCCTTAATCCTCAACCTACGGTTTAAAGACAAGAACCTGTCTTCCCTCATATCCCATAACCTGAGTTTTCCCTCCCACCTGTTGTTGGAATATCGGTAAATGGTCTTTTTCAGATAGTAGTATATAGGTTCGTTTTGATGTTATGGTGGTAAAAACAAGGTCTGACCATTCATTGATATAACAGACCTTAGCGTTGGCTGGTAAATAGAAACTGGCAGACCATCGATTTTCGGAATGGACAAGGATACCATCCTCTGGCCGAAAGTCTTTCTGAATAATCCGGCATAATTCCCGAGTGGAGTGATAATAGGTATAATCAGTCAAAACTCCCCAATGGGATATATATGTAAAAACCAGCACCAAGACTATCATCACCCCACCAAAAGCCCATCGGTTTCCTCGAAACCATAATCCAATATAGGGAATGATTCCCATTAAGCAAAGAAAAACAGCCTCCTGCCATAAAGGACGGCCGGTGGTTTCTATGGCTTTGGCCATCAGAATACGAATCGGCTCAATAAAATCAGCTGCCAGTATCCCAGCTCCTATTAATATCAGGATTCCGCTGAATAATTTCAACGCAATTCTATCTTTATCCCATATTTCATCCCAATAACCCCCTAAAAGTAAGGCCAATGGCACCAAATAAGGGAGAATATAAGTGGGTAGCTTGGATTTTGAAAGTGAGAAAAAGATAAATCCGATCAGGAACCAGATAACACATAAAAACTTATTGTCATCCTGAAACCAGCGGATTAGTTTTCCCTCCCGGTCTTCTGTTTTCAGGGTTCGCCACAGAAATAGGCTCCAGGGAAATATCCCGAAAAATACTATGGGAATGAAAAAGTAAATCGGCTCAGACCGTCTATGGATTTTGGTCAGGAATCTCAGAAGATTCTCCTGGATAAAAAAGAAATACAAATAACCGGGAAACCGCTGTTCTGCCAGTAAATACCAGGGCAGAGAAATGATAAGAACCACCAGGATTCCCCAACCCAATTTCATTTCCTTCCATCGGGAAAACTGATGGGTCTTCCATAGATAAGTTATAAGAATCAAACCCGGAAGAGCAATTCCCACCGGACCTTTGGTTAACATGGCCAATCCGCCAAAAACATATCCAACCCAGTAAAACCCCTGTTTCCGGAATTTTAATCCTCCCAGAAAACAAACAATTAATCCAGTCATGAAAAAGGTCAACGCCATATCGGTTATGACATACCGGGACAAGGTATAAAACTCCGGAAACACCATTAATATCAAGGCAGAAAGAAACCCGGTCCGAGAGTTCCACAACCAGCACCCCACCAGATAGGTAAGCACGAGGGTTCCTAAGGCCATGAGCAGGGGAATCATCCTGGCTCCCAGCTCATTGATTCCAAAGACGTTCATGCTCAAAGCTACCATCCAGACAAAGAAAGGAGGCTTGTCCAGATGGGGTTGATGATTCAACCAGGTAACCACCCAATCCCCAGTCTCCAAGATGGTCTTTGCCATGATGGAATATCGGGTCTCATCCCTGTCGGTCAGAGGTAATTGACTCATCCCTTGGGAAAGAAATATCATCCCTAAGATTAAAACCGATAGAATCGCATAAAAATGCTTCTTCATGAAATACTCCTGAAACACAACAAATTGACCGGTCTTAATCCTTACGCGCAATCACGATGATTTCATTTCGATGAGCCGGTATCCGGCTCAGAATATCTCTTTTCCATCGGGGGATGGAAATAGTCGGGTGTCGAAACATCTCTTGGTTAAACCCATTAAAAATAATTTCTTGATAAATGACTTTTTCAACCTTTAGCCCGGCTTTTTCCAGCATAATTCTAAAATCCCATTCGGTAAAAAACCGGTTATGTCCCCTCCAGAAACTGAAGGTCATGGCTGAAGTCTCATGAACGGCATCATATACAAAGGGATGTAATTCCAGAAATCCGGAAAATCCTTCCCACCGATAAGCATTATCGGTAGAAAAAATCGCCACCCCATCTTTCTTCAAAACCCGGGTTATCTCTTTAATAATTTCAAAAGGGTGATAGAGATGTTCAATCACATGGGCCATCAAAACCATATCCACTGAATTATCAGACTCCTCGAACTGTGAGGGAATATCAGGCAACCTGAGGTCTGGCAACACATACTTATCCAGATTCACATATTCCACATCAATCCCCAATTTCGATAGAATCTCCCGCCAAGACTCCTCCACCGGCAAGTTGGCAGTAGCTTTTATCTTCCCCTGATACCCATAAAATTCCCTCATCAGCACATCCAGTGAATAAGGATGGGCCCCAACATCCAGAAACTGATGATTAGTTCCCTCTTTTAAATAGGGCTTCAGGGCTTCCATGGTTAACCAGAGTCGATGGGTCTGAGATACCATATAATTAGGGGTTTTCAAATAATAACGTTCATCATAGGGAATGCCTTCGAAAGGAAGAGCCTGATGATCATCGATATATCTTACAAAATCCGGAGATGGACAGTTTAACCAATCTAAAGAAGAATCATTAAGGGATATTTCCTCTTTTTGAGAAAGCAGCTTTTTTAAAGGGATATCTCCAAAAACTTCAACAAAAGTTCCCTGGGAAGAACCTTCAGCATATCTTGATGGCGAATCTATCCTTCCCCACATCTTTTTTATCCACTGTTTTATCATAAGTACCTCAGTACGCAAGCAGCAACTCATCATCTCGGGATAAAGATTCCCCCTCAGGAGAAACAGAAACTTCCATCCTAAAATGATTTTATCTTATAAACGATAGCATTAATTAGTTCTACCCATGATTCATTATTCAGGTTTACGAGCTTTTATATAAAACAAATAACAGCTGTCAATTTGGTCTGAAAAATAAGGCTGTTTAACTATTTCCTCCGGTGCAAATTGCCCGGAAGCCTGAGATTCAGGCAAAGGCAGTAACCCCTTTTCTTCCATAATTTCAAATCCATGTTTTTGAAGTTTTTCCTTCAACTGGGAAGGGGTGTATTCAATTTTATGTTCAGGATGAATGAGCCTGTGAGGAGATTCCAACCGGGTAATCAGTCGATTCGGCGTATCCAGGCAGAAATACCCCCCGGGTTTGAGTATCCGCCAGACTTCCTGAAGGCACTGTTCACCTTCATTCTCACTGATATGTTCTATGCTTTCTCCCGACCAGACCATCTCAACTGATGAATCAGGAATAAATTCAAGTTTCGACATGGAGGAGTAGTGATATTCAATACGATTGCATTTACCATAATCGGTAACAACTCTCGCCTGCTCCGTTGCCTTCAACATTCTAATCGCTGGAGGAAGATCCACAATGATTAACATTGACGCTTGATGGGGATATCCCATGCCATACAGGCATCCTTCCTGCCAGGAAGGAGAGGCTCCCCCCAAGTCCACAATCACATCCGCTGCGGGAAGAAGGGTTTGTATCATCTCCAGCCTTGCCTTATGAATATATTCCAGAATATTAAACCGGCCTCGCTCATATTCTTTTGATTCAAATAGTAACTGAGGAATATCCTTTCGAGAAATCTTATCCGTTTCCAGCAAATTCTGATAATAAGCCAAGTCCTCCGCATTCGCTTTTCGACTCAGCAGGAGCCTGAAAACCATATCAATGTATTGAGCATCATTAAAAAGGATGGGATCCATGGGAAGATATCCATCAGGCAGTATCATTAATCGTTTCTGAAGGGCCGCCAATTTATGCTGAACCATCTGTTTTGCCCGAGAGACTTTATAATTGCTTTTTTGTGTAGGCTCTTTCACATCATTCTCCTTTTTCAACAGGACAATCATCCGTTCAATATAAAGGTCTTCCTGCCGAATTCCCTGAGTTTTTTCTGGGAGGATTTTCTTTTCAAACGCTGCCAGTTTTCGAGTCCTGGGTAAATGTTGGTAATCTTTCCAGACGGGATAAAGTCCTGCCTCTTTCCAGTGGGTTTCAAACTCGGAGACTGTCAGCCGGTTCAGTGTTACATAATGGTTCCAAGTCCAATCCTCAACGTTTTTTCGGGATTTAATTTCTTCATCAGGCAGTATCAAATGTACCCAGGGAAACTCTTCCCGGGGATAATAGTTCCATAAATGAGACCCGATTGGGCTGAAATACATTGGCACCACACTGATCAGGATAATTCCCCCCGGTGCCAGAAGTTTTGATGCGGTCAGCAGGGCTTCCCGGGGTCGGGAGATATGTTCCCAAACATCATACGAAAATATAATATCAAACTTTCTATCCCCCAATAGTTTCGGGTCTTCTATATTATCTTCAATAAATTCCAGTTTAAAAATATCTATCTTATAATGGGCAGCCAGGGTATCCAAATGGCTATCCCCATAATCGCCCAGATCAATGTCCACACCGACAGCTTTATCTGCACCCAGATAAGCAGCGGCTAATAACCCATTCCCGGTTCCGCACCCGATATCAAGGACTGTTTTCCCTTTAAAATCGATTTCAGGGCAAAACCCACCAATACTATGGAACAGGTCCATTATCCCTCGAAATCTGTTTTCCGCATCATGATACAACATCGGCTATTAGTTCCCTCCCCATCAATCAATCATCCGATGATAGACCTCTAATGTCTGTCGGGCTGTTCTATCCCAGTTAAACCGGGCCGCTTGCATCGGGCCTTTTTGTCGAAGTGTTTGGGCTAGTATATCATTCCCCAGCACCAGAGAAATCCCTGATGCAATCTCTTCCGGAAAATCAGGATTCACCAGGCAAGCCGCATCTCCCGCAATCTCAGGCAAAGAAGTCCGGTTACCCGCCACCACCGGCACACCACAAGCCATCGCTTCCAGTATCGGCAACCCAAATCCCTCATATAGAGAAGGAAATACAAATAATCCAGCCCCGGCATATAAAGAGGGCAAATGGGCCTGGGGTACAAATCCGGTAAACAGTATATCTTTCGACCAGGGAGAACGCCGGATGGATTCAGTCAGCCCATCAGCTTTCCATAAAGGAGCTCCGGTTATGACTAAAGGCTGTGAAGTCTTTTTCTCATCCCTCAGTAGATTATAGGCTAATATTAACCTGTCCAGATTTTTCCGGGGTTCTACAGCTCCCAGGCAAAATAAATAACCCTTTTTCAAGTGATATTGAGCCAGGACTTTTTGCAGAGATTCGTCATCCTGTCCTGTCTTAAATTCTTCTGAAGGCGCCAGGTAAGCTACGGAGACCTTTTCGGAGTCGGTGGGATAATGAGATAACAATTCCTGCCGGGTAAATTCTGAATCACAGAAAATATGGGCGGCCTTCCGGCATAAGACCCTCGCCTGGATTCGACTGATGACACGATGTTTCCAGCTGACATATTCCGGCCGAAGCAATGGAATTAAATCATGCAGGGTCACCACCATCGGAATATTCGGAAACAACGGCGCATCAAAATTAGCCATCGCATGGTATAAAGAAATCCGGTTTGCTTTTAATGCAGGGGGCAGCCCCCTATTGGACCAGACAAATCGTTGCCGGATGGGAATAGTCACCGGGTGCAGGTTGGTTGGAAGAGATTCACCCAGCTTATCCCGGGTAAACAAATAATAATCCGTTTCTGAATCCAGTTTTGCCAGCTCCAGGATTAAACGTCGGGTATAACTGGAAATCCCGGTTCCGGCCGGATCATAGAGCCGGGCATCTAAACCGATTCGGGGAGAATTGTTCATCCCGGCTTACCTTTTCTTTCCCCGGGAAATTAAATCCCGGTAAAACTTCACAGTGCCTTCAGCAGCTTTCCGAAGCGAAAATTCTGTTTCAACTGATATCCGAGCCTGGTTTCCCAGAGTCTTTCTCAGTTGAGTATCCCGGGCCAGGCGAAGAATAGCTTCAGCCAGTTGGTTACTATCTTCAGGGTCCACCAGCAGTCCGGTTTTATTATCATGGATAGTCTCAGGAACAGCCCCGGCTCGAGTCCCGATAACTGCTTTCCCCAAAGCCATGGCTTCCAAAAAGATTATCCCGAATGATTCATACAGGGAGGGTGAAGTAAAAATATCACACTGGGCATAATGCGCCCACTTGCTCGGCTCATCTACTTCCCCTTCAAAATGCACTTGGGCAAACCAGGAATCTCGGCTGTGTTTTTCATAAAATGAATCTTTAAAATATTTTCCGTTGGTAAAATCCGGGGTATCTTTTCCAACAATTATAAATTCAATCTCCGGCATGGACTTCATAACCTGAGGGATAGCTTCCAGTAAAGTATGAACACCTTTCCGGCGTTCCAACCGTCCGACAAACAAAACCCGAACAGATTTATGATTATCCGAAACAGTCCGGGAAAGGAGTGATTCCGGCAGCTGAATTCCCAGGGGAATAACCCGGTTTAATATTCCATTATAGGAAACCTGGTATTCAGTCCTAATGGTCTCAAGGATACTCCGGCTGATGGCAATAATGCCATCTGAGGATTCAACCAGCTTTTTTTCCAATTCTGCTGACAGGGATAAATCAGGGTCGGCTGTCCATTGATGAGTCTCTATCATCTTCTTCAAAGGGGATGAAAGCCTTAAAACCATGGGGGCAATCTTCTTCTGGGAATAAACCAGCCCTTCAATATCCCAGATGGGAGTTTCTATCACATCAGGAGGATCCATCCCAAAAAGGTCACTGATCCGTTTATTCAGCTCAAATCCGTAAGCCAGATTTTTACGGGTCACCTGATATTCGGCAGGAAGCTCAAATGGCAATCTCCCTTTACTGTTAAGAGGATGCATCTGAACCCCTTCATCCCAATAAGAAGGATAATGGGAGGTAATGACATGAACTTCATGCCCCAATCTCACCATTTCCCTGGCAAGGTCCTGAGTATAGGTTGCAATTCCCCCAAATCCCGCTGGGGGATAATTCTGGCTGGCCATGACAATCCGAAGGGGACGGTCTTTGACCTTTATCTGATTCACCTGGCGCTCCAGGAATGGTTGAAACTCCATTTCGGGATTCAGTAATTTTTCTTTGGGCTGGCAACGGGGAGGGATAAACAGGCCGGCTCCCCATCCCCAGAGGATCCCCTTGATTGAACGGCTGATAAATTTCAGAATACTGCTTGGCCGCAGAGAGCCTGGCTGTCGAAAAAAGACCATGCTCCAGAATCGAAGATAATTCCGGTAAAGGTTTTTTACCATGACATAAGGCAGACTCCGGTTACGGTGCTTAATACTGTAATAAAAGTTATCATGAATAATGATATCGAAACGCCAATCCTGCTCACTTTCCCGGATAAAACCTTTGGCAAAATGATGGTACATGACTGCCCGGGGATGATGATGGACTCTGTAACCTCTCTGAATAAGCCGGGTGCAGATATCTCCATCATCCGCAAAGAAACGGATATGCTCGTCAAATCCACCCAGTTCTACCAGGAGAGTCCTTCGGAAAGAACAGTTGGTTCCCATCAAGTAATTAAAGAATTCTCCCTTGGGATCATCTGGACTGATAGAGGTTGGATTCACCGGTAAAGATTGGGCAAACCGGGTGATTTTCCCCCGGCTAAACTGAACGACTTCAGAGGTAGTTCCCTTATAGACAATTCCCCCAACCGCGCCAACTTTCGGGTTACGGTATCCTTCCAAAAGGTCTGATACCCAATGAGGGTCTGCCACAGCATCATCATCCTGAAATGCCACAATATCCCCAGCCGCCGCCATGATGCCCAGATTTCTGGAAATGGAAAGATTGTTTTTTTCATTGGGAACACGCTTGGCTCTGGGGTATGCCTCCAGGACTTGCAATGTCTCCCGGTCATTGGGATCATGGACCACTATCACTTCCATCTGGGGATGAGTCTGACGGCTTAATCCCCGAAGCGTATGCCGAAGCAACTCTGGCCGTTTGAGAGAACAGACGATCACTGACACCTTCAAATTCTGATAAGCGATTTCCTGGGATTCTCCTGAAACCATGCAAAAATCCAGGATAGATTTTATTTCTTCTTTCATCCGGTCTGGTCGGTACCGTTCCAATTCCCGGTTCTGCCGTTCCTGGGTTTCCTCTCGGAGGGATTTATCCGTCAGTATCTTTTGCATCAGATCACTGGTTATATCCCAGTTTTTATCATTGAAAAGAAAACCGCCTTCACCCAGGGCTTCAGGAACACCCCCGGCTGAATAGGCTAAAACAGGTATGCCATGAACAAAACTCTCTACAATGGGAACACAAAATCCTTCATGTTCACTGGCAGAAATAAATAAATGGGCTGTCTTATACAGGGCAGTCAGTTCTTCAAACCTGATTTTGCCGGTCAACAGAATTGAATCCCCCAACTTTTTCTCATTGATAAGCTGGATCAGAGACAGGTAATAAGGGTCATCCTCTTCATATTTCCCAGCCAGGATAAGTCTGGCATCTGATTGATATTTTCCCCGGTACACTTCGAATAGACGAATTAAATCATCCTGCTTTTTATTGGGTGCAATCCTGCCTACAAATAATATATTGGTTTTGCCATCATTAAACCGGGTCTCTGTTTGAGTATCGGAAGGGGCCCGCCGCATCTTTTCAATATCCAGAACTATGGGCAGGACTCGGGTCTGTTTGAATCCGACAGATTCCAGTTCCTGCCGATTAAAATCAGAATCTCCAATCCCGGCATCAAACAGGTAAGGCAGTTCTTTTAGCTGCTCCCGACCCCGGGTGCAATGGTAATATACCTCTTCATTGATTCCCTTGAAATAGTCGGCCGGAGTGATATTGTGATAAATGAGAGCCCGTTTACCGGGGAAGGATTCCGCTATCGGGATTAAATCATTGTCATAATGGAAATGGAATAGAAGTAAATCTTCAGGAGTCCCTTGGCACTCTTCCAGAGGGCTATAATATTGGGACATCCGGGAATCATGGAACATGGCGCAGATTTTTGACTCATATCCCATTTGTAGAAAATATTGATGAAGCTGGACCGCATCCTGGCTGACCGCATCCCCGTAATCTAATGCTGGAATAAGCTGAAATATTCTCAAAGCTTACCCTCCCGGGAAGAAACATCCATTTTATTTTTTAATTCAGCTATTTGAGCTTCCAGCCATATTCGTTTCCGGTCCATGGCCGCCAGATCATTTTCCATCCGGTATTGTAAATCATTAATTCGGGTTTCCACCGCCTGGACGGTCTTTAAGGTTTCCTCATGATAATTTACCAATGTATCCAGCAAATCCCGGAGTTGGTCCCGAGTGACCCATTCCCCAGTGATTTTCTGATTTTCATCCAATTGTTGTTTAAACTGTTTCAGGACTTCTATGAACTGGGCATTCAATTCCCTTTGAGCCTGAAATTTGCCGGATAACGGAGCTTTCACCACCGGTTTTAATAGTTTCTTAGTGCCTACAATCATTTTCCCCAGGACAGGCCGATGAGAATGAAAAGGACGGTCATCTCCCATAAACCAGGTTTTCATTAATTTGTTCCATGCCCGGTCAAAAGGGGTATTAACCCGTTTTGTTGACAGGGAGGATTCATTGCTTTCCCCATTACGGTTCAGGTTTTCATGAATTAATTCAATAATGCGGTCGGCATCTAAAGGTCCATTGGCTGGCTGACTCATACTATCACTCCTGGGAAGAAGATGTCCGGGGAGTACTGCCCGGCCGTTCTATTTCCAATTTCCATTGATGGTCAGGCCGGATGATCCCTTTTTCCAAGGCTGATGACTTCACGGAAAATGAATATCGGCTGACTGGCTGATCCGGTATATCTGCCGGGTCATCCGCGGATTGAATCTCTAAAAAATAATCTCCGCTTAATAAGGGTAATGATTTCATCTCAAAATTCAAAATTCCCTGGGTGGCGGTTGATGGGATTTCAACCGCTTCAGCATGGGTATCTGTCTCATAGACACAAAACCCATCATCCCGAAGGATTCTTAGGGTAACAGTTGCCTTGGACGGCCGTGATAAATCCAATGAATAGGGAATCTGGATATTCATCCTCTCCCCGGTGGTAAAGAGAGTGGTTGGTGTATCTTTTCCATTCACCATCTGAATGGAGTCAATCTTAATCTGGGTAACAGAAACAGTTGTGTCTGCAGTCAATTTTTCCGTTGTGGTTAATCGAATCAATTCAGCTTCGGGAAGAGGTGTGGCTTCTGCTAACACCGGAGGCAGGTATTGATACTGCTTATCATGGGCAAATATCCCATAATAATAGGGTTGCCCATTGGTCAGGCTCCCATCCACACATTCGGTCCCGTTAAACCAATAAACCGGTGTTCCATCTTCATGATGGATAGGATATCGGTCGGTACGGCGTACGATTTTGGTCGCCATATAATCCTTCAGGGGAGGATTGACCCAGGCCAATCGAACACATTGATCGCCTGGCTTAGCCTTGAACCCCATGGTCTGCTGGAGCCGGGTCAGGTCTTCCGGGGCAACTCCTTCGGGGAGCAACCCTGTTTGCCGTACATAGCGTTCGATAGCCCGGAGAGCTTTATCCTTGCAAATCATATTTCCATCTATTAATAAAACGGCATCATCACACCATCGTTCCACAGCCCCCATATCATGGGTTACCAAGATTATGGTCTTATTTTGTTCCTTAAATTTCCGCATCCGGTCTTCACACTTCCGGACAAAAGCCCCATCACCGACCGCCAGCACTTCATCAATCAACAAGATATCGGCATCCACATGGGTGGCTACGGAAAAAGCCAACCGCATATACATCCCGGAAGAATAGGTCCGCACCGGACTGTCAATGAATTCAGATAGTTCCGCAAAATCGACAATCTCATCAAATTTTTCCTTGATTTGCTGCCGGGTCAATCCAAAAATGGACCCATTAATAAAGATATTTTCCCGGCCGGTAAAATCAGGATGAAATCCGGCTCCCAGTTCCAGAAGGGCCGCCACTCTGCCCTGCACTTCAATCCGGCCATTATCCGGTTTCAATACCCCGGCCAGGATTTTCAACAGGGTGCTTTTACCTGAACCGTTTTTGCCGATAATCCCCATAAACTGGCCTCTTTTTACATCAAAGGAGATGTTTTTCAAAGCCATCAAAGAGGTTTTATCAGAAGGGTGCCGGTCCGAGGATCGAAACAGGTTGGCTACCGCCGTTTTAAGGGTACCATATTCCCCCCGTTGATACCGGCGCCGATAGGTTTTTGAGACATTTTCGATTCGAATCACATTCATTTTAGTTACAGTAACCTCATAATATTTCGGCAAACCGGTCTTTATGCCGGTCAAAGACCCAGAATCCAGCGGCCAGGATAGCCACCGCAATTATTCCCACTTTACCTAATGCCAGCCAATCAGGCATCTGCCCATTAAATAAAACATCCTGATAAACTCCTATCAGGGAGGACATGGGATTGGCAACCAATATCCATTGGTATTTTTCAGGCACCATTTTTACCGGATACAGGATCGGTGTTACAAAAAACCAGAGAGTTATCAGATTGTTCAATAAATGCTGGATATCCCGATAAAAAACATTTAAGGCGCTGGCCATTAAAACCAGCCCTTCAGTCAAAATGAATTGGATAAGTATCACAATCGGGACAACCACCCAGGTAATGGGATGGACATGTATCCCTGCCACAATCAGAAAAACAGCTAAAATCGGCAGGCTGACCAGATAATTAAACCCAGCAGCAATGACACAGACGGTGGGAAGAACCCTGGCTGGAAACATGGATTTGGTTACCAGCGACCCGCCCATCACAATCGAATTGGTTCCTTCTGTCAGGGATTGGGCAAACCAAAGCCAGGGTAATAGTCCGCAAAAAAGAAAGATGGCATAATTCTGCATCTCAATTCTTACATAAACGGAAAAAACCAGGCTGTAAACCAGCATCAACAACAAAGGACTCATTAAAGTCCAAAGAAAACCCAAGACTGACCCCCGGTAACGTTCCTTGAGATGGCGCGCCACCAGAGACCCCAGTAACTGCCGGTATTGATAAATTTCCCGGATATCCTGAATGATATTCATATTCTGTTAATTCCTGTTATATTTAAAGGGAATAGACTGGCTAAGGAGAGGCCTCTGGCGTTGAAGGGATTTTTGGACTACTCAAATCCCGGTAATTCCAGAAAAAAACCAACCCCTTGCTCGTATTTTCACCCTTGTTAATGACAAAGGCATTAAATTAAGAGTATAGCGATAAACCCCATGCGGGTCAATGAATTGAACCTCTTTCGAAGGAGGTTGGAACGGATATTCTCTTCCTCCCTTAAGGGTTTAGGGATATGTTATACTCTACCCTCATCTGATTATGAAAACATTGATTCAGGAATTAGCCCGATGGGCCTATTGGTTTCCTTTCCGATGGCTGGTTGAAAGGCTCCCCATGGGACTGACTCGCCGATTGGCAGTTTTACTTGCCCGGCTCAGTCTTTTTATCCCTCAGGGGAAGTTTGCCAAACTCCATCAGGAATTGAAATCTTCCTTCCCCGAAAAATCCGACCCTAAAATCCGGTCTCTGGTCCATAAAACCATTGAGAATTATTACCTAAATTCATCTGAGGTCTTTCTCTATCCTTACCTGAATCCTCGGAAAATGAAAGAATTGATTGAATACCAGGGGTTGGACAAAATACAGGCCGCCCTTCAAGAAGGTAAAGGGGTCATCTTGGCCCATGGTCATTTTGGCAATGAAGAACTTCTGATGCCGGGTATCGGGTATATGGGATTCAAAACCCATCAATTAGGCAGCCGATGGGAGCCGCCTGCCCATCAGGGATGGGGTGCTTCATTGATTAATAAAATCAGAAAAAGCGCCTGGCGGCGTCGAATTGGGTATCGGGAGACATTCCCGGTTACTTTCCATTATGTGGACCATTCCCCCAGGTCGGCTATCCGATGCTTGAAATCAGGAGAATGCCTGTTGCTGGCTGTGGATGGCAGAGAAGGCCATCAATGGCTGGAAATGGATTTTCTGGGCAGAATTGCAAAGTTCTCTCCGGGATTACCTAAAATTGCCCGATTATCGGAAGCTGTAGTGTTGCCTGTCTTTATCCAGAGAATCAGCCTGACCCGTCATCGGCTTATCGTCCATGACCCCATCCCCACTCAAAACCGGGCTGATGAGGTGATTCTTAAAGATTTCCTGGTTATCCTGGAATCCTATATCCGGAAAAATCCTGAACAATATGCCAAAGTCTATTACCTGGTCAGAGATTTCTTTGTCGAATAACCCGGCCATCTAAACAAGCCCCTGCTTTTATCTTCTTATGGGCCTCATAGGTCCAATAATCCTCATGAGTCCTATAGGGCCCATTGATTTTATTCTTTCCAGTTAAAAACCAGTTGATTCCTCTTGGGAACTCGCTGATAAGGGTATTTAGGATACCCTAAGAGCATGGAGTATTGGGCTTTATACCCTTCCGGCAACCCCAGGCTTTCCCTTAATTCAGGAGATTCATTCAAACCAATTTGAACCATTCCTGCCCAACAGGTTCCAATCCCATAAGAAGGGGCCAATAAATCAAAATATGACAAAGCGATTATGGAATCAACAAAGCTGATGGGGTAATCTTTTTTTCCATAAGCAATCATTAAATGCGGGGCATTTCGACAAATAGGGTCCAGTCCCTGATCCCAACTCCTGACTAAACTGGGAAAAGTAAAAGACAAGGGATGTTCCATCCCAGTTTTGACTGCAAACCTCATCCATTCAATAGTCTTTTTAGCCAGGTCTCTGACTTTTTCCTTTTCATATATCCCCAGCCAATGGACCGACTGTCCATTTACCCCGGTCGGGGCATAATGGACGACTTTGATGATTTCTTCCAAAATCCCTTTCGGTACTGGCTTATCCTGATATTCCCGAACCGACCGGCGCATCAAAATCTGACGGCTCATCTCCTCAGGACTTGGAAGTTTACCGTTTCCTTTGATATCAGGCACTTCTCCAGCCTCAGGGTAATCCAGTTGAACAGCTCCACCCGGGCAGACAGCCTCGCAATGGCCACAATGGATACAATAAGCCAGCCGTTCCTGATTAATAGCGGGTGTTTCTTCGTTTTCATTCAGTTCTAAAATACTATAAGGGCAAACCTCCACACAGGCGCCGCATTTATTACATAAAATCGAGTCAATAGTTAACTTTGTCATAGATATCTCCTACACCTAGGCAGTTCAGAAAATCATATCATGAGAAATGGATACTTCCCACTTTGAGAAGACTCTTTCATCTTCACACAGAGGGTTATCTTTCCCGCTTAATTAGAGTCTTTTGACAGCTGTCAAAAAACTGGATAGCTCATTTTAAAGAAGTTAGGTAAATCAGGCGGTCGTTCGACCGGGAAAATATGCAGGTAAAAAGAGGGTTAAAGACTACTGAATGATGCCATTTTTAAGAGCAGGAATTCGGTCTGAGACGCTTAACTTTGAACAGTATTCCAAATCCCCTTCCATCCCCAGGGATGCCAGGTATCTGCCATGTTCACAAGCCTTTAACAGTCCCAGAATATCCTGTTTGTAATGGCCCCAGAGTATCAATCCGGATTGGGCACTGTCCGTTAACTCTAGATCTTTCCGAATTTCACAAAGCTTTTCAATCATCCCACCGGCGCAGACTACATCTTCCAGACAAAACTGGTTCAATTTCCCGGCAGCAAAAAGGTGAATATCCGTCTGGACATCTGCCAGCCTGGCGACAATAGCATCCATATTTCGATAACAGCCAATCAGAATGTCTTGGGCAACCGAGGCATAGACAATGGCCCGAGTCCCATTGGTTGAACAAATCATGATATTCATTCCCCCAACCAACTCAGATACATATTCCAAAGGGGAGTTCCCCAAATCAAAACCCTCTATTTTTATCCCCCCCCGTTCTCCGGATATCAAGACCGGTTCAGGGGCATATTGGGCCTTAAGTTTCATGGCCTGCTCGGGTTCGGATACGGGAACAATCCGTTTAGCCCCATTGGTTAAAGCTTCTAATATAGTAGTACTGGCACGCAAGGCATCAATCACAACAACCGTTGCGTTTTTTAGGGAATCCCGTAATTCGGGCTGAGGAAAGGGAACTACATTAATTACTGGCATACCTAGAAAGCTTAACTGATTTGGGGGCTTTCGGTCAATGGGGGGGACATAAAGGTTAGCAGGGAATTATGTTTCATTCTTTGTTCAAAATAGTTAATTGCTTAGCCGGGATATCATATTTACAGGTATCTATTTTCCCCATTTTATTACACCTAAAGTAAATCATCTTTGAATCAGCAGAAAATCCCATAAACGTGGCATATTCCTTTTTCACTGAATCATGGGAAGCAAGGTAAACAGCATCGGCTTTTCTTGTTTGAAGATGAAGCAGATAGATATTATTACCAATATTGCCTGCCAATAATTTTCCATTATTCGATATCTTCCAATTTTCCATTGTCAGCTCATATTCACCCGCAAAAGGGTCAACAAAACCCCAGCGAATCACCTTTTTTTGCTTCAGGCTCCCCGGAATCCACTTTTCCAGAGAATAATTTCTCTTGTTATTCTTACCCGTTTCAGCTGACAGAATATAACCAATGCCCTTAGACAGAAAAAAAGTTTTCTCGGAAGATTCCAACTCTGCTCCTGTTGAAGATAACCAATTTCTGCGAAGGGTATCTTCTGTTGTTTCACCAGTGAGGAGGTTGACTCGGAATAAAGATTTTAAAATGTAAAATGATTCCTTCCCGTTGAATAAATAGGGATTATAAGGCTGCATAGGATCCAGGGCATAACTCACGGGAGGGTTGGCATTGATTATTTCTTCCGGGATGGCATCAATGGATACTGTTGTAAAATAAACATTATTAGGTTCTAATGGGTCCAGACAGTAATGAAATATATAATCCTTTATATCTTTTGTCAGTATCTTATTTTCCCCCGTCTTGGTATCAAGGAGATACAGGGTATCCCGGTGAGTTGAATTGAAATGATTATAGATTCTGATAAATTCGGGATCAGATGATATTAATGAATGCCATTTATCAGGCAGTTTTCCATCCTTGGGGAGCATTGAACGAAGGATAATATGCCGAGAATCAAAACACCAGTCAGCCTCAAAGGGTGCTTCCGATTCCCACACTGTTTGTAACTCGTTTGCCTGTATATCAAAGACTTTAAGAACGAATTTCTTATATTGTCTTTCCCCATAAATCCCCGGGACCCCGGTTGTTCCATCGGTATATACGATAAATATTTTTTGATGATTGGGTGATAATTCTTCATCCCCAAACCATATGGGGAGCACCCATCCCTTATCGGGCTTTATTACATGAACAGCTCCTTTATCATCAATGATATTAACTTCATCTTTTTCATTGATGACGAATGTATTCCCAATGGTTAACTGGTATAACAGTAGGATACAGATAAATTGAATTTGAATTTTAAACAATTTCCCCATATTGCTTCCCTCCCTGTCTTTTTACTGCACTTGGCCATCACCGAGGAATACAATGGGTAATTCGAATAATTCATAAAAATATCAGGCTCATCAAAATGTCTTTTTTACTTCTATTTACTCCATTCTTTTAGGGCTCTTTATTCAATCTTCTTAACCTGGATATTATAAATTGCGGTAAACCCCACCATCATCCAACCCAAAAAAACAAAGAACATTGTCATCGAAGAATAGTAAAGGATATCCTTCAGATGGAAATAATCTATTTTTTCCTGGAGAGATAAATACATATTAGCGAAGGATAGGATAGGCTTCACCATAAAACCTATTCCTAAAAAGATAAAATACATGATGATAAATGATACGCCATAATTTAGTCGAGAAGGAACCGGTATGTCTTTAACCGCTGGATATACTGATAAAAGTTCCTTTGCTTCCCGGTACATCCTTTTTGATGTTGCCGCTGTCACAGTTGTTCCGATAGCTAAAGCTATCAATGATGGCAATAACTCTATGAAAGTACTGTATAGGTATAATATTAGCCCGTACTCTAATAAGAATAAAATGAGGATGAAGAATTTTAAGATATAGCCATCAAGAATATCTTTCCTGTCTATAATCTGATGCTTATAGGCCATCGGTTCAAATAATATTTGAGCAAGCTTTTTCATTTTATTTTCCCTCAGTTTCCCTATCCCCTTTGTTACCTTCCCTTATCAAGATAAAATAACACTTTATATCTGTCAATCTTTTTCAACCTTGGCAAGCCCCTGGGCCGGAAAAACCTTCCCTGGAAAACCAATTTCTCTATAAAGAACTCATTTCTGAGGAGTTATCTTCATTTTTCGTCCCAAGAGCCATCGGAGTGAGACCCAGGCTGTAGCCATCAGGTTGGGTCCCGCTTCGTTGTAAAAGGAGACTGAAATAGGATAAAGGGAGTGGAAACGGAGGGGACTGGCAGAAAATCCCCCATATCCTGGGCAAAAAGAGTTCACAGAAAAGAGTGATTCTGAGAAAATGGGATAAACAAATCAGGATGGAACCCTTGGATGGAACGCAAAGAATTCGACAAACTGGTTGAAGAAGCCCTGGCTCGGCTCCCCCAGGATTTCAGGGAAAAGATGATAAATGTGGCGGTCTATGTGGAAGATTATCCCACCGGAGACATGCTGAGGAAATATGGGCGGCAGGGTCTCCTGGGGGTCTTCATCGGAGTTCCGATAACCGTCCAAAACTGGGAGGGCGGATATCATCCCCACCGAATCATCCTGTACCAGAAAAATATTGAATCTTTCAGCCGGAATGATGAGGAAATCAGGGAGCAAATCCTGACCACTGTCATCCATGAGGTCGGCCATTATTTCGGGATTGGCGAAAAACGGATTCGAGAACTTCAGGGACTTCCCCCTGAACCGGGAGGAGGCTCGGATTAGATTTCCCCATTGCGTCAGCCGTCCCTCTCCCCCTAAAATGAATAACACTTAGGATAAAAACTCAAGATTGATAATAAACCCATGCGATTTATTCTTTATTACCCTCGAAACAGGCTTCATTCGATAAATGTCCTGGCAGGGGCCCTGGAAACAGAGCCTCGGCTCGGAGATATGGATATCCGGTTTTGCCGAGGTGAAGAGACTTTTCATGCTGAGATGGAGTCTTCAGCCAAAGAAAATATCCCCTCGGTCATTGGATGTTCCTTATTTTCAGTTGAATTTGCCAAGTATTCCCGGTTGATAAATGGGTGCAAACAGAAATATCCAGCCCCCCCCTTTCTCTATATTGCCGGAGGGCCCCATGCCACCGCCGAACCGGAAGACACTCTTCGGGGAGGATTTGACCTGGCCTTCATCGGGGAAGCTGAGAAAACCCTGGTGGATTTTTTCCTCTGCCTTCGGGAAAACAGAGACTATCGGTTTTTGAAAGGTTTGGCATGGATGGAGGGAAATCAGTTTCATCATTCAGGCAGGCCCGACCCGGTGAACCTGGACCATTACCCTTTCTACTGCACCCGATACCGGAAGCTTAACCCTATCGAGATTACCCGGGGCTGTATCTATGCCTGTAAATACTGCCAGAGCGCCTATCTGCATAAAGCCAATTTCAGGCATCGTTCGGTGGAGAATATCTGTGAACTGCTGAAAACCATGAAGACCAAAGGACGGGTGGATGTCCGATTCAGCACTCCCAGCGCCTTGTCTTATGGTTCCAGCAACACTCAGGTCCATCTGGAGAGGGTTGAACAACTGCTGAGTTCCATCCGGGAAGTGGTCCAGGAAAAAGGCCGAATCTATTTTGGCACTTTTCCTTCGGAAATCAGGCCTGAACATATCACTTTTGAATCCCTGCGGCTCATCAAAAAATACTGCAATAACGATAACCTTATCATCGGCGCCCAGTCCGGCAGCCAGAAAATCCTGGACCTTTGCCATCGGGGGCATACGGTGGAAGATGTCCGAAGGGCTGTCAGGCTTTCCCGGGAAGCCGGTTTCGGGGTGAATGTGGATATCATCTTCGGACTCCCGGGGGAGACTGACCAGGATGCCCGGCTTACCCTCAAATTGATGGAGGAGTTGATCTCCTGGGGAGCCTGGATTCACAGCCATTATTTCATGCCGCTGCCGGGAACTCCTTACCAGAATGCCTCTTCTGCCGAGTTGTCCGATGAGACCCTACAACTGATTCGGAAAGCCGAACATACCGGGAAATTTTACGGCCATTGAAAAAAACAGGTTCAGCTCTCAGAACACCTGGAATTCAAGCAGAAATCTAAAGCCTCTTCAGGATAAATCCCCGCGCCTGATATTCCCTTGATTTGATAAAATCTCTTCACTGAACGTAGAATAGGATAAAACAGCAGCAGAAGGAGATTTTGACTCCATGGCAGATAACCTAAAAAACCTTTTACAGGATAAACTGAGCCAAAACCGTTCCAGCCTGATACTGGCGGCGGGAATCATTATGGCATCCCTGATTTTCGGCTTGTTCTTTTATGCTACCCGAACCACCCAGGGAACCCTCCGGGTTATTGGTTCGGCCACCCAATCCTATACCTCT
Organism: bacterium UBP4_UBA6127; assembly: GCA_002428325.1. Lineage (GTDB taxonomy): Bacteria > UBP4 > UBA4092 > UBA4092 > UBA4092 > UBA4092. The sequence continues at coordinate 71,472 of DIVR01000021.1, forward strand.
GATGTCATTAAGTGGCGGATGAGCATCGGGAAAGTTGTCTCCCAGGATAATGCTAAAGCCGGATATGTCCAACTGGATAAAGATTTGGATACCTTGAAAGAATTTCTGAAAGCAGGCGGGGTCAAGGATTCTGAAATCAGCACCCAACCCATCACCTCTTACCCAACCTACAATAATCAAGGACAGCAGACTGGCTATAACCTACAACAGAATATCTTTATTATTTCCAAGGATGTCGAGAAAATTGAGAAGATGGCCCTTAGCCCTAAAGCTCTCTATGAAAAAGGGATTGTGCTGCAAAATGCCAATATCAGTTATTTCTTTTCCAACCTCCCCTCCATCAAAAAAGACCTGCTGGCAAAGGCCACTCAGGATGCTTTGGGAAGAGCCGGTGAAATAGCTAAAAATGCCCATGTCACTCTGGGAAAAATGGAATCGGCCAGAACAGGAGTCTTTACTATCACCGAACCTTATTCCAGCGAAGAAAATACCTATGGGGGATATAATACAGCAACCCGGACCAAAGATGTGACCATTACGATGTACGTGAATTTTTACTTACAATAAACTGCAGGAATCAACCCTCTTCACTCAATGATTCTAAGGCTAGAATCAAGGCTTGGGTGCCTGATTTTCCATGGCCCATCTCCTGCAGGCGAAGATAGAGTTGCTGAACCTTTTCCAGTCCGGGAAGCTGGATACCCATTCGGGCGGCTTCTTCCAGGGCAATCCCCATATCCTTCACAAAATGTTCCACATAAAATCCGGGAGTATAATCACCCTTCAAAATGCGGGGTGCCAGATTCTCCAGAGTCCAGCATCCGGCCGCTCCCTGGCGAATGGCTCCCAGCAAAGTCTCCGGGTTTAACCCTGACTTTTTAGCATAAAGCAGGCTTTCACAGACCCCAATCATGGTTCCGGCAATCACAATCTGATTGCACATTTTGGCATGCTGTCCCGAACCAGGACCTCCCTGGTAAACAATGTTTTTTCCTAGAAGCTGAAACAGGGGGAGGAGACTGTCCACAATATCCTTCTCACCACCGGCCATGATAGAAAGGGTGGCATTTCTGGCGCCGATATCCCCTCCTGATACGGGAGCATCCACGGCATGAGCCCCTTTATTGAGGGCGGACTCGGCAATACGAATGGAAAGGCTGGGCTGGGTGGTCGTCATATCCACCAGAATAGAATTGCGTTTCAGCGAACTAAATATCCCCTTCTTCCCGAAATAAACTTCTTCCACATCCTGAGGATAACCCACCATGGTAAAGATGATTTCTGATTGGGATGCCAATTCGGCAGGGGTATCTACCCATCGGGCACCCTGCTCCAATAAGGACGAAGCTTTGGAGGCCGTACGAGTATATACGACCAGTGGATAACCGGCCTTCAATAAATGACTTGCCATGGAAAAGCCCATCACTCCTGTACCTATCCAGCCAAGAGTTTTCCCGGATAATCCACCCGATGAATTCATGCTTTATTTCCTTTCAGAAGATTCTTTCTCTTCTTTGATATCCGGCAGCCGTTTTCGAAATAGTTCTGCTAACCCATAGCCTGCTAGCATTATCAGATAAGGTTCTACCGGCATCCGGTACCGCTGATGCCCTACAATGAAAATGGCATACAAGGCGGCCACCGAGATGAATACGCCAACCAGAAAAAGAGTATCCAACCACTTGTCACGAATCCCATAATAAACCCCGATCAGGCATGATATCAATAAAAGAGCATATGGAAATCCAAATACCTTTTTATATAAAACAACCTCTCGGGATAGCATCTGACGAGGAGGAAACCAGGTAAAGTACCAGAGTTTGTCAACAAATAATTGAACAAACCGGGAGGGATTTTCCTGGATAAAAACCTTGGCTTCTTTCATCAATAAATCATCCTGCCGAACTTCTGATATATCAAAATTCTCCTTAAAAGTATCAGGAATCAGGGTCTCAATGGGTTCCCCATTGGCTTTATAGAAGGTGCCGGTTCCTTCAGGATGGTTGCCCAGGTAAAAATTCAATCCCATGGTGGATTTAAACATGGGGAATTTCTGGAATATCAGGTAATTTCGAATCAACCAGGGCGAGACACATAGAAATATCAAACCCAAGACAGCCCCCAAGACCTTCATCTTTCCGGCAATCGAACCTTTCCAGAAAAAGACCCATATCCCAATGACGGGAAGAATGGGTATCAATACATTGGAATTTAACATTGTGATTCCAAACAATAAGCCGGCTCCGACCAGTAATTTCCAATTAGGAATTTCCCGATACAGGCAAAGACTGTAAATTCCCCCGATAAGGAAAAAGGTAAAAAAAGGTTCAGGAGTCAGCCGGGCGGCTCCAATAATAAATCCGGGAAAAACAACACTGCCCCAGCCGGCAATCCTGCCAGCCCAAGGACTAAATACCTTTCTAGCCGCTAAACAAATCAACACACAGGTCAATGCGGATATCCCGGCTTGCAGAAGTTTCATCATCCATTGCGCCATATGTTCAGGAAATATCCCATACACTCCTGCCAGCAATAAAGTAAAAAAAGGAAGTTGATTGGCAGTAGGACGGTAAACCCCGGTTTCAACAGCTTTCTCTCCTATGTGAAAGCCCTGAATCACCGGAGCGCTGTAGCCATACCCTTCCAGGACAGACCGGGCAATCACCCCATACTCATAATCCATCCCCAACGGAGCATTCGGCAATAGTAAATTACTGGCAATTACAAACAATACCCTCAGAATGAATGCCACTAAAAATATCACTACCAGCTCATTTTTAATTCTGAATTTTCCAAAACCAATAGACATTAATAAAGTCCTTAATTGAGAGAATAGCCGCACCGACAAACAGCTGCTTGGTGGTATGCACCCCTTCATTTTCCCTTTATCTTACAAGGTAAGTCAACCTGAATATCAGAATAATTTCCCCTGAATGATTCTCCATAAGTTTTCTTGGCATAGTTAAATCAGATAAGGTATACTTTTTTCAGGATATCCTTTGGGAGGGCCTGCCCATGAAGCGATTGCAAATAAACCGGACTTCATATCATAATATATTTTCTTTTTTCCTCATCATCTTGTTTGGATTGGCGACTTGTTCAGTAACCCTTTCAGCGACTCTGGAAATAACAAATGATGCTTCCCAATCTTGGGGGACTATTAATCCCTGGGTCTGGGGAACCTATATGGGAAATCAGGAAGAGGGCGCCACCACAGCTCTTTTAATCATTGAATTAAACCGGGATTGGGTCTTCCCGGTCAGCCAGAATCCTAAGGCGGATCCCGATGACCCTTCGGAATACAATTTTTCTGACATGGATTATCGAATTTATGATGCCATAAAAAAAGGCATTACCCCCCTGGTCAAATTCTCTACCATTACGCCAGTGATTTCTAAATATAACAGTGAAGCCTCCCCCCCCAAAGATTACTCTCAATACCAGAAAATGATGGGAAATGTCATCCGCCACCTGACCCAGGGCTGGGGAAAGGGATACCATTTACCGATTCGCTATGTAGAATTATGGAATGAGCCGGATTTGCAGGCTAAAGTATTCTGGAAGGGTTCACAGGAAGAGTTTTATAAAACCTATGCAGCTGCCGCCAGAGGAATTAAATCAGCTGATAAGCAGATTGCAGTTGGCGGCCCAAGTTTTGCATGGATTTATTACACCCGGCAGGAACCCATGATAAAGGGGTTTCTGGATTATTGCCAAACCCATCAGGTACCCCTGGATTTCCTTTCCTGGCATCAATATGACCTGGTCCCGGGGGCCTATTATGATAAAGCCCAGAAGATTGATGCTTTACTGAAGAATTATCCCCGGTTAAGCCCCCTTTTCGGGAAACCCCTTAGCTTTAATACCGAGTGGAATAACATTGTGGGAATTATTATGCCCCAGGTGGCAGAGCAGTTCACTCCCATGGAAGCAGCCGCCCATAACATCTCGTCTATTATTATGATGGCAAATGGGGGAGTTTCGGCTGCCTATCGAATCCCGGCACCTCCGGTCTGGCCAATGTCTGCTCAGCAAGTTATGCAAAAGATGACCCGAACTCTGGACCGTATCTCCTCTCAAGGAGGAGATACTTTCGGTACCACCTCCCTGGCAGGGAAAAGCAAAGATAACAAAGAAGTTCAGGTTTTGGTTAGTGTTTATAATACTGGACATCTAAGCCAGAAGAAGGGTTTTATGCCCTCAGATATGTATTCCTACCAGGATGCTCTTCGAAAACGGATGGTTACACTTAACCAGAATAAAGCAGAGTCCCCATACACTAATCTCAGGCTAAAACTGGAAAAATTACCCTGGGCAGGTACAGGGAAAAGCACCTGGATTTATCATTATAAAGTGACTGAAACAGGATTGGTCCAGATGGATGCTAAGAAAGTTGGCACCTCTGCCTCAATTATTGTTGAATACCCCATTCAGTCGCCCTCAATTCACCTGTTCAGAGCCGTTGGTGAGTAAACCCCTCTTTCATGATAAAGAGGTTCCCTGTTAGAATTCCATATCAATGAAAGTGAATATCCAGATAAATCTAAACTTATGACACAGAAATCAACCACGTTGGAAGGATGGAACAACAAAGTATCTCAGTCGCCCCTGTTTATGGGGGGGGCTGTCTTATTGGGTATTTTACTGGGTATCTGGGGTTTTATTTATCCCAGTTACCTGACCCTTATCATCCCGGCTCTGCTGATTGGATTAACAGTTTTATTAATTCGGCCAGACTGGGCCTATCTTCTGGCTGTAGCTTCCTTACCGGTCTTAGGTCTTTACTATGTTATCCCTGTTTCTTCCAAGGGTATCCCCGTGGCGGTATATCCCCTATATATTTTAATTATTCCAACCCTGGCCGGCTGGTTTCTCTGGCGGTGTGCCCGATTAGCCCCCTCCGCTAGGCCATCAGGATGTGAAGGCCCCCTGTTTTGCCTGGGAGGATTAACAGCCATATCCCTGTTATGGGCCCCTGTACACAATTTCAGCCGATGGCAGGTTTTGATGTTGTTTGTGAATATGTCCATCTTTTTGTCTGCCGGCTTTTATATTCAGGACCGAAAAATGATATCAAAAGTATTTAATGTCCTGGTTGTGATGGGGGTTGTCGCTTCCCTGTTTGCTTTACTCTCCAAATTCATCGGATACCATTCAGAATCGCTATTTCCTGAAACAGGCCAGACTTTTATGGCAATCTTATACACTGGGATCGCCAGCCCCGGCCAGAATGGGTCCACCGGCATGTCCGGCCGAGCCGGTGGATTGGATATTCATAACCATATAGCCACCTATCTGAATTTCTACATATTTTTAACCTTTGCCCTTTTCTGGAATCAAAAAGACAGGAATCGTCGGATTTTCTTAGGGAGCAGCCTGGGGTTAATGCTTGTTGCCCATCTGATGACCTACAGCCGAGGGGGATTACTGGGATTAATGGGGGGAATCTTTGTTTTTATGTTGCTGCAACCGGAATTTCGGAATAATTTCATAAAATATTCCAGTTATGCCTTTATCGTGTTGGTGGTGCTTTTTATATTGATTTATGGCAAAAACTTCGGCCAGGCTTTACAAAGAATTACTGCTGTATTTGGGGAAACAGGGGTCAGCGGCACCAGTTCCCGGAAAGAAATCTGGTTAGATGGATTCAAACTTCTCAAAGAGTCTCCCTTGCTGGGAGCAGGAATTGGGGGATTCAGGACAATTTATCATCACCCTCATGCCCATAATATCTATTTTTCTGTTCTCTTTGATTTAGGCCTGATTGGCTTCATGATATTGGGATGGTTCATCAGCAGACTGGTTAGAATTGTTCACTTAAGTTTAGCTACAATCCGGCAGGCAGAAGACTTGATGATGGCAAGGGCTTTCACTGGAGCTTTAGTAGCCTTTTCCATTCATGCTCTGGTAGATTTTGATTTCACCTGGGTCCAGTTTATCTGGGGAATCCTGGGTATCGGACTGGCCATGCTCAGGCTCAGCCGGGAAGAGGCAACTTCCAGCCCTTTTAACGATTCCCCTGCCAACTAATTCAGTTACAGGTTTTCTTTCATTCTATCCGGAAACAGGTAGGCTAATCCCAGGGGAATAATGACAGGATATAAAGGCATCAGCAGGCGAGCCTCCTTCCATGACCCCATTACCAGAATCGCCAGGAAATAACAGACTCCCATTCCCACTGTTCCCCGGACAAAACCTGGAGCTTTCTTGAATCCCGGAAACATCCAATACCAGAAGAAACCAAACAAGAGTCCACATTTAATGGCTGAACGGACAATGGTTCCCGGCTGCAGGTTAAGCTGTATCAGTTTCCCCAACCCCATAACATGGGGAGCCCAACCCAACCCTATCCTCAGCCCTGTATAAAGAAAAAACCAGAGCACCCACCATCCCACCATCGGCAAGAAAGGTTTCCACTGAAACGCTGCTTTTCGATCCCAAACATTTTTAATATCCTGCCGGGTAAATAGATAGGCTAACGGCAGAAATAAAGCCGTTTCCCGGTTTAAGGTAGCAATAACCATCAAACCGGTAAACCACCGATACTTTTCCCGATGCAACAGCCAGAATCCCAGGGATACAAAAGCCGCTTCATACCAGGACCAGGGAGATAATTCATGGTCCCGAAGAGCTATCATCATAGTGGCCCCGGCCAGAACCACGCCTAATAAAGCTGTCTCTTTTTTAAACCATTCCCTCAGATAAAGATACAAACACGATAAAGCCAGAAATATCCCGGCAGTATCAATAAGGGTATAGCTTAAAATGAACGATTTTGGGAAAGGAATAACCACTCCCAGCAGGGTCATCAACCCCTGGGCAATCCAGGGCATTAAGACTCGGTAACGATAGGGAGAAAGAGCGCTCCCGGATACGATCAGGTCATGGAGAATGATTCTTTCCTTCAACATGGGCAGGCCAATATAAAACAGGTAATAATAACTGACAGCTCCAGCCACTCCCAATATCAACAACAGACTCTGCCATTCCCATCCCGAGGGTTTATTTGATTTAGCTTTAGAATTCATAGAGTTCTCTCCGACATTGTTATGAAAAGAGTATAACCTTACTAACCCTTTTATGAGAATAGCGGCTGACTTGAAAATTACCCCACAAAAAAACCGGGAGGATGATCCTCCCGGTTAAAAACATAAACTTGATTTTTTTGAATCAGTGATTAATAAAGATTCCAGTCACGAACATCCAGTGCTGAATCAACACCTGTCGCATAACCTGTTTTATAGGTTGTATTATTATAGACACCGCTACGCCACATCTTAAAATTACCACCGCCTAAATAAACAACGGAGCAAAAGTAGTTACGCGAGTCATTCCAGGTTCCGGCGGTTCCAAGAGAACCGACATTGTTCACAGGGAATTCAGCGCTGGTGAAGTTATAACCATCTGCTGAAGTCGAATAATGAAGAGCAGTATTATATGAATAAGACCATAACCGCCAATCATTATCGCCGATTTTAACCAGAGAACACGGCTGCTCACTGATACCTGTCATAGCTGGGGCTAATCCAGTGGTACTGAAACTAACACCATCATATGAGGTAGCAATAGCGAAAGTGCTACTGGGACCCGCCAGGATCATCCGGTAAATACCATTATCATAATTTACCGCATGACCATCAGCATATTGTCCCCCGTAACTCAAGGTAGTCGTATCTTCAGTGAAGGTCACACCATCACTGGAAACCGCAGTACGGTTGGGGTAAGGAGACACATTCGTGGTGTAATAGATCCGATAAGGCTTGGCAGCAGAGGCAACATAAATCACATTCGGCCGACTACCGGTAATATTGAGTCCTGTACACGTTCCATCACCCAAGGTAGTCCAAGTGATTCCATCTGAAGATTCAGCTACTCCTATCACTCCATTATAGCTGGCTGTATCAAACCACATTTTATATGGTTTGGTCCAAGAAGCATTATAAACCACTGAGGGCATATAAGCTCTTGAAAATCCGGACGGTATTGGAACGGTTAAGGGATTGCTGGCATAATCAGTCCAGGTGATATTCTGGGCGGCAAAGGCTCCCACAGCTAAACAGGCAATCGCTAAAAAAGAAATTACTTTCTTCAATTATTTCACCCCCTTTCCTTGAGGCAGTCAAATTTCTCGATATTTTAACATAAATGTTACATATATGTTAAATCTATGTAAATTTTATATAGAAAAGGAACGGAGGAGAAAGGGAGCCAGACCCAGGCTGATGGTTACAGGCTGGGTCCCAATCCGTCAAAGAAGGGGAAAGAAATAAGTGTGAAAAGGGGGTTCAGAGGAAGTAAACCCTTTCATCTTAAACAACTTATATAGTTGTTATCATTAGCGTTATGTAGCATGTAACATGATTAAGAGAATCAATCCAGACCCGTCTTAAGGACTTGAACAGGTGTTTTGGCCAGTTCATCCAGGATTTGTTGTTTTAGAGCGCGGGATTCATCAGATGAAGGGCCATAAATTTGGGGATTCAGGTAGTCAGGCTCACACTGCCAGACCGGGAGAAGCGGCTGGGGATCATTAAAATGCCGGGGAAATAGATGCCAATGGATATGGGATACCTGGTTTCCCAGGAGTTCATAATTCAATTTTCTGGGATTAACCGCTTTGAAAACAGCTTCCGAGAGGAATGTTAATTCTTCCAGGAAATGAATTCTAAAATCCCTATCAAGGAGATGTAGTTCAGCAGAATCCACCTTACAGAGAAAAATGGTATATCCCCTATAAAACTGGGAAGGACCCAGCATGGCAAACCCGGTTTCAAGTTCGGCAATCAGCCGGGGATGTTTATTTTCCCGGATAGAAATAATTTGGCGGCATATTTCACATGGAACAGAAGACATAAAATAAGAGTCCTTTATCGATGGGTTGATATTTTGATTACCATTTTATATTAAAACCCATGAAATAATACTCGAGTGGATAATCATATCAAGAAAAGAAGTTTTTTTCCGGTTCCATATTGACAGCCCAACTCTTTTAAATAAAAATACAGGTGTCAACAAGGTTTACTGAGATCCGATGCCAACAATGGAGTGAGGATGGAATAATGCCAAAACCGGTACGGCATCCCACTGTAGAGCATACCCAGAGAAGCTATTCCCGGAATGTCCGGGGATTATCTCTGGGATCCAGGAGCCAGGATTATTATGCCTCTTTCAAGGAGGCAGTTTCCCCGGCAAACAAATCCAGGCGAGCCTATCGGTGGGTCTTCTTCGTTCTGATTATCTCAGCCCTCTTAGTCGCCGCCACAGATGCAATAGGAGCGCTAGCCCTCCTTTTTTTGGCATTTTTCCCCAGCTTTTTATTATGGTTGATATTAATCGGAACCAATGGGGACTCCATCCGAAACCGATATTCCCATTGTTTTTTGCTGGGCAGTGGATTTATTGCCTGCTATGCTTTTTTTCATCCCATCGTAGCCTTGTACCTGATGATTTCCTTATCAGGCATTTTCTTTATTTATCACCGATTTGACCGGGATGAACTGGTCCGAGGATTGCTGATAATCTTTGCCGTTGGAGGAATCTTCAGCGCTATCATAACAGCTATCCGGTTTACTATGCGTTTCAACGGACATCTACTTTAATTTCTGAAAGGGCCAGTGAAATGCACCCTGAACATAAAAATGAAAAGCGACCCCGGGAAGGGACCCTGAACTCCAGGAAAAACCTCTATAACCTCCGCTGGATGTTTTTGTTATTGGGAATTACTCTCCCTAATTGGATAGTCGCTTTTTTTGGCAATAACAACTTGCAGGGACAGCACATTTCTCTGGAAACTCATTTATTTCTATATTTTTTGGCCTGGGGGTTCTTCGGAATAGGGGGAGGGATTCTTTGGGTATTGGTCAACTGGATTCATGGATACACTCAAAGGAATAAATTCTGGGTGGCAGGATTGACTGCGGCCCCCTGGTTTTGGCTATTGATAGGGTTTGGGGAAGTCTTTGGGGTGTATCTTGACCTCTGCCTGATTGGAATCTTTATGCTTTATCACGAATTCACCAAGCCTGAGATGGAAGAAACTTTCATAAAAACAGGAATGGTCCTCTTTACCCTGTTTATCAGCGGATTATTTTTAGCTTTATTATGAAACAATGGGAATTGTTTCTTTTGGAGATTCCGCTCGAAGAGGCAACTCCGATAGCAACATGGCCCCCAGCATAATAATAGCTCCCGCCCACTGACGCAGGTTTAATAATTCCCCTAATATCAGGTACCCTAAAACAGCAGCAAAAACAGGTTCCATCAGGTAAATCAAGGCGGCCTTATGGGTTTGGGTCCATCGCTGGTAAACAGCCTGAATCCCCATAGCGACTGTTGTGCCTAAGATTCCCAGCAGGATAATCATCGTAAACTGGGAAGCATCAGGCATCACCCATTTCCCTGAGTCGAAGAAAAGAGATGCTATAAAAAAGAAGACAAACTGAATCATAAACTGGAAACCCGCTACTATCATGGGGTCATGAATCCTGGTAAACCGGGTAGTATAGATAATATGGAAAGAAAAGAGAAAAGCGCAGACCAATACCAAGATATCTCCGGGATTGATTTTTAAATCAGCCGTCAAGGAAAACAACATCAATCCCATTAAAGCCATGGCAATACATCCCCAGGCTTTTAAATCAGGTTTATGATGCCCCATAAAGGCCATTAAAACAGGGACAATCACTACATTTAACCCGGTAATAAAGGCAGCATTGGTCGCTGTTGTCGTAATCATACCTGTCGTTTGGGCCACTAGACCTCCCCAAGACAACAGACCCAATATCAGCGAAGATTTAAAAAGGGAACCAAGACTTCCCTCTTCTTTTACCTTCACAATCCTGGGATATAACCAAGGTATCAGTACCAGAGAAGCAAAAGCAAACCGAATCGCCAACATTTCATAAATCGGCATCTGGGTTACCAGCCATTTCACTGGAATAAAAGTAGCACCCCAGATAAAAGTGGCTAACACAAGAAATCCGGCGGCTCTCTGGGGGCTAACCGGAATTTTTACCTTATTTAAGGAGGTATTTTCCATCAGTTATTCCATTATAGCTGAGCCGGACAATCATAGGGTAAAGGAAAGGAATTCTCTCTTTTTTTAGTAATGGACCCATCCCCCCTGCAAAAGAAATGTTATGCTAATCTAGGAAATAATTATGATGGACACCAGCAAAATAAAAAGGGTTCAGGTCAAGGTAAGCGGACGAGTCCAGGGAGTTGGCTTCCGCCCGACTGTTTATCTGTATGCCACTGAACTGGGATTATCAGGTTGGGTAGAGAATTCCACCCAGGGAGTCCTTCTGGAAATTGAAGGGCCGGAGGAAAAGATTGAAATATTTATTAAGAAATTAAAAGATTCCCCTCCCCCATTGGCTCTGGTCAAAAAAATTACGGTTACAGTCATCCCTTCCATCGGAACCCCTGATTTTGTTATCTGGGAAAGCAGCCCACAGGGAGAGTCCGTAACCCTGATACCTATAGATACCTCTTTATGCAACCAGTGCAAAAGGGAAATGGATAACCCAGAAGACCGAAGATACCAGTATCCTTTTACTAATTGCACCCACTGCGGTCCCCGATATACCCTGATTGAAGATTTACCTTATGACCGGCCCCTGACCACCATGAAACATTTTCCTATGTGCCCCCAATGCCATGAGGAATATACCAATCCAGCTAATCGAAGATTCCATGCTCAACCGATATCCTGCCCTCATTGCGGGCCTCAGCTGAAACTATTGGGCCCTGAGGGTGAGATAATAACAGATTCTCCATTACAAAAAGCCATCGAATTATTGAAGAGTGGAGCTATTTTGGGAATCAAAGGGATCGGGGGATACCATATAGCCTGTGATGCTACCAGTACTGAGGCTGTAAATAAACTCCGCCAAAGAAAACACCGACCCGATAAACCTTTTGCTTTAATGATGCCGGATATGGAGACTATCCGGGACCTCTGCCAGGTTACCCCTGTGGAAGAATCCTTACTTACTTCTGCCCAGGCCCCTATTGTCCTGTTGGAAAGAAAACCCGAACATCTGCTGGCGGCTGAAGTTGCCCCCGATAATGACCGGCTGGGAGCCATGCTGCCTTATACTCCTCTGCATAGGCTGCTGATGAAAGATTTTATAGCCCTGGTCATGACCAGCGCCAACCTGTCGGAAGAACCTCTTATCAGCCAGGAAGAAGAATTAACAGAAATGCTGGGAACAGTCATGGATGCAGCTCTCATCCATGACCGTTCCATTGCCCATAAATGCGATGATTCCATTATTAAGGTAATGACCGGGAAACCGGTCATGATACGCCGGGCCAGGGGATATGTCCCGGACCCTTTCACCCTTCCATATAATGGACCTAAAATCTTTGCGGCTGGCGCTGAGTTGAAAGCAGCTTTTGCCCTCACTCGGGATAATTCAATCTATCTCTCCCAGCATTTAGGAGATTTGCAGAATTATAAGACCCTGGAAAATTACCAGTATGAATACCAATCCCTGACCCGACTCCTGGAAATTGAGCCAGAAGTAGCAGTCCACGACCTTCATCCTGATTATGGCTCCAGCCGATTTGCCCTGCAGCTGCCAGTTTCCAAGTTAATCGCCGTCCAGCATCATCATGCCCATCTGGCAGCCTGTATGCTGGAAAACAAACTAACCGAACCGGTCATTGGGATTTGTTTTGATGGAACCGGATATGGGACAGATGGGCATATCTGGGGAAGTGAATTCCTGGTGGGAGACTTTAGGAGTTTCACCCGGCAGGCTCATTTTGAATACCAGCCCATGCCGGGAGGAGATAAAGCCGCCGAAGAACCCTGGAGGATGGCCCTGTCTTATCTGTATTCCGCCTATCAAGAAAATTGGCAGGAATCCAATCTGAAATGGCTGGATGAATTTCCTACCACTGATTTAACGCTCATTAAACAAATGCTTGCTCTAAAAATAAATACCCCCCTGACCTGTGGTTTAGGCAGGCTTTTTGATGCCATTTATGGAATATTAGGCCACACGGGAAAAAGATGCCATGAAGGCCGAGGAGGAATGGTTCTGGAATCAATCGCCAATCCGATGATAGAAGAGAGTTATCCCCTCAATATCCTCCCTGATACGGATGGCTGGACAATTTCTCCCCTTCCTATGGTCAGGGAGATATGCCAGGATATTAAATCCTCGCTGCCCTCTTCAACCATCTCCGGGAAATTTCATCAGACCCTGGCTCTGTCTTCTGCCAGAATCTGTGAACTTATAAGAGAAAAAACAAGCCTTCATAAAGTAGTACTAACCGGTGGATGTTTCCAAAATTCACTTTTAACTTTTAAGACTAAATCCATTCTGCAAGTCATGGGGTTTGACGTATATACCCACTCCCAAATTCCTCCCAATGACGGGGGGATATCTTTTGGGCAGGCAGGGGTTGCATTAGACCAGTTACATAAATAATAATAAGGGCAGTATATTTTATAGTTTCCTTTAGATAAGATAGCATTAAGGGTTAAGAGACAGTTGAATAATAAGAGGGGAGATTCTTTCGATTTGAATCGAAGGAAATGAATGACACATGAAAACAACAGCAGGGAAAACCCTTCCAAAAGTAAAATCAGGTACTAATAAGAAGAAATCAACTAAATCTGAAAATAGTTCCACCCTGGTTCAGTATCCTGTATCATCCCATTTACTAGAACTTATGACCGAGAAAGCTCCCTATGGCCTCTATATCTATAACCTCCAACAAGCCAGAAATATCTATGCCAATAAGCAAGCTGAAGCCATTTTCGGTTGTACCCAAAAAGAATTATTGAAAGAACGTTCGGATTTCTTTATTAAGCGAATCCATCCTGATGATTTACATGTTCTGGAATCTTTTCCCAAGCAAGTTAAAGAAGCTAAAAAAGGCGAAACAATCTGTAATTCCTATCGAATCAAAACCAATACGGGAAGATGGCGCTGGATCCAAAGCCGGGAAATTGTCATTACCCGGGATAAAAAGGGTAAACCCCTGGAACTTCTGGGTACGGCTATTGATATTACCAAACAAAAAAATGCCGAAAATAAAATTCAAATATATCAGCAAAAGCTGGAAGAACAAGTTGATAAAAGAACAAATCAATATAAGGAAGCCAGTCTGAAACTGAAAACCAGAAATCAGGAATTATTAAAGCTTCAGACCCAGGTCAAAATATCAGAAGAAATGCATCGAAATCTGGTGAATTCGGCTAAAGACATCATTTTCACCCTGGGAAAAGAGGGGATTATTCTTTCCTTGAATCCAGTTTTCGAGAAGGTTACCGGGTGGAAACGAAAAGACTTTCTGGGAAAACCTGTATATTCAGTGATTCACCCTGAAGAAGAAATTGCCATTCGTAATTCCTTGAAAAATTACCGGGCTTTCAAACAATTACCCCTGCAATATTATCGACTCCGTAAAAAAGATGGTAAATACCTGGTTATGGAAGTTACCGGAAATTGCTTAAAAGTAAAAGATGGTTCTCGACAGGTCTTGGGAGTAGCCAGAGATTTGACTGAGCGGATGTCTATCCAAGATGCTTTACAGGATAGTGAAGCGATTAATACAGCTTTATTGAATGCCTCCCCTGATGGGGCTATGATTGTTAACAAGGCTGGGGAAGTCCTTTCTTTGAATGATACTATGGCCACCCGGATAGGACTGCCTCGAGAGAAACTCATTGGGATGAAAATCCTGGATTATCTCCCTCCGGCTATATCCAAAGAGCGCACTGACCAGATTCGTAAAGTGATTGAATCCACCCAACCGACCTGGTTTGAAGAAACTAAAAATGGCACCCATTTGAATGTCGTTATCTATCCTATTGTGGATAAAAACAAATCAGTGGAAAAGGTCGCCATCTTTGTCAGAGATATTACAGAATTCAGAAGAATTGAAGAAGCTTTACGATCCCTTTCACTTCTGGATGATTTGACCAGTCTGCATAATCGGAGAGGCTTTGTGAACTTGGGTAAGCAATTTCTAAAAATGGCCCAACGACAGGGTAAAAATCTGGTATTATTCTATGCCGACCTGGATGGGATGAAACATATCAATGATGAATATGGCCACCGAGAAGGAGACTGGGCCTTAAAAAAAGTGGGAGATGTACTCAGAGATTCCTTCCGAAAATCAGATTTACTGGCCCGAATCGGTGGGGATGAATTTGTGGTCCTTGCCATGGAATCCCAGGATTTCCGGGTGGATAGTGTAGTAGAGAGGATTAAATCCGGGTTGAATGATATCAACAAAACCAGCGGTAAGCCTGTCCAACTCTCCTTGAGTGTCGGATGGAAAAAGTATGACCCTGCTAATCCAGCCCTGATTGATGACCTGTTGGAAGCAGCTGACCGGGTCATGTATGAGGAAAAAAAGAAAAAGAAAGTTTAACTCCGTCTCATCCTTTCTCTGATTCAGTTATAATAAGATTTTGAGGAAAGGGTCCTTCTGATATTATTCATCCAGCCTTTTTCTTTTGTTCTAAATAAATACTCTGTTTTTTATCCAAAATCCTTTTTAAAGGAAGTTTTTTATTGTGTGTTTAGCCATTCCTGCCAAAATCGTTGAACTGCTGGATAACCAGATGATTCAGGTCGATTTTTCCGGCAACCTCAGGGAAGTCAGCGCCGCCTTGATTGATACTCCTCAGGTGGGAGAATATGTCCTGGTCCATGCAGGCTTTGCCATTGAAATATTGGATGAGCAAACAGCCATCCAAATCAAGAAAGACATTGAGGCCCTCCAACAATGACCCATCCTCTGGATATGGTAAGAAACCCTCAATGGGTCAAAGCTCAAATTACTGAACTCCATGAATTATCAAGAAAGCTGAAAGATCGTTCCCTGAGTTTCATGGAGGTCTGTGGGACTCATACGATGTCTGTCTTCAGGAATGGAATCCATTCCTTACTTCCTGATAACATCCATCTGGTTTCAGGACCCGGTTGCCCTGTCTGTGTAACCCCTTCTTCTTTGGTAGATATGGCATTGGAACTGGCAGCCCAACCCAATGTAATTGTAACCACCTTCGGGGATATGATGAAAGTCCCAGGTAAAGTTACCAGTCTTTCCCGGCAAAAAGCTTCAGGGTCTGACATCCGAGTAGTCTATTCTCCCCTGGATGCTCTGGCTCTGGCAAAAGATTATCCTGACCAGGAGATTGTCTTTATTGGGGTGGGATTTGAAACCACAGCACCAGCCATCGGGGCAACCATCCAAATCGCCGCTCAAAATAATATTCAGAATTTTTCAGTCCTTTGTTCCCATAAAACCATGCCCCGAGCCATGCGGGCAATTGTGGAAGCAGGAGAAATCAATATCAACGGCTTTCTTTGTCCAGGCCATGTCAGCGCTGTAACTGGCTCTAACCTGTTTAATTTCATCCCGGAGGATTATCATCTTCCCTGTGTCGTGGCTGGTTTTGAAGCCGGGGATATCCTGCAGGGGTTGGTTATGTTGACCCGCCAAATTCTGGATAATAGAGCTGAAGTAGAAATCCAGTATCAACGGTGTGTAAGTTTGGAAGGCAATCTTAAAGCCCAGGCAGTGATTCAAGAAGTTTTTGAACCCTGTGATACCGAATGGAGAGGATTTGGGATTATCCCCGGCTCAGGATTAAAAATCAAAAAATCTTATTCCACCTGGGATGCTGAAATCAAGTTTGCCCTGATTGCTCCTGAATCAGTTCCAGTTCCCGGCTGCCTTTGCGGAGAAATACTGCGAGGGGTCAAAACCCCGGCTGATTGTGCCTTATTTGGGACTCGATGCACTCCTGAAGACCCCGTAGGTGCCTGCATGGTCTCTAATGAAGGGACATGCGCTGCCTATTTCAGATATCACCGGGATTTCCTTTCTCGTTAATTTCTTATTATAATAATCAATATGGTTCATATTTCATCAGGTAACTCCATCTATCTACCGATTATTTCTTTCCTGGCAATCAGGTCCCGATAAGCCAGTCCCAGGAAAAGTGTATCTACTCACCGGGACCCTTTTTACTTCACAAATAAGATTCTCCTAAATTATCACCATCGGCTTAAGAACTGCATTTTCTAAATGAAGTATTCTTATGCTCCAATTTGTATCCTGGGAAAATATTCTCCCAGGCATGAACAGGATTTTAAGAATGAAAACATATAATACTACCGAAGAAATATCCATTACAGGCCTTTTGAAGCTGGCAGGCCCTGTCATGTTATCTCAAGCAACAGTTTTTTTATGCGGTATCACTGATTTAATTTTTATTAAAAGTTTCGGCAGCGTTGCCATCAGCGCTGTTTCTATCGCTAACGTTCTGGCATTTACTCTGTTAAGTTTCTTAGAAGGATTAAGAACTACCACCACCGTGTTTATCAGTAAATCCAGAGCAATGAATAAAACAGAAGAAGCAGGCAATACCTTTTCTTTTGCGTTACTCATAGGGTCTCTGATTGGAATTTTCTTCCTGGCAACCGCCTGGCCTCTCAGCCATCAAGTCTTTTCCCAGATAGGGAATGGAGAATATATGCGGTATGGCAAAGAGTATCTTTTTTATGAGTTTTCTGCTTTCCCCTTATTTCTATTATTCATGGTATTAGCAGGATATTTTCATGGGATTCATGATACCCGCTCTCCACTCATAGCCACTCTGATTATTGGGTTGTTGAACGGAATCCTGGATGCTTTATTCATCACAGGAGTAGCCGGCTGGAAAGGATTTGGAGTTCCGGGTTCTGCCCTTGCCAGCCTAATATCCCATGCAGCCGGTGTTTCCTATCTGGGTAGCAGATATTATCAGCTCTTGCAAAAAAAGGACCCCAGAGGGATTCCACTCTCCAAGCCATGGAAAACAACCCAACGAAAGTATCTGAAAATGTGTTTTGAAGTGGGGTTCTATACCGGATTGATGAATCTTGCGCTATTTTTCTTTGTAGGAATAATCAACCAGTTGGGTCCGGATGCTCTGGCTTCCCATCAAGTCAGTTTCCAGATTTTCCTCCTGTCTTATCTACCAGGGACCGGTTTTATGGTTGCAGCCACCATTCTCCTCCCTGCGCTGCAGCAAAAGAACAAAACGCAATTATTGATTCAGGGTGTTTGGCGGATTCTGAAACCCAGTATCATTTTGGCTGCATTTGTAGCTGCCATTCTGGAAGTTTCGGCACCCTGGATAGCAAATTTTTTTCTACCGGGGAATCCTGTTGCCATTGGTTGGACAACCCATACACTTAGAATTGTGGGGTTAATTCAATTGTTGAGCTCAATTTACCTGGTCCTCAGGGGAACTCTGACAGCTCTGAGAGATACCCGGTATATTGCCGTCATGGGTCTGATAACGGGATATATCATTTTTCTTCCCATGGCCTGTCTTTTCACTGGCTTTATCAAAGGAGGAATTTCGGGAGGATATTGGGCCTTCCTGGGATGGTCACTGGCTGATGTACTCTTCCTGGGATTCAGAGTCTTACACCAAATGAAGATACCTTTTTTAAATTTATTCATGAAAAAGAGTATTAAATCCATCATAAACAACTGATTCTGATATTTTATTTCCATGAGGGAGCTTCTCTCCCTCTTTTTTTCAATACTTTTAGCTGATTAATGATAAAATAATCCAATTATTTTCAGGTCGGTTATAATTCATAGATGAAGATTAACGAAATATACACTTCCATCCAGGGTGAATCCACCTGGGCAGGGTTGCCTTGTGTCTTTATCAGGACATCAGGCTGTAATCTGCGCTGTAATTATTGTGATACCACCTTTGCTTATAATGAGGGGAAAGAGATGAGCCTTCCCCAAATATTGAGGAAAGTGGAATCATATGGTCTGCCTTTGGTGGAATTAACAGGAGGTGAACCTCTCCTCCAGCCTGAATCTCCCCAATTAGTCAGGGAACTCTGTGAGAAAAACTATACCGTCCTGGTGGAAACCTCCGGTAGTATCGATATCTCTTCCCTGGACCCTCGGTGTATCAGAATCATGGACCTCAAATGCCCTTCCTCAGGGGAAATGGAATCCATGCATTGGGATAATATCAGGCATCTTCGGCCTCGGGATGAGATTAAATTTGTCATTGGGGATGAAAGGGATTTTTACTGGTCTTTAAATGTCATTAGGCAACATCAACTGGACCAGAAATGTTCTATCCTCTTTGCCTGTGTCTTTGGCACCCTCTCCCCTAAACTCCTGGCAGAATGGATGCTTCAGGAAAAGGTCAATGCCAGGCTCCAGCTCCAGCTTCATAAATATATCTGGGACCCAAAACAAAGAAAAGTTTAAGGGGAATCGCTGCATTCTTTTTTCTCATTGGTTCATGGGGCTGAAATCAATCCACCTGATCACCTCAAACCCTCGATTACCACTGTTATCTTAGACTGCCTGCAAGACTTTTTTTGAGAGGGCTGTCTGTGAAAAAGTTTCTCCCTTCTTCAATCAGAAATAAATAAAGCGATTGGTTTTACCCAATCACCCTTCTATATAGATAACAGTTTTACAAGTTATGCTTAGGACCATTTATACCAATAAGGCTTTATTCTCTTGAGTCTGTATTTTGTATAATGGGCTTTCTGAGGATTGTCATTTGATATATAAAGATGACCTCCTACTGAAAAAGGTCCATATCCACCAGTTAAAAACCTGATAATTAATGTACCATCCTCATTTTTATCGACAATAGCGCCATTAGCTGGTAATTCTAAAGGAGTTTCATAAAACGAATCAGCTTGAGGCTTTATTCTATGATTCTTAATATCGTCCGTCATCCTCTCAAATTCAGGAAAATGTTGATTAAATTGCCGTTCTTGTAATTGAGAATAAATACTGCCTCCCAACAACCCAATTATTGGTATAAACAATAGAGTAATAGCTAAAGGAAGCATATAACTCCAGATAATTCTATGTTTTTCATAATATCTTATTATTATTTCAATACTGCCTAGGATAAAAAAGATCAAAATACTTCCAACATAAAGGCCAAAATAACTTATCCAAATCATTGAAATGGACATAAGAGGATTGTTGATTGGAATAAATCCTAAAATAACTTCAATAAGGAATAATATTATTCCAATACTTAGCATAACAGTTGATAATACATTTATAGTTTTCATAATTCTATTCAGAATAAGCATACCAATGAGGTTTGATTTTACGAATCTTCCGATCATCTATTAAGCCTATGCTCTTATCATCTGATAAATACAAATATCCACCTCTTAACTCTGGTATTCTCCCAAAAGTGCAAAACTGAATAACCTGAGTAACCTGATTTCCATTACCTTTAATATTTGATAAAAATATCCTGTCAGCAGGAAACCCATATTGTATTAACATATCTATTCCTTAAACAATCGGTTTAACATTCTATTTGCTTGAGAATTAGTGGGTCCCGCTATTATTCCTTTATATGCATAAGGTAATCTTGTCCACTGTTTTCTTATTAAACCCATTTTAGGACCCCAATTTTTATAACCAGAAGGATACCGAAAAGGATCACTCAAATAATGTATCTTGGGAGTAACCTAATTACCATTCCAAATAGACCTTGGACCACCCCATCGAACAGGTAACCAGTGAGAAAATTCCATTCCACTTTCCTTTACACCAGCAGCTTTTATACCAGCACCATATCCTAATAAGATATTCCATGCGACTCCAGACAATTCACCTGCTTTATATAATGAGGAACAATGATCAACAAAATCATCAGCTCCATTTGCTTTTCTTATCACACGAGTCAAACCAAATGTAATATTATCAGCAAAACCTGCAGAGTAATCACCAGCATCTCTTAATATATCTTCCCAGTAATCAAGTCCATCAGGATCATAACCATTGACCGGATCATTGAAACAGAACTGATACAGATTCGGCCCATCCAATCCCAAAGGTTCAGGGGAAAGCCATCTCCCCAATTCCGGGTCATACCACCGGGCGCCGAAATAATAAAGGTCGATATACCCATCTTCCTGGCCTCTTTCATGGAGATGGAGGTCATTATCCGCATACCCGGTGGAAGATATTATATTCCCGAAAGCTTCCTGATTGTAAGTGGCAATAATACTACCCGTGGAATCAGAGATAAACAGCACATTTCCAATGGGGTCGGTATGGTACCAATAATCAATGCCGCCTTTACGGATACTGATGACTCGGTTCAGGGAAGAAGGCAGGCTATGGTAATAGGTATTGGAGACAGTGGCTCCCTGATAGATTTCTCGTTCTTGGATGACATTATTCCCATCAAAGTAATATTGGTTCTGGGTCAGCTTTGCTTCAACCTAACACATAAACTATTCAAAGAATCTTAGAACCATTTAACAGATACTTATTTATGGTTAAGCCTAAATATAGGGTAATGTCTGTGTCTTTACTTTTGGGCTTATCGGATAAAGACAGGTGTCAAAACAGAGATTTTGGTTATCGATATAGTATCTTTTTGACAGCTGTCAAAAAGACTTCTTATTGATTTTTATGGAGTTAGCAATATGGGATAGACACAGGGGAAAGGTTATAAATAAAAAACAGGGGAACCCTTGGTTAGAAGGTTTCCCCTGTTAGGAAATAACAGATAAATCTATTCAACCACTTTTACATGGAGTTCTCTAAGCAGTCTTGCATCGGCTTCACTGGGTGCAGAGGACATGGGGCATTGTGCCTTCTGGTTTTTTGGGAAGGCAATGACATCCCGGATACTCTTATTACCCGTCAGAAGCATAATAAACCTGTCCAACCCGATAGCCATCCCGCCATGGGGAGGTGCCCCAAACCGGAGAGCTTCCAGGAAGAATCCAAATTTATTGGCCGCTTCTTCTTTGGAGATGCCAAATATCTGGAACATCTTGGATTGCAATTCCGCGTCATGGATACGGATGGAACCACCGCCCAATTCTGTCCCATTCAGGACCAGGTCATAGGCATGCGCCCTGGCCCGGGTGGGGTCTGTATCCAGAAGAGTCACATCCTCATCCAAAGGAGAGGTGAAAGGATGATGCCGGGCTTTAAACATCTTGTCTTCTTCCCTGTATTCCAAAAGCGGCATATCCGTGATCCAGAGGTAATTATAGACTCCAGGAGTCCGAAGTTTCAATTCATCGCCAAAATGGAGCCGTAATCTGCCAAGGACATCGGCTGCAATATCTTCCTTATCGGCAATATAGACAATCAAATCCCCCGGGTTAGCATTAAAAGCGGTTACCAGGGTTTTGATTTCTTCTTCTTTAAAGAATTTAGCGATGGGGGTCTCTATACCTGTTTCGGTTACTTTCATCCAGGCCATTCCCTTGGCACCCATCTGCTTGGCATAATCAGTCAGCTTGTCCAACTGGTTCCGAGTATAGGTGGCACAACCGGAAGCACAGATACCTCTGACGACCCCTTTTGATTGGACTGTTTTGGCAAATACACCAAATTCCACATCTGCCACCAGTTGGCTGACATCCAGGATTTCCATACCAAACCGGGTATCCGGTTTATCAGAACCATATTTCAACATCGCTTCGGCATAAGGCATCCTGGGAAAAGGCTGGGGAATATCCATATTATGGATTTCCTTCATCACCCGGCAGACAGCCGGCTCCACCAAGGTAAAGATATCTTCCTGGTCAATGAAAGACAACTCAAAATCCAATTGGGTAAATTCCGGCTGCCGGTCAGCCCGAAGGTCTTCATCCCGGAAACAACGGGCTACCTGGAAATATTTCTCCACCCCGGAGATCATCAGGGTTTGTTTGAGTTGTTGCGGAGATTGCGGCAAAGCATAAAACATCCCCTGATTGACCCGGCTGGGAACCACATATTCCCTGGCTCCGGTTTCAGGGGTACTCTTATAGAGTACCGGGGTCTCGATTTCCAGGAATCCTTGCTCATCGAAATAATCCCTCAGGACTTTGATGACTTTATGCCGTAAGGCAAGATTTTTATACATCTCGGGCCGCCGAAGGTCTAAATACCGATATTTCATCCTTAAATCTTCAGAAGTATCGATATTATCTTCAATCAGAAAAGGAGGGGTCTCTGATTTATTCAAAATCTGGAGGCCTTCGCCCAACACTTCAATTTCTCCGGTAGCCAGATTGGAATTGATGGTACCTTCAGGCCGTTCCCGGACCAAACCCTTCACCGAAACCACAAACTCTGACCGAAGTTTCTGAGCCTGTTTCTGGATTTCAGTATCCTGGGTCGGGTCAAATACAATCTGGACCAACCCCGTTCTGTCTCTCAGGTCCACAAAGGTTAAACCACCGTGGTCACGAGTCCGCTGGATCCATCCGGTTAAATGGACTTCTTTTCCTACATGGGATTTTCTTAAATCGTTGCATGCATAGGTACGCTTCCAAAACGCCATGAGATTAATCCTTTCCAATCTAAAGAGAAAACCGCTAATCAGCGGCCGTTATGACAAAACAAATTATCCTTAAGAGGTCAAACCTCTGCTTTCCAGTTCTTGTTTAGCCTTTTCAAATCCATCGACTGCGGTCTGGCTGGCAACCCATCGGGTCAATCCTTCCATCCCGGTCTCAAAATCCACAGAGATATTAAACCCTAATTTAGCTTTGATTTTAGAGATATCCGCATAACAATACCGGATATCGCCTTTCCGATATTTCCTGACAATTTCAGGTTCAAGCTGGCCTTTTTTACCCAGTTTATCGATCAAGACTTCAGCCACATATTTAATAGACAAAGAAATGCCGGACCCTACATTAAAGACTTCATAATCGGCTTCTTTCTTTTCCATGGACAGGATATTGGCTTTGACAATATCGGATACATGGATAAAATCCCGGCTCTGGAGCCCGTCTTCATAAACCACAGGCCCATGATTATTCAGAATTCGGGAAGAGAAGATGGCCGCCACTCCGGTATAAGGATTGGAAAGGGATTGACGGTCTCCATAGACATTGAAATATCTCAATGCGGTCGTGGATATTCCATAAGCATTTCCAAAGGCCAGGAACATTTCTTCATGGTCCCGTTTTCCAATGGCATAAATGGATGTGGGCATCAGGGGTTTGGTTTCATCGGTCGGCATCTTCTCCAGGGGAGACTGGCATTGGGGACAGAAAACTTCCCATTCCCCTCGGGCCAACTGGTCTTCCGGCCGAAGCCGGGGATATATTACTCCGCATTTTACACAATGATATTTCCCTTCCCCATAAATAGACATGGAAGAGGCTACCACCAGTTTTTCCACTTTATTTTTCTCATTGGCCAGGATATCCAGCAGAGTCGCACCACCAACGGAATTTACATCAATATAATGGCGAATCTGGTACATTGACTGCCCTACCCCGACGGCAGCCGCTTCATGATAAACCACTTCAATACCCTCCAAGGCTTTATGAAGGGTTTCCCGGTCCCGGACATCACCTTTTATAAATTCAACTTCGGGATTCAGATAATCAGGCTTCTTTGCTTCAGGCCCATGGACCTGGGGATCCAGATTATCAAAAACTCGAACCTGATGGCCTTTGGCAATCAGTCCATCCACAATATGGGAGCCGATAAAACCTGCCCCGCCGGTTACTAAAATATGTTTACCCATTGAGCTACCTCTTCAGATGAATATAAATTAAATGAACCTGCGCCCCAAAATGAATCATTCTGAGCGGCAAAAGAGGAAAACATCCTCTTGAGCCGGGAACGAAGGGATATAATCCAACCTGCTGATTTATGGAATCAGCAGGTTGGATTTTGTGAATACTATCGTATAGATTCTATCGTAGTGGGTTATCCAGAGGCAACTAAAGCTCTGTCTTCTCCGGTTGAGAATCCTCTTTAATCCGAATAGCTCTTCGTTGCAGATAGGTGGTGCCAAAAACATCGGTGGTCTCCACTTCCACCATCCAGGTTCCCGGTACCAGTTTCAGCGGCAACAGGGCTTTCCATAAGTGAGTGGATTTCCGAGTCCGGAAGAGCGGTCCATGTTGAGAGGGTTTGGCGCTGTTGGTTTCATCAAATAAATACTGGTAAGAGGGGTCCACCCCTTCATATTGGGCCATGGGAATCCAGGGAGAATCTTTACCGACTCTCATCCTGACTTTGGACTCATCAGAACCGGCAAACACATTCACCACCACTTCAGTGGTCATAATATCTTTCACCTCAATTTCACTGGGAGCAAAGATATTCATCTGATAATCCGCCGGCCTTCGGGCTGCTTTATACTGGATTTTGAATTTGTTCCCTTCAAAATGGACCAGCGCATACCCATTGGGGGTCCCATCATTCATCATACTGTGAGGGATACCCACTTCATCTTTCTGTCCGCCCCACCACATACCGCAGGCCGTACCATTAATAAAATGGAAATGGGGATTCGGGCCTTTCCAACCATCTTTTTCTCTTACGATCCGGAAATCCTGGGAATGGGTATGCCCGGAAATGGAAAAAGTATATGGCCGGTCAGCCAGCAGGTCATAGACTTCCTGTTTATTTTCCAGGTTCACCAGGGGGATATGCATCATCATGACAACCAGCCTATCCCTGGGTACCAGGGCCAGGTCATTTTTAATAAATTCCAATTCTTCCGGGACGACCAATCCCCGATAATGCTCCGTTGATTCCCCTGCCAAATAGACATCATCTAATACTATGAAATGCACTTTCCCATAATTATAGGAATAATACGGAGGGCCAAAGAATTTCTGGTATGTTTCAGTGGAATACTTATCCCCGGCCACATCAAAATTCTCGTCATGATTGCCTAAAGTCGGATAAACCGGTTTTCCCATCAAGGCATAAGCCTGCCTCAAGGCTGGATAGACATCAAGCCGGTTGGCTCCGTTATCCCCCAGAGTGGCGACAAAAGAAGCATCTACGCCTGCTACTTCTTCCACAATATCATGAAGAAAATAATCGACATAAGGTCCGCTGCCGGTCTGAGGGTCTCCCAGAAAAACAGCCGTGAATTTATCATTTTCATAAGAAGCATAAAGAGGAAAATTGATTTTTGCAGGCAGGGGGCCGGTGGGAGATACTCCCGGATACTTCGTTTGGGGCGACCCTTCCGGCTTGTGAATATAATAGAATTGGGGTTGATTGAGA
Source organism: bacterium UBP4_UBA6127 (assembly GCA_002428325.1). GTDB lineage: Bacteria > UBP4 > UBA4092 > UBA4092 > UBA4092 > UBA4092. The sequence goes on from DIVR01000021.1 coordinate 97,506, forward strand.
GCATTCATCGGAGTCTTCCAGCCGGAAGGTTTAATGATAAAAATAATTGCGTTTTCTTCCACCGGGATTTGATATTTCCCCTGGGTATCTGTTTTTACCACTTCGATTCCGTTGGAGACACAGACATTGGCCAAACCCTTTTCCCTGGCATCCTGAATCCCATTTTGATTGGCATCATTAAAGACAACACCCTGAGCTGTCTGTATTGAAACAGATCCCCTATTTTCCTGGGCATATACCCCGCTGAGACTCAGCAGAATAACCAGGCAACCAAGACCTATCATCCTTTTGTTTTTGAGGTTAATAACCATTATTTATCCTCCCAGTAAATTATCCACATAATCATAACACCTTCATGATAATTTGGGGGAAACTAATGAAAAGGACAGGTCCTTTCATTAAGAAAAACACCTGTCGGGACAGGAATGGCCCCAGGCCAACCCCTCGAATTTCAGACAGTAGACAAAAACAGGTAGAGTTGATTTATAAAGGAGGGCATTCTTCAGGAACTGCAGGACTTAAGGAGTCCACCCAACAAAAGAATCCATAAAATCAGGGAGATGAAAGAAAAAGGGCTTTTTCTGGCTAATTGAAAAAGGGTTATCAGTCCAAGAACAACCACCACCAAGGCAGCCATTATGACAGATGTGATATCCATATTATTTTGAAACCTTCCTTTTAGGGAAGTTAGATTTCAAAATTCTTTTTAGCAGCAACCCTTTCTTTAGCCTGAAGGTACATAGCTTCCCACTGAGGGGAGCCGGGGGCATATTTATGGGTCAAGGGTTCCAGGATTCTTAAGGTTTCCTGTTCGATTTCGATTTCGGTCTGCTGGTCCTGGAAAATAATCCGGGATACGACCCGATATAAGGCTTTCCGATGGACGGCGGTAGTTCGGAACATATCATTTTCATCCAGCTGGTCCACAATCTTTTGAGCTATATTCTCAATGCGTTCTTCTGTGAATCGTGATGCCATAAAATGTATTCAAGGCAAACCGAACGACCCTCATCATTCAAAAGAATGATTCAGGGTTCAGAAACCTCTTCGCCTCCTAAAGGATAAAATGCTCTTCCCGGGCTATTTGCCGAATTGCTTTTCGTAATAATTCCTGGTAATCCATACCATTCATACTGATCATATTGGAATGAGCTTCCAGGAGTTTACGGGCCTTTTCTTCAATGACCTCTTCCTGTTTAATGTCAGCGACAATCACCGCCTTGATTTCAGCTTCCATGGCAGCCTGATCAGCCATCTTACGAATGGTTGTATCTTTCATCAGAGCTTCAGCAATCTGTCGGCTCATCCGGTTAATTTTTTTCTCGGAAATATGCATTCGTTACCATTTTTTTCCGGGTCTATTGACCCATTCTTAAGATGGTTAATTATAACGGAAATACACTATTTTATAAAATAAAAAGGGACAAATGCCTTCTAATGCCCTTTTCACTATTCGTTTTTAACAAGGATGGGCTCCTAAAAATCCCTTCGGAGAGGTAACGGAGAGGGTCAGACCCTCTCCGTTACCTCTCCGTTTTGAAGAAAAGATGAAAATTGGGTTAATTGCAATAAATACAGTCTTTTACCTATAATTTTTAATTTTTTGTCGAAAACAGGCCCCATTACCCCTCTTCTTATAATAAGAAGCCAAAAAGTGATTTGAGAAACAGATGAGCCAAAATGAACCTATTAAGACAAAAGCGAGAGGGGTAAGCCGACAATCAAAACCCCAAATATTCCCTTCCGGTACGGCGCCAATGAGAAGCCATGCAGCAGAACAAAGGCGCCGTGCCTCCCTTAAGAAGGTTCTGTCCGGTAAGAGATTCAGACCTCTAACCAGAGCCATCATCTCAATTAAAACAGATGATTTATATCGACATTCCCTGGGGGCAATTCTGGCACCAACCCAATGCAGGGGAGAATTGCCCCTCCCCGATTATTAGAAAAAATAGCAGCCGATATTCAACCAGGTAAAGAAGGTGAAAGACAGTGTCCCAAACTCAGTACACATCAGAAAATCTTCAAATAAGGTATTTTAGATTACAAGAAGATATGGATACCCCTTTTGACCGGGATAAGTTTTTTTTAAATCCGCGGGGGACTGCCTGGGAGAAACTCCAATTATTGGGAATTGAGCCCCAGAGTGAAGGAGAACCGCCATTTCATGCCTGGTTGAGAACCATGTGTGAAGAAAATCATATTCCTTATGAGGGGAATGGGGAAATTCCCCTTGAAATACGGAATCATATCTATAAAGACCCGGCTCTGTTGACTTGGATCATATTTCTGCTTTAGGGGGATAACGCTGTAGATTATATTTCATTATGGGGAGAGGTTAAGGGATTTTCCATCAGAACCTGAATGGACTTTATTCAGGTTCTCCCTCAACCCTTTCATCTTCATTCCAATCGCCAACAGGGACTTTATGGCTCAAGAATGCCACTAACTACCAATCGAGAGACTCCCATCCATTTGATTATTCCTATTTCGAAAAGATAGGCCTTTTCCTTTTGACAGCTGTCAAAAAGGACAAACACTGTCAAATGACAGAAACTGTCTACTATAGGATAACCCTATAAAAAACAACAATCCCCTAATTGGGGACGATAAAAAAAAAGAGCCAAGTCATAGAAACCTGGCTCTTAATGATTTCAAAGAAGTTATGGTTAATAGAGGCTGGCATCCCAATAGTTGGGAAGGTCAGAATCTTGTTGGAGATAGAGGTTATCCAACGTAACAACAGCCTCCCCGGCATTTTTCAGAACAACCTGTCCATAAAGATAGGGTGATTCAGGATAGAAACAGGTTTCCAAATGCTGGGAAATAGGAAGCATGTTTATCAGAGCTGTTGCGCCAATTTCCTGAATAATGGTTCCCCCTTCGGTATCGGTCCCATAGAGGACGACCATGGAAAGGTTTTCATCCAGAGTTCCATCCAGAGTAATATCGGTCCCAAATCCGGCCGCCATTCCAGCCTGCGCCTGAATCGTCTGGGTCATTCCCGGCTGGCTTATCCCCGTCATTTTCAGGGATTTAAGAGAGGTCCCATCAAACTGTACCAGGAACTGGCCGCTCAACTGGCCATAAGTTGCCTGAGGAAGATCATCCACTGATTCCAGTCCCCAACCTGTGGTATCGGACAGAGAATCCCAATCACCCTTGGCATCATAAACCAGGGTATTACCATAGGCATACTCCAAGGGTGAAGGAGCCGGATACATCTGAATTTCATCGATATAGAGCCGGGATGTCTCAGAGGAAGCCCCGTTACGGACTACTATCTGAGGATATATCCCCTCCGTATTATTCGCATAGAAAGATGTCTCCATCCATTTCCAGGTAGTGGCTGATGAGAGCCTGACCTGGCCTGTAATCTTCATTCCACTATCAGGGACCCCATTAAAGAGGAACAGGTAAGGAAATACCTGACTGTCCGGGGTATCCGTCATAACTCTCATTCTGGCGGTGTACCATTGACCGGCCGTTGGGCTGGCCCAATTCTCCAGAGCCGCTGTGATTTTTAAAGCCACACTGGCGGTATCAAAACTCAGGCAAAGAACCCCGGTAGCTCCTGAATATTCCGGCAGCCAGCTTGAACCAGCCATTGGATAGGTCTGGATTTCATCGGTCAGAGATTCAAAAGCCCACATGGAAGTATCACTGGCAGCGGTAAAATGCCCATATAGATTATCTAATTCATACACTCTCAGGATTTCCTTATCCCAAGAGGTTGAAGTTGATCCGGAAACGGTGAGAACCACTTCAGCAGACCCTTCCAGAGGGGATATCGCCGCCAAGGTCAGGGTATCAATCGATATCACGGCCTGAAGCTTACCGGTATCAGCCGCCAAAGAATACCGAATCTCAGGTTCAGGCCAGCTGGCTGGCAAGGTCGGCTGAACATAATCCACCAGGGGGATTATGGCATTTTCATAAACAGCTCCATCATCCACCAGGACCCGGGGAAGTTTGCTTAACAGGTAATCGGAGTATTTCACCCGATTAGTGGTTCCTTCTGCATTCCAGGAAGGAATTGTAAATCGAATCGTTTCCACTCCGGTAAAATCAGGGTTGGCAGTGGTTTGATAACTGACGGTATTCAACACCGGAGTAATGGTCTGATTGACCTGATTTTCACCCGACTCGCTCCACCATCCCCAAGTTGCGCCTTTCCATTGGGAATAGTCGTCCAAATCAAAAGCGTTGGCCAAGGTCTGTCCCTTCAAAATCTTGATATCAGGAAGGGTATGTACCATATCCAGGCTCCCGGCCTCAACCGAGACATAAGCAATCTTGGTTACTGTGGATGAAACATAGCTATTACCTGCTATCAAAGATACATCATATCGGGCAGAAGTTGGAGACTGATAGGTATGGACGGGGTTCTGCTCAGAACTGAAGGTCCCATCTCCAAAATCCCAATGCCAGGAATTCACTGACCCGACTGAAGTATCAAATAATTGAGTTTCCATGGGACTGACACCAGAAGTGACTGTCGCATAGAAATTAGGTGCAATATCATTAGATATTTCCAGGGTAACAGGAATCACCACTTTGGCATTATCCGGGTCATTGGACCCTCCGAGGATAAAGGCTGAGGTAGATGAATCACTTATCCCGGTAGAATCAAACCGGCAGGTAACAACCGCCATCTGTCCGGGAGCCACAGAACCTTGAATGGGATCTACAGAGAACCAATCGACGCCCTGCCAGGTTCTGACCGCCATATTATCTTTAAGATAATCACTATTATAAGCAATTTGAAGCCCAATCGATTTAGTGGAATCCTGAATACCTACAGTGGCCGACTGGGTTCCTCCACTCATTTCTTTATATTGGTAAACAATTTCACCTGACTTATAAAGGATAGCCTGGAAGGTGTAAACGCCAGAATCTTCCCAGGGAGGGACATCCTGCCAGGTTACAACCAACCGTTCTCCATCGGACTGGTAATAAGCAGAACCTCCCGAAGATAAATCCAAATCATCCCAGAAAGGAGCTACCAGCAACTCAGGAGCGTTGTTATTGGGAAGGGTCAGATTATTCCATAGGGTTGAATTGCTATTGAAACTGAGCCAACCATTGGAACAGAATCGGAAGGTACTGTATTGGCTTCCATAGAAGGGAAAATTAAACCCGATATCAAAGGGTCCAAGATTCACATCGTCATCCAACCCGGTTATCAAGGTTCCAGTGGATGAAATATCAACCCATTGGTATTGGGGTCCATTCAGGTTATCACTGTCCATCCACTGATACCCGCTAAGGTCAGGACCTCCGGTTTTATTGATAGAAATCCAGGCTGTGGTGGTGGCTGCTTCAGCCAGTTGCCACTCCAGATTACCGGTATATCCGGTCAGGTTATTCTGAATGGTCAGATAACTATACCCGATTGAATCGGTAGGCAATGTTTTCATCAGAGTATCAGGAGATGAAACCCATTGGGGAGGATTGACCCCGGTACCCGATATAGGCAAAACCAAGACGGGATTCGTGGGATCATTGGAATTAATGGTAAGAGAACCTGCCGCAGGCCCCAAGTCTGTTACATTAAAACTAATCGTCATATCAGCATACTCAAGCCGGTTTAAATTAAAGGAAGTGGGGCCTGAATAGCCAAAGTCGCCCGTATTCACAATCGAGCTGACAGTTAATTCCTGGTATCCGGTATTTGTCAGCCGGACAATTTTCGAGTCTAAGTGATTTATAAATACCGAACCAAAATCAACCGAATTAGAGGAAAGGGTTAAACGAGTATTCCCCTGATTTACAATCAATTGAACCGGGATAGAAACGGGGGTATGGCTGTCAATCCCATCCGAAATAGAAAGATTAGCATTAACAGTCCCTACGGAAAGAGAATTGGCCGATATAGCAACGGAGACAATGGCATAACTGCCAGAAAGAACTTCTCCCCGGAGAGGAAATTCTTCCAGCCAGGAAACACCCACTTTGGATAATGAATTTTTCAGATTCAGCCGGCCGCCGGTCACACATTTACCTGAGAGAGAAGAAACCACATCGACTCCCTCCAATATGGCATTACGGATATCCAGGTAATCAATGGATGTATCAAGAGACCACAAGAGGCCGCAAGCGCCGGACACATGGGGAGTTGCCATGGATGTCCCGCTCAAAATCTGATAACTGTTACCGGGAGCAGTACTGTAAATCAGGCTTCCCGGAGCAGCTAAATCCACCTGGGTGGCTCCATAATTGGAGTAACTGGCAAGCGCATCAGAACTACCGGTAGCAGCCACCGCTATAACATTAGGAAGCTCATAATTGCTGGGATAAGACGGATTTGTATCGTTATTATTGGTTTCATTGCCGGCTGCGGCAATAAAGAGTTGATGCTGGCTGTTGGCAGCGCTGATAGCCGAATACATGGCAGGTTCATACCCACCCCCGCCCCAACTGTTATTAGTCAGGAAAGCACCTTTATTTATAGCATATTGGATAGCCTCGATGGCATCAGACGAATTCCCTACACCTGAAGAATTAAGGAATTTCAAGGGCATGATACTGGCTTTCCACATCACCCCGGCCACCCCGACGGCATTGTTACCCACAGCAGCAATAGTTCCTGCCACATGGGTACCATGGACATTATCATCGGAAGGATCATTATCACCGTTGCAGAAATCCCAGCCGACCGTATCATCTACATAACCATTACCATCATCATCAATCCCATTAAAAGGAATTTCTCCAGGATTATGCCAAATATTGGCAGATAGGTCAGGGTGAGTATAATCAACCCCCGTATCAATGACTCCAATAATGATATTAGAACTGCCGGTTGAAACATCCCAGGCAGCCGAAGCCCCGATAGTGGCCATTCCCCATAGATTACTATAGGCAGGGTCATCCGGAACCACACTGGCATACAGGAGGTAATTCGGTTGGGCATATTCAATCGTATCAGTTAATGAAGCATAGGCTGCAAGGGTTTCCTCCATGGTTTTACCAGAAGTAACCTTCACCTGATAGGCATCAATCAAAGGAATATACTTCAGGGTTTGAGTCCCAACGGTTGATTCTATGGTGGATCGATGGGTACTGGCAATCCCCTTTTTATATTTCACTATCAGCTCATTCGTGACATATTTCGACCCTTTTCTAACAGTAAAAGGCTCATAATCAGAAGGAATTTTGGATACAGTTGTCAGACTGGCAAGAGTATCCTTTATTTTGGGAGAAAGGCTGCTGCCGTTAATGGAAAGCTTTTCCTGAATCGAAAAGCTCAAAGGCCCGGCATTGGGAGCGATATTTTGAATGGTCAGCAAAGAATACGCCGTTTCCCCCTGGTTGAGAGTCGTCGATATCGAAGTGGGGGTAACTACCATTTGGGGATAATCGACACCCTTCCCTGTAAAAAGGCATTGCAGGGTGGTCTTCCCAAAAGTATCTTCTTCGTAGATAGTCAGGATTCCTGTCTGAGTCCCGAAACTGGTCGGCATAAAGAAAGTGGAATATTGGGAATATTCGTTATGACTAAGATCGGAATAATGGGTTCCTGTTGCTTTAAAAGGCAGGCCAGGAAAAACCATATAGGTGGTCATCAGGCTGTACCCTGTATTTTTAACCGTTAATACAGGCCCGACAACCGTCTCACCACTATAAACATTGCCAAAATCTATCGTCTGAGGAGTCACCGAGAGAACGGGTTTTCCAGGAGACACCTGCAGATTAAGCTGAAGGTTCAAGGGAGTATTAATGGAATCTTCCGAATAGGATTGGACGGTGAAATATCCAGTGGTATCACCAACAGGCAATTCTTTGGCATTGATATAAACCGTAACCATACTATATTGGTTAAAAGGTATCCTTCCATGCCGAGGATCGCCTTCAGCCCAGGTTAACCCCTTAGCAATCCGAATCGCCATTTCAGACTGCAAGTAAAGCTGATTATACGCTATCTGCAATCCGAGGGTACCGCTGTCATTCTGGATTCCGACAGTAGCAGAATTAACCGCTCCCGACATATCTTTATATTGATAGACAATATCTCCCCAGGGATAAAGAATCACCTGAAAAGAATAATGGCTGGAAGGGACACTATAACTGGGGATATTTTCATAACTGACAATAAATCGACTGGAATCAGACTGGTAATAGATGTTTCCACCCACACTCATATCTAAATCATCCCAGAACGGGGACAGAAGATTCTCCGCTGCTCTTGAACTTGAAGGCAGAGTCGTATTGGAATAATAGGTAGAAAGACTGGTAAAACTTAACCAGCCATTGGAACAGGCCCGCAGGGTGGTAAACTGGCTACCGTAAAAGTTAAAACTGAATTTAAGAGGAATCGGGCTGGAAATAATATCATCATCGGCCATACCGGTCAGCAGGGTCCCGCTGGAAGTAATATCCTGCCACTGATAAACAGGGCCTTCCTCTTCTTTACTGTCAGTCCAGTAATACCCATATCCATCCGGACCGCCATTTTCCATAACACTGGCAGAAACAGACGTTGTTGTTCCTTCAGTAATATTCCAGATAATATCTGGATTCAAGCCATTATAGATAGAAAAGACACTCCAAGTTGTCTCTCCCTGTTCAAGCTGGAAATCCAGCTGCTGGGGAGTCAGTGTGATGGGTGAAGAAGACCATGCCAAACCACCTGCCAAAATTAATAAGAGAATACCCAATACTACTATCCATTGACGTTGAAAAGGGTACGGCTTCATAACCAAGAAATTCCTTTCCTTTTATAAAATTCTATTTCGTGTGTTTTATTCTATAAGTTATTACTCGAAAAACCCTATTTTAATCATAATCAAACGGGGTGAGGATTATATTATGTAACTTATGACTCTTGACTGTCAACAAAGAATTATTCGGTTGGGAGTACACAAATCGAAAGGTATCAGGAGGGTAAATAATAAAAACCCGTCGGCTGAAATGGACTTCTGCAGACGGGTTATAAAATATAGTAACTGGTTAAAAACGAGTTATTTAGCTTCTTTGAAAGAAACGTGTTTACGAACGACCGGATCATATTTCTTCAATTCGATTCGTTCAGTCGTATTCTTTTTGTTTTTCTGGGTGGTGTAAATATAACCGCTTTCGGAGCTTTTCAGCTTAATGGTGGTGCGGCTTTCGCCTTTCTTGGCCATGGTAATGCACTCCCTCTATAAGGTTCTCAATAAAGATATTTGCTATGGAATTAAATATTTTATTATAATTAGGACCAAATTGTCCAATCATTTTCAACTGGGCCATACTACTAAAGGAGACAAAAGGTTATGAGAATCAAGTCTATCCGGTTGGCAGTCTTATGTTTAATGGCTTTATGCCTAAGCCAGGTTTTTTCAGCAGAACAAGTTGTCATGGGAGGAACCATTGAAAGTCGAGGAGGAATTAAGATGTCATTTCAACCCCTTTTAGCTGGAGGATTTTGGCAGATGGGTGATTGGGTCCTGCAAAACTGGACCGATAAAGGGCTGGAAAATGAAGTCAAAGCTATGAAAGAGGTGGGCATGAGTTATATCATTGTCCAATATGGGGCTGACTGGGATGGCACTAAAAAGGAATTTATCAGTTTTTATTCTAACTCTGTTTATAAAGTCCATCCTTCATTTACTCAGAAAGGCAGAGATCCCATCGGGGCTATGATGAAAGCAGGAGAGAAATATGGAGTAAAAATCATCCTGGGGGATGCTTTAGTCCCCAATCAATGGGATGGGCCACCCAATCGAAATCTGGCAGACTGGTCTTCTCCGAAAATGATGCAATGGCGACAGTCGGTTATTAAAAATTATTCTAAATATTCTTCTTTTTATGGATGGTATATTCCTAATGAGCCCAATCCCCAGGATTTCATAAAGAATAAAATTGACCCCCAATCCTTTATTAATGCCACTGAAGAAGTCGCTATTACAGTGAAAAAGGCCAATCCCAAGTTAATGGTTATCCATACGGTAGGATTATATGCAGAACCTGAAGTGAAATCAGGAAAGACCTTTATAGGACCTCCTTCCATCCCTTATCTGAATAAATTCTGGGAACCCTGGGTGAAAGACTGCCAGCATGTGGATATCTGGATGATAATCGATGGGGTAGGAACTTACCTTTCCAATCTGGAACATACCGATAAAGCCCAACAATGGTGCAGAAAACTGGCAATCAAGTATCAGAAAACCTATTGGACCGATGTGGAAAATGCCGTCATGGGAGCCCAAAGTTATCCTTTTACCATGGACCAACTCGAAAAGTCTCTTATCGTCGGAGCTAAACATACAGACACCCTGGTCACCTTTGATTATATCCACTATATGAGTAAGACCTCCCCTAAACCTGAAGCCAGAAAACTCTATCAGGATTATTGGAAGTATTATCAGAAGGTAACTAAACGGAAATAGATACCGATACATGGGTACTGTTACTTCCAATCAGGGGATAGTATTCGAGCCGTTGAGGCCTGAATACTATCCCTCTTCTTTTGTTCTAAGCCGGGAGGAGAGAAATCAAGTCCTTATGAATAGCTTGCCAGGGCTGACTTAAATCCAGGGAATATACTCTCAGTTTTTTCCCTTTCCTTTGATAATGCATATCCAATTTACTATCCGTCTGAACATATATCAGGATACCTTCAAATGCCTGAGGACATAAATCCAAATACGTAGTGATCTGTCTTAAATTATCAGCAGATAATTTATAAGAATTATAATTTTCTTTAAGGATTTGGGCATAATATTTAGTTTCAATAATAATTTTTCTATTATCCCAATAAGTAATTGTGGTATCTGTCTTTTGTTGAGGCAGTTTTTTATCATCCTCGGGTGTTAATCCCTGCATATCCCATTTCAGTATTTCACTTTGAAAAGAACGATATTCTGTAGAGGAAAGCTCAATCCGGTAAAAATTCCTGACGAAAGCCTCAAAAAGGACCGCCATTTTATTCTCATCTTGCAAAAAATCCCTGAATTGAAAATGGCCAGTAGTTTCGGTAGGTAATAGATTGGTATAAATCAGCTCACAGATATTTAAAAGGAATCCATAGAAAGCATTATTTCGATGGAGCCTGATTTTCCTAAAGAGTCTTTCAGAAAGATCAATCTGATCAATTCCACCCATTCGGAAATAAAGCTGATGGATATCCTTTTTTATGTTTTTATCTAACCCTTCTGTGCAGATAAGCCTTTTTAAGGTGGTCTTAATGATTTGGTTATGTAAGAGGTTATGATCCATCTCGGTATATTCACAATGGATACTGTTTTGGGCTAATAACCCCCTTTTTAAGGTAGTTTGGATATCCCATTTTCCCCGAGGGAAACCTGTGTTTTCTTCAAAAACTCGATAATCCCGATCAAAACCCCTTTTTAATAAGTGAGTGACACCTTTCACCAAAACAAAAGCTAAAAGATTAACCTCCCCCTGAAAAGCACACCCTTCAATATGAATCTTTTTCGATTCAAGCAACTTATCCCAGGCATAGGCCAGGAGGTAATAAATATTTTCTATGGGAATATTCTTCATGAAATATTTAAAAGACGCTCTCTATATGAACTAGCTTTCACCGAATCATCAAAATAATACTCATCCAGAAGAGGAATAATTTCTCCCTCTATGACACTTAGACACCATTTTTTGTCATTTTGACCATTTTTAGGGCAAAAATAACTATGTCCTATTTGATACCCTTCTCCCAAATTGGGAGTATCCCTTCCGATATCCTGATTAATCTCGGTCATTGTTTTAATAATCCAATCAATCAGGGATTCTTCAACTCCGTGGGACTGTAAATGCAATTTAAATTGGGGATGGGTAAACTCAGGGGTAAGTTTTGTAAAAGAAAATCTCCTTCGCAGGGCAAAATCGACTAAGGCCAGAGAACGGTCGGCAGTATTCATCAATCCAATAATATAGAGATTGGGAGGTACAAAGAATTTTTGCCCATTATAGCTAAGGGAGACAGCCCAATCCGTCGACCGCTTGTCATCTTCAATCAAGGTTAATACTTCTCCAAATATCCGGCTTAAATTCCCTCGATTAATTTCATCAATAATAAAAACATAGGGATGCTGAATATCTTCCTGGGCCTTCCGGCAAAATTTATAAAATATCCCCTCATCTAATTTAAAACCACCCTTACCATCAGGCCGGTACCCCTGAATAAAATCCTCATACCCATAAGATTGATGGAACTGAGCCACTTCCATTCGGGAAGAAACCTTCTTTGCCATCAGTAAATATCCGATTCTTTTGGCAATAAAAGATTTACCTACCCCTGGAGGGCCTTGCAGAATGATATTTTTCTTCCTTTTCAGGGTTTCTACAATCCCTTGAACCGCATCTTTATCCAGAAATAAACCTTCCATGGCTTCATCCAATGTATAGGGTATCACTGGGGATGCTCCAGGCAGACCATCCATATTCAAATCAGGATTTTTCTCCTTAATCAGTTTCATTACATCAGCATAAAACTGTTCCGATATTCTAAAAAGACTCCCTTGCAAGAAGAATGGTCGCCCGTTTTCATTTACAAATTCGGGGATATCACTTAATTCACTAAAGAATACAGGATTAGCCAGATCTGCTAATTTCATAAAGCTAATATATTCTCGCCCATTTACCTGGTGTACTCCCTGAACAACCCTACATAGACTTACAATTTTCTTATCAGGTGTTGTGGAATACCCAATTACCTGATCACCCGGTTTTGCTGAGAGAAAATCTTTATAAATTTGCCTTTTTCGACCCTCTTCATTAAAAGTGGTATAAGTCACTACTTCCCCAACCGGTAAGGATCTCAATGACCATATGCTGGGATTGGCATGCAACCAGTAGAAAGATTTTCCTGAAGATTCTTTAGTCGTCAAATCAAGTGGTGAATTACCTTCCCCTCTCCGTATTTGGTCAAACAACTTATATAAAGAATGATTGGACCCAATATGCGTTAAGGTTTTAGTCACCAGAGAAGAATCATTGGGCATATTCCATTCCCCATTTTCCAGCCATTTCACCTTTCTGATATTCCTGAACTGGAGTTCTGTAGCATCATAGAGATAATCAAATTCAACCATCCCATATCCAATAATTTTCCCTCTGCCTTCTTTAGCAAAGATATAATCTCCAGGCTTAATGGCATTACAAAATTCCCAGCAGGCAAGGGAATCATGTATAGGGTTATTTCCGTATATAATATTCATTTTTGAAAGAATCTCATCTCGGGAAATATACTGTCTCAAATCCCCTAAATCATCCCACCCTATAGACATAATCCCTTTTTCCTGATTTTCATGCCAGAATTCAGCTCCACTACCAGGGGCATACAGCCAGTAATCAGGTCCAGAACTCACATCTTTTGTCTTAACTTCCTGATTATTTAAATAGGCGGCATATGATATTTCCGGGAAAGACTCTGTAGCAAATTTCATTTTCACCTGTTCCAACAGTTCTTGATAATAATCAAAGCCCTTCTCAGAGGTTAACCGTTCTTTATCTAGAAAAATCCCATTATTTTTCAAAGAAGCAATATTTACTGAATCCAGCGAAAGGTATTGGTTGGGTCGAATCCAGAAGAGTCCCATGGTTAGTTTGCTAATACCGATCTGTTTAATATGTGAACTTCGCATGAATAATTCATTTGTAATAGTGTTATTCAAGGTATCCCTAAACAGCTGCCATAAAACAGAAATATCATCAGGTTCTCTTTCATATTGATAACTGAAATAAAAAGTATTTTGTGCATATGCAACAGGAATACCATCTATATCTATCGGGATAGGAATGCTGATATTTAATAATGATGCCATTTCTTTGAGGATATTGAGTCGCTTTTCTTTACCATGCTTATTAATTTGGGAAAAGAAGGAAAAAGGGTCTATTTCTTCCAAGGGGATTGTTTTCCCTTTTTCTAGTTGGTCATGCAAGGTACTAGGTTTCACCCCTGCTTTGATAAGAAAATCTACCAGTTTTTTCTGATTATTTTCATAAGGAAGAAGTTTGTTTGCCAATTCTTCATAAAATGGAATCCATGAAAACGACATATCATTACCCCTTACACGTTGAGTATAGTTTTCCGAAGGTCATTTTATTAATGTGCTGAGCTCTTGTCAATGATGCCTAAAGACCATGACATATCAGGTCATATCAATACTCTATACTTGCCAAAGAAGTAATGGGAAAAATTTACAGACCCTCATTATCTTTTCCCCGAGCGACCCGCTCCCCGGGACATCCCAATAAGGCTTATGATAAACTCGAATAATAATGGAAATTCAGGAATCAATTGAAGAAATCAGGGCCCGGTATGGGGAACCGGATGTAACAGGTACCTATGAAAACCCTTGGGCCATCAAGACTCAATGGTTTTATTACCAGGAAGATGGAAGAGTCCGATATTTCTTTTTTGTAGCCGGTAAAGCCCTCTGGGACATCCTTATTACCGAGGAGAAGATGCTCCAGGTGTTATATGAAGAAAACAGCCTGAAAGAATAAGTTTCCAGCGTGCATCACCCTTTTATTCTCCATCAAAAGAGACGGGATTTCTTGACCAAGACCCCCATTCACTTTTATGATAGTATTTTCTTTTAACAATTAAGGAAAAACCCAATGAATCTAGCCGGATTAACAGCACATCAACTTCATGAAATGCTAAAAAAAGGTGAGACCACTTCCACGGCCATCACTGAAGCAGTTATTAAACAGATTAATCAGGTGGAAGACAAAGTTCATGCTTTCGTGACCCAGACCCCTGAAAAGGCCATGGAACAAGCAGAAAAAGTGGATAAGGCTATCCAGGGAGGAAGCCCAGTCAAACCATTAACCGGGATTCCTTTTGCTATCAAGGATGTCCTTTGCACCAATGGGATTCGGACCACCTGCGGCTCCAAAATCCTGGAAAATTTCATACCTCCCTATACCGGGACAGCCCTTCAGAAATTAGAGAATGAAGGAACTGTCACCCTGGGTAAGGTCAATATGGATGAGTTTGCCATGGGATCTTCGACTGAGACATCTTATTACGGCATTACCCGGAATCCCTGGAATCTGGATACCATCCCCGGAGGGTCTTCGGGAGGGTCTGCGGCTGCAGTGGCCGCCGATGAATGCATCATCTCCATCGGAACCGATACCGGAGGTTCCATCCGGCAGCCGGCTTCCTGCTGTGGGATTGTTGGTTTAAAACCCACTTATGGCCGGGTATCCCGGTTTGGGCTGGTGGCTTATGCCTCATCCCTGGATTGCATCGGGCCCATGACCAAAGATGTGACCGATGCCGCCCTGATGATGAATATTCTCGCCGGGCATGATTCTCTTGATTCTACTTCAGCCAATATGGCGGTTCCCGATTATACCCAGTCGCTGGTCAATGATGTCAAAGGGCTGAAAATCGGTATTCCCAAAGAATACCTCATCGGGGGATTGGACCCTGATGTTGAAAAAGCCATTAAAGAAGCCATAAAGACCCTGGAATCCCTGGGAGCCACCACGGTGGAGATTTCCCTACCCCATACAGAATATGCTGTAGCAACTTATTACTTGATTGCCACCGCCGAAGCCAGCGCTAACCTTGAACGGTATGATGCCGTGAAATATGGTTATCGGACCGGGGAATTTGATGATTTACTGGATATGTATATGAAATCCCGGGCCGAAGGGTTTGGCCGGGAAGTGAAACGGCGAATAATGCTGGGAACCCATGTCCTGAGCGCCGGATATTATGAAGCCTATTACCTCAAGGCCCAGAAAGTCCGAACCCTGATCAAACAGGATTTCGATAATGCCTTTGAGAAATGCGATGTCCTGCTGACCCCAACTGCTCCAACGGCTGCCTTTAAGATCGGGGAAAAGATGGGAGACCCCCTCCAGATGTATTTATCGGATATTTTCACTATCTCGGTAAATCTGGGTGGCATTCCTGCCATGAGCCTGCCTTGCGGGTTCTCTAAAGATAAACTGCCCATCGGCATGCAGATTATGGGCCGCCATTTTAATGAAGAAATGATATTCCGTGTAGCTTATACCTTTGAGCAGAACACGGATTACCATACCAAGAAATCCCCTATTGCGGAGTTGGCCAAATAAATGGAATACGAAGCGATCATAGGGCTGGAAGTTCATGCCCAGCTCAACACCAAATCCAAGATTTTTTGCTCTTGCTCAACCGAGTTTGGAGCTGAACCCAATTCACATCTGTGCCCCATCTGCGCCGGGTATCCGGGGGTGCTTCCTGTCTTAAATGAGGAAGTCCTCCGTAAATCCATCCTGACGGGTCTGGCACTCCATTGTAAGATTTCTGATTTTTCCCGGTTTGCCCGGAAGAATTATTTCTACCCCGACCTCCCGAAAAATTATCAGGTTTCCCAGTTTGAACAACCTATCTGTTATGAGGGATACCTGGATGTCCCGACTGAAAAGGGCATCAGGCGAATTGGCGTTACCCGGGCCCACATGGAAGAAGATGCCGGGAAACTGATCCATTCCGGAAGGGGAGAAAGTTTTGTGGACCTGAACCGGACCGGAGTCCCTCTGCTGGAAATTGTCAGCGAACCGGATATCAGGACCCCCGACGAAGCCAAAGAATATATGCAGATGCTTTGTTCTCTGCTGAAATACCTGGATGTTTGTGATGGAAATATGGAAGAAGGGTCGCTGCGATGCGATGCCAATGTCTCCATCCGCCCGGTGGGCCAGAAAGAATTTGGCACCAAAGCTGAAGTTAAAAATATCAATTCCTTTAACTTTGTAAAAAAAGCATTGGAATATGAAATCAAACGGCAATTGGAAGTGGTTCAGGACGGCGGGAAGATTCTCCAGGAAACCCGGCTTTATGATTCAGACAGGAATGTGACTGAATCCATGCGGTCCAAAGAACAGGCCCATGATTACCGGTATTTTCCGGAACCGGACCTGGTGCCGATTGAAGTCTCAACCGAGTATATTGCAGAAATCAAATCTAAAATGCCTGAACTCCCTTGGGACAGGGAAGCCCGATTTGTTAAGGAACTGGGACTGCCTGACTATGACGCTCATGTGCTTACCAGCTCCAGAGCTCTGGCAGAATACTTTGAAGAAGCCCTGGCTATCCATAATAATCCCAAAGGGATTGCCAACTGGATTATGGCAGAATTGATGAGAGAACTCTCAGGGAGAGAAACCCATCTCTCCGAATTTCCTCTCTCCCCCAGGCAACTGGCGGGGCTGGTTAAACTGATCGATAACCAGACTATCAGCGGGAAAATGGCAAAAAATGTGTTTGCCGATATCCTGAAAACCGATAAGGACCCGGAGGCTTATGTCAAAGAAAAAGGCCTGGTCCAGATTACAGATTCCTCGGCTATCGAGAAAATGATTGAAGAAGTGATTGCAGCCAATCCCAAAGCGGTCGAAGAATATAAAGGCGGTAAAGAAGGCGCCATCAATTCACTGGTAGGCCAGGCTATGAAAGCTTCTAAAGGCAAGGCTAACCCCCAGATGGTCAGAGACCTCCTTCTTAAGAAATTAACCGAATAACGCATTAATTTAATACAAAAAATAGAAGCCTCCAGTTGTTCAGACTGGGGGCTTTTACTTTTTTTTAAGTAATACCTCAGAAAGAATAATCAAATCTCCGAAAAATCCCTGTATAAACAACCACACCCTTGGCAGTTTATCTTTACTCATAAAAGAACAATTATAATTTTTTTCATAATTACGCTCTTACAGTAATATGGACATAATAGAAAAAGATTTGACACCAAGAGCAGCCCTTCGTAAACTCAAGTTATAGCTACATGTTACAGAAAACCAGTAAATCCATCATTAGTGAATACCGGATACATTTTTTTTATATCTGACTATCAAACGGTATAGGTTTAAAAAACAATAAATATGATTCTGTCCGAGGTGTTTTATGGGAACAGATAACATGAAAATAGTCGCCATTGATGACAGCGAGGAAAGCCTGACAGCTTTACAATTTTTAATTTCGAAACGACTACCCGACGCTGTTCTCCTAACAGCCATGGATGGACTCCATGGCCTAGAGTTGGCGAAATCCGAGAATCCAGATGTCATGATTGTAGATATTCTCATGCCTGGCATGGATGGATATGAAGTTTGCCGGAAACTAAAAGTAGATGAAGCAATGAACCTGATTCCAATTTTATTTATGACCGGAATCAAAACAGACAAGAACAGCCGCATTAAGGCATTAGAATCAGGAGCTGAGGGTTTTCTTATCAAGCCCTTTGATGAAATTGAACTGGTTGCTCAAATCAGAGCTATGTATAAGATAAAAGAAGCCAAAAGCCGTCAACGCATGGAGACAAAAGAGCTGGAAGCTTTGGTAGCAGAACGCACTTGGGAATTGGAAAAAGAATTAGCGGAACGCAAGTTAATGGATGAAGCTCTGGCTGAAAGTGAAACGAGATATCGAACCCTAGCCGATTCTGGGCAAGCTCTTATCTGGACATCCGGTACTGATAAATTATGCAATTATTTTAATAAGACCTGGCTGAACTATACTGGACGTACTCTGGAGCAAGAGCTGGGTAATGGATGGACTGAAGGTGTCCATCCGGAGGATTTTGAACGCTGCCTGAGGATATATGATACAGCTTTCGATATTCGTGAAAAATTCAGCATGGAATACCGGTTACTGCATCACACCGGTGAATATCGCTGGATACAGGATGATGGAACACCCTGTTATGACAGTAAAGGGAATTTCACCGGTTACATCGGACATTGCCTGGATATAACCGAACGAAAGAAAGCAGAAAAAGATCGAGAAAAGTTACAGGACCAGCTGGCTCAAGCCCAGAAAATGGAGTCAGTAGGAAGGTTGGCGGGAGGAGTCGCCCATGATTTTAATAATATGTTGAGTGTGATTCTTGGTTATACCGAGATAGCTCTGAGCCAAATTTCTCCAGACCAGCCTTTATATGCAGAATTTCAGGAGATACAAAAAGCAGCCGAACGTTCAGCAAATCTTACCCAGCAGCTGCTGGCCTTTGCCCGTAAACAAACCATCAATCCCAGAATCCTTGATTTGAATTCCACCGTAGGAAGTATGCTAAAAATGATAAAACGGCTCATTGGAGAGGATATTGACCTGGGCTGGAAAGCAGAAAGGATTATTTGGCCCATCAGAGTGGACCCCAACCAAATTGATCAAATCCTGGCTAACTTATGTGTCAATGCCCGAGATGCTATTACCGGAACGGGTAAGGTTACTATTGAAACAGAAAATGTAGTTTTTGATGAATATTATTGTGCCAGCCATGGAGATGTCATCCCGGGAGAATTTGTCTTATTAGCAGTCAGTGATAATGGATGTGGAATGGACAAAGAAACCATGACCCGGTTGTTTGAACCCTTTTATACTACAAAAGATATGGGAAAAGGTACTGGGCTTGGTTTAGCTACCATCTATGGAATCGTCAAACAGAACTATGGTTTTATCAATGTGTATAGTGAGCCGGGAAAAGGTACTACTTTTAAAATATACTTTCCTCGGCACATTGGAGTTATTGAAGAGGATCAACCTGTTACATCAAAAGAAATCCTAGTAAGTCAAGGCAATGAAACTATCCTCCTGGTAGAAGATGAACCGGCAATCATGCAAATGGGAAAAATAATGTTGGAAAAACTGGGGTATCAGGTTCTGATTGCCAGTACACCAGGTAAAGCAATAGACTTGGCCCAAAGTAATGATAAAGAGATTCATCTACTCGTAACAGATTTGGTTATGCCTGAAATGAATGGCCGTGAACTATCCAATAGGCTGCATGATCTCTACCCTGGTATCAAGACCCTTTTTATGTCGGGATATACCGCCAATGTTATTGTCCATCATGGGATGCTGGATAAAGGAGTTAATTTTATTCCCAAACCTTTCACTCTGAAAACGTTAGCAGAAAAAATCAAAGAAGCTATTGAAAGGTAATGGAAGTTTTTATCTTGGTTCACGATTTTTTATGTTATTTTCTGTCGGAAGAGACAGTCACATACAAAAGCGCTATCCCCAAAGCGATAATAAGAGCCGCCAGGTAAGCCCCACCAGAGAACCCTAATCCCAACAAAACTCCCGGGTTAGCGCTAATCCTGTCTTGAAAAAGCATGGAGAGGGCATATCCAAATAAGGGATTGGATTCAGAATCAGGAATTTGCGGGTCCACCGAAGTTCCCAGCCACATAAAAAGAATTGAAATACCGATAAGTGGATAGAGAAGCTTATCCCATTTAGGGGGAAGGAAAGCCATTGGAATTATCAGGCAAGGCAACACCGGTACCAGATGCCTGGGACCTAAAGACCATCCACCCCACCACATATAATAGGAGGCATTAAACAATAGAAAAATTAAAATGGCTGAAAGGCAGAATCCCCATTCTTTTCGGAGGTCCGCTCCTTCCTTATACATATAATAAAACCCAGGGACACCCAGCAACAGGAAAGGATTCAGAAGAAAAAGCCCTCGATAAAAGCTGAAGGTGATTCCCCAGAGAGCTGAGAGTTTTGGATAGGTAACCCCGGCCACCCCTTTGTTCATCTCTCGCCTAAATTCTTCCCCGGCCTCAGAGAGATAGCCAATTTTGAAAGGATTTCCAGCCATCTGATAATTATAAATAAGCAGCAGGAGGGCCGGGACGGAAGCCCCCAGGATAAACCAGCCAAGAGATTTAAGGTTCTTTTCTTTCCAGAATACATACCCTGTCAACAAGACAGCCAGCAGAATGACGGGATATTCACTGAAAACGGCATACCCAGCCAGAAATCCTGAAAGCAGTAACAATAAATATTTCTTTCTCCCATCCTGATTGTTCTTCTGCAGCAGTAGAAACCCTGTCATCAGGCAGGCTCCAGCAAACTGATGACCATAAAATAAGGTGGAATAAGGAAAAACTATTGTCCCTAGAGAATATCCCAAAATGAGAACGAAGGCTCTTCTTAATGAAAGGCCCAGAGAAACCAGGTAATATAGCAACAACACTCCGAAAAGTGATGAAACCACACCTATCAGCAGGATTTTTATTATCACCAATTTAATGAACCAGCTGAGGGTAGAGGGTCCCCAGCCCATAATAGATTGGAGCCAGGAGATTCCGGCATATAGAGGCACGCCCAGGAGAGCCGGGCCGGGAGCTTTATCTGAATAGTAATGTCCATTAATGAAAGCCTTATCCCCAGTATTCTGATGATAGGCATCAATACAGAGGGTTCCCTTCTCCACCACTGCCATAATCAGGTCATAACGACCTAAATCATTCCAATTAGGTTTATGCCAGAAATAGCTGTAAATCACCAGAAGGAAAAGGAAAAGCCCGATAGATAATCGACGGGGTATTTTGTCAGTCAAAGGAGGCATATTGGCTCCGAGGAAAAATTAATATCCCCTCAAAAGAAAGATATTCTTTGCCATGACAATCATTATCAGGGTAAAAATTACCAGCATCACTATCTTGCCGGGAGTCTGCAATCGTCTGGGGTCGCCGGGAATATTCAATAAGGTGTTCAGGAAAGAGGCGCTGTTATCCAATAAGACCTGGACCATCCGTCCACCGCCAAGAAGAATAAAAGGTACTGCCAGACTTAAGGTTGGATTAAGGGTCCCAACACCGGCCCACCCTACCAGGGAGAAGGCAAAAGCTGCATAATACCCCGATAAAGGTTTTTTTCCGGGAAGGAAAAATATCCCAGCCCAACCTAAGAGCATCATTAAATCCCAGAACCAGAAATACCAGATTCCCTTAATCATTTGAAAAAGGCCATGTCCCATGCCGGATAAAGGATTCATCATGATGGCTGCTGAATAAAATTGCAGGATACCCAGGAATAAAGCCGGAACAAATATCAAGACCCCTTGATAAAAGGCATCTTTCCGGTTCACACAGATTGTTGCGGTCAATAATAATGGCAGTAACAATACTGCCTTCAGGGTGAATCCCAACCCAATTAAAATAAGGATAGAAGCAATATAGAGACCCTTTCGCTCATGGCGATACAGTCCCCGCAGAGTCCAGTAAAATCCGAAAATAATAAATGGGATACCCAGGTTCCAGGGCAGGATAAGTTTTTGCATCAAGATTCCGGTAGGATAAAGGGCATATAACAAAGCAGCATAAAAACCTGTTCTTCGACTGGCCATTTCTTTCCCGGCCAGATAAATAGCAGGCAAGCTCATCCAGCCGGCCAAAGCTGAAAGCCATCGTAAACCATCTGGTAGCGAGATTCCCAGCTTCAAGAGAATCCAGCCAACCACTCCATAAAATGGAGATTCAATCCATATTCGGGGATTACCAACCAGGTTACGAAGAGCTCCCAGATAATCCTGTTCTATAGGGAGGAAAGGTGCAATCGGCCTTGCCCACCAAACCCTGGCGGCCAAGCCCAGCAGCATGACCAATCCCATCCCTGCCAATGCCATTTTAGGTGAAATATCCCGTTTAGATTCCCGATCTACAATACTATACATAATCCGCCCTCTATTTTTCTCATCATCTTATTGACAGAAAAACCCTTTCCCCACCAAAAAAGGGGAGAGGGTTTAATGATCCTTTGGTTCCTTTTCAAATATTCGCAAGAATAAGCCCCTCCCCACAAACCCAGTTCATAAGGGTTATGACTCTTTCCTGTCAGTAGGTTGTGGAGAATTTTTCTTTAATGAAGCCATTTCCTGCCGAAGTTCAGCATATTCTACTTCAATACGTTTTTTCTCCCGGAGGAATTTGTTTTCTTTTTCTACCTGATGGTATTCCAATCTTTCCACCCACCGGGCAATAACAAACCCCATCAATAGACAGCCCAGACAGGCAAATAGGAACACCTTGGTTTGCTCGGGCTTCTCATAAATCATCATCCAGCCCCCCACTGAATATACCAACACCATCAGGACCATGATTAAAATGATTAAAATCGTCAGAGTCCAGATACGGTTTTTCCTTCGAATTAGCCGGGAAAAGTATTGATGCTCCTGGATTATTCGTTGTAAATCTTCCTCATATTCACGAATCCGAAGGGCCCTTTCCGAGGAAGGAACTTCCGGTTCACCGGTTAATGGGGGTTTTTCTGATTCAGGGTTGTTCATCATAAAATCCTTTACTTTGGCATTATACCATAGCTGAAGTAAGAGCCTTTGACCAAGCTGGAGAGTTAATTTTGACTCTCCCTGCTTTTATGGTTAAGATGATTAGGAATTAGATAATCGGACTATTTATTATATGCGAACCCCCAGGAAAGAAGACCTGAATCGTTCCATAATGGAAGGCACCACGGCTAATGTCATGGGTTCATTAGCAGGCGGCGCTTTTCTGACAGGATTAGCTCTGTACCTGGGAGCTTCGGATTCCCAGATTGGGTTATTATCCAGCCTTCCCCCACTGGCCACCCTCATCCAACTCTGCACCCCCAGCCTGGTCAGGAAAATTGGAGACCGGAAAAAGCTGACTCTGATTGCTCTGGGAATCGGCAGATTATCCTGGCTGGTGATTGCTCTACTCCCCNNCTTGTTTTTATTAAATACTCATCCCGAGTTCCAGATAGCCATGATATTGGGCGTCATCATTGCTTCCACAGCTTCCAACAGCATTGGGTCCATTACCTGGTGGTCCTGGATGAGTGATTTTATCCCCAGAGAAATGCTGGGGAAGTATTTCAGCCGAAGGAATTTATGGTCAGGATTAGCAGCTATTTCTGCCTTTTATCTCGGTTCTCTGGCTTTGGATTTTTATAAAGGGATCGTTTCACATGAACATTTTGTGTATGGGTTCAGCGGAATATTTCTCCTGGGTATCGGCTTTGGTGTCTGGTCTCTGTTTCTGCTGTCAAAAATTCCCGATTGGGGAAGCAATGTCCCCATCCGAAAAAACCCGGCATTAAAAGAACTGGCCCAGCCTTTGAATGACAGGAATTTCAGGCTTTATGTGATTGACCGGTCTCTTTGGACTTTCAGTGTTTTCCTGGGAGCTCCCTTTTTCAATGTCTATCTTCTGAAATATCTCCACACCAGTTGGAGTTATATTGGGATGATCAATCTGATAGCCTCCCTGGCTTCTTTATATTGCATCCGGTTCTGGGGCAATATAGTGGACCATTTCGGGAATAAACCCCTGATGGTTGTCTCCTGTTATGTCAAAGCCCTTTATCCTGTCATTTGGCTGTTTGCCGGGATTGGGAACTATTACTGGCTGTTAATCATTCCCCAGCTGCTATGCGCTTTTGACAGTGCCATCAACCTGACTTCGGGAAACCTTTCCATTAAATTATCTCCTCGAGGCAATAATGCCGCTTATCTTTCGGTATATACTACTTCCATCAACCTTTCCTCAGCGGCAGCCCCTCTGATTTCCAGTTGGATATTAACCTTCTGCGATACCCAGGGGAATATTCCCCTGCCCTGGGTAGGCCCGGTTAATGGTATCAAAATCCTGTTTTTGATATCTGCTTCCATGCGGTTTTTCTCATCCAGCGCACTGAGAAAAATGCAGGAACCGGAAACTCGTGGAGTCCGATATATGTTCCGGGTCCTTAAAGAGGTCAAAGGGATTGTCCCCAGCTTCTCTGAACTGGACCAATCCATCAGATTCTGGTTCCGGCCTTTGGATGAAATGCGGACAACAGTCCTGGGTTGGGTACTTCCGGATAGCAATGATAAAGAAGATGAGGAGGAGGATTGATTCCTCTATTTCTCTGCTGAAGGGGATCTGGGAGAACTAAGGCTATACCGGCAAGTGGCATAGGGATACTCAAAGGCATCCGAAGGCAGTGAATGCCTCTCATCCGTTGGAGCCCATCGTAATTGGTTTTCCTTCATCCGAAGGAAAACACTGGTAAACAGGTAATCATTTTCCAGTAATATTTTATGGCCTTGCATGGACGTAAGGGTTTGCTGGATTCTTCGAGTCGATTCCAATTGAAATCTAACTGTCTGGCAAGTATATAACCCGATATTCACCCAAAGAACCATCCCAACCATTCCTCCCAACAACTTAATAGATCGGTTCGAATGGTCCATCCCCATGATTCCTCCCAATACCGGGATAAACCAGAGCTGGGGGACATACCTCATCCACCAGCATTCAGGATTAATCAGGATACTGGCTGAAAACCACAGGATACAAAGAAGCCAAACCAGCCGATGGGCCTTATCCGTATTCAAATAATAAAGATAAATCACCAAGGAACAAATCAACGCCAAAGGAAAAAATGGTCCCAGTCCATTAATCCGAGTGGACCCTACCCCGGGAATAAATTCACTGTATGTATGCTCCCAGGGCATCACAGACCTCAGCCGAACCCCCTCTTTTCGGTCGCTGACTCTCGAAGCCAGGGAAAGATATAGCTTTTCCAACCGAGGCTTATCTCTCAGGGGAGCCGGGGTATTCTCCCTGATTCCCTTCTGTCCTGATTCATCCATCAAGGGATAGACCGGATTTCGATGTTCCCTGATATTGGTGATATAAGGGTTATAACTGAAAATCAGGGTGGCCGCTCCCAGAGCCAAAACACTGTTCAGGATTAGCCATCCCAGGAGTATTTTGGATTTTTGCTCTATCAGGTATAATCCCAGGATGCTAATGAGTAAAAGAACATACAGCAGGCCTGTAAACTTGATATTCACCAAGATAACCAGGCAGATGGAGGACATCAACATATCTTGTCGATTCTGAACCTTAATTGCCCTCATTATCAGTGAAATATAACAGACCAGTAAGGATGCCAATAATCCATCATTCAAAAAAGTGAAAAGTTGGGAAATCACAATCGGATTCAGGCAAAGAATCAGGGCAGCTCCCCAGCACATCCACCGAGAACCCCACTGGGTTAGGGCCCGGATGGACTCATAGGATAAAAATAAAGCAGCCATCAAGGCTATCAGATTGATTCCCTTAGCATATTCCATCCGGGTCGTAATACCATAAATAAAGCTTTCCAATATCCAGGAAGCTTTCACATAATGCTCAGCCAGAATATAGTAAAAGTTTTTATGGAGGGAGGGAGAATGAAAGGGATTATATCCATTTTTAATATGGTACACAGCTAACTGATGATAAGTTTGCCCATCAAAAGACACATCATAAAAGTAATGGGACACATAAACCAAAATGACGGAACTGATAAAAATAATATTGGAATAAGACAGAATTTGTCGCCGGGGATACCCTCGAGACACCAGCCAGCCGACTAACCCCGACCAAATTAATAAGAATACGCCCCAGAGAGTTATGGGATTCATTGGCAGTCTCAGCCATAAAATACAATTAACAGCCAGATAGATGACGGCCAGCTCCAGCAAGTAGCCATATCCCAAGTATCGACAGTTGATTTTATGTTTATTATTTTCGTCCATTGAGTGAGTGTATTAATTTTATTCCACTTGGGACTATTGGGACAGTATTTTTCTTCCTATAGCTTGTATGGTAACGTATCCAGCTTCCCAAATGAATAAAGACGGAGGAGTAACGGAGAGGGTCAGACTCTCTCCAATATAAATCCAAGTTCATTAGGGAAGTTTTACCTGCTTAATTACCCCTGATAGATATAGTTTCTTCAGTTAGAAAGATGATTTCAGGATATGGAAAAAGGTTTCTCTGGCATAGGTTTCATACCAGGGGCTGTGTCCGCATTTTTCCAGTTCATAATATTTCAACTGGGGGATATAGGGAAGCAGTGAGTCCCGGATCATAGAGCCCGGATGAGGGTCATAATCCCCATGAATCATGGAGACAGGACAATTAATCCGGTTAAAAGAAGAGGGATAAACTCCCAATTCCTGTTGTCGGAGCATATCTTCCCAAGTTTCAGTATGGGCCTTTGAATCAAACTCCCCTTCCATATTATTCCCATGAGGGATAGGGGCATAATCGTAGAAAGCCTGGATTATTTTGTATTTTTCCAGAAGTTGCTGCTGGGGGGTACTAGAAGACTGAGTAATCTCATTCAAGGCTTTTTGGTGTTCATCAGTCATCCTGGACTCCAGGATTTTACCCATCTGAGCCCGGGATGTCTTATCGAAAGTGCCGCAGCCTATCAGGGTAAGGGTTTTTAGGGAATCCGGATAAGCTGCTCCATAAGCCAGAGCCAACATTGCACCCCAGGACTCTCCTGCCAGGGAAGGTTTACAATGGGGAGATTGTTCCCGGATAAATTGCTCTAAGTCTTCAATATGGGTTTTAACGGTTAAGGGGGTTTTGCCACTCCCTCGCTGGAAAGGTTCCAGGACTCGGAAGCTGTCGGCTAATTCCTCAGCAATGGGAGCAACCGTCCCAGGAGCCGCCGGACCTCCATGGAGAAGTATTACAATTGGGTTTTTAGTATTTCCATATTTTCTAAAGTTAAGCATCCACTAATCCTTTTACAGGAAATCTTACAAGGGAATCTGAATATGGCATAATCCCATTCGGATAGCCGTAAAGGTAATGATCGATACCAATAGCCAGAGGACTACAGCATTAATCAGGGGACCTCCCCCGATTTTCTTTAACTCCTGCTGAGATAATCCGGCTCCGATTAAAAAGAGGGTGGCTACCATCATTCTTTTCCCTACCATGGCAAACAGGTCCCAGGTAACTTTTTGCGTGGGAAACAATGTATGGATCATGGCCGCTACTAGAAATCCAAACAGAAACCAGGGGATTTTAGCGCCGCTTTCAGACTTATTCAGTTTAGCTCCGGCAAAAGAAACCGGAAGAATCCATAAGGCCCGGGTAAGTTTCACGGTAGTGCCAATCGCCAAAGCCTGAGCGCCAAAGATGGCCGCAGCCCCCACCACACTGCTGGTATCATGGATAGCCAGGGCTGACCATAATCCGAAATCAGACTGGGTCATGTGAAATAAATGCCCGATAGCTGGAAATAATAAAAGGGCAATCCCATTAAGGAGAAAGACTACGGCCATCGCCACCGCTGTATGGGATTGGGAAGCTCCAATAGATGGGGCCATGGCGGCAATAGCACTGCCGCCGCAGATAGCTGTTCCCGTACTGATTAACAGGGATAAATCCCGATGGACCTTGAAAATCTTTCCCAAAATCCAACCCAGTGTCAGGGTCCCTGAAATACTGAAAAGGGTAATCCATAAAGAGGTATATCCCACTTTCAATACCACTCCCAATTCAAGGCCAAACCCCAGCAATATCACAGCTCCCTGCAATAATTGTTTAGACAGTTTTCCGGTCATTTTCTGGAGGGGATTTCCCCAAACCAGTCCCAGGAAAGCTCCCAGACATAAACCAACCGCCGGAGAAGTAAAATAGACAGCCAGGATAATCCCGGTAATAATCCAAAATAATTTTTTATTTAGTATGGAAGACACTTAAGTAAACTCCTGAAAAGATTAATGAGGGTATTGATTCAATATCATTCATCCCGATGGACAAGCTGAGGGGAAAAAGCCGGTAGGCAGACAGCTATATATTCGGCACCTTCTGAGTGAGGGGTGCTGTATTGGACTTTTGTTCCCTTGGAAATCAGGACCGCTTCACCGACCTGAATATCCATTTCTTGATTATCAGCCAAAATCAGATGCAGACATCCCTTGAGTACCACCGTATATTCATCAAACTCAGGGGTTTGAGGTGGCTCTACCCATCCGGAAGGACTGATCATCCGGGCAATACTGAGCTGAGTGTCAGCAGAATTAACCCGGCCGATATATTCTTCAATTCGTTTAGGGGGCTCTCCTGCTGCTTCTATAATGGAGGGATTTTTATAATGTTTGACCATATCTACAGGTTCTTTCTGACAAATCAAGTTTCGCTTCCTATTTATAATATTATCTTTAATATTATACCTCTCCCTAGGTGACAGGCCAGCAAATACCTGCAGAGGAATTGATTAAGGATACGGGGATTCGGCCTCGGACAGAGTTTATAATCTCAATGGCCTGAACCCTTTGAAGGTCCTGCAGGGTAATCAATTTTTCCGATACCTTGCCTTGCTGGATGGCATTTTGTCTCCCAATACCGGGAAGAAGCCCTGAACTGACAGGAGGAGTAATCCATTCCCCATCTACTTTAAAAAACAGATTTGTAAAAGACCCTTCACTAAGTTTGCCCCGAAGATTCTGGTAAATGACTTCATAATACCCACGCTCTCTGGCTCTCCTTAATTCCTGGTCATAAGTCCATCGGTGAGTAGTTTTATGGTAAAGAAAAATATCCTCCGGATCTTGATGATTTTCAGATAACCAAAGTTTAACAGGTTCACTGGGTTTATCCTCCAAGGGAGCCCAAGACAAGGTCATCTTTCCCAGGGAAGAAACGAGCAACCTGATCTTACAGGAGAATGAATTTGAATGAAAAGATAATTCTCTTTGGGCCAACTGGTTTAGGGATTCCCGGATATCAGCTTTAAATAATTTCCATCCAAAATAATCTGCCGATTGAATCATTCTATCCAAATGTTCTTCCAGGAACAGATACCCTTGTCTTCCCTGAAATCCTAAGGTTTCCAAAAGCTGGAAAGAATGGAGTCTTGGGGTATGAATAAAACTCCCCTTAAGCAGGGTCTCTTTTAATTCAGATTCAGCCATGGAATCTGAGATGATCCCACTGCCTACTCCTAGTTCACATTGGGAACCAGTCTGAAGGATAGTTCGTATCGCTACATTTAGTAAAAAATCCCCATCTGGTTTAAAGAATCCCATAGTTCCACAATAAATTCCTCTGGACTCTTTTTCCAATTCATCAATAATCTGCATGGCCCTGATTTTGGGAGCGCCAGTAACAGAACCGGGAGGAAATGTTGCTCTCATCACCTCTGTCAGAGGCAACTTTGGATTGAGTTCTCCTTCCACCAGGCTGGTCATTTGAAATACAGTCGGGTATTTCTCAATCTTAAAAAGGGATGGGACAGAAACCTTTCCATAAGAGCAAAGCCGGCCAAGATCATTTCTCATTAAATCTACAATCATAAGGTTTTCAGCCCTGTTTTTAGCATCCTCCCGAAGGAATTGGGCCTTTTGATTATCTTCTGCAACAGATTTACCCCGGGAAAGAGTCCCTTTCATAGGCCGGGTTTGGAGCTTGTTTCCCTGTTTTCTCAGAAAGAGTTCAGGAGACAGGGAAAGAATCTGATGATCTCCCATATCCAAGTAGGCTGAATGGCAAACTGGATGGGATTGCCTGAGCCTCTTAAACAGAATCCAGGCAGAGGTGGGGCTCTGGAACCTGAGTTTACAGGTATAATTCACCTGGTACACATCCCCTGCGGCAATATACTTTTTAATCTTATGGATACATTCCAAATAGTCTGAATCCGAACAATTCAGTTCCGAGGGACTCAGTTTTTCGGGCTGAGTAGATAATTGCAAATCCGCCTCGTCATATTTAATCGAAGCCGCGGTCGCATAGACTCCCATCCAGAGTAAAGGAATCTGGCAATCATGCCTGGACTGAATAGATTCTTCCAGGCAAAATCCAGCATCATATGCAAGATACCCCGCTACATAATACCCCCTATCCAGAAAAGTTTCTGCCTGATGCAATGCAGGGAGAATTTCTTCAGCAGACTGGGCCATTATTATCCTGAGGGGTTGAGTGAAAATCCAGGTCATTCCCTGATGAGTTTGGTTATTCCAATCATCCATCAAAAAAAAACCTGGCTTTTGATAAGAGTCCAATTGAATAAGGGATGGTTCTGGCATGAAAATCCTTAATGGATAAATTATATGAAAAAAACTAATTATCCATCATATCAAACTAGGAAAAGAGAGGGACTGTCTATTTACCCTGATACCGGAAACTCATCAGGGTAAGGTCATCAGTTAACCTGATTTGCCGGGTATAGAGAAGCAGCATTTCCTGGATAGGCCGAAGGGAGCTATAGATTTCCGGATAACCAACAGCTCTTACCAATTCCAGGAATCCTTCTTCCCCCAACATTTTTTCTTCTGGATCAAAAACCTCTATAGCTCCATCGGAATAAAATAACAGGCTGTCACCGGGAAGGAGATCTACCTCTCTTTGGGTATAAGTTGAATGCCGCAGCATCCCCAGGGGTAACCCGGTGGATTCCATTTTTACGATCGTTCCATCCGCCCTGAATAGGAAAGGATATGGATGCCCGGCTCCAGCATAATGGATTTTTCTTTCCTTCAAATCGATCCAGGCATAGGCAGCGGTAGCAAAATAATTATTATCTCCCACCAAGACACTGAGACCCTGGTTCATGTGGCTCATAAAGATTTCGGGATGAGCCATTTTATCCCGAGAATCTTCCCAAAGAGAACGAAGCTGCATGGTATAAAGGGCCGCAGCAATACCATGCCCCATCACATCCGCCACAATCATGGCATAATGGTCAGTATCCAGGGCTTCTACCCGATAGAAATCCCCACCGATATATTCCTGGGGGACATTATGGACCTGAATATCCACCCGGGAATCGGGAGGCAGGTCGGGCTTCATAGCAGAATCCTGGATAATTCGTGCCCGGTCCAGGTCATTCATCAGCCTGGATAAATCCCGAAATATCTCCACCCCTCCGATAATCTCATTATTGGAATTTACAATCGGAGAAACAGAAACCTGCAAGGGGATTCGGGTCCCATCTTTAGTTTGAGCAAAAAGAATCAGGGGGTAGGTGCTTTTTTCACCGGAGAGAATGCTGCGATGCAGGGGACAGAACTCCTTACCACATAGAGGGTTTCCATCTTTATCTATATGAACCAGGATATTATCAAAACATGAACGGCCGACGACTTCCTCAGATTTCCATTCGGTGATCTGTTCAGCCGCTTTATTCCAGAAAATAATATGCCGATCCACATCTGTAACATATACACCATCGGCCAGGGAATTGAGTATATTCTCTGCCGTTAAAGGATTACGTTCCTGGTTTACCATAAAACTTTTTCCTCCAAAACCCTGTTCCCCAATTTTAACTAAAAGACAGACAGGAAAAACCGACCTTATTCTAGTCGGAACCTTGAAAAGATGCAAATGGGAAATTAATCAAAATCCGTGGGCAGAGAAATATCCTGATGATGGGTAAAAAATCGGGTGATTTGTCCGGGAGTTATCCTGGCCAGGGATAATTCTGGAATATTATTTTCCCGGAAAAATCCTACTTGTTCTGTTTCAATGCTGGAACCCGGAGTTCCTCCTATCAATTCACAGAGAAAGACTATTTTATAGACATGATAAGGGCAGGGTGGTTCATGGGGATGCTTGGCACGGTCATATACTCCCAGTAGTTTGATGCACCGAACCTGATAGCCGGACTCTTCCCGGATTTCCCGGACGACAGCCTCAGATGGTGATTCATTGATATCAGCCCATCCTCCCGGGATGGTCCATTTTCCATCCATTCTTTCTTTCACCATTAGCAGGGAGTCTTCCTGGAAAACCACACCACGGACTTCCACTTTAGGAGTGGCATATCCTGTTTCGGTATCAAAGAGGTTTTGAATATATTCAGGTTCTGAATCTGAATAGGCCGCCATCATTTCTACTGCTACCGACTGGATTTCCCGGTATCGGACGGCATCAAAAGGATTCTGGTTAAAATGTAATCCGGTCTGGGAGATGGATTGGAGCTTCCTGGCCCATGCCAGCCATTGTTGATTCATTGTAATAAGGCTCCTTGAAGGATTTTTCTAAAACTCTTCGGAGTAAAATTCATTTCACTATACCACAGCCTGAATCAAAAAAGGCTGAACCCCTTTTTAAGAGAGTTCAGCCTTCTGTATCAACCTATAGAATGGCTTGTTCTAGACAGTATCAGCGATTTGATAAATCAATTTCTCAGTATCTTCCCAACCCAGGCAGGGATCCGTAATTGACTGGCCATAGACATTTCCGGAAGGGTCCTGAGAACCTTCCACAATAAAGGATTCAATCATCAGTCCCCGGACCATATCCCTGATTATCTCTGACTGTTTCCTGCTTTTCATGATATCCATGGCAATTCGAGGCTGTTCCTTATACCTCTTATTGGAATTAGCATGGTTGGTATCCACTAAAATAGTAGGGTTTTTAAGTTTCCTCTCGATATATTTCTCAGAAAGGGTAATGATATCTTCATAATAATAATTGGGGATACTCTGGCCAAACTGGTTAAAAGCCCCACGTAGGATACAATGGGCCAGGAAATTACCTTTGGTCCTGACTTCCCAACCATAATATATAAAATCCTGAGGAATTTGGGCGGCATGGACTGAATTCAACATAACATCCATATCCCCTGAAGTCGGGTTTTTCATGCCGGCAGGGATATCCATCCCGGAAGCTGTCAACCGATGCTGCTGGTTTTCCACCGAACGGGCACCGATAGCCACATAACTCAAAATATCATCCAGGTAAGGAGTGTTATCCGGATAAAGCATTTCATCCGCCGAGGAAAGATGGGATTCACTCAGGGAACGGATATGCATGTGCCGAATAGCTTTAAGCCCTTCCAGTATATTGGGTTTCTCATGGGGATTAGGCTGATGCACCATCCCCTTATACCCGGCGCCGGTAGTCCTGGGCTTATTGGTATAAATCCTGGGGACCAGGACAATTCTTTCTTGGACTTTATCCTGGACTTTAGCCAGCCGGGCATTATATTCGACCACGGCATTTTCATCATGGGCCGAACAAGGCCCTATCACCAGAATAAACTTGTTTTCTTTACGAAGAAAAACATCTTTGATTCTTTTATCACAAGCCTGTTTCACTTCTTTTAATTCTTTAGAAAGAGGAATTTCGGCCTGGATTTCCTCTGCAGTAGGTAATTTACTTTTAAATTCAAAAGCCATTTTCAGATAACTCCTTATAATTTACTTCAGGTAAGCATCCCAGTAAGCATGATTATTATTTAACTAATAGATTCTACCTGCAAACAGGCTCTTATGGCTAGGAAATAAGGAATCAGTAAGATAAGCAAATCAGTTATAGCAACTCACTGGTTTCATCAATATTAAAATATTCACTATCATACTCTTTCCCCAGCCAATCGATATACTCCGCATACTTTTTACTGCGAGGTTTTTTCATGGCTTTACATAATTCCTCATATCCCAGGGGTCCTCCGACATCTTCCGGGGGACAGGCTCTTTTCCCGTCCAGGCATCGATACAGGCCCAAAGGTCCATAACTGACATAATCGGTATCAATTAAAGTTATTTCATGTTCCCAATTATCCCCGAAATCGTAGTCATATTTTATCTTGGCCCCTTTATCCTTCACGACATCTTCCAATTTATATTTCCTGCAATCCAAGGCACCCGGGCATTCATCTATATCGCAGACATATGCTTTACTGTCAATACGAAATTCATAAAGGTGACAATTTTCCCACCCCATGACCACCTGAATCACTTGATGAAAAGAATCCAATGGAAGGGTAGAAGGAACCACAAAACTTCTCCAGATTGGAGGATTGATATGCAAGAGTTGAATCTTAAATTGATATAGCTTCATCTGAATGGCATCTCCCTAATAGTTTTACAGTCGATATACCTTTCTTCTGAAAAACCCATGAATATCTCTGGACAACTCCAGCTATTGTAAGACAACTAGGGCATAAAGGGAAATGGGTGGGTAGGAAATCAGAGGGGGAGGGTACCTCCCCCTCTGGCCGAAAACATATTTATTTCTTACTATCGGAACTGATGTCTTTCTTTTTATCAATAAAGAAATCATCCAGAAGGGTACCATCCTGATTAAAGGATTTTACCGACAACTTATTCTTATCCGCCTTAAAGACTAAATAATTGGGCTGGCTCTGAGGAGCAAAAAAGTAGGTATCCCAGTCTTTTTTACCAATATCTTTATAAACCTTGGTTCCGCTTCTGCCCACCACATAATAGATGGTCCCTTCGGAAGGCTTCTGCATATATTTTCCATCTTTGATGGGATAGGTGCGGGCAACCCCATGGTCATGGCCATTAAAAACCATATCTACATGATATTTATCCAATACCGGGCAGAAAGCTTCCTTTACATTCAGGTTAGCTCTGACATTATGGACTTCATAAGGGGGCTTGTGAAAGAAAGCTATTTTCCAGGGAGCCTTGGATGCTGCTAAATCCGATTCCAACCAGGTTTTCTGAGCTGGAAGGATATCGCCTTCTTCATCCGCCTGGCTATCAAGAACAACGATATGTACTGGCCCTATATCATAAGAATAGGCCTGTTCCTTTAATCCGGCAGGTCCATTTTCAGAAAGGGTAAACTGGGAAAGGTAATAAACAGGCTTATGATTGCTGGGGTCCCCATAAGTCTCATGATTCCCTTCTACCGGCATGATAGGAATTCTGTCTATCATTCCCTCAGAAGCCTTAAACCAGGCATTCCAGTGAGTGCCGCTTTGCCCGACATCGGATAAATCTCCTACGTTAACAAAGAATTCAGCATCAGGGTTGGCATTCACCGCATTATTGAGGGTATTATGCCAAACCCAATATGGTTTTTCCCCTTTATCAGAACTCTGGCTGTCACCAAATATCAGAAATTTCACACTGGAAGCATTCCGATTGGCTGTTTTAAAGGTATGGGAAGGACTCCATTCCGGATACCCCCCGACCCGATAAGTATATCGGGTATTGGGAGAGAGTTCGGAGAGGGTCTCAGTAAAAATATGGGAAATCCCAATATTACTGGTAAAAACTGAATAATGAGCTTTCACAATATCGGCTTTCTGATTTATCCCACTCCCTTTCTGATACTGGATATAACCATTCAGGATAGTCGTATCAGTTCTCCAGGTAAGAGTCATGGTTTCAGTAGGATTATCAGTCCAGGTCAGGGTGATATGGTCAGGAGTGGTGCTGCCATTGTCAGTCAGGGTTTGGCTTATCCCTAAGATTGGCACCAACACCAGGGCCAGTATCAGCCCTATTCTCAGCCAGGTGTTTCTTCTTCTCATCTCACTATCTCCTTAAATTGATTTTATAGAGGATACTGGGGAAAGATATTTTTCCCTCTTCCCTTTTGGCCTTTATTCTAACTCATTTTAAAGAGTGGGTTTGATGAACTTTATGTAATTCTTCTATAAATCAAACCAGAATGATAACTTTTCAATTAATTTTCCAAGCGAAATTCAACTTTCAATGAATTCTGATGAATACAATATTGGTTACTCGGCAGCTTCAGGAATCCGGCTGAATTTATGGGCAATGACTCAATCGCCGGTCATTGGGATTTAATTGAATTCTTTTTCAGTGTGTGTTAATAATGAAAGAATGCTAAACAAGGAGGTTCACCATGGATAAGAAAAACAAGAAAAAACTGACTACAGTTGCCGGAGCTCCAGTCGTTGATAACCAGAATTCCATGACCGCGGGCCCCAGGGGACCGATGTTGCTGCAGGATGTCTGGTTCCTGGAGAAACTGGCCCACTTTGACAGAGAAGTCATTCCGGAAAGAAGAATGCATGCTAAAGGCTCCGGCGCCTTTGGGACTTTTACTGTTACCCATGACATCACAAAATATACAAAAGCTAAAATCTTCTCGGAAATCGGGAAGAAAACAGATATGTTTGTCCGATTTTCCACCGTTGCAGGAGAACGGGGCGCCGCAGACGCGGAACGGGATATCCGGGGATTTGCTATGAAATTTTATACCGAGGAAGGCAACTGGGATTTGGTGGGGAATAATACTCCGGTATTTTTCATTCGAGACTCTCTTAAGTTTCCTGACTTAAACCATGCTGTGAAACGGGACCCTCGTACCAATATGCGATGCGCAAAAACCAACTGGGACTTTTGGAGTTCTCTTCCGGAGGCTCTGCATCAGGTGACCATTACTATGAGTGACCGAGGGATTCCCTACTCTTACAGGCATATGCATGGGTTTGGCAGCCATACCTTTAGTTTGATTAATGCCCAGAATCAGCGAATCTGGGTCAAATTTCATTTTGTTACCCAGCAAGGCATTAAGAATCTCACCGATGCTGAAGCCGAAGCTATTATTGCCAAAGACCGAGAAAGCCATCAGCGGGACCTTTATGAAAGTATTGAACGAGGCGAGTTTCCCCGATGGAAGATGTTTATTCAGGTCATGACCGATGAACAGGCAAAAAAGCTGCCTTATAATCCTTTCGATTTAACCAAGGTCTGGTATCGGAAAGATTACCCCCTGATTGAAGTGGGGTATTTTGAGCTGAACAAAAATCCGGAAAACTATTTTGCTGATGTTGAACAAGCAGCATTTAATCCTGCCAATATCGTTCCAGGCATCGGATTTTCACCTGATAAGATGTTACAGGGAAGACTCTTCTCCTATGGAGACGCTCAACGGTACCGGTTGGGAGTCAACCATCACCAGATTCCGGTGAATGCTCCCAGATGTCCGGTCAACAGCTATCATCGAGATGGACAGATGCGGGTTAACGGCAATGCAGGAAGCACCCTGGGTTATGAACCTAACAGTTTTGGAGAATGGCAGGAACAACCGGAATTTAAGGAACCGCCACTGCCACTGGAGGGCGCCGCTGATAACTGGAATTTCCGGGATGATGACGACGACTATTATACCCAGCCGGGCCTGCTGTTCCGATTGATGTCTCCTGAGCAACAACAGGTCTTATTTGAAAATACAGCCCGATCTATGGGGGATATTCCCAAGGAAATTAAAATCAGGCATATCGGGAACTGCCTGAAGGCAGACCCTGCATATGGTCAGGGTGTGGCTAAAGCCCTGGGTATCTCCTTGGATAAAGTGAAGTAATCCATAAAACAATAGATATCTATTGTAATTACTTTTCCAGAATACAGTCGCTTGGCTGTATTCTAGCTTTTATTTAGGTGGGATTACCGAATATTTTTCTGAATATTTATTGATAAAACAGTGGCTGATACATATCATCAATTAACATTTTCTGTTTAACCAAACCGTTCTTTTATCGCTGTCAGTATGACTTTAAGAGAGACATCCATCCCCAGTTGGCTGGTATCCAGGCAAAGATCATAGAGCCTGGCATCATTCCATTCTTTGCCTGAGACCATCTGATGATATCGGGCGCGGGTGTTATCTGAAGCCTTGATCATTTCCAGGGCTTCCGGCTCTGAATAATGATAGATATCTTTAAGCCGTTGGAGCCGAAATTCACTGTTGGCATGAAAGAAGAGGCTCAGACGCCGGGGATGGTCCTGCAGGACATAATAACCTCCACGCCCCATAATGACAGCACTTTGCCGGTCTGCTACTTGTTTGATTATCTTGGATTCAGCCAGGTATATTTCATGGCTGGTCGGGAGGGTGTTGGGAGGAACTCTGTAAACATCCTCCGGAATCCCGATAGCAAAGGACTCCATAAAAGATTCCCAGAAGGTAGGCACGGCTTCATCCCGGGATTGGATGGCATCTTCTGATACATTGAGCTGGGTGGCTGCCTGCTGAAGAATCTCCCGGTCGAGATATAACAAGCCTAGATTCTCAGCTAACTGTTTTCCAATAAAATCAGCGCCGCTGCCCAGTTGTCGGTTGATGGTAACCACAAAGGGATTTTTCTCTGTCATAATCAGCCTCCCTCTTACCTTCTATTTGAAACCCAGGATTTCAGGCAGATAACCTCGCCTTCTCTCCTAATTTCATAATACATCAGCAACCCAAAGGCTCCAACACTTTCTATCCAGATAGAATACCCCATGAGAATTATCAGTCACCGGAGATTCGTGAAATCCTGACCTATGATACGGCTAAAAATAAAGGATATAAAAAAGACATTCAGACTTGAGCTGATCAGTGCTTTTAAACATAAAATACATAAAACTACGTGATACCTATATTCAAAGCCTCTTCAGTTCTTTTTCAAACTAAAACGCTCATTGGATGCTGTTTAACACAAATTTCACAATAAGTGCAGAGAGTCTTTCCCTGATGTCACCCATCCACCGATAAGTCAGCATCGATGATGATAATGGTTTATCTCTGATATGGATCATACTTCGGGATTAGCAGCGAGCCGTCTTTTACTTATCTTGCCCGTATCTTTCGCCAGATAGTCTTCCAATACCTCGTCTTTAAATCCTTCTCTCCCTGCAAAACCTCCTGAGCCTGATCTACAGCTCTATCTGGTCAATTATTGGACACAAGTGATTACCCATATAACCGACTAGAGATTCCTAATATCTACCTTGTCCGAAGATAACTAGTTAGCAGTAAATCTAGACATCAACGAGATGCTGTGACAATCAAACGACTAAAGGCTTAGTGTATCGATGCACCTCCCAAACCAGAATAATATTGGTTGTAAACCTACCATATATTAATTTTTAACCACTATCCAAATTTAGTACCTCAGGAGGCTTGATCAGGTAGCCCATCGCCCTATAGCCACGTTGTCTTTTATCCCACATGCGGGCTAACTGGGAATGGTCGTTTTCAACGTAATCATAAATACGTACATCCAGTTTGTCGGCATGATTTCTGTGGAGTCGGCCAGCATATTGCTGCAACGTTCCCTTCCATGAAATCGGCATAGCCAGCACAAGGGTATCCAATGGAGGGTGGTCAAAGCCTTCACCAATCAACTGTCCAGTAGCAAGCAGTACTCGTGGTTCTGAATCGTCTAGATCCCCGAGTTCGGTAAAAACAGCAATCCTCTGCTTTTTCGACAGACGTCCGTGTAGAACAAAACAGTGTTTGATCTTATCCTTAAGAGCTTCATGAAGTAATGTTAGATGTTCAGCACGTTCAGTTAAAACGAGCACTTTGCGACCCTCCAGGTAAGAGGTCAGTACATCCGTAGAAATGCGGTAATTTCGTTTTTTATCATTGATGAGAATGCGGAACACTTCTTGGATAGGTAATTCATGAGGAATCTCGTGAGCAGGCAGATATCGGGGTAACACATCCATTTGAATCGGAGAAGTTTCAGATTTTGCAACATTGTGCCGTATAGGTCCGCATTGCATGAAAATAATCGGATGATGGCCGTCACGACGCACAGGAGTAGCGGTCAGTCCAACTATAAATCTGGATTTGGCCTGTTTAAGGATCGCCTCGAAAGAAAAAGCTGATAGGTGATGGCACTCATCAACAATAATCTGCCCATAGTCGTCAAGAAATTCTACCAAATCGGCCCTCCGTGACAACGACTGCATGACAGCAATGTCAATTTTTCTTGAAGGATTCTTCTTACCGCCACAGATGATGCCCAAATCACCTTTAGGGATCTCAAGAAATCCTGTCAGGCGCTCCTTCCACTGTTGCAGCAGTTCGGTGCGGTGTACCAGTACCAACGTGCTTACCTTGCGTCGAGCGATTAGAGCTGCGGCGGTAACGGTCTTGCCAAAGGCTGTAGGAGCACAGAGTACTCCGACCTCGTGTTTGAGCATCTCCCGCACTACTGTCTTCTGATCCTTACGTAAGGTACCGGTGAATTTGGCAATCACCTTCCGTCCAGACAGGCGTTCGTCCTGTAGCTCCGGTCGGATGCCGTTCTCTTCCAATAGGTCCAGCACCGCGTCGAGGCAGCCCCGTGGCAGGCCGAGATATTGGGGGTAATTTTCAGCACAACTTATAATGCGAGGTTTATTCCACACTGGCAGACGCATAGCTTGGGCTTTGTAGAACTCAGGATTCTGAAAAGTAGCAAGCCTGAACAAACGATTGGTTAGCGGTTGAGACAGATTGGTTTTGTCGATAAATATCTGGTTTGCCAAAATAAGATTCAACGATTCAGGCAGCGACCCAGATATCTTGACGGTAATCGTTATCGGACGCTGCCAAGGCTTGCTGTTCTCCTCATCTATAGATAAGCCAATATCCAACGGATGTCGGCCACCACTAGCCTTTAGAATAGACTCCTCAAGTTTAATTCTAGACAGTGGTCGGATTGAGGCAAGGAAATCCCATTGATCGGGATAGGGTTCGAAATTCTCATCGACGAACACACTGAAACCCTGCTTACGAGATTGTTTCTGTAAGGAGAGCGCAATTAGGTTGCCGAATCCTCCATTGGGAAGGGTATCTTGGTTGGGAAAGAGACGGTCATAACTCGACAGAGACAATTGACGGGTGCGGTTACAGGTATGGCTTATAAGTGCAGATCCTAGCTGTCGGGCCTCCCGGGCTGGAATTGAATCCGCAAAGAATATCCAGACATGCCCCCCATTGCCAGATCGTGAGATTTCCAAAGCAGTAGGTATCTGCAGCTCTTGTGAAGATTGCATGAAGGCTTGGACATCCTCCCGCCAATCTGCTTCATCGAAATCGGCAGCTAAAAAATAACAGCTGTCATCGCTCAAGAGAGGATAGATACCGACTGTGTGCTTTCCAGCCAGGTGATCGTAAATCACCTGGTCGGTGACGGGTAGTAAAAGCCGCTGTTTGCAATCACCACATTTAACCTTCGGCCTATAGCATAAACCCGGTTTCCACTCATTACCACATGCTGGTGAATATCCAGATAGACCCTTGGATGATTCCCAACGCAAAGGATACACATCGCTGCGACCCCGAAATAGCTTTCGAAATAGTCTAATCTTATCGGTAGTGGTGAACTGAGTTAGTGATGGAATCGGTTCTGTAAGCAGAGCCTCGGGTTCCAAAACTTGCGAATCCTCCCAGGCTATTCCATAACTAGTCAGTAACCTCTTTAGACGGGAGTTTTCCTCTCGCAGTAGTTGCAGTTCATCTGATGGATAAGTGTCCTGGTCACTCTTCGACAAATCCATACTCCGCCATCAAATCATCCATGTCGTCGCCAACGCCCCAGCCCCAGTTGTGCCCCTCATTCTGCACATGCTTTAGTCGTTCTAAAAAGTCTGCCCGTTCGCTTGGATTCAATTTTTGGATAGCCATTAATGCCTGTTTGAACATACGGACTAATGCGTTGAAATACCCCTCCTCATCCATACCACAACAATCCAAGAGGTCAGCACAAGCTTCACAGTAGAACACTGACAAGTCGGCTAGACCCTCGGGTCTACCAATGGCTTTTTTGTAATCGGATATTGCCTTCCTGGCATTAGATACTGAAATATCCTGGTTACGTATCATATCAGGATTGACCCAGCGGGAGATGGTTGCCTTATAAGGCGCCAACACATCATCACTCAGGGCAAATCGGGTATGAAGAAAGATTTGATTATCCTTGCTGGCAGTATAGAGATCATGAATCAGCCCGATCAGCACGGTATGGTCAAGTACAGTAAGATGATGCCTAAGGTGGCTCCAAGAAGCTTTTTGGGTAGTTTTTCTCATTATCAATAATCCTGTTTATAACACTTTCAACCAGTTTTATAATATTTGTAACATACAAAGGTATAATATAGTTCTCTTATGGGTGTAATTGCAGTCACATAATATTGCCTTTGGGAATGCTTTACCTTGTTTTATATTCTATCTTTTAAAAAATTACAATAAACATATCAATAAAGTCAATTCTAGCCCAACTATCAACTATGATTTCGCCTCATATTATCAAAAAGACATCAATAGATGCAAACACAAAATAAAGCAAATTAATGCAACTAATAATAAATATCATGACTCCGGTAGAATTAACTATTTCTGCTCTAAGTAAAAGGAAAGGAAATAATAATGAGGAAAACAGTTGGTATGATTTACCTCTTCTCTGCTGAAGCGATGAAGTACCCCACCGTAGTTTTAAGCTTTTGTTAGGAAAATATATATAAGATAACCGGATTGGTTTTACCCTCTGAAATAATTGTTATCAGTATTCTCTTAAGTCCAAAATGTAATTCACTATGAATCATCTCACTGTTTCATGGTTTTGGAGCAACAGGAAAGATACACAGTTCATCTTCTTCCTTACAACCAAGTGTTCCTGCTGCATCCTCCCAGTTACGGGCAATCTTCAAGAATCCTTGGGATTCGATAAAACCAATCCACTCACCGCTGGAAACATCGCTATAGGTAGTCCCAAAAAAGACCGTAGCCGTTTTATCACCAAAGCTGACCTGGAATTTATCACCTTTTTTTATACCAAGCCGTTTCAGATCCGCAGCAACAAATTCAGTATTGATATTCCCCCGTTGTTTCACCTTCGCAAAAGCCTTACCACTCTTAAACCTGGCGACAGATGCCGGAGGCCTGGTAGTGATGGTTCCATCTTCATAGAAAGCAATCTTACCGGTATTCTTATAGGTAATAAGCGCTTTTAATGCCACCAGTTCTTCTTCTCCGTTGGTGATGCAGTGGCCATCACGTTTTATCAACCAGAAGGCCGGCCGCACTG
This sequence comes from bacterium UBP4_UBA6127, assembly GCA_002428325.1. Taxonomy (GTDB): domain Bacteria; phylum UBP4; class UBA4092; order UBA4092; family UBA4092; genus UBA4092. Next base: position 140,575 of record DIVR01000021.1, read on the forward strand.
TCGCATTTACTGCGTTATCAACATAAGACCGGGGCCCGGTTGTCTCGCTTTGGTTGGTAAGATAGAGGACCGGCATCTGGGGATTGAATTTATCGTTGGGACCCAATATTCCGATGGCTGCGCCAACCGCTACCGCACCATCATACTTGTCCCCATGGGTCTCAGCCATCTTTGTGATAATGATCCCCCCCATTGACCAACCGAAAAGAAATATCTGTTTTGGTTGTCCATAAGTCTTAATGACATAATCCCGCAGGTCATCAACATCTAAAATAGCATCATCTACAATATAACCGTTCCGCCGATAACTGGTGGAGGCTATTATCCATCCTTCTTTAAGCAGTTGCCTGTAAGGTAATATCTCAGCATTGAAGTCTGCTGTAAGCGGGCTGTTTTCAATTCGCATTCCATGAACAAGGATAAGGACCTTCCCATTCCATTTCTCAGGCTCAGTAATCATGGTTTTCGAGGGTCCGAGTTCTGCTTGCATGATTTTGGTCTTCGCTTCTGTCCTTACAGAGGCAATACCTATCGTGAACATCAAGATTATTATCAAAATAGTTTTATTCAATCTATTATCCTTTCACAAGGAGGCTTGATTACTAGTCCCTAATAACAATTCATTTGGAACTGTCAGCATACTCTAAATTCATTACGATGCCAACCAAGGGCTTGCGGATACCTCCGAAAAGGTCTCTCTTCGGAGACAGGAAGAAAAGTGAATTTGAGGTAGATTTCCCTGGGGTACCAAAACAGTAGGGGCAACGATACCATACATCACCGGCCCATGCGGACGAGAACACGGTGTTTGATCAACTCTCGGGCTAATGGAATCACACCATCCTTGATACGCTGGCCATCGAGTTCCACCCATACCACTCCCTGCTCACAATGGTCCGGGTTTTCGACCTGAATCTCGTAAAGCGCCTCACCATGGCGATAACTCATCTGGAAGCCATCCCACCAACCGGGAATGACCGGGGCGATTTGCATCGTTTCAGCGCGTACTTTGAGACCCAGGATTTCCTCTACCCAGGCGCGATACATCCACGCGGCCGAACCGGTGTACCATGACCAGCCACCCTGTCCGGTCCGTTCAGGCAACCGATAGACATCTGCCGCAACCACATAAGGTTCGACCCCATAGCGCCAGACCGATTCCGGTTCACGGGCATGTTCGACAGGGTTAAGCATACGCAAGATCCCGGCTGCGCGTGTGCCATCACCCCGCCGTGCCATCGCCATCGCTAGCCAGATCGCAGCATGGGTATATTGACCGCCGTTTTCGCGGATGCCCGGCGGGTAGCCCTTGATGTAACCGGGCGAAGGCTCCGAACAATCAAAAGGCGGGTCTAAGAGCTGTACCAATTTTTCGTCCTCACGCACAAGAAGCCGCCAGGCCGAATCCAGTGCCAGTGCGGTACGCTCCGAATCAGCGCCACCGCATAGCTGCGCCCAAGATTGCGGCAGAGAATCGATTTTTGCTTCGGCATTTGCAGCAGAACCCAGCGGTGACCCATCATCAAAGGTCCCGCGCAGATACCACTCCCCGTCCCAGGCAAACCGTTCAACACGCTCAATCAGCAATGTCCGATTATGTTGGCAGGTTTCGCCGAATTCCGATTGGCCTATCAGGTTGGCCATCTCGGACATACCTGTCAGTACATCCGCCATGAACCATGCCAACCAAACACTCTCGCCTCTGCCTTCAGCGCCAACAAGGTTCATCCCATCATTCCAGTCCCCAGTCCCTATGAGCGGCAGACCATGTTCGCCGAAACGCTGGGCATGCTTGAGTGCCCTCTGGCAGTGTTCGAAGAGGGTGGAACATTCAAGCGAAACGACCGGCTGCTGGAAACTCTCCTGTTCATCCGTTCCCAGACGCGGCGCATCGAGAAACGGGACTAGCTCATGCAAAATCGTCATGTCGCCTGTAATCCGCACATATTGAGCAGCAACAAATGGAAGCCACAAGAGGTCATCCGAAATACGCGAGCGGATGCCCGCGCCGCCGGGTGGATGCCACCAATGTTGCACGTCTCCCTCTTTGAACTGATGGCCGGCTGCCCGCAGAATATGTTCACGCGCTAATGCGGGAGCAGCATAGAGCAGAGCCATCACATCCTGTAGTTGATCACGGAATCCGAATGCCCCGCCGGATTGATAGAACCCGGAGCGCCCCCACATCCGGCACGCAAGATTTTGGTAAAGCATCCAACGATTGATGATGAGGTCGGTGGCAAGCTCGGGGGTGTGAACCTGAACGGTGCTAAGCTGTCTATCCCACCAGGCTTGGGTTTGTCGGAGTGCATCCTCTACTGCCTGATTTTCGCGGTACTCCAACGCCAGGGCGCGAGCCTGTTCCAGCGAGGGAGCCTGACCAAGCATACAGGTGATTTGGGTGCGTTCGCCGGGTGCCAGTTTAAGGCTGACCTGCAATGCGGCACACGGATCAAGTCCGGCGCCGGTCCGGCCCGAAAGCTTGGTTCTCGTCATCCCCACAGGATTACTCATCGAACGGTTCCGTCCCATGAAAACGGTGCGGTCGGCAGTGAAAGACTCCGTAGGAAGACTCAACGCCGCAAAGGCTACCATATCCGCATAATCAGGATGATAACGATTGAGAGCCAACATCGCTTGCGCTTCGTCGTCCCAGGCAGTTGTAACATGCATCTGCGAGGATTCACGCGCTTCGCCCAACGTCCATTCCACATAGTAGGTCAGCGTCAGCCTGCGAGTCCGTCCAGAGTCGTTATGCAGGAAAAGCCGCTGTAGTTTGATTGGCTTCCCTCCCTCATCATCCATGGGGACGAAAACAATCAGTTCCTGATTAATACCGTGGCTGTTATGCTCAAAGACCGTATAGCCAGCACCGTGCCGTGCACGATAAGCGGTTTCTTCTCGAATGGGCGAAGCAGTGGGCGTCCAGTATCGCCCGCTATCCTCATCACGCAGATAGATCGCTTCAGAGGGTGTGTCCAGCACGGGGTCGTTTGACCACTGCGTCAAGCGGTTTCGCTGACTGTTGCCCTGCCAGGTGAACCCTGCTCCGGTTTCGCTGACAAGCGTCCCGAAGGAAGGGTTAGCAATGACATTGACCCAGGGGGCGGGAGTGTGGATCCCCGGCCCGAGATATATTGCATATTCATGGCCATCCTGGGTGAAACCACCCAAACTGTTAAAGAAATGAAGTTCCATAAACGGCAATGCTGCCGAAGGATCATGGGGATTGTATTTTCGGGCCACAGGTTCGGGCAGGGCAGGTGGCTCCATCGCCGTGCCCAATTGCTGGAGTAATGCTCCACGTGCAGCCACCAGTACCACGCTGGCCACAGCGTGCAGCAACGTCAGATCTTCCTCCGGGATCAGTTCCACATTGCACAAATAAATCCCGCCGGGTCGATCAATCCTCGCACCGGACCCATGGGATTGAATCAGGTGCTCTAGTTCTTCACGTAACGGCTGCGTATAGCCGACAGTCTCCTCGTTGAGGATTACTAAATCGGCCATGAACCCGTGCATACGCCAGTAGGTGTGTGCCTGAAGTAATTGCCGGATCAAACCCAGATCCCGCGCCTCGCCGATGGAAACCAAAGCAATGGGCAAGTCGCCCGAGATAGCGTAAGCCCACAAACCGGCCTGTCCCCTGCGGTTTTCGGCAAGCCGTTTTGCACTCGGACGCAGGAGTGCATTGGGGTAAAGCAAATGGCTTGCAAGCTGTTGGAAACGGCGCGCATCGTCAGACTGGATACGCAACAGTCGCAATTCCAATTGCGCCGACTCCCAAGCGAAATCCATCGCATGGTCGATGGAGCGTGAATTGCCATACTTATCCATCAGGTCGATGACTTGTTTTCGCGAAGACCCTACTGCCATTACCATCGAAACCTGAACCCGCTGGCCGGGAACAAGAGTCAACTTTTGGCATAGGCTGAGGATTGGATCCAGTACAAACCCCTGCCCGCCATTGGGTGTTTCTAGAGCTCCCATCGGGTTGGCAAGCGTTCGGCCTCGGCCAATAAAACGGCGACGATCAGTCTCAAAGAGTAAAATTTCATCCTGAGTTTCACTGATAGTTTGCTCCATTGTCAGCCGGTGTGCAATAAAGACAGGCGGCTCGGTGGCACTACGGGGGCGGCGCCAGGCCAGAAGCGCCCGCTCCTCAAGCAAGGCCTCGGTTTGGATAAACAGCTTATTGAACGCAGGATGCTGTAAATCAGCCCTGTGCGGAGCCAACGCCAATTCGATATAACTGGTCAGCATCAACTGCCGGGTGCGATCGGACTGGTTGATCAGAGTCAGCCGCCGGATTTCCACATCGTCATCCGGGACTACGATGACTTCGGTTTCGCTCTTGATGCCATTATCGGATCGCCGGAACTCGGCACGGTCCAACGAGAAATTAACACTGTAATGCTCGACCTTTCCGTCGACTGGATGATAACTGTTGCTCCACAAGTGGTTCGAATCGGTATCATGGATATAGCAGAAGGTTCCCCAGTCGTCGCGGGTGGAATCCGGTCTCCATCGCGTTATCTCAATCTCGCCCCAGCGGCTGTAACCGCCGCCGGCGCTCGTCAGCATGAGGCCATAATGGCCGTTGCTGAGCAGTTGGGTCTTGGGCGTGGCAGTATGGGGTGTGTCGAACTGGCTTACCGAAGGCGCCGCTTCACCAATGGCCGCTACTGAAGCAATGCGCTCGTGCGTGGTGATGTGATGAAGCGGTGGCAGGCTCGGGATACGCTCGTGCAATAAGGGCTCGAAAGTGCGTACTCGAGGGTCAGCATAGAAATGATGCAGCAGGCGGTTCTCCTGCAGGAAATTGGTCAGTGCCAGAAAAGTCATCCCCTGATGGTGAGCCATGTAGGCATGTACGATTACCCCGCGTCTGCCCTCTCGGCGCGGCTGACGGCTGAAGTCGAGGGCTTCGTAATAGCCGTAGCTGCTCAACAGATGCAAACCGTCCATTCGTTTCAGGTTTTGCATGGCTTCCTGCGGTACGATGCTTAATGCCAGGAAGGTAGCATAGGGAGCGACTACATACTTTTCTGAGCCTCCGCGTTTGAGTCCGAGTTGCGGAACGCCAAAGGCATAGTATTGATAGGTTTTATTCAGGTCCAGATCACCAAAGGCACACTCTGAGATACCCCACGGCAGATGGTGTTTACGCCCATAGGCGATTTGAATCGCCACAGCTTCACGAGTGGATTTATCCAGCAGCGAGTTGCCAAACGAGCGCTGAAAGAGCAGAGGCATCAGGTATTCAAACATCGTCCCAGTCCAACTAAGAAGTACCCGGCGCCTCCCTATGTCGCCGTAGGGGCGGCCGAGGGCAAACCAATGCTCAGCAGGAATATCCCCTCGGGCGATGGCGACAAAGCTGCCAAGACGTGCTTCACTCGCCAACAAATCATAGTAGGCATGGTCCAGACGCCCCTCTGAAACATTAAACCCTATTGAAAACAGACGCCGCTCGGCGTTATACAGGAAGCGCATGTCAATCGACTCGGAAAGCTCACGGCAAGCGAGGGATAGTTGTTCAATAAGGGCCCGCGTTTCGCCAGCATACCATTTCGCTTGTTCAAAGGCTGTCTTTACACGCTCCAGCCAGTCCTGAAAGTCGCGATCATCTTGGGGCACCTGTTCCCGTATAGATTGGAGAAGCAAGATACAGGAGGTGTCTCCGTCCGTCAGTTCTTTCAACGAGGGAGAATCCTGCAGGATTTGACGAAACATCGGCAAGGCCTCAGGAGCCAACCCGGCAATCTCATCCTCCGTCTTCTCCGCAAGAATTCCGGCCCAAGAGAAATATCGGTCACCCATGTTCAACCAATCAATCAGTTGATTCTCAATTTGTCCAACCCAATAGGCCGTCTCCTTTTGATCCACAGCGGTCCCGTCGTCCTCTCTGGTCAGATCCCGTACACGCGGTTCTGTTCGCTGCATTAGACGCAAGGCATCCGGAAAGCGGTCAGGCGGGGATGCCCACTCACGCCGTAACTCATCCAATGTCCCTATGTCGAAATTGATTTTCTTTTCTTTGCGAATGGCGTCGCATAAAACATCCGCCGTGTCATACAATCCCGCAAAAGCCTTCGCACCTATCAACGGCGCATTAACGAGTCGCTCTAACCCCTGCTCCAGGACCCACAAGGAACCCAATAGATTACCGCTATCCACGGTGGAAATGTAACGCGGGTTGAGCGGCTTCAAGGTTTCGATATTGTACCAATTCAATAAATGGCCTTCGTTGCGCTCCAGTTTCGCAATCATATCCATCGACTTCGTCAGTTTTTGCACAACGCCATCCACAGTTAAATATCCGAAATCGCAAGAGCTCAACACGCTGACCAGATAAAGCCCGATATTGGTTGGGCTGGTACGCATGGCCAATTTATTCTGGTGGGATATCTGATAATTGTCGGGCGGTAACCAGGAAGTTTCTTCAGTTACCAAGTCCGAGAAATAGCGCCAGGTTCGCCGTGCTACATTCCGCAAAAATTGCCGGTCTGATTCGGGGAGTAGGGACAGCGGCTGCACGGCCGGCGGCCGGCAAATAAGCCGCCAAGCAATTGCTACCGACACAAACCAGAGGCTCAGCCAGGGGGCAGCCAGAACGAGGTTTTCTGGCCGCCAGCTCACCACCGACCACCCGGACAAAATGCTAAACAGGCTCGCCAGACTCATTGAAAGCAGGAACATGGGAGCTTTGGCACTGGCCTTGCCATACATTGCCTGAGCCGAAGTCCACTCCAACAGATTCCGGTGTGAGATGTTTCTGCGATAAAGCACGCGCACAATAGCATCCAGCGTCAGCCAGGCTTGATAGGGAAGCATCGCCGCTTCGGTCAGAACACGCAACAAATCATGAACGATTCTGCCAGGAGAGATTCCCTTAAGATTTTGTCCTTTAGCCGCCCAGGTGAGGGGTTGAGTCAGCGAGTAAAAAAACAGTTGAGCCCCAACCAGAACAGTGGCAACCCACCCGGCCTGGACAGAAACGAGCCAACAAAATAGCAATAACGCCAGACTGGTTGCCGGCACAAGACTGCGCCGCAGATTATCGAACACTTTCCAGCGATCGAACAGGGAAAGAGGGTTGGGGCCTCGCCCACCATCCGCCAGAGGGACACGCGGAAAAATCCAATCAGCAATCTGCCAATCGCCCCGGATCCAACGGTGTTGCCGATTGAAATAGCTCAGGTAATCCTGTGGGACTTCGTCATACAACTCGATATCGCTGGCCAGGCCCACCCGGACATGAGCACCTTCAATCAAATCATGACTGAGCAACCAGGCTTCGGGGAAACGGCCGGAAAGTACCCGGCTGAAGGCGCGCACATCGTAAATGCCCTTCCCCTGATATGAGGCCTCACCGGTAAGATCCTGATAGGCATCGGAAACCGCATTTGAATAAGGATCGATTCCAGCTGAGCCCGAAAAAAGCCGACTGAATGGCGAGCCGCTGGCACTCGGTAAAGAAGGACCAACACGTGGTTGGATAATAGTATAAGAACCGGGCAGAACCTTCCCCCTGCGATCAAAACGGGGCTGGTTGAGCGGGTGTGCCAACGTTTCGATCATCCGACGGGCAGTTTCATGAGGTAATTGCGTATCGCTATCGAGCGTAATGACAAATCTAACGCCGGTAAGCCGCTCCGCATCGCCCACGAGAACCAGAGGCCCGGCTTCGCGGGGCCGCACACCGGTAATCAGTTCATTAAGTTCCTCAAGCTTCCCACGTTTGCGTTCCCAGCCGATATATTTCTGCTCGGATTCGCTCCATTTCCGTTCGCGATGCAGCAGGAAGAAACGCTCTTCACCATAGCGCCGATTCAGGGTTTTGATACACTCAATAGCGGATTGCAGCAAATCAGCGTCTGTCTCGTCCGTCTGTTGTGGAGCATCTTTGTAATCCGAATACAAACAAAAGAACAGGTTAGACTCTTTATTGGCGAGATAACGAATTTCCAGCTTTTCTGCTTCGGCCTGAATTGTTGGCCGGTCAATCAACATCATCGGCACGGCAACAAGCGTCCGGTAGGCATCAGGAATCCCCGAAACCCGGAAATTCATCTTCGGCAGAATGCGCGGCGGAAACAGTCCTGTCACCAGATAATTCATAACTTCCAGCGCCAACTGGCTTGCAGGCGCGAACATAAGCAGGGCGATCGATATTTGAACCCACATCGCCTGGCCCCAAAGGCAAAGCCATAGCGTCAGGCCCATGAACAGGGCGGTAAAGAAAGTAAGTCCCAGCAAATAGATCGCTGTATGATGGCGATAAGCCCAATGTAAAGCCCGGAAACGCCAGGATTCACGGCAACCAATACGCTGAGCCAGCACACCTCTTTTCTCACCGATAAGATAAAGCCCAACATGGCTGATGCATGCGTAATCCTCCGGTTTATCCTCCGCCTCGCTCGTTGCTTCGGCAGCCAGTTCGATGGCGTGCTGAGCAATTGCTTCCTCCGTCAGACCTGACCCGCGACGCAGTTCCTCAATAGCAAGGCGGTAACGGTTGCGTGTGGTGAAATCCATCCGGGAATAGATTGCAGCAGGATCCTGCCGCAGGATTTCCTCCACGCAACTCAGCTGTTCGAAACATTCTTTCCAATCGAGCAGCGCCAGTTGACGCAGGCTGGTGATGGCATTGCCGATGGTAATCAAATTATTTGTCTGGCGGTTTTTCTCCCAGACAATCAGATCTTTCATGGATTTGTGGAACTCGCGTTCCAGCCAGTTCTGTACCGGGGCCAGCACCGCCGCTTCGTCGTAGAGAAAATCGAACAACTGTGCGGCGAAATAAGGGCTGGGATCGGGTTGTGATTCGATCAGTTCCGCCATCAGTGAGAATAGGCGATTGGGTTCCCGTCGGTTAGCGGCAATGAGGCGGTTCGCCCAGAATTCCGCAATCTCACGCTCACGTAATTCACCCAAAGTCTGGCCGGCAATTTTTTGTATTCCCTCGATCAGGACCAGACGCAGCATCTGGGGTACCGCCCAAATTTCCCCAATCGTTAAGGGTGCAACGGTCTGATACCCCTTGATGAACGCCTCGATATTTCCCTGCTCCATGTGCAGCCCGGCATGTGAGGCCAGATCCCGCGCCAGATAATAAATGCGGGGTATATCTGGTTCCTTCGCAAGCGCCGGGAGCTGCCGGTAAAACCGCCATGGCAGATTCAACAAAATGTCGTGAGTATTGATTTCCAGAATATATTCGTTATCAAGCAGCCACTCGGCGACAGACGATACGCTCTTCTCAAGACGGCTCGCTTCAGCGATATCCCGGCAAACCTGATGAACCCACTGGCTGCCCCGTTCGAGACGCTTGAGTAGTTCTTTATCTTTGAGTGGTATTGAGGTTACGGCCTGCTCTGTGGCCAGGCGCTGAGCATGTTCCAGGATCTGTGCTGGGGTGAGTAGTTTTCCAATCTCCCAGCCGACCGAGGAGGGTCTTTTATGGCTGGGTCGCAGGATGAAAACCGGGGGCGGGTTCTTGCTGCTTGCCAGCAGGATATCCATCGGCGTCTGCAATGCCCCGGCCGGCGCTTGAAGAATTAAGACAGTCTCCCCGGCCATGAGCCAGCGAGCATGATCCGCAAGCAAACGGCGTTCCACTCCGAATCGTGACCGCCGTATCCATCCTACACTGAGCAATACCCCGAAAATCCCCCCTGCTAGAAACTGAATGCCGAGCGTAATAAAGTCGGCAGGGATAAACTTCTGAGCTTGAAAGACTATGGGCGCCGTTACGGCGAAAATACCGAAAATCAAGAAGGCTACAAACGCGGCCACGATCCTGCCCACAAGAAATGGATCCCACGTCTTGACCACACCCTCTTCATTTTTACTAATCCAGACAGCGCGAAGGTATCCGATCCGCCTCCATTTCCTGAAAGTCTTACGAATTTCGTCTTTTTGGGAGAAATAGGCAATCAGAACGGCTGTCTTCATGATTATTGCGCTCCAATGCGTTCGCAGGGTGCGATCTGAGCGAGTAATGATTTGATCACCACCCGCAGCTTGTTCAACCCTTCATCCCACAGTGGAATCAGCAGGAGGGCCGGGGAACCTCGTCCAAGGATGGAAGTCATTGTGAACCGACAGTTCAACGTCTTGAACAACTCTTCAATCGAAAATAGAAAAATATACCCATCATTGACCACCCGACAGTATGGTCTCGGCGTGAAACCGTCCCCATGATCACTCACAACGATTCGTACCTTTCCGTTCTGCTGTTTAATTTCATTCACAGCTGATTGGATCATCCATGGGATCGGCCCCCCCCAATAGGTGAGAAAATTCAAAACCGGATTAGCCTTCTTTTCCTCAATCTCGTCAGGTCCATATCGGGCCTGCCATTTATCGGCTCTGGATTGAATGAGGCTGTCGGGTGAGTATCCCGACTTTGCCTGGAGTTCTGGTATGGGCAGGGATTGAAAAGCGTCCCCCGTATTGAGCTTCGACTTGGATTTCGTGGACGCGACACCCCTGGTTTTCTTGGCGAATAGATTGACTGTCATGGATATGCCTCGATTACAGCAAATCTTTCCGAAGTCGGATTGATGCCCCGATAATTGGTGATATCTTGTCTCAGCCCTAAGGGTATGGGGCGAAATATCATGGCCGACTGGTTCGCGGTCGATGGCTGGCAGCGTATGCTCCAGCCGTTCAAAGTCCAGTAACCCGAACTCTCGTATTAGCCAATGGATGGCGACCGATTCTTCAGGCATATACATTCATCCCATCAGATTTACGCTCCTTTGGCTTTCAGATTGTTCTGTGATTTTTGAATTCTTCGCTTTGATACCTCGCTTACACTTCCCAAATCATCTTATTACGTCCAAGGTTTGTTTATGGTGACAGATTCTAATTTCTTTTCATAATCACTAGCACGATGCCGCTTACCAGTGCAATGCCCCCCACAATCGGTATCAGAGGAATCCTTTGGGTCTTTTCGGCCGTCACCTGAATCGGACCAAGATCAATAACCTTCTCCCGGGTCGTGTAGGTGATGCCTTGATAGGCAAAGGCGATGACCCCCATAACAATTAGAATGATACCTATCAACGTGATTGGTTTCATGGTTATTAGGTTCTCCTTCCCCGAATGATATTGAGTAACACGACAATAATGGCAATCACCAACAGGATGTGAATCAATCCTCCAATTGTATAACTGCTCACCAATCCCACCAGCCAAAGTACGATCAAGATCACCGCGATTGTATACATCATTGTGGATCTCCTTTCATCTCGGCCTAAAACAGTATTAGCAAATATGAAACTTGCCCGACAACTGTCATGCAGCGAACAGGACCTCGGTCAACTGGGTCTAGGCATCCATGTCCGTGCGTATATTGGTTTCGGTTGGATTCTATATATATGGTGGAGGTGCCGGGAATTGAACCCGGGTCCAAACCAAAAATCAGACCAGACGCTACAGGCTTAGCCGGGTGGTTAGTGTCTCATCCCTCAGGCGGCATCCGGCACTGCCTTTGGGACCAGTCAACCAGAGTTTTAACGTGACTCCCGGTTAACGGGGAGCCCCGCGAGCAAGCCTAAAATGTTGCGCCTTCGGAACCGGCCTGCTTATTCCGGGACGCATGCCACCTAATTAATTAGGCAGCGAGAGCCAAGTTGTTGTTGGCAGTTATACAGTTTTCGCCTTTTTTAGGAGTCAGCGTAACTCCGCCTGCTTCCGTATCCTATTCTGGCCTGTCGAACCCTGTCACCCCCACAAAGAAAGAAAGTGGGAATGCCGATCAGGCATTTTAGAAGGCTCTCATGCTTCTAACACTATTCTACTATAAATCCAGCCCTTCATGGGGAGAGCGGGGAAATAAACCGGGGAGATCCCTTACACCCTAACCCTCACTCATTGAGATGGATGATTATTCTTCAAGGGTTCCGCTGCTCCAATTATCCGCATACTGGATAAGCCGAGTCAGCTTAGCTTCCTTATGGGCTACCGATTTATTTTCATCAATATACTGGCCGTCATGATACCGGATAGCTTGGGCTTCCTCATCCGAAAGAGAGATATATTGAGCGACCAGGAAAAGGCTTCGGGTGGCAATATCCAGATGGATGACCTTATCGTTGATGACATATTTCATCCCCAGTTTTTTCACATGCCATTCACTGGGATTAGGAAGGTAATAAGGCATTCCCGGCATCCCGATCTTGCCGGTATCATGGTAAAGCCCTGTAATGACACAGGTTTCTTCGGATATATAAGGCGCCAGTAAATCCCTTAACTGTAAAAGGGTGTTGGCCACATTCAGGGAATGCTGGACTAAGCCCCCTTCAGTAGCCAGATGGAACCGGGTGGAAGCTGGAGAAGTCATCCAAATGGTCTGATTCCTGAGGAAATCCTCAAATTCATCCACCTGTTTTTTTCTCTCTTTAACCAGGCCCAGGAGACCTTCATAATCCAACCAGCTTCGTTTATTGGGAAATAATTCCAATTCAGATGTATTCATATCGATTTAGGTAACCTCCCTGCAACACATATTATCTACTATTTTCTGGGTCTTATGCTATCATCCCTACCGGTTAGAAGGAAATAGAACAAACCAGAATACCCTGATTTCTGGTTTAAACCAGAGTGTTTTGACAGCTGTCAAAAGGAAGAAATAAGGTATGATTTAACCCTGCCTGCCTTATCTGAAAAGGAGGATAATCTTAAAATCTGCAGGGAGGTACCCTGCCACTACGGAAAGACAAGGTCTGTCAAAAACCGCCCTATTTCCTTTTGACAGCTGTCAAAAAGTCATAAGAAATAGCCAAAATATTAATCTACCCAGTACCCTTATGTTAATAAGCATCCCCTATCAAAGCAGTTTGAAGCTTCATCTGGGAATCATTATCGGAATGGATTTCCCATCGGACCCTGGCCAACCTGGATAAAAACCTTTCATCATGGCTGACCAAAATAAGAGCTCCCGGAAACTCAGATAAAGCTGATTCCAAAGCTTCCACTGAAGGGAGGTCCAGATGATTGGTGGGTTCATCCATAATAATCAGCCAGGGATTCCGGGCAGCCCCCAATGCCAGGAGGAGTTTCCTGATTTCTCCAGGGCTGGGAGCCAGGTTTCGGCCGCCCACTAACCTATCCGGCCTGGACCCCAGGCAACTGACCAGAGTCATGACCCTGCCCTTTTCATCTTCAGGAAGCTGATGAAACCTTTCCATAATACGGCTGGCTTCTTCCAGATGAATTTCCTGGGGAAGATAAACCCATTTTCCTTCCGGAAGGGTAAGATGTTGATTCAGGATGTAATTCAACAGGGTCGTTTTCCCGGTCCCATTAGGACCAGTCAAAGCTATCCGGTCGGTGGGCCTGAGTTCCAATGCCGGGAATTCCAGGATCCTTCCTTCCCCAAGCTCAATCGACCCTGCCGGCAGCTGTAACAATAAATCCCTGGATGCCGATTCTCCCAAGACCCAGAAATCAGTCTCATATTTCTTCTTAATATTGAATTGACTGACTTTTTCAGTCGCCTGCCGAACTCTGCCATTCAACTGGTCAGCCAATCGGCCGGCTTTTCCGTCTTTCCCGCTTACCCGGGCCAAATCGATTTTACTTCTGGAATCACTGTCCCTGATATCCAGATTTCTTTTAGAAAACCCATTTCGATACCGGTTCGCTTTATCGAGTCTGGCCGAAGCCGAATGCATCAGCCTTTCCATGTCTGATTTTGCTTTCTGGTAAGCTCCCAGGATTTCAGCTTCCTTTTGTTTAGCCAATCGGGAAGCCTCGGTATATCCCCCCGGGAAACTATGGGTTTGGGGAGGGTCTATCATCAGGCATTGCCGGCATAGATTATCCAGTAACTCCCGGTCATGGCTGACCAACAAGCCTATCCCCTGATAAGCAGCCAACGCATCCCCTACCAACCGCCTGGCTTCTCTATCCAGATGATTAGTGGGTTCATCTACTGCCAGAATATCCGGGTCCTGCCAGAGGATTACTGCCAATTGGGCCCTTTTGCGTTCTCCCTGGCTGAGGGTCGGCCATCTTTCAAACCAATCCTCCCGGATTTTCAGTCTCCCCCTCCATTCCCAGGCCTCTGATTCACCTGACTGAAGAAATTCTTCCCATTGAGAGGGAGGATCATCGGTCCGCTGAGAACAATAACAGGCTCTCCCCCCATGCCGAATATAGCCTTGGATCGGGGTTAATTCTCCACAGGCCAGTTTTAACAGGGTCGTTTTTCCGGTTCCATTGGGTCCGATAATTCCTGTCCAACCCTCTGGAAATGAAGCAGTTACATCCTTTAATATGGGTTTCAGGGATGTCTCATATCCAAAGGTTATATTTTCAAATAATAATTGATTCATTATGATAACCTCCATCGCTCTATTTCAGGCGAAAGCTGTTACCCACTCGGCTAAAGATACTTGGAACAGGACCCTTATCCTTTGGAAATCTGGACCCCTCAGGGTCCTTTCAGGTGATTCTGATAATAATAGTAATAACCTGGAAATTAAGGATACTTCAATGGAGGTAAATATGGAAGTCAGGCAGTCCCGGGCCATCAAGTCCTTTAGGGGATGGATAACGCCTTCATTATCAGGTATTAACCTGGATTTTCCCAGTGACAATACCACTGAGTCAGATTCGTTATGCCGTCCCTTAATTCCTCAAGCCCGTAACTCCTTTGTTTGTGAGATGATTGGTATTCCCGGCTCGGCTTATTTCCGGCAGGAATATTTCATTATACCTGTTTTTCTATCTCTTGCCAAAATGGGTCCATTAACGGAGTGGTAACGGAGAGGGTCAGACCCTCTCCGTTAAAACTCCGTTCCCGAAAGAACTATTTTGAGGTTCCAAAAGCTTTAAAAAAACAATAACAGAAGGTTCCATCCGGTTCTGTGGTTCGATATAAATCATGGATTCCCCGATCAAAATCGACTTCAGAAACCAACCCAGCCTTTAAGGCTTCCTGCCGGACCCCTTCCACCATAGCGGTAAAGGTCTTACGGGTGAACCCATCCACCCATTGAGGCCGGGATGAATCCACATAAACCATTCGGGGAGAGACAGTTACAGACTCAAACCCAGCTTCTGCCAGAAGAGGATAGAGTTTTCGGCCGATATTGGAATCTCCCCCGGCATTGGCCTGAAGCTGAACCTGGCAATTGATTGCTTTATAAGCATAAGGGCTGTCTGGATGGAAATAGACGGAACCATGGTCTCCTTCAATCACCGTTACGGTTCCCCCTGGTTTCAGGAGGGTTTTCAATGATTTCAGGGCTTTTACAGGTTCCCGTAAATGTTCCAGCACAAAACATAAAAACAAATGGTCGAAAGCCCCCGCCGGAAAAGGAAGTTCAAATATATCCCCGTTCAGGAAACTGACATTGGTATTCCCGGATTTTCTGATTTGAGCCCTGGCTTCTTTGACGGATTCCAGGGAAATATCCATCGAGATAAAATGAGTATCGGGAGATTGGGCTGAAAGGGTTACTGTCTGAGCCCCCACTCCGCAGCCAGCTTCCAATACCAGGCTGCCGGGAGGAAATTGACTGTCCCGATGCAGCAACTCCACCAGGGTCTGAGCCTGGTCTTTTAATCGTTCTGCCTCTCTGGCAGAATATCCATGCACATATTCAGACATTTCCAACCACCCTCGCTTGTGTCATAAAATAACCTTCACCCAGAATAGAAATTATATCTTCCCGGAATGGTTCTGGCTATTCCCGAAATGAGTAAAGAGTCCCATCTATTGATATTGGGTTCGGGCTTTTTAGGGAGTCGGGAGGAATCGGGATGCCGGCCCCTGAGGATTCAGAGTGCCTTCCAAAACTGTCAAAGGAATAGTAACCACATAGGGACCTTCAGCATAGGGACCCAGGATATAAGGATTAAAATAAAACGTTAACCCAACTTCAGAAAGAGTAAAAGCCTGCAAGTAATCGGCAGAGATCACTTCTGCCATCCCTCGCCGGGGAGTCAACCCTCCCCTTTCAAACACTTCCTTCCAGACCAATGAAGATAATACCTTTTGCCAGGGTGAATTGGGAAGAAATATCTCTTTCAGTTGAACTCTTTTTATGCCATTTTCCTGAATCTGGGCGGTAAAACTCTTATATACCGTATTTCCATGGGCGCCGCCGGTATAGAGATAAAGGACCTCTACCATGCTGATAAAATCATCCGAATAATGAACCACCCGGGAATCCGTATCATAATAAAAAGGGCCCCTATCAAAAATCTCAGCAGACACTGAATCAGAAGACATCTCCCGGATACCTGAAAAAAACTCCATGGAATCATTACTAAAAAGATTTTGCGAATGATTATTGATATATTTCCAGGAAGCAGTTTTTAAGGGAAACTCAGGATATCGGGTATGCCAGTAATACTCTCTGGTTGATTGGATACTGACCTGATATTCAAACTCTGGAGCCATCATGAATACCTCGGTCTGTTGGGTGAAGGAATTATAACGAATGCCTGTTAAATTACAGCCGGTAGTATCCATCTCCAGCTGCCACCATCCTGCCGGTTTTCGGGTCTCAGGCTGTTCAATCAATTTAAGTTGTTTCCCCGGCTTCAGTTCACCTTCCAGCTCAATGACCTTGGCCGCCCTGGCATCATAAAAAGTCCCGGGATAACAATGGGCCCTCCTCCCCAAATCCAGGCTGATTGAAGTGGTGCCTTCAAAGTCATAGGTAATACCTGTGTAATGGGAATAGGGAATGGAATCAAAGGATGCCGCCTGAAGAGGGTTAAACTGTCCGAGGATAAAGAACCCCAGGCTTAAAAGAAAATAGCCTAGCCATTTATTGTTTTTCATAAGTAAAAATATCCCTTCACATAAAACAGTTTCCCAACCTTCTATCCATGATACCTGTGAAAATGAGTTTATTCGATTTCTCCGGTATCAGGCTGGGTATCAGGGTTTGCTTCAGGTCTTTCTGCCGATTGACCCATCGGTTTCAACCACTTTTTCCAGTATCTATACTCAGTATAAATCAAGTAAAGGCCCGGAAGAAGAAAGATGAAGAATATCAGGATAATCCCCCAGGGAAGGGTCCATGGGGAAGAAACCACATCTCTGGAGGGTACAGGGCGAGTCATACTGAAAAGCAAGGCCATCTCTCCCAGAGGAGCTGCATCGATCATCAATCCACCCATCAGGCTGGGAATCATCAATCCCCAGGGAGTGGGCCAGGAAGCTGGAATAATCTGCCGAGTCAAAACCGAGGCATGGTCCAGCCTGCCATTGGCTCTGGCCGCCCCTATCCCGATCACTGTTGCCACCGAGCCAAAGCCCCCCATGACAGGGCCAGAATCCACATCATTATTGCTATAGGGAATCCCCTTGGAATATTCTCTGAATCCCCGGATCCAACCATTATCCTGCCAAAAGTGTTTTTCATAATTTTGATACCAGCGATGGGAGATGCCCCTATCCAGTTCAGGGGCATAAATCAGGATGCCTGAGTTGCCGCAGCCCCGGGATAAATCATGGCCTTCCCCTGTGAACTTGATTGCCATAAAAGTGGGCAGACCTTCTTTCGCCAGGGTCTTGGTATTGAGGACCTTCATCAAATCATCCCCCAGTTTTTGATGGTCGGTCCCCAGCAGAGGGTCCGCTCTGCGAAGAGCGGCCACAGCCCAGAGGACATCATTGGGATAACAATCGCCAGGATAGTCATCCAACAGAGGATAAGGAGCTTCTGATAATTCTTTCCCCAGGGTTTGGACTTGGGATCCCAGTAGAGGCCTGTAAGTGAGTTTCCCGGTGATATGCTCATAATGAGTCAATCCCATAATCAAAAGCATCCTGTAAAACACATTTTCTTTTGTGAGATAATTTTCCCCCCACTGTTGCTTAACCCAGGTAGCGGTCGAAGGGTCAGCCACGATTCTGGCAGCCACCTCAGAAGTTTTTAGGATCTCTTTCCTGAGCCTTCGGGCCTGCCAGTTCTTTTTTCCTTCCAGCTGATGGAGAATTTCCTCAGCGGTTGCCAGATAGAACACAGATCCAAAGATAGGCCATTCAGTCCCTGCCACACTTTCCCAAGAGACTTTACTGGCATATTGGGATTTCAGGTAATGGTTTCCCCATTTGTTATACCGATGGGAAACCTGTTCAAACATAGAGAGGGTATAGGAGTTGATGCCCGGTTTTCCAAACCCTGAGTCTAATGCCACTCTGAGGGTTACCCAAGCTGGATAGAGTAGAAATATCAGGGAACTAATCACAACGCATAAACTCAGGCCTGCCCTGAAATAGAACTTCCAAACACCCATTCGCGTCTCTAAAGCCATTAACTTATCCATAGTTCCTCCCCTGATAAATAAACATAGTCATTCATAGAGGAAATGGATGGGATTGTCAACCAGTTTCGGGAATAAAAGAATGCCGGATGAGACCCACTCCCCCGGCATGATATCGATCAACCGGATAAGCCTTTCAACCGGTTTATTATAAAATTATATCTTTGAGTTTCCGTTTCGGGACATGGTGGACTTGGCTCTCATCCCGCCAATATTTTATCGACACATCCTTCTCGATTTCTTCCAGGACCACGGTCTCTTTGGGTTTACCTAAGGCAATCACCAACAGGGAAGAATATTTGTCCATTTCCAGTCCCAGGATTTTCATTAAATGAATCCTGTCGAGAGACCCGATCATGCAGCCGCCAAACCCTTCTTCAACTGCGGCCAGCAAGAAAGTCTGAGCTACAATCCCTGGGTCATAATTGGCTTCCGGAGCAAGGGTCTTATCCAGTATGATCACCAGATAGGCGGAAGGTCTTTCCCCCGGGATGGGTCCATCCCAGTCAGCCAGATACCCTGCCCATTTCAGAGTCGTAAATATCTTTTCATTCAAAGCCTTTTCACAGGAGATGACATACTTCAAAGGCTGTCGATTGGCAGCGCTGGGAGTCTGTCGGGCGATATCCAGCCATTTTTCCAGGGTTTCTCGGGAGAGCTTTTCCTCTTCATAAAACCGTCGATAACTTCTGTTTTTAAGGACTAAGTCTGATAAAGGCATACACAATACTCCTTTTTATCATCATCTTATTACCAGTATAATACTATAAAACATTTTGACCCAAAACCGGCTCTGGGTAATAATACCCTCGGGGAAGCCAGGGATAGACAGTAAACCCTTCATGGAATACCCATTGAGATCATCATGAAAGGTTCAATCTATTAATGGAAAACATAAACAATAAACCCTTTTGGAAATTTCTGATTGTCTGGATTGGACAGCTTATCTCAACTATTGGGGGCGGATTGACCGCCTTTTCCCTGGGTGTTTTCGTATATCAAAAGACTCACACAGCCACCAGTTTTGCCCTGATTACTTTATTTTCATTTTTACCCTCTATCTTGTTGCGTCCCCTGGGTGGGGTTTTTGCCGATCGGTTCGACAGAAGGCTCATGATGGTCATTGGCGATGTGGGTTCGGCCTCCGGTCTGGTTTTTATCTTATTCATGATGATGACAGGAAATGTTGAACTCTGGCATATCTACCTGGGAGTCACCCTCAGTTCACTGTTTATCGCCATCCAAAGCCCCGCATACAAAGCATCCGTTACAGATTTCTTATCGGAAGAACAATTTGCCAAAGCCAGCGGGCTGATTCAGCTTTCCTCCTCTTCCCAATACTTGATTTCACCTGTGATCGCAGGAATATTACTTTCTATCACGGATATCAAGACGGTCTTAATAATTGATATTTCCACTTTTCTCATCGCCATCCTGGCAGTCCTGGTCATCAAGAAAACCCTGAAACCTTCACCTATCAACCCGCAAAAAACCTCTTCTCTTTTACATAGCCTGAAAGAAGGATGGGAAGCGATTACAACCAAGCCAGGAGTCTTGCCCCTGATTGGGATTATTTCCATCATCACCTTTTTTGTAGGTTTTTTACAGACCTTACTGGGTCCTATGATCCTGGCATTTTCGGATGCTAAAACCCTGGGGACCCTCCAGTCCATCAGCGCAACAGGGATGCTGGTAAGCAGCCTCTATATCGGACTTTTCAGTAAAACAGAAAAAATGGTTAATATACTGGTAACCGGATTAGGGTTTGGGGGACTTTTCTTTGCATTGATAGGACTGACCACCCATATCTTCTTTATCACCAGCGCCGGTTTTCTGTTTTTCTGTACGCTTCCTTTCATCAATACCAGCGCTGATGTATTGATTCGCAAAAATATTGATAACGAAAAACAAGGCAGGGCCTGGGGATTGATTGGGGTCATCTCCCAACTGGGGTACATCATCTCTTACAGTTTGGCAGGATTCCTGGCAGACCAGGTATTTAATCCCCTTTTTATGCCGGGGGGATTATTGGCATCGACCTTAGGAAATATTTTGGGTACCGGTCAATGCCGGGGAATTGGTTTTATCTTTATTCTCTCTGGGTCCTTTGTGGTTTTAATAGCGGCCATAACCATAAGGATTAAATCCATCCGAGTCCTGGCAAATACCAACTAAACTTTAGAATGATATTTTAGACTCGACAATTAACAGCTCAGATAACTCATTGAGAGAGATAAGGCATTTGAATACTCTTGTCAGAAACTCCCTTTTTTGAGTATAGTATTTCCAAACCAGCAGGAGGTCACAATGATTATGCCAACACAGTTAGTCCCCTTGGGAAATTCCGGATTAAAAGTCCCTTTGATGGGGATGGGTACCTGGGCCTGGGGCCAGAAAATGCTCTGGGGATATGGAATCGAGTATGGGGATAAAGAACTGGAAGAGGCTTATCAGGTATCTTTGAAAGAAGGAATCAATTTTTTTGATACGGCTGAAGTTTATGGCTGGGGAAATTCTGAATCCCTGCTGGGGAAATTCATGAAGGCTGCTCCCTCTCATCAAAGACCTTTGATTGCCAGTAAATTTGCTCCGATGCTGCCCTGGAGGCTGACGGGAAACTCCCTGCAGAAAGCCCTCAAGAAAAGCCTGACCCGATTAGGGATGGAAAAACTGGACCTTTATTATCTCCATAATCCCAAAAGCCTCAGACCCATAAAAACCTGGGTCAATGCAATCGGGGATGCCTATGAAGAAGGACTCATTAAATCTGTTGGAGTATCCAATTATGACTTAAATCAGACTCGGGAAGCCGCGGATATCCTGGCTAAAAGAAATATCCCCCTGGCCTGTAATCAGATTCATTACAGCCTGCTGCACCAATCTCCAGAGACCTCCGGACTGATTGGAAAATGCAGGGAAATGGGGATAGCCATTGTCTCCTATATGCCGCTGGCCCATGGACTGCTGACCGGGAAATATACCCCTGAGAATCCCCCGAAAGGAGCCAGGGGAAAATCATATCCCCCTCATCAATTGGCAAGGTTAAGACCTCTGATTGAACTGATGCAGGAAATCGGCAGCTCCCATGGAGATAAGACCCCTGCCCAGATAGCCGTAAACTGGAATATCTCCAAAGGCACGATAACCTTGGTGGGAGCTAAAAATGGAAAACAGGCCCTGCAGAATATCGGAGCGCTGGGTTGGTCCCTGACCCCTGAGGAAATCCTTCAATTGGATAAAACCGCCTCCGGGCTTCAGGATATTATCAAAGCATGGTGGGCAAAAGTATAAGCGAGTCAAAGCTGAATTAACGCAGAAATAAATTGGCTTAAAACTTTTCTCTTCGCATCTCCCGGTCGATATCCCTCTTTTTGATATCTTCCCGTTTATCATATTGTTTCTTGCCTTTAGCCAGAGCTAGTTCCACTTTCAGTTTTCCACCCTTAAAATAGAGTTTCACCGGCACCAGGGTAAACCCTCCCACCTTCATTTTCCCCAGAATTCTGAATATCTCATTTTTATGCAAAAGGAGTTTCCGTTCCCGCTTGGGATCATGGTTGAACTGATTAGCCTGGGGATATATGGCAATATGGGCATTTAATAGCCAGCATTCCCCATTTTTAATCTGGGCATAACTGTCAGCCAGGTTGCAATTTCCCCCTCGGCAGGACTTCACTTCACTGCCTTTCAGGGCAATTCCAGCCTCCCAGAAATCCAGAAAAAAATAGTCATGCCGGGCTTTCCGGTTCTCAGCAACGATTTTTTCGATTTTTTCATCTGCAGATTTAGCCATAAGGAATTATTTTACCATACCGGCATCCCTGTAGCCTTGCCCTCAAACCCCGTAAAAAAGGGGGTTTTATAGATTTCCCTTGACGGGATACCCCTGGAAATGTTATTTTTTTCTTCTACAAGTATATTAATTCCCTGAGCACTCCATGTGCCGAAGTGGCGGAACTGGCAGACGCGCTACATTCAGGGTGTAGTGTCCTTTTTGGACGTCGGGGTTCAAATCCCCGCTTCGGCACCATTATTATTTTCTAATGTTTTTTTCTAACCAGAATAAATTTCTTCTAGCTATTAAGGATTAATTCTCTACCTCCAAACAGTTTCTTCAACCCCTATCAAGTACTTTTTCTACCTTCTCAATTCCTTTGAATTCAGCCGGGGAAAGAGGAAAGGGTTGATTGTGAGATAACCCACAAATTTCCCTTTATAATAGATTTTAGGGACCCAGCCGGCATTTTCGGCGAAAGCTGAATATTCAGAATCACTATTCCCATAAGGGCTGGAAGAGTTAAAGATTGAATCAGGCTGGGAAGCTGAACCATACGGGCCATTGGGATTCAAAAGGGAATCAGGATCAGAAGCATTAAAAGTAATTTTCCCCAAATCAGTGCCATTAGGAGATTTTACCAAGGCTCCTTCCAGGTCATTGGCATGCAGCTCCCCAGGGGGAATCTGAATAGTACCTTCCTTGAAATCATTGATCACCCCTTCCAGCTGAGGGGCATATTCATAATCCATTCTCTGAAGTTTACGATGTTCTTCCTGAGCCATTGCCCTGTCTCCGGTAAATAGGCAGGCCAACCCAAAACCCACATGAAGCATTTCTGACCCTGTATCATTTTTAACGGCTTTTCTAAACTGGTCTTTTGCCAACTCAAATCTTTCGGTTGCCAGATAAGAATATCCCAGAGCGGCTTGAAGAAAAGTTTCTTCGGGATATTTCTGGACAGCTTTGGTCAAAACCGGCACAGCTTCCCTGAAACTCCCTTTCATGACCAGTACCGCACCCTGCATCATTCTTAATTTTTCATCTTCAGGGTTTTGACGAATCCCTTCCCTGAGAAAGGCATCGGCCTCATTATATTTTTTCTGGGTAATATAGACCATCGCGCCAAACGCATAAGCAGGCGGGCAATTAGGGACACCTTTGATATAAGCTCGAACCGACTGAAGGGATTTAGTATAATTTTTCAATCGGAGGTAACAGAAGGCCTTGTTCATTTCCACCGTTTCTTTATCAGCAGTGGTCTGTTCTGCCTGTTCCAGGTATTTTAGAGCCAGAGAATAATTCCCCAACTCCATTTCAGTCGAGGCTTTCTGAATCAAATCTTCCCCCCGGCCGATTTTCTTGAGTTCAGGCAGATGATTCCATTGGGCAAGAGTCATCGGGGTGGGAAGATTACGCAAAGTTTTAAACCGGTCAGCCGGCACTGCAAAATTAAGGTTCTGGCCCCTGATATGGAAGGTAGCGATACTCACCACCTGGCCTTTGAGATTAAACAGGGGGCCGCCGCTGGACCCGGGGGAAATAGGCACAGAGACCTGCATCATCCTCCCATCTTCAGGGTCATCCCGATACCCAGAGACCAATCCATCAGCGACTGAATATTCCAATCCCATGGGGTTGCCGATAGTAATCAGCCGTTCACCGATAACCGGCAAAGAAAGAGCGATATTGGCCGGAGAAAACACATCTCCGGGTTCCCCTACCTGCAATTTAACTAAATCCAATTGGGGACTGACTGCCAGGACACTTTTCACCGGATATATTTTGCCATTATATAACTTGATCTGGGCCGCTGCAGACCCTTCAATTACATGCCGATTCGTCAGAAACTCCCCGCTGGAAGAGATAAAAACACCGCTGCCCTGCCCCTGGGACCCATCCTTTTCAAAGGTAACAATAGCGCCCACCGCCGGTCTTACCCGCCTGACCAGCTCTGGGATCCCCGAATCATTGGGTATTACACCTCCAGGAGCCGGTTCGGTATTACCTGAGAATGATTCATTGGCAGAAGAAGGGGCTGCTTTCACTATATCGGAAATATCCTCGGAAGAAAATGGATACCCGGGACATACCAGTCCAACCCCCAAAGTCAGTGTAATAATGGCAGGAAAACAAAACCCTCGTCGGAACACATTCTTTTTCATCTTTTCCCTCATTGTTTTATTAGAAAACAGCGGTTTCCATACAGCGATATTATACTTAGAATATTCTCCCTTAACAAACAGTCATTTCAAAACTCCCATTTTCAGATAAAATAATATAAAGAGAAATCGACCGGTGTTCTATGCTTCTATGCTTGGATTTTATTCCTGATAAAAAGAGAAGCCCCTGACCCCATCGGTTTTTTATTTATTAATAAAGAGGAAAACTGCCCCATGAAAACCAAAATTTTTGTAGATGGACAGGAAGGAACCACCGGCTTGGAGATAAACCAGCGGCTGGCTCAGCGGGATGATATTGAAATCCTGAACATCGATCCTGATAAACGAAAAGACCCTGCCGCCCGAAGTATCCTCCTCAATGAGGCTGATTTTGTGTTTCTGTGCCTGCCGGATGCGGCCGCCAAAGAATCAGTGGCCCTGGTTACCAATGATAAAACCAGAATCCTGGATGCCAGCACGGCCCATAGAACAGATGATGCCTGGACTTATGGACTGCCTGAACTAAGCAAAAATCAGCGGCAGGCAATCAGCCAATCCAAGCGAGTCGCAGTCCCCGGCTGTTATGCCACCGGATTTATTCTGGCTGTATATCCCCTGATAAAACTGGGAATACTTCCTGCCGATTATCCTGTCAGCAGTTTTGCTATCAGCGGTTATAGCGGCGGCGGTAAAAAACTCATCCAGAAATATAAGGATAGTGATTTTGGCGGCAATGATATCAATAGCCCTCAGATGTATGCCCTGGGGCTTGCCCATAAACATCTGCCTGAGATGAAGAAGGTCAGCGGCCTGGTCCGGATACCGGTTTTTAATCCTATGGTGGGGAATTTTTATCGAGGGATGGTTGTCTCAGTTCCCCTGGCCCAAAGCCATCTGTCCAAAAATTATTCAGCTATAGAAATCCATCAAATCATGGCGGATTACTATCAGGATGAACGGTTTGTCAAAGTCATTCCTTTTGATTCTGCCAGCCATTTGAGTAATGGATTTTTAGATGCCACCGGATGCAATGATACCAACAATCTGGAAGTCTTTGTCTTTGGCAATGAAGACCAGATACTGGTGGCTTCCCGATTGGATAACTTGGGTAAAGGAGCCTCGGGAGCAGCTGTCCAAAACCTGAATATCATGATGGGTGAAGATGAGGCTAAAGGCTTGATATAAAGAGGTCTAATACTATAATTATTCCAAGGGGCAGAGGATTTTCATCTTCTGCCTTTTTTATTTGTCTGCCCAATCTCAGGATGTTTTACAAACAACATCCCTAAAATGGGGTATCATAAAAAGAAGGATATGGTCTGATAAAGAGGAGTTATACTTTCATGCCAGTTTATATGATGGTTGAAATCATGGAAATCAGAGACCCGGAAACCTATCGGTCTTATATCGAAAAGGTTAAGGAGTTGGTAGTTCAGCAGGGAGGTAAATATCTTTCCCGAGGGTCTAATATCACCCCCATTTCGGGTGACTGGACCCCTAAGCGGATGATACTGATTGAATTCCCTTCAATGGAATCGGTTCAGAATTGTTTTAACTCACTCCAATACAGGGAAATTGCTCCTCTTAGGGAAAAAGCAACCTTAAGCCGAGCCATCATTATCGAGGGAACAATCGATTAATCTATCAAATCATTTTAAATAATAAATAGGGCTGGTAAAAATATACCGAGTGATTACAATCTCTCCGAAATAGTATTGCTTTTCCTTGATAATTAAGGTAAATTATGGCATCTGTACACTTGGAATTATTTTTTTCGGAGGGCAAATCCAAAATGATATTATCCAGGCTTACTTTACTTATTGGGATTATTACTTTTATATGGATATCTCCTAAGGCTCTGCCTGAACAGGTTAATACCCAAGAAAAGGCTTTCCCCGGCATAGAAATCAGTTCCTCCAGGGGACTAACACCTCCACCGCCTGACGAGTGGCGCAAGAATATGCCTCCCGGTTATGTCCATTCTGAACTGGCCAACCATATCTTCCGAGTCGCTTATCTCATCCCCTCTGACCGGACCATACAACCTCAGGGGGTAGAAAAACTCCAATATTTTGTCCCTCTTTATCAAGATTTCTTCAGGGATTGGATGGAACGTTATGGGTTAGGTGCCAAAACCTTCCAATATGAGACAGAAGCGGATGGAGTTACTCCCAAAATCAATGTGGTTTATGGTTCGCATACAGCTGCCTATTACCGGGATGATCCTTGGACCCGGGTATATACAGACTGCCAGAATAAGGGACTCCCCGTTTGGTCTTATGGCCAGCAATGGTTGATTACATATGAAGCGCAGACAATGAAGTCCGATGGGACCCTGTTGGGTGGTTTTAACGGAGGCTCCAGTTGGGGTAATGGTAGTGATGGAGGAGTCGGGATGAGTGTGGCTGGAACGGTGGCATTGCTGGACTCCTGGGACATCCTGGACGAAAGAAAATATAATGGACTGCTTATCCCCCAATGGGGTCCTTATCCTTTTGTTCAAAGTATCACCAGAGCCTGGTTTGATGGCACCACCATCGGGGAATTAAGTTCAGTGGACCACGGTATCTTTATGCATGAATGCGGCCATGGGTTTTATCTCTGGCATGATTGGCGGAATGATAGTAATTTCCAGGGTAACCTGGAATACAACGGTTTCAGGGGTTCTCGAGGCTGGATTCATCCTGAATATTACCCCCATAACGAGTGCCGGCTGACTTATGCCAGCGCCTTGGCCTTGAATATCAACCGATATTTTAATTATTCCCAAACCTTCACTGACAGCACTAAACCCACCATCACTTTTGGGACTATTACCTCCCCCATGGTTCCAGTGGGCGGGCATCTGGAAATCCCCTTCACTGCCACAGACAATATGGGATTGGGACTGGCCTTACTCAGAAGGGATGGAAATACCATTGGAGAGATGATTCTTTCCGGCACCAGTATCACGACCTCTTTTATGACCCCCTATTATATTGCGGATTCTACGACTAATTTCGGTATTACGGTCTATGATGCTCAGGGGAATGTGGTAAGTATAGATACCACCATTACCCCGGCCTCCGGATATAACCGGGCACCTGTCCCTTTTGTTTATGCTCTTCCCTCCAGTGTCTATACCGGTGATATGATTACAATCCATGCTGGTTACAGTTCTGACCCTGATGGAGATCCTCTTTCCATTGAATGGGATTTGGACAATGATGGAACCTTTGATACAACCACATCCACGGACATGATATTGAGACTGACGTTTGATACTCCCCAGGTAAGAGCTATTCGAGGCAGATTGACCGACAGCCATGGAAATCAATCCCTGACAACCTTAATTGGGTTAAGGATAAAAGAAAGAGCTCCCACTTCAGCAGGTCAGCACTGGCCTCTTTATGAGTAGGAAACCTATCAGGGAAATCGAAAACGTTTCCCGGTTTTCAGAATAGCTGTGGGATAAAAGGTCCCTCGCCAGTAGATGCCTTTTTGTTTCCAAGCCAGTATCCCGGAACGAAATATGCCATAGATTAACAGCATCAACCCAAGGGGAGAAGCTAATGAAGGCAGCAACGGTCTTCTAAACCAATGGTTGGCCGCCAGGGTCAATCCCAGTGATAACAACAATAAAAAAGCCCCTACCCATCGATAGAATCCTGACGGGCCTGCCAAAAATAGTACCAAAGGGGTTAATTCCAATACCAACATAACCAGTATCATTCCCCATAACCTGAGATGGCTATACATCCCAATATTGGCAAAACCTCCCTTTTCCAACCCTATGATAAATTCATTGACTGAATGATACCAATGAAGGGTCACCAGCCCCCTGCCATTAGCGATAGAACAATGGGCTCCTGACTGTTTCATCATTAACCCCAGCCCGGCATCATCGGCTACTTCCAGTTTCAGCCATTCAAATCCCGGTGTTTTATCGAAGGACCTGCGGCGGACCAGGTTGAAAGCTCCAACTCCCATAGATGCTCTGGATTGGGGATTTTCAATTTCCCATATCCTGGTTCCCACCGAGAGAGTCCGCATGACCACAGAAACCATGGAATCAACCCAATATCCTGAGGACAGGCATTGGGGCAACACCCCCACAAAATCCAATTTTTGGGATTCGGCCCAGCTGACGGCTCTTTTCAGGGTATCCCGATTCAAATGGACATCCGCATCCGAAAACAATATCCAGTCCCCCTGAGAAGTCTTGACTCCCTGATAGAGGGCATGGACCTTACCCAGCCATCCCTCAGGCAATTCCCTTAAATGAATAACTTTCACCCTTGAATCCAGTTGAGCCCATTGGTCTGCCTTCAGAGGCGTATCATCAGTGGACCTGTCATCCACCAGGATTATTTCCAAAAAGGGATAATCACTTAATAAGACACTGGCCATCGCCTCATCTAGCCCAATCCCCTCGTTGCAGGCAGGCTTAATGATACTTAACATGGGGAAAACCATCTCCCCATTTACGGGTTCATCTTCCAGGACTGTTACTTTCCTCTGAATCAGCCAAAAAGAAAAAGCAGTCCCTATCCAGTAAAGACTGCTTAATCCCACACATATCAGGATAATAACCTTCAACAGGTTCTCTCCTTTTTATTCTTCATCATCTAATATGATTCAAGCTGACGGTATCAACCTAAGAAACATACCCACATCTGTCTCTCAGGGTCAGCGTATTGCCTGAGCTTTTCTGTTAATCAGAATATCCCCATCTGAGAATACCCCATTACTGGGATCATAGGCCACATCCCCAATATCATCTTTCAAGTCAGGCCCAATACTCCAGACAGTGAAATTATGCTTATCTTTTTTCTTAAACCCGATGACATTATCCTGGGTAAAAGGATCTTTGGGAATTTCCTTTATATATGCGACGGGGGTGGTCAGGTCCAGGTCCTTCTCCGGATATCGGTTATTCTCAACCCAATACGCCTCGGCTGCATCCACTACTTTTTGCAGATTACCTTCGGCTTCCTTTTCTTTTTGCCGGGCAATGGTTTTCCGGACATTATCATTCCCCCTGATAGCGAGGGGGGTTACCGTCCGTTCTACGACTGTTGGCTTATCAAGGGTCTTGCTCCATAACATATAAAAAATAGCCAGCAGGATAACTACTCCGATCACAATCGCTAAATTCTTCATAAAAATAAGCCCTCCATTTACTTTACTGATGCAATATGAGTACCCTATCGATTGCATTTTACTACAACTGCATAGGGATATGGCAACTATATCCTTATAAATATTTTAATTATCACGGGAATGGGGCCTCTCATTAAATAAAAAAGGGCATCTGCTGATGATATGCAGAGGCCCTCTGATTGGGTTTAAGAAACAATTAACAGTAAGTTTTTACCAGATAATCCAAACTCATTTTCAAAGAATCAAACGGGCTTCCGGGACAGATATCCTGTTCCACAATATACCATTCACAGCCTGCGGCTTCGGCTGCTTTCAGAATCTCATCCCAATTGAGGTTTCCATATCCAATTTCAGCAAACTCAATTTCATTGGCTGCATTGATTCGATAATCCTTTAAATGCAGCTGGGGCAATCGGCCTTTTAGTTTCTGGCACCAGGCTACTGGATTACCGCCGCCCCGTTGGACCCAGTGAGTATCTATTTCTCCTTGCAGATACCGGGGATCGGTCAATTCATATAAGCTCTCCAGGACAATCTTCCCTTCCACCTGCCTGAATTCAATATGATGGTTATGGTAGGTCAGGATTTTCCCTGAATCATACAAAACTTTTCCGGCTTCATTCAGTCTTCGAGCTAAAGTCTCAACATCCTTAAAGGTCGCAAAAGTCTCGTTCTGAGGCCAGGGATAGGCGGTATATTCTGTTCCCAGGATATTCAGGATTTCCACCACCTTTTCAGGATGGTCCAGGATTTCCAGGGGACTTTCGTGAGTCCCGGCGCAGGCCAACCCAAATTCATCCAGCATTTCTTTGATAACCTCTGTCGGCATGGGACCAAACCCGGAAATCTGTACGGCTGGATACCCTATCTCTTTCACCTTTTGGAGTGTTTCTCGAGCCTCCTCAGGTGTCTTTAGATAATCCCTTAACGTATAAAGCTGGGCAGCTATCTGTTTTTTCTGCATTCTCTCCACCTTCTATAAAATGATTCAATCTACAATTTTAAAATCCATCTTAATACAATCCGACTGGTTTTAGAACTGCCTGGTTATAAGTATTCGATATGCCTTGTGAAAGGTCATTTTATTGATAAATAAATATAATGGTTTGATTTATATGGGGTTTAAAGGATAAATCCCCCCATAAACTTCCCTGTTTACATAAAACAAAAGCAGATTCAACTTGATAGGGATAAGTGATGTCATATTCTTTTAATAGGGTAAGCGAGGGTTTTTGATAATCTATCTTTGCTATCCGGAATAACCAGGGCAAAGAAGTTCCAATACTGTAAAATATATCTCCCCTGGGACTTACATAACTACTGCCAAATAAACAATTACTCTCATTAGCTGTTGTTTCCAGAGAGCCATCAGGCATCTCTCGAAAAATATACATGGTTGTATCTCCCCGGACTATCAACAGGCTTTGGTCGGGAGTGGAAGTTACAACTCCACCATAATCCCCTACCAGGGTTCTACCCGTCGGATGGAAAAGCCCATCGGATTGTATCTCATATTGGGT
>DIVR01000016.1 GCA_002428325.1 bacterium UBP4_UBA6127
GCAAGGGAAATGCTGCATTCCATCCGGGAAGCCTCCCAGGCGATTCAGGAAGGAGAGGTGGTCTGTATTTTCGCCGAAGGGCAGATAACCCGAATCGGGCAAATGCTACCCTTCCGCCGAGGGTTCGAACGAATCATGAAAGGGGTGGATGCCCCAATTATCCCGATAAATCTGGACCGGGTCTGGGGGTCAATTTTCTCTTTTGAAAAAGGGAAGATCCTCTGGAAATGGCCTCATCGGATTCCTTATCCTATCACGGTAACTTTTGGCAGGCCTTTACCGGGGAATACGCCGGTTACCCAGGTCCGGCAGATTGTCCAGGAACTGTCCACTGAAGCCTTTTACCAACGCCGAAAGGATATGAAACCTCTGCATCAGGCCTATTTTAAAGAAGCCCGAAGACATAAATTCCAACCGGTCATGGCAGAAGAAACCCATCCCCGGGTAACCCATCTGCAGGCTATGGCCCGCAGCGTTATCCTGGCCCGGAAACTGAAATCGACTTGGGCCCGGGAAGGAGAAATGACCGGATTATTGGTTCCTCCCTCAGTGACCGGCGCTTGTTTGAATATAGCGGCCCTGCTTTCCGGCAAAACCCCGGTCAACCTGAATTATACCGCTTCCCAGGAAGCTTTTGATTCTTCCCTGAAACAATGCGGTATCCAGACCCTGATAGCTTCCAGGGCTTTAGCAGAGAAAATTAAAATCCAATTACCGGCAAAGACCCTATATCTGGAAGACTTAGCAGAAAAGATATCCGCATGGGATAAAGGAGTCTCATTGATACTTGCCGGCTGGATGCCTATCCCATGGTTGGAAAGAGGGTCCGGCAGCCGGAAAAAATGGAATTTGGATGATATGGTTACAGTTATTTTCTCCAGCGGCAGCACCGGCGACCCTAAAGGGGTCATGCTCAGCCATTATAATATTTACTCTAACCTGGAAGGGGTGGCGCAAATCATTGCGGTTGATAAGAAAGATAAGCTGCTGGGAGTCTTACCCTTTTTTCATTCTTTTGGATTCACCGGGGCCCTCTGGTTCCCCTTACTAAAGGGATTCCAGGTGGCTTACCATCCCAACCCCCTGGATTTAAAAGCTGTCGGGAATTTGGTAGAACGTTTCCGGGTTAC
Organism: bacterium UBP4_UBA6127; assembly: GCA_002428325.1. GTDB lineage: Bacteria > UBP4 > UBA4092 > UBA4092 > UBA4092 > UBA4092. The sequence goes on from DIVR01000016.1 coordinate 1,131, forward strand.
CCTGATGGTATCCACCCCCACCTTTCTTCAGGCCTACATAAAACGGGTTCCCCCGGGACAGTTTGGGTCCCTCCGATTTATCCTGGCAGGCGCCGAGAAATTACCCACCAGGCTGGCAGACGCTTTTGAAGAAAGATTTGGTATCCGGCCTTATGAGGCCTATGGATGTACCGAGTGTTCTCCGGCTGTCAGCATTAATACCCAAAGTTACCGGGCAGCTGGATTCTACCAGGTCGGGGGAAAACAAGGCAGTATCGGCCACCCCCTGCCGGGTGTCAGCGTAAAAATCGTGGACCCGGAAACCCTGAGTCCTCTTCCTCTGGGCCAGCCGGGGCTCCTGCTGGTGAAAGGGCCGAATGTCATGATGGGATATCTGGGAAGGACTGACCTGACCGCCAGAGCTATCCAGGATGGATGGTATATCACCGGGGATATAGCCGCTTTGGATGAAGAAGGCTTCCTGGCTATCACAGACCGATTATCCCGATTTTCTAAAATCGGGGGAGAGATGGTTCCCCATATTAAAATCGAAGAAGCCCTCCATGCCGCCGCGGAAATGACTCAACAGACCTTTGCGGTTACTTCTGTCCCGGATGAGGCTAAGGGGGAAAGGTTAATTGTCCTGCATACCTTGGCAGAAGAGAAATTAAAAGAAGCCTTGGGAAAGCTCCCCTTGACTGGTTTACCCAATCTTTGGACCCCTAAACCTGATTCCTACTTCCATCTTGAGGCCCTTCCGGTGCTGGGAACAGGAAAAATGGACCTTCGGTTAATCAAAGAAACTGCCAGAATTTTAGCGGATAAATCAATCTCAACGGAAATAGTTGAACCGGATCTTAAAAAAGAAGATTAATACCCCCTCTTCAATCCGGGTGTTTTTTTGCTATAATAACCATGCTTGCCTTGGAAGTTTCTCTGAAATGTGCCGGAGTGGCGGAACTGGCAGACGCAAGGGACTTAAAATCCCTCGTTGTGTAAACAACGTATCGGTTCGATTCCGATCTCCGGCACCACTTTTCTTTATCCAAATAATTTCAATCATCTTTCTAGACTATACTCAGGGTTGTACATTGGAGAGATACTAAACATAGTTTTAAATGTGACTATCAAAAACCACTTCATTGCTAGATATACCATAGATGTTCATAGGTGAATTACATTCCCAAGGGTAATACTTAGCAAAAAAAAGTACCCACCTTAACTCCCTGCAAGATAGTATAAATGAAACATTTAATTGAGCTCAATAGAACACCATTGAAACCATATAAATAATTTGCGTTATTATGAGGCTTGTGTTAATTCTATTCTAAATTGCTAGTTTATTTTGAAAATGATATATGTTTGGAGGATGGATTATGAGTTCAAACTTCATTACAAAATCGTTATCAAAAGTCCCGTTCCTTGTAATCTTATTTTTTTTCAGATTACTGACAATATCCTTCTGCGAAAATGGATTCGTTTATTCGATTCCCTTTACTTCAGCAACACAAACAACTAAATTTGCTTATGAACTTCTACCAAACAAAACCGATAAACCATCAATAGATTTTGATTATGATCAACAGTCTCTATTATTGGGATTTAATGGCAATACCACTCAAGGGGTTAAAATCACCTTATCTCTGGCCTTATGGACTACATATCAGTCATCACAGTGGTATACTGCAAGGATGAAGATATTCTGTCCAGATATTGGAAACAATTTACAAGGACAGATATGGAATTGGCGAGGTGTCTTGGGTTTTGATTCTACTGTAAATTTCTCATCTAGTACAATTAATGGAATTCCAAGTCAATGGACCTGGTTGGAAACTTCTTTATTTACCACTGATAGTGGCCGAGGAATTCCACAAATGTACTTTAGTTCAAGTTCAGTTATAAGTTCCACAGGTACAATCTATGTGAAGGAGCTTCAGGTTATTGGTGCATCCGGCTCTGATCATCAAGTTGTTTTTACATCTTCTACAATTGTTTTCTATCTACAAGATAGTTCAGGATATTTACCCGTTACTGCGATATTCAACTCAATAGATACAGATACTGTCACAATTTCTATGATTAACCAAAAACCGGATGATGTACCAAATTCTCATTATATTTCACGTTATTGGATAATCAATCGGGAAGGATCTAGCCCTTTTGATGTAACCTTAACATTTTCCTATACGACTGATGATGTAATAGAGAGTGGCATTTCTGAATCAGACCTATATCCAGTAAGGTATAATACCAACACTTCTACTTGGGAAACCATTCAAACGGGAATTAGTCGAGATTTGGATAATCATACGCTCACAGTTACTGGAATCACAGGTTTTTCTCGATGGACTCTTGGTGGCCTAGAAAATGTATCTATCATGGAATGGGAGAAATACAATTCTGGAAACATTTACCAAAGATAAACAATTTTTTTATATGATTAAAAAAAAGAGAAATAGATAGGAGAGTAAAAACACAATGAACCTATTGTCTAGAATTTATAAAAAAAGAACAAAGTTACCAATCATTATACCCGATGGGAGCACGAACATCATAGTGGCTTTGGCCGAGTATGAGACATTTTTAGACAACATTGAACAGAAGCAGAATAGGCATATACAGAAAGAATTAAAGGCTTTCTGCAAACAGTGTGGGTCTCAATACACGCAAGAAGGATTGTCCCATTTATACCTCATGGGCCCCAATAGTTCATATCGAAATCGAATGGGTAACTGTGTTATTATCACCTGTCCGACAGATCAGGGGGATGCTTTGAGAGATGGTAAATGTCCTGACTGCGGCTGCGAAGAGATGCTTATCATTATACCAGCAACAACGAATAAATAGACCTTATTTGAAAATGAATTATTTAGCTTCGACCTGATCATCCGACCAGAACACATCAGATAGAATTCCATTTTAATGCGTTATATCAACCATCCCCGGTTAATGTAAGACTTTAATAACAAGGCTTCTGACAGTTGCACTCGATAGAACGATCCACAATCTTTCAGTATTTGTTTTCTGAATCCATGTAATGGGTGATCTCTGGGGTAAGTTTCTTGTCCGTTCGCATGTCATCTTCTGTCCCTATAAATTTGGTTTTTGCAGCAAGTTGAAGGTCACATAGCAACGGTATAAAAAATAAAGCTAGTCTTTATCCCTCTTTCACTCTGGGAATCACATTGGGCGGTATAATAAATGCAGCCCATTACATCAATCAAATCAATATTATAAATCTGCCCACAGGATAATGTGGTTTCGAAAACCAATATTCTGTTATAAAAGGTGGGATGTTTGCGAAATTCTGACATTAGAAGATATCTCAGCAGAAATTTCTAAATTCACAATTAATACAACGATTTCGAGAAGTCGTTGGTTCTGGTAGATAAGCGTCATTAATTAATTGATGAATTGAGTTAATAGTATTTTTTACCATAACTAAATGGTCACTTGACTCCTAGACATTCTTCTGTCTGTATTTCAGCTTTTATCCTAATGATGAAAGCTTATGAAGAACATTTCCCTTAAATTACATCAACAGTTATCTTATCATCTCCAAAAGTAGTTCTAATTAGAAAATCTGCATGACTTTTTGTTTTTTTGGGAACAACCAAACAACCTTTAGAATGTTTATTTTTCATTAAATACTCATAAAGGGTACTTAGTTGTTCCAATGTATGATCATTATGTATAGTCTGTTCTATTTCAACTTCTACAAATAATTCATTATTACTCTTTGTTGCATAAATATCCGGGCGATATCGATATATTATTGGACTCTTATTAATTATAATGTACTTTTTTTTTATTAGTATCTTTTTATAATCAGATACCATTTTCTCATGTTTTTCAGCCATTCTTAATACCTAATTTTTCTGCTAAATCCATTGCAAGATTAGTATAGGCACTTTGACCTGTTCCGTATTTCTTGGCACCCTTCAAATTTCCTCTGTACCAAAAATTAGCATTAAATTCATGATCCGTAGCAAATACTTTAAAGTATTTTTCGAATTTACGGACAGAATTATATTTGCCTTTTGTTTTCCTATATATAATAGGTGCCAATCTATGAAATGCCATGAATCCTGGTGTTTTCTGAATCAAATAGGACTTCGGTGTATCAAATGCTTCTGGCATATTAAATCTTAATCCTTCCCACATCATTGATAAAAACGATGCTATTTGTTTAGCTGATTTATTTTTAATTCCAGGACTGTTTAATAACCATTTTAGAGATGGAACAAATGACTTTTCTGTTGCAATATGAGATTTACTACCATCTGATTCTGGTTCTTTTATTTTTTTATACCATGGATTATTGTTTTTAATTTGTTTATTTAGATAAATAGAAATTTGAACTGCTTTTAATTCCCAGGGTTTTACATCAGTTAAATCTTTTATTTCATCATGCTCGATTAATAATCGCCTTGTTAAATCAACACCCATTTTTTTAGCCTGTGTATTAATGATATAGAATTGTGCAGCTTCTTTAACATTATTCAATCCTTCAGTGATAAGAACAGGTACAGAAAATTCTTTTAAATACCCTTTACTGTGGGCTAATTTTATGCCTTCTATTCTATGTTGCATATCAACAACATATAATCTAGTATAATCATCAATGGTTAGCAGACCTAAAGTAGAATTATTTTTCGAACAATCAAATTTTACTTTACCTTTTTCTCGGACATTTAACATACCAGCAACTGGTAAGATTCCATCCTCACGTTCAAGATATTTTGAAATTTTATTTATTTTACTTCGAATTAATCCTCGTTGGTATCCTTTAAAACGATCATTTCGCTGAGGATCCCACCTATCAATGCTACAAATACCGAGTTCATTAACAGGTAATACAGTTAAATACATAACAACTTTTTTCTGTTTAAACCTAATTGCCGGGACCTTTAAGGGCATATTTGTTGCCTCCTCATTGTCAATTTAGCGTATTATACCAAACAGCAAGTCATTGTCAATATGATTTACAGTTCCATGAAATTATAACTAGATGGTAATCATGGTTTATTGTTCATCACAGATGATTATTCTAATTTTGATTTTTGAAAGGCTTTGTGTAAGAACTATCCAGAAGTTTTTATTGAAAACATAAGTGATAAACCAATCATACTATCAAATAATCTAATTTTGTATCCGAATTATTGGAATAATTCTTTACCGTGGTAATGTTGTTTAAAGTAATCATTTCAAACAATGAAAGCCGAATGATATTATTCATTCAAACTTTCCTAAAATTTATTTAAATTACTTTAAAATTCTTTTTTTGCTCCCCACTAATTTCCAACATGGTCAACTCCTATAATTACTTGTCCAACTAAAACAATTTTCAAAAACAGACATAAACTTTAAAAACAACCATTAAAGTGGATTTTGTTTTTATCCTCCGATCTCCGGCACCATTAAATTTTCTCCGTTTATTGCCTGTCTCTGGCTTTACTATTGGTTTTCTGATAGTATTTCCCCAAAACCACTGTTAAACTTAGAGTTGGCTGAGGATTTGGGATTGTGGAATTATTAAAATACACCCATGTATCACCAGAAAACCCCATGAATATATCAGGGCGGTTACGGCACAAAGCTCTGGCTTATCTGTTTCTATTAATAATATTTTTCCCTACCCTCGGACAGTCTCAACCCACCCTACCCATAGCGGAAGACACTTCCCATATTCCGGTTATTCATGCCGGTGGGGATGTGGCCTACCCTCCCTTTGAGTTTATCAATGCCGATGGGGAGCCTGATGGATACAATGTGGATATCATGAAGGCTGTAGCGGCCGTCCAGGGATTAAATGTCGAAATTAAGTTAGGACCCTGGAATGAGGTTCGGACAGCCTTGGAAAAAGGTGAATTGGATATGCTCATCGGGATGTCCTATTCTTCCGAGAGAGCCAAGAAAGTAGATTTTACCGAACCCCATTTCATTCATCATCATGCGATTTTCATAAGAAAAAACACCCAAGGGATTCAATCCGTCCAGGATTTAAAGGATAAATATATTATCGTCCAGAAGGGCGATATCATGGATGACTGGGTCAAGGAAAACAACATCAGTTCCTTTGTCATTGAGCAGACCAACCAACCGGATGCCTTAAGACTTTTAGCCTCCGGACAATATGATGCAGTACTGGCTAACAAACTCCAGGGCCTATACTATATCAATCGGTACAAGCTGACCAATCTCGAATCCGTGGGAGACCCTATCTATCAAACCGAGTATGGGTTTGCCGTTAAAAAAGGGGATCTCCATCTAAAAGAACAGCTCAATGAGGGACTGGCCATCATCAAGTCCACCGGCCGAGCCAGGCAGATTTACCAGAAATGGTTCGGGCTGCTGGTTACCCCGGAAAAGGCTATCCGTGATTTTATCCAATCAGCCCTCATAATCTTCCTGATTTTATTATGTATCCTGCTGGCCTTCTCTATCTGGAACCGGAGTTTAAGGAACAAGGTATCCGAACGAACCCGGGAATTACAAGATGAACTGACCGAACGAAAAAAGGCCGAAGAAGCCTTAAGGGAATCAGAAGAAAGGTATCGGACCCTGATCGAATCAGCCAATGATGCCATCATGATACTCCAGGCAGAATCAAGGTCCATCCTGGTTTTGAATCGGAAAGCAGTCAAGCTTCTGGGAGGAGATGCCTCTCCCTTGGAAGGCCGGTCCTTGAAAGACTTTTTCCCGGAAGAGTTTAAAGAACAATATGACCAGATATTCCAGGAATTAATCCAAAGCAAAGCCTCCTTTGGCAATTCTGAAGAAATGTTGATATTGAACACTCAAGGTGAACAGATTGAAGTTGAAGTAAATGCCAATATCATTGAATTGAAAGGCGCCAAAGTCATTTGGGTCATCCTCAGGGATATCCGGGAACGTAAATCGCTCCAGGCCCAGATTATGCAATCCCAGAAAATGGAGATTGTGGGAACCCTGGCAGGAGGTATTGCCCATGACTTTAATAATATCCTGACCACCATTATGGGGAATTCTGAACTCATCAAAGTGCAGTCTAATGTCTCCGATACGACCCAAGAATATGCCGATGAAATCTATCAGTCAGGAAAAAGGGGAGCGGAACTCATCCGGCAGCTGTTGTTATTTGCCCGAAAAACAGCGCCTCAGTTCCAATTATGCGATTTCCATTTCATCCTGGATGATACTCTTCGATTGATTAAAAGAAATCTACAAGGCAACTCTGAATGTCCCATTGATATAACTTACCAGCTGGAAGCAGAGTCTTATCATCTCTCCGGAGACCCCATCCAGTTGGAACAAGTCATCATGAATCTGGCGTTAAATGCCAGGGATGCCATGCCCCAGGGAGGGCAGCTAACCTTCCAGACCCAGAATCTGCAGGTTTCCCCCATCCGGGCCATGGCCCATCAGGTCAAAGCCGGGGATTACCTGGTGTTCTCAGTGAAAGATACCGGGGTCGGGATGGATGAACACACGAAAAAAAACATATTCAATCCTTTCTTCACCACCAAACCGGTTGGGAAAGGTACCGGGTTGGGTATGGCGGTAGTTTATGGAGTCACCACCAGCCATAAAGGTTTTATCCAAATTGAAAGCGAACCGGGAAAAGGAACCCGGATAAACATCTACTTTCCTCTGCCTGAGAAAAATGGCAAGGAGAACCCGGAGGGTTCATCCGAAAAACATGCTTATTATGGAAATGAAACCATCCTGTTGGCAGACAGCCATCCTGAAGAACTGAAAGCAGGAAAAGATATCCTCGAGCAATATGGATATACGGTTCTGACCGCCACCCAGGAAGATGAAATATTAAATCTGGCTGAAGAATACAGAAATAGACTGGCTTTAGTCATTCTGGAACTCCTGCTCCCGGAGACCCAGACCAACAATCTGAAAAAAGAGCTGTTGATACGTTATCCCAATATCCGGGTCCTTTACAGCTCCAGCTCCCATCTCATCCAGGATTCTCCCCAACCGGGGACACGGGATATCTTTCTTCATAAACCTTTCAACGCAATTGAACTAATCCAGGAAGTCAGAAAAGCCCTGGATACCAGTTCTCTCTAACCGATTATTTGGCAGATTCTCCGACTCTTCTTATAATACAAAAATAGGATGAAGTCCGATTGGATATATATAACCCAACTCAGGAGGATAGATGTTATGCCCAGTAAAGTTTATTTCGCTACTGCCAAACAACATAAGCTGGATGCCAATGAGACACTTCCCATTAAACTGGATAAAATTCTCCAGGAACTGAAAATTGATAAAAGGGTTAAGAACGAATCGGTCTGCATAAAAATGCATCTGGGTGGGAATGTGGGATATTCTACCATCCATCCGGTGTTTGTCCGAAGAGTCGTTCAAGCTGTCAAGGATGCCGGGGGCCGTCCTTTTGTGACCGATACTCCCGGAGCAGTCCTGACCGCCCATACCCGAGGATATTCCCAGGAAACTCTGGGATGCCCCATTGTCTCCATTTCCGGTCCGGATGAATCCTTCTTTTACACCCTTAAGAAGAAATATAAAAATATCTCTGAATGGAAGATGTCCGGAGCCATTCATGACGCGACTTTTCTGATCGATTTGGCCCATGTCAAAGGACATCCCACCTGCGGGTTCGGCGGCTGTTTCAAAAACCTTGCCCTGGGAGGATATGCCTGGCCGACTCGGGCGCAACTCCACGACACTATGCATTACGATAAATATTGGTTTAAGGAAAAATGCAAAGATGATGCCGCCCGCAAGAAAATAATGGACTCTTGCCCATGGGAATGTATTGTCCGGGATAAGAATGACCCCAAAGAACTCCATCTTCATTTTGATGAATGCAACCAGTGCGGCCGATGCCTGCAGGTAGCGCCTAAAGGAGCCTTGAAAATCGCTCCGGTTAATTTCCGGTCATTCCAGGAAGCCTGTGGGATTGCGGTAAGCCTGGTATTGGCGACCTTTGATAAGAAGAAACAGGTTTTCATTAATATTGCCGAGCATTTGACCCCGGTATGTGACTGTTTTGGATTCACCGGAATGCCGATCCTGCCGGATATTGGGATATTCGGGTCAGATGATATTGTCGCTGTCGAACAAGCGACCCTGGATATGATTGGAAAAGAAGAACTGATGGAAGCCAATATCCCCGGAATTATGGAGATTCAAAAAGATGCGGGCCATCCATTCCAGCAGCTCCATGGCCCTTATAAAAACCCCTATATCGTAGTGGAAGAGGGAGAAAAAAGGGGATTAGGCAGCCGTAAATATCAGCTGATTGATATCAGTAAAAAGACTCTTCCCAAAACCAAAGGGCATATCTCGGCAAAACATATGTAATCAGCCGCCTTTGATAATAAACGAAAGCAGCCCCCGGGCCAAAAACCCGGGGGCAATCTTCCAGAATGGATAGCCAGAGTCCTGAGGCTCCTCATCTGGTAGGATATCCTAGAGAAAATCGCAGCCCAAATCAGCCCTCGCTAAAACTCAACCTTTTATCAAAGCTCTGATTTCCGAAGGGGCCGGCCATATCCGATACCGATTCTGGAGTAAAATAAATATCTGAATCAGCATGCCAGCCAGAGAAGGGATCAACTTCCCTGTCTGACTGTATAAGGAGAGGAATCTAATGAATCCATTTAAAGTATTTGTGACCCAGGAAATCCCTTCTTCAGGAATTGAGTTATTGAAAAAACACGCAGAGGTGATTGTGGGGAAAAAAGGGATTGTATTACCCAGGGATAAATTTATCCGGAAAGCCAAACCCTGCCAGGCCATTTTATCCATGATGCCCGATAAAATTGATGGCGAACTCATGGATGCCCTGCCTAACTTAAAAATCGTCGCAAATTATGCTGTCGGATATGACAATATCGATGCCAAAGCTGCCGCTGAACGAAGGATTTATGTCAGCAACACTCCGGGAGTCCTGGCCGAAACCACCGCAGACCTGGCCTGGGCCTTACTGATGGCCGCTGCCCGCCGGGTGGTAGAAGGAGATAAAATCACCCGGGCTGGAAAATGGGGCGACTGGCGGGCTGATTTTTTATTAGGGCAGGATATTCATCATGCCACCCTGGGAATTATCGGGATGGGAGGAATCGGCAACGAAGTAGCTAAACGAGCCACTGGATTCTCCATGAAAGTCCTTTACCATAACCGAAAACGGAACCGTGAAGCGGAAAAACTCTACGGAGCCAGATATGTGGATATGGAAACCCTTCTGAAGGAATCTGATTTTGTCAGTCTGAATTGCCCGCTGACTCCTGAAACCCGGGGACTGATGAATGCAGCCGCTTTCAAATTAATGAAACCTACCGCCATCCTGGTGAATACCGCCAGAGGACCGGTTGTGGACCAGAAAGCCCTTTATCAGGCCCTAAAGACTCATCAGATTACAGCCGCCGGATTGGATGTTTATGAGAAAGAACCCCTTCCTTTGACCGATTCTTTACATAAATTAGACAATGTAGTGCTTTCACCCCATGTCGGAAGCGCCTCGGTTCTGACCCGAAGCCGGATGTCACTGATGGCGGCTGAAAATATTCTAGCGGTCCTGAAAGGAAGAAAACCCCTTAATTGGGTTAATCCCTTTTAAATGAGGTTACCAGCCCTTTTAATCAGGAGCGGATGGGTAATTTCCATCTGCTCCTGAGAAAGATTTTATCCATAGGAAATCAATCCCGCCCGGCAATTGAGATATAATTTTAAGATGAAAGTATCCACTCATCTGATAGAAAAACACTTAAGAGCTAGACTGTCCGGAGATATTCATTTTGATACCCTGACCCGGACCCTGTATTCAACCGATGCTTCCATTTACCAGATAATGCCGATGGGAGTCATCATTCCCAGGGATAAAGAAGATGTCTTGACCCTGGTCAATTTCTGCCGGGAGAACCAAATCACCCTGCATGCCCGGGGTGCTGGGTCCGGGTTATCCGGAGAATCCCTTGGTGAAGGGCTTATCCTGGATTTCAGCAAATACCTGGACCAGATAATCGAAATCAATCCTGACCAAAAGATTGCTACCGTACAACCGGGGGTTTCTCTGGACCGGCTCAATCAGCAAGCCGCCAAGTTTGGGTTACTTTATGGACCTGACCCCGCCAGCGGCAACCGCTGCACCTTTGGGGGCATCACCGGGAATAATTCCACCGGCGCCCATTCCATCAAGTATGGCAATACCCGGGATCATTTAATCTCAGTGGAATCCGTACTGTCGGATGGAACCCTGACCCGATTTGAGACCACAGCAACAGACAAATTACCGGATTTAATTTCACGGCTACCGGATATCCTGTCTAAAAACGCATCCCTCATACAAAAGGGATACCCGCCCCTGGGCCGTAACTCCGCCGGATACCTTCTGAAAGATGTGGCTGAAAACGGCCAATTCCATCTACAGAAATTATTTGCCGGCTCGGAAGGAACTCTGGGAATTTCCACCGAGATTACGGTTGGTTTATGTTCCAAACCAAGCCATCTAGCTATCATCCTGCTGGCTTTTCCGACTCTTGGAGATTGTGGCAGAGCAGTACCCCTTTTATTGAAATCCCACCCCTCCTCTTTGGAACTCATTGATGGGCAGGTTATCCGAATTGCCCGAGAAGGTGCGGATAATCAGACTAAATCACTGCTGCCGGCTGATGCCCAGGGTATCCTGATTCTGGAACAGGATGGCAACTCAGCTGATGAAGTCAGAGAAAAAATGGATTTTACCCTGAAACTGATTGAATCCTCCGATTTAAGGACCCTCCTGGTGAAACCGGCTTATGAGAAGCCTGACCAGGAAATTATCTGGAAAATCAGGAAATCCACTACGCCTCTTCTCTATAAAAACCCTCTCAAGCTGGAACCGGTAGAGTTTATTGATGATGCCGCGGTCTCCGCTGAAAAACTTCCTGAATATTTCGATGCCCTGGATGGGCTTTTCAAAAAATACAATCTGACCTGCGCCTATTATGGCCATGCCGGCCATGGGGAATTACACCTCCGGCCTTTCATGGATTTCAAAAAACCAGAAGATGTCAGGAAGATGGAACAGGTCGCCGATGATTTCTTTGAAATTATCATGAAACTGGGAGGCACCATCAGCGGAGAACATTGTGACGGCCTGCTGCGAGCCGGTTTTGTGCCTCGTCAGTACCCTGAACTCTTCCCGGTTTTCAAAGAAGTAAAATCCCTTTTTGACCCGGAAAATATCCTGAATCCCGGCAAAAAAATCCCCGCTCCGGACCATTCGATTTCCAAAAACCTCCGGTATGGTGAAAGTTTCAAATCCATCGCATTGCCCACGAAATTGCATTGGGATAAAGATGAGATGGCCCATGAAGCCGAACGCTGCAACGGCTGCGCTGAATGTAAAAATCTCCTGCGTTCCATAGGGATGTGCCCCATTTTCAAAGCTCTCAGGGTAGAAGAAGCCAGCCCTCGAGCCAAGGCCAACCTGACCCGGACTTTGATGTCCGGCAGGCTCCCCCTGGAGTGGCAGACTACTGATGAATTCAAACGGATTGCCAATCTCTGTGTCAATTGTAAAATGTGCCATCTGGATTGCCCCTCCGAAGTCAATATCCCCAAAATGATGCTGGAAGCCAGAGCTGATTATGTCGCTAGGCATGGGCTTCCTTTCACTGACCGATTCCTGGGGATGGCCGCATTATCCAGCAGGATGGCTTCTTTGGCCGCCCCCCTGGCCAATGCCATGATGGGAGTCAAACCCCTTCGACAATTAATGCAGACCACTATTGGGATTCATGCCGACAGGCAATTACCGAAATTCACCTCCCGTTCCTTTATCCGGGAATTCCACAAACATACCCCGGCTTCCATTTCCCAACCAGTGGATAAGGTTGCCTATTATGTGGATATTTATGCGGATTTGAATGACCCGGACTTAGGTTGGGCGGTTACCCGGCTTCTGGAACATAACGGAGTGGAAGTCATTGTCCCCCCTCAACAATGGGCTGGAATGCCAAAAATCGATTATGGTGATGTGGAAGGGGCTAAACCCATCATCCGTTATAATACCCAACACCTGGCAGAAGCCGTCCGAAAAGGATATAAGATTATCTGCTCAGAACCCACAGCCGCCCTCTGTCTGAAGGAAGAATATCCCGATATCATGGAATCTGAGGATATCCGGCTGGTAGCTGAAAATACCTGGGAATTAATGGATTATCTCCGAGACCTCCATCGCCGGGGTATCTTGAAAACTGATTTTAAATCTCTTGATTACCAGCTGGGATACCATGCTCCCTGCCACCTAAAAGCCCTCAAGGAAGGATTGCCGGGTATGGAACTGGTCAAATTGATACCGGGAGTCAAAGTCTCCTACATAAATCAGGGGTGTTGTGGAATTGCCGGGACTTTTGGATTCAAAACTTTTGGCTATGAAGTGTCTATGAAAGCGGGAACCCCATTATTCGATGGACTGAAATCCCCTGAAATCCAATGGGGTATGAGTGAATGTTCCACTTGTAAAATGCAGATGGAACAGGGTTCAGGCAAGCCTTGTATTCATCCTGCCAAAGTATTGGCACAAGCTTATCACCTTCTTTAATAATAAGAATCATTCTTCCATTTTTAACGGAGCAGTAACGGAGCGGGTCTGACCCTCTCCGTTACTGCTCCGATTTTAGAAGCATTAAAATTCATATCAAGAACCTGTCTCCCCCATGGTTCAAAAAAGGCATTTACCATTAAAATCACCTGTTCATAAAAACAGCTAACTCAACTTCTCACTGTTCAGCTTTCAAAAACATAAAAACAACTTATATCTCCACGAGAATAAGATTTATTTTGTTATCACCCAAGAGGGAATGATAAAATACCATCATTATGCCGAAAAAAACATTTAGTGAAGCTTTTAAAGATAATATTCTGGTTTGTGATGGTGCCATGGGCACGATGTTGTATGAAAAAGGGTTCTATATCAATCGGAATTATGATGAATTGAACCTGACCGATGCCCAGGCTGTGAAGCTAATTCATGAAGCTTACCTGAAAGCAGGGGCCGAAATCATTGAAACCAATACCTTTGGCGCCAACCGGGTGAAACTTACAGCTTTCAGCCTGGAAAGCAAGACCCGAGACATCAACTTAGCCGGAGTCCGGATAGCCAAAGAAGCCGCCGGAGATGCTGCCTATGTAGCAGGGTCTGTCGGTCCGATTGGAAAACCGGTCACCTCCCAGGGACCCGTAACTCCCCAGGAAGCCAAAGAAGCTTTTAAAGAACAAATTGGAGCCTTGGCTGAAGGTGGAGTGGACTTGATCATCCTGGAAACTTTCAATGACCTGAAAGAAATCAAAATTGCCATTGAAGCCGCCCAGGAAGTCTGCCAGTTGCCGGTGATTGCCCAGATGTCTTTTGCTGAAGAAGCCAAGACAGCCCGAGGCAATACCCCGGAAGAAGTCGCCCAGGAACTCAGCCAATATGACCTGGCAGCCATTGGGGTCAATTGCAGTTCAGGACCGGCAGTCGTCCTCAATGTCCTGCAGCGTATGTCCATGGTTTATCATGGTAAACTGAGCGCTCAACCCAATGCCGGCTCTCCCCATACCGTGGATGGCAGGATGCTCTACATGGCATCTCCGACCTATTACGCAGAATTTGCCCGGAAATTTATCAATGCCGGCGCTTCCTTTATCGGGGGTTGCTGCGGCTCCACCCCGGAACATATCTTTGAAGTCAAAAATATGGTCAAGATGCTGCGTCCCGGAAAAGCTATCGAAGTCCCCATTGAAGTCAAACTGAAACCCGGTAAGGAAGTTACTAAAGTTGAAGCCGCCCAACCCCAGGAAAAATCGAAATTAGGTGCTAAGCTGGGAAAAGAATTTGTAGTCCTGGTGGAGCTGGATTCCCCCCGGGGGACAGACCCCTCCAAAGTTTTGGCCGGCGCAAAATTCCTGAAAGAAAATGGGGTGGATGCCATCAATGTGGCAGATTCCCCCCGGGCCACGGCCCGAATGCATAATATCCCCATGTGTGAATTAATCCAGCAGCAGGTGGGAATTGAAACAGTGCTTCATGTCTGTTGCCGAGACCGGAACCTGATAGCCCTCCAGTCTGATTTAATCGGGGCTTATGCCCTGGGCATCAAGAATCTCTGTATTATCACTGGGGATCCTCCCAAACTGGGGGATTACCCGGATTGCACCGCTGTCTATGATGTTGATTCGATAGGGCTGGCCCGGATAACCAATCTCTTGAATCATGGGATGGATATGGCCGGAAACCCTATTATGCCGCCCACTAAACTTCTGATAGGAGTCGGCGCTGACCCGGGTTCAGTGGATTTGGACCGGGAAATTTCCCGGTTTGAACAAAAGGTTGATGCCGGCGCTGAATATGTAATGACTCAGCCGGTCTATGATATTAAGAGCCTGGAGAATTTCCTGAAAAGGACCTCCCATATCAAGATACCGGTCATCATCGGTATCATCCCATTAAGAAGCTATAAAAATGCTGAATTCCTTCATAATGAAGTCCCCGGGATGCAGATACCTGAACCTATCCGGGAACGAATGCGGCTGGCGGGTGAGAATGGCGCCATGGAAGGCATTAAAATAGCCCAGGAAGCCCTCAGAGAAGTAAAAACAATGGTTCAGGGTGTTTATATGATGCCTCCCTTCAATCGGGTGGATTTGGCCGTTGAAGTATTACAGGTCATCTAGCTGAAAATCACTTATACGGAAAATTTGCAGAGCCAGGCATTTTCAGCCTGGCTCTTTTTATTACCATCTTACTCAGGGTACCACTCAGCTATCCTGGATTCCCTTTTATTTATTAAATATTTTTAATTCTGTCTGAAGCCTAAACCCTCCCCCATTATGAGGATCGATTCTAATTTCAAGGGGAGTGAATCCAGTATTGGCCTTTTCTGAGACTCCCAGGTTAAATTTCACTTCCTTTTCTTCACCGGGTTGAATATCAATCGGTTTAACAGGTTCAGGTTCATCCATAAAAAGGTTCTGCTCCAGGGTATCAGAAATCTGCAGGGCTATATCGCCTATAAACTCACCGGATAAGAGGTTCTTCACTTTAATACTAAAATCCGTCTTTTGTCCCGAAGCCAGGCTGGCCTGGGGAAATTTCATTCTGATGAGGCCCGTCATTTCAAGCAAGGAGTCAAATTCACCCGAGATATAAAGGGGATTTTTACTCAGGGTCAGGGTAAACATCTCATTATCCGAAGGGGGAATGATGATGGAATTACTCATCATATCCGTCTGGGTGATAATACTGGCCCGGGTTTTCAGCCTCAAGACTTCAGCATCAGAGTCGCTCCATCCCACCAGGATTTTCTGAGTATTTTTGGCAAAGAGGTAAAATTGGCAGGAGTCACCATATTGGAAAGCTGACTGGAAACTGAATCCCATTAATTGATGGGTCAGAGTCATTAACCCAAGCCACGCAGGTTTGGGAGTCAGGTCTTGATATAACAAACCGGAAGTATTTCGAAGGGACTGGGCAGACGGCCTGGTATCTTCATATCCTGACCAGAAATACCGGTCGGAATAACCGGTCAGGTAGGATTCCAGGACAGATTTCACCATATTGGATGCCTGCTGAGTTTCCGAGACTTCCTTCTGAGCAATATCCGTTCCTGTCTTCCATCCTTCCTGTAAAATCCATATTTCTTTCTTGTTATTTTTATCAGGACTGGAGAAACTGAGCAGTTGTTCCCGCAGTTGCAATAATTCATTTTTAAAAGAAAAAGGCACTGTTTTATCTGCCGGCACATCCACCATGACTCCATCTATAGAATCGAGTCCCCCGCCAGATAAAACCGATTCAAGCCAGAAAGAAGATTTTTGATGAATAATAAGCCTGGCCTCCGGATGAGCATCCCTGGCGGCATTGGCAACTGCTTTCAGGAGTTGAAGGAATTCCTGAGGAGACCCTGCCTGCAGGTTAGCTCCCAGTTCCCAATACTTAATATCGGCTCCATACCGGTTGATTACCTGATAGGCATATTGGGCAAAATCATTCAATCCATCCTGGGTGGAAAGGGTGGACCATCCAGGTCTTCCTTCTAAAATCCCCACCAGATAAAGCCTTTGCATCCTGGCAGATTCCACTATTTTATCTGCCTCAGACCAGTCCCAGTTTCCCGGAGAAGACTGAAGACTGGACCAGAAAAAGGGTTGCCGAATCCAACGAATACCAGCTGCCCGGGAAAGCATCCCAATATTCTGGATATCCTCCCCCTTCAATTGGCTCAGGTCCAACTCGGTCCCGATGCCTGCCATCAACTCAGAAGATGAAGCCGCCAGAGGAGAGATCACCAGCCCCCCCTGATAAAGACTATGGATTTTATTTGTCTCAGGGTCCTGCAACCTGACTGTAAACTGATACCAGCCTGCTTTGGGGGGAGAGAGTGGGACAGGGTATTCGAAACCTTCCTTAGTCCAACGGGTCAACAGAACACTTTCTTTGGCTATCATAGTTTTAGAGTTGTTACTTAAAAACCAATTTAATTTTAATTTTTTAATTTCAGGAGGGATATGGGCCACTCTTATTTTCAATCCGATCAAATCACCGGGGGCAAATAGGTTTCCCAGCCGGCTCCCCTGGACTGATATACCCAAAGGACCTGATGAAGATTCATCAGCCTCATCTTTCATCAAAGATGTAAAATCCACTTTTCCATTTCGAGC
The DNA here is from genome assembly GCA_002428325.1 of bacterium UBP4_UBA6127. Taxonomy (GTDB): domain Bacteria; phylum UBP4; class UBA4092; order UBA4092; family UBA4092; genus UBA4092. The sequence goes on from DIVR01000016.1 coordinate 18,759, forward strand.
CAGAGTTAATGAGAATAAGTGAATATTTTCATTATCAGGCAGATGGATTTCCAATAATTCTTTCCCGGTATCCAGGGAGATAGTTTGAAGCCAGAGATAAGTTTGGATGGAATCCATACTTCCAGTTCGGGTCAACCGATAAGGCATTTTAATCCCTTGATACTCTCCAAACTGAGGTTTACCCCTATCAGAAGAAAGGGCCAACTGAGTGGTTTCTTCAGACATATCCGCATAAACCAGAAGAATTGATTCTCGGTTATTGCCATGCAGGGAGGCTCCCAAGATATATAATCCCTCATAGGCACCTCCCGGAGTCATGAGTGTTTGACCCTGACAGAGGATGTTATTCATCTTCCCATCTGATTTATCCGGAAACAAAAAAGGGATTTTATGGGTAGTATAAATGGAAATTGAATCAGGAAGCAGTTCTTTTGCCAGGTTATAAGTCCCCAGAGGATTCTCTCGGGTCCCGTCATAATTTCCTTCTTCAGGAGAGGTCTGTCCGGCAATCCCATCATTATTAAACCAAGGGGATAAATCCATGGGATAAAATTCAATAGCTCGAGCTGAAACACTCAACCCCATCAGATTTAATATTAGAAAAGAATTAATGATTATTGAGTGATACCAGTTTCGCATTTTTCTTACTCCTTAAAACAGGAATATCCTCACTCTTTTAAGGATATCACTGCTGAGAAGAAAAGGCATCTCCATTTAGTGGATACCCATAAGCAGAAAATCTTATTCAATATTTCATTTGATTAATGATTTTATTATGAGAAACTTCACAAATTGAACAGTTTTATTCCCTGCCATCTTAAAATCTTTGATTGTCATTCAAGGATACTTTGGTTATATTTAAAGGAGAAAAGGGGGATGAGAATCCTCCTGTTTTTTATGTAAAGGAAGTGGAATATGGCTGGTAAATCCAAAGTTGCAGTAATCAAGACCCATCCGGACAGGGTTTTAACCGACATAGACAAATTAATGAAAGAGGCTGGGCTGGAAGAGGCCCTGCCTAAAGACAAGACTACTATTTTAAAAGATAATATCTCCTGGCATCTGCCCTATTTGTCCGCCAATACCACCCCATGGCAGCTGGAAGGAACGATTCAGACCCTGAAGAAGGCTGGTTATGGGGAATTGGTGACGGTTCATAACAATACTGTCGTTACAGACCCATTTAAGGGTGGAGAGCTCAATAAACTGACCCCTATCTATAAGGCTTATGATATCCCGGAACTTTATAATTTCAGGCCTGAAGATATCCGATGGGCCTGTTATAAACCCAAAGCCAGAATGAGAGCTTTGGATAAAGTCTTCCGTAACGGGATTCATATCCCGGAATATTTCTTTGGGAAAAACATAATCCATCTCCCCACCGTTAAAACACATATTTACACCACCACCACGGGCGCTATGAAAAATGCCTTCGGTGGATTATTAAATACCCGCCGTCATTATACCCATACTTGGATCCATGAAACCCTGGTGGATTTACTGGCTATCCAGAAGGAAATCCACAGCGGGATTTTTGCCGTCATGGATGGGACCCTCTGTGGCAGCGGTCCGGGCCCCCGAACCATGATACCGGTAGAAAAAGATTTAATGCTGGCATCTTCGGACAGTGTGGCTATCGATGCGGTAGCAGCCAAGATGATGGGGTTTGACCCTATGACGATCCCCTATATCCGAATGGCAACTGAAGATGGATTAGGGACTGGGATAATGGATGAAATCGAAATCATCGGAGAAGATGTCTCCAAACTGAATTTTGGATTCAAAGTCGGTGATAATATGGCCAGCAAGATTGGAGATACCCTCTGGTTTGGCCCTATGAAATCCATTCAAAGGCTTTTCTTCCATACCCCTCTGGTGAATTTATTTATTTTTGGCTCTTTTTTCTATCATGATTACATCTGGTGGCCTTTCAAAGGAAAACCTATTCAGAAGAAATATGCCCTATCCACTAAATGGGGTCAACATTTCCAATCTTATCATCCCCATAAATAGGTTTAGAGACTTTTATCAAGATGGACAAAATGACTCCTTTAAAAGATATTCAATTATTTCTGCTGGATATGGATGGCACCATCTACTTTGAGAATCAGCTGATTCCCGGGGCAGCGGAATTTATTGATTGCCTGATTCATCAGAATAAACATTATGTCTTTCTGACGAATAATTCCTCCGAGAGCGGAATGAATTATGTCCATAAAATGAGTAAACTGGGGATTCCCTGCAGTAAAGATAATGTCTTTACCTCAGCAATGGCAATGGGAATTTATTTGGCAGAAAATCATCCCCATAAAACCATTTACCTGCTGGGGACTCAGCCATTACATCAGGAGTTAAAATCCTATGGGGTAGAGATTGTCCCTGAAGATGCACAACAGGCAGACAGGGTGGTTGTAGGGTTTGATAAAGATTTAACCTATCCAAAGCTGGTAAGAGCCTGTGAACTGATTGATGGGGGAGCAGAATTTCTGGCTACCCATCCTGATAAAGTCTGCCCAATGAAAAACAACCGGTATATCCCCGACTGTGGAAGTTTCTGCGAGATGATTACGACAGCCACAGGAAAGAAGCCTCTATATATCGGGAAACCCAACCGTAATATGGTGGATATCCTGGCCAGGAAGCATCACTACAGCAACAATCAGGTGGGTATTATCGGAGACAGGCTTTATACCGATATTGCCACCGGTATCAATGCGGGTTCCGTCTCAATCCTTGTGATGAGTGGGGAAACCACCCCGGAAATCCTGGCATCTTCTCCTGTCAAACCCCATTATATCTTTGATTCCATCCAAGATATCTTTACAACAATTCAATAACCTGCTCTTGCCAGTTTATCCATAAACCCTATTACAGATATCTCTCTCCTTAAAGTGTCTTAAAAACCCTTTCAGCAGCCTGAATCGTTTTCTCCAAGTAGTGATAATTATGTGCCAGGGAAACAAACCCGCATTCAAACTGGGAGGGAGCGAGGTACACCCCTTCCTCCAACATGGCATGAAAGAATTTAGCATATTGAGCTGTATCGGATTTCTTAGCCGAAGCATAATCGGTTACCGGCCCCTCGTGGAAAAACAGGGTAAACATGGAACCGACACGATTCAAGGTTACAGGAATATGAGATTTAGCGGCTGCTTCCAGGATAGATTTCCCTAAGAATTGAGTTTTATATTCCAATTTCCGATAAACCTGAGGATCGGAAGCCATCTTCAGCATGGCAATCCCAGCTGCCACCGAGATAGGGTTCCCACTGAGGGTCCCTGCCTGATATACGGGGCCGAGAGGTGCCACCTTATCCATAATCTCTTTCTTACCCCCATAAGCAGCCAAAGGCATACCTCCCCCTACAATCTTACCGAGTGTCGTGATATCAGGGGTAATACCATATCGCTGCTGAGCGCCACCCCATGCCACCCTAAAACCTGTCATCACCTCATCCAGTATCAAAACCACCCCATACTGAGTGCATGATTCCCGCAATTCTTTCAAGTATCCATCCAAGGGAGGGACACAGCCCATATTCCCAGCCACAGGTTCAATGATAACCCCGGCAATTTCACCGGCATGTGAAGCAAAAGCCGCCTGGACCGCTTCAATTTGGTTGTAGGGAAGTGAAAGGGTGTGTTTGGCAAAATCATCAGGAACCCCGGCAGAATCAGGCTGGCTTAGAGTTGCCACCCCGGAACCTGCCTGTACCAACAATGAATCTCCATGACCATGATATCCCCCATCAAACTTAATAATCAGATCTTTACCGGTATACCCCCTGGCCAGCCGAATAGCGCTCATAGTGGCTTCAGTGCCTGAACTGACCAGCCTGATCTTCTCCATAGCAGGGAACGCTTTCTGAATCAGCTTCGCCAGATAAGTCTCATTCTCAGTGGGTATCCCAAAACTGGTACCATGAATCGCCGATTTTTTTATAGCTCTCACAATCTTGGAAGAAGCATGGCCAAAGAGAAGAGGCCCCCATGACATGACATAATCAATATAGGTATTTCCATCTACATCCCAGATCTGCGCCCCTTTACCGGCTTTAACAAAAAAAGGGTCTCCCCCTACCCCCCGGAAAGCTCGAACAGGACTGTTCACTCCTCCGACTAAAATCTCACTCGCTTCACTAAACATCTTCTGGGAATTCATATTTCTCATGGGTTGTTCAATCTCCTCAAAACTCTAATATATCCATCAAATTCATGCCGTAGAAAATCAGTCAGCGAGATTCTCTAAAAAACTTACATGTTTCTTATATAAAGACAATATATCTATTCTAACAAAGAGAAAATAAATCTATTGAAAAAGGTGAGTATTTTTCGAAAAAACAGCCTGGTATCAACTCTGGAGAATAGGATGAAAGACTCTGTAATAAATAATATTCTGTTTTAGCTTATTCGATAACCATAGACCCTTTCAATAGAGTCCTGATAAAATGAAAAGCCATGGAAAAACATTTTGAATATTTCGAGCATACAGCTGATATTGGCATCCGAGGGTATGGAATCAGTTTCCATGAAGCTTTGGAAGCCGTTGCTCAAGGGATGATGAGACAAATTGTTGAAGCAGACACCCTGAATCCTCAAACTCAAATCACCTTCAACATTACAGGATCCAGCCTGGAAGAGAGGGTTGTGAACTTCCTTAATCACCTTATTTATCTCTTTGAAACCAAGAAATTCATTCCCCTGGAATACCATTTAACCCAAACCGGGAAAGGGATACTATCAGCCCAGCTGAAGGGCGATACCTTCGATCCGCAAAGGGACCAGTATAACCTGGAAGTGAAAGCTGCCACGTACCACATGCTGGAAGTCAAAGAAACCCCTTCAGGGTGGCAGATTCAAGTTGTAATCGATATCTAAAGAGAAAGAATCTATTCGAGCTTCTTAGCCTCATTCATGATATTTTCAACCGATTTAAGAAACTCATCAAACTGGTCTTGGAACACAAAAATCCGATTCCTGCGGTCTGAACCATCTTCTGCTTTAGAGATTTCACTGATAACCAGGTATTTACTCCCATTGATGGCTTTTTTAACATCAAGGTAGTAGGTTCGTTTGCCAGCCACAAAGGACTGGCTAAGAAGGGCTTTTTTCTCTTCTGGCATGGTCCATTCTCCCTGCTATAAATTAAGTATCCGCTACTAATGATTGCATTATATTAACTATCAGAGATACTGTCAACTCAGTTCATAGAGTGAAATACAAAAAAGAGAGGCTAAAAATAATTATCGGCCTCTCTTTCAAAATTCAGAAGTTCATTCAAATGTTGATTATTTGACCCAGTTTTCCACGATAGGATTGAACTTCACAGGGTTGAATTCCACAAAACGGTAATCAGCTGCTTTCTGCACCAGGTAAGGGTCATGGTTGAATATTTCTTTGACGGCTTCCAGGGACTCGGCTCTTGCTACAACGATGCCTCCAACTCTCGGATTCTGGGGTCCCGATAAAAGTAATACTCCTTTATCATAATATTCCTGCAGGAAAGCCCGATGAGACGGTAATATTTCATCAATCTTTGCCATGGGGGCCACATATGTGAGTTCCACAATAAAATGTTTCATTTTTATTTCCTCCAATTGATTCCAGGATATACCTGGTTAATAAGGGTTTCAGTTTCCCTGAGCCACTGAGTCCTTTCCTTAAGATCACTCGTTACAATGATACTAAACATCCGCCGATAGAATTTAGGAATTTCACAAAGTCCAAATATACAATTTTTCCAGATAGCTTCCAGGGGGTCGCCAAATACGTTTATTTCTCTATCCTGCTGGGTATTGGAAGTATTCAGGACAATGGCCGATTGAGCCTTCAATAATCCAATCGGCACCCCTTCCCCAGTGTCTCCCTCCTGAAATTCATATGCAATACCCGGCCGAATGACCCGGTCAATCCATCCTTTTAAAATCGCTGGAGGCTGGCCCCACCAATTAGGGTGGATAATAACAATTCCATCTGCATCCTGCAGTTCCCGACAATGCTCTGAAATGACCGGAGGTAGATTAGTATTCCTGAATATCTCATCAGCAGGAATAATCGGATCAAAATCTTCCTTATATAGGTCATGGAATATGACCTGATGATTATTTGCCTTTATTGTTGAGCAAACTGTTTCGGCCAGGGCATGATTGAAACTCCCGGAGTCGGGATGGGCCAGAATCACCAGTATAGTCATGGACATAACCTATTTCTCCCCAGGAATAGTATACTGGGCCATGGCCTTGATTACCTTACCATCCTCACCAATAACCATTGTTTCCGCTGACAAAACACTGGTACTATTTCGATATAGAATAGTAAGGCTGTTGGTTCCCAAGGCCGTATTTTCAAAAGTAAACTTCAATCCGGGAATCAGCTCCAACCCTTTCTGAAAGTATTCTCTTAAGGCCTTCTTCCCTCGGAGAGTTCCACCCTGATTTCCCAAAACCTGGAACACAAGCGGAGAAGTAAATTCGATATCTTCGGCATAATGGCTTAAAATCTCTTCCAAATCATGGTTGTTCCACGCATTAATCCATTCTTGAGAAAATCTACGTGCAAATTCTGGAGTAAGCATAAGAGAAATCCTCCTAATAAACATAATATATGTGAAGACTTTGGACTTATATCACTAAAAGCCTTTTACCTCAATAAAATAGAATAGAGCTGATGACCGGGTTCCGTACCCTTTCCAATAGATTGATATCCTGACTTCTCAAGAACTCGGATGGAAGGTAAATTAGCCGGCTCCACCTGGGCTATCACCTGAGTTACACCCTTTTGGGTAAAGGCCCAATCGCTCAAGATTTGAATAGCTTCGGTCGCTATCCCTTGATTCTGCCAACGGTGCAAAATAGAGTAGCCAATTTCTACCCTCCCCTTATCATCGGGGCTTCCTTTAAATCCAATACTTCCCACCAGCACAGGCTGATTATCCTCTTCATCCTGAAGCAGGATATACCAGATCAGCCAAGGGGCATTCGCAGGATTTTCTTCCAACCACTGCTGGAAAACACCCAGAACATCCCTAAGCATTTCAGGAGGCCAATCTTCAGGCACCTCAGCTCCTAGATTTACTACTAATTCATGTCTGCCGGCAATGTCAGCCCGCATGGATTCTGCATCAGCGGGCCTCAGGCTCAGCCGTTGGGTACATAACCATTTCACCATTGAAAGAATCTCCTGATAACCAAAATCAAGGGAGTCCCCGGGTCCTCTCCCAAAATAAAGAAATAGGTAAGCATCCCCAGAATCCCATGGAGAATAGCAAGCACCCAAAGGTTGGGTTTTTTCTCATAAATCCAACTTCCAACCACCCCTAGGGGAAACACTAAAATCATCAAAGCATAATTACGAAAATGGGACAATGAGAATAAACTGGCAACCAGAGGAAGCCTGTAAACCAAAGGAAGCCCCATTATTTTTAAATTCCTATTGGCAAATACCTGCAACGCCGACTGCTGAGCCAATCCCCATAAAGGATATAGGAAGAGTATCAAAGCCAGTGAACTGAAAGGATACCGGTACCCTTTCCATCCAGTTCCATAACCCAACAATAAAAAAGAAGCCGGGAGGCCGAACATCAAAGCAACGTTCCCTGACTGTTTAAAATTATCCAACCTAAATCCCCATTCTTTCAGGATCCCAGGGTTTTCTTTGATTCGATAAATTACATACCCGACCCAGAGAACCACGAAACCCATATTACCGATAAAACCCGGCCCATAGAGGCTTTCAGTATCCCATTTCATAAATAAAGATATTTCTTTAATTAAAATATGCAGAGTGCCCGTGAGTATCAAAAAAATAAATTCCCATTTTGCACGGGAATCAGATGTATGAATATCAGTCATAATATAGTTTCAGATAATTATAATAAAATCTGCCTCAGAATAATCCTTAGTTTTTTATCTTCTTCAGCTGCCAGTAACTTACTGCAAATAGCACTCCAAACAAAAAATCAGTTATAGCAAAAGGTTTCCACATAGAGGGAATCCCGCTGGTGAGGGAATATTTCCATACCATCCCGCAATAAGAAGCTTTCAATAATATTCCATAGGGTATCAGGTTACTGTTCTTTAGAGGATCTTTGGCAATGGAAATAAACATGATGGCAAAAACGACAAGAAGCGCAGCCGGAAAATCTATATACCCCCAATGATTGGGTTCGGTCACTCCATAAAAAGAGAAAACTGCCGGGCCTGCCAAGAGAAAAATAAGTCCCAGCAATCCATCATATAATGCAGCCACACTAAAAAGAATCCGGTAAGGGAAAAAAGTCTTCATGGGTTAATCCCCCTTGGAATGATGAGAATCCCGGAGCCTTTCTTTAAACCGGTCCCGCCGCCATTTGGTAAAATCAGCCTCATAGAGGCTGACTGCCAATTGTTTAAATCCGGCTTCCAGTTCTTCCACACTCATTTTAGCAGGTTGGTAATTCACATCAAAGAGGGTGCATTTTGCCCAGTTTCCTGGTTCCAAAAGCCGATTTTCCCGGGAAAGCCTCTCATAAAGAGGCGTGCCGGGAAATGGAGTCATCAGGGTAATCTGAACCTCATAGAGTTCTGTTTCCTTTACAAAATCATAAACCTTATCGAAAATATCAGGAGTGTGCCCATCCAGCCCCAGGATGAAACATCCATTAACAGTGATTCCAAAAGATTGGATTCTACGAATGGCATCCCGATACTCTTCATAATGCGTATATTTCCAATTACTTTGCAGTTCCACTCCCTCAAGAGCGGATTTTTCAGGACTTTCCAGCCCCATCAGAATCTGGGCACAGCCTGCCTCTTTCATGAGTTTCAATAACTCCTCATCCTGGCTGACAGACAGGTCGGTTTCGGCAAACCAGCGTATATTTCTTTTTTTGAGTTCGGTTAACAGTTCTTTCCAATAAGTTTTATTAACCATGGCATTGTCATCGGCAAACTCCAGGAAAGGATGCGCCCATATTTTCAGGATTTCATCTATCTCTGCCAAGACATTTACAATGGGTTTCTGATGGTATTGCTTGGAGATAATTACCGAGCTGGCACAAAATTCACAATAATGAGGACACCCTCGGCTGGTTTGCACCGTCAGCCGATTATATTTGGAAATATCTAATTTACTGAAAGCCGGCATGGGTGACTGAGACAAATCAAATCCCCCATTCACTTTTCCGTATCGAGTCTGAAGTTTTCCAGCTTCTTTATCTTCCAGGAGATGATTCCAGGAAGATTCCCCTTCACCGATAACCACCGAGTCGCAATATTGCAGGGCTTCCTCAGGTAAAGCTGTCACATGAGGACCTCCCATGACCACTGGCACATTTAATTCCCTGAATCGTGTTGCCAAATCATAAGCCTCAGGAATCTGGGCCGAATAGGTAGATATGCCTATCAGGTCATAATCCTTAGGAAGTTGCTCCCAGTGGCCCAAATCAGGAACATCAATATAATCCACCTGATGGCGGGAATCTGTCATTCCTGCCAAGGTTAGAAGCCCTAAGCTGGGAAGCGAAGCAATGGTCTTACTTCGTTCTACAAACCCCGGCAGGGTCAAACCCAATTTCAACAGTTCCTGGTCACAAACTCGAATTCCACTCATGGCAATCAAAGCAATTTTCATTTCATCAAAACCCCACTGAATAAGAGAATAATTCCTGATAAAACACTTAATACAGGGATAAAAAACAAATGTCGGAAAAATTTCTTATAGGCTGATAAATAACAAACTAACGGCATGGAAATAAGCCCGATTACTAACAACAGAGAAGACCAGGGAGATTTCAAGGAAAGATCAAAATGCGAGACAGTGAAGGCATAGAGAAAATTAATCATTCCCAATCCAAAAAAGGAGATATGGCCTAACCTTACCATCCTTCTCTGCCAGGATGAATATCCTCCCAGCCAGTTCTCCTGATGATAAAACATCCCCGTAATGGCACCGGCCAGACATGAGGCTAAAATGCCAACCCAGGCTGCATATAGATTCAACATGGCTTACAGAATAACCAAGCAGGGTTTTCTTGTCAAGGAATTAGTCATAAATTGGCAGGCAAAAAAATGGCGGAGAGACTGGGATTCGAACCCAGGGTACCGTTGCCAGTACACACGCTTTCCAAGCGTGNNGCGTGCTCCTTAAACCACTCGGACATCTCTCCGCAAAACAAGTTTCAGAATTAAAATTATATAAAGATTATGCCTTGGGGTCAAACTTTTTAAATGAATACTCTTAAAAGCGTTGATTTTATTGGACAGGAGAATCTGTCCCAAAGATAGTTTTATCCATTTCAGGGGCTAGTGAGAGCAACATAAAAGGTACCATCCAGACCCAATACTGGTTGTATAGGATGGAATAATATCCAAGAAAGATAATATAAATCGCTAACATAGCCGGAATCAGGGCTATTTTCCTGAACCAGGCAATAAAGTAGATTCCCACCCATAACAGTATCATGGGTATCTTTGCTGGAATTCCTACCCATTTCATGGCCATATCCAGGGAAGATATTCCTAAATGGGTATCAGGAAGCCGAGTCATCGGAAATAAAACTGAATACATAAAGCCCTTAAAATTCCAGATAAGGAAAGGAAGAGATACCATAAAAGGAACAATTAGAACCCACAGAAAACAAGATAACTGCCTAATAGTTCTGGTTTCTCCTTTCATTCTGAATAATCCCAACAGGTAAAGAGGGAGCATCACGATCCCTATTTGTTTAACTGCCAGAGAGGTTCCCATTAACAACAAAGAAAGAATTACCTTTTTTTTAGAAAGAAAGGTTAACGATAAAACAATTAAAAATATGGCCAGTATATCAATTTGATAGACAGAAATAACATAAAGGGTAAACCGGTTATAGAACCAGAATCCAGCCGCCAGAACCCCCAACCAAGTCTTTCCGGCTTTCCAGAGAAGATAAAATAGAAGCCATCCCAACCCTAGTGTTAAGAGGATATTAATTCCTTGCCATAAAGCGAGAAATCGAGGGTATTCTGTAATACCGGATTTTTGAACTGCAGCTGTAAATAAGAAAAAGCCAGGAAGGTAAGTAGAATATTTATTATTAACCAGCATATTCCCTTCCAAAACTCTGGCATACGGATTCTCCCCGGACAAAATCCTTTGGCCTTCCAGCCAATCATAATAGATATCCATTTTTTCAATTTGAGGATTATAGGTTCTGGGATAGATATAGAAAACAGGCAAAGATAGCAAGATTAAGAGGATCAGGCTCATCCAGTGAATTGATTTTTTCATGCTTAATTTTAACTCAAGAGAGACCGATAATTTTACCTGCCTCATCGATATCAATCGATTCAGCTGCCGGGTGCTCCGGCAGACCCGGCATTGTCATCACTTCTCCGGTATAGACCACAATAAAACCTGCTCCCACCGAAGGCCGCAGCTCCCTGACCATTAATTTCCATCCTGTAGGTCGATTCAACTTATTAGGGTCATCGGATAATGAATACTGGGTCTTGGCAATACAAAGAGGCAGTTTATCGAAACCGTTGGCTTCAATAGAAGCAATATCTCTTTCAGCCTTAGGTTGGTATTCCACATCATCAGCCCCATAAATTTCTCTTGCCACTTTTCGGATTTTCTCTTGGATAGATTCATCAGGGGCATAAATAGGTCGGAACCGGGCCAAGTTATTATCCACCACTTCTTTGACTTTCCTGGCCAGTTCCAGCCCCCCGGCTCCGCCTTCCAGGACGACATTGGATACTTCCACAGGGATTTTCCTGGCCTGGCAATAAGACTTCACAACTTCAATTTCCTCAGGATCATCAGAGGAGAATCGGTTTATGGCTACAATAGGAGTAATTCCGAATTTAAAAAGGTTTTCAGCATGTTTATCCACATTGGACATGCCCTTTTCCAAAGCCTCCAGGTTCTTCTTTTCATATTGTCCTTTTGCAGCTCCCCCATGCATATGAATAGCGCGTAAGGTGACTACCAGAACAGCTGCTGCAGGGGTAAAACCACCGGCTTTGCAGACAATATGGCAGAATTTCTCCGCTCCCAGATCGGTGGCAAAGCCTGCCTCAGTTACCACATAATCAGCCAGTTTCAATGCCATTCGGGTAGCCAGGATACTATTGGTACCATGAGCAATATTGCCAAAAGGCCCACAATGGACAAATGCTGGTTGGCCTTCGAGGGTTTGGACTAAATTTGGTTTAAGGGCATCTTTCAGCAACAGGGCCATAGCTCCCTGGGCTTTCAGGCTTCCGGCAGTAACCGCTTGTCCTCGCCGGTTATATCCCACCACAATACTAGAGAGTCTCTTTTTCAAATCTTCAATCCCTGAAGCCAACGCCAGGATAGCCATGACTTCCGAAGCAACGGTAATTTCAAACCCGCTTTCCCGGGGGACTCCTCCCTTGGTTCTACCTCCCAGACCAACTACAATCTGCCGGAGAGATCTATCATTCATATCCACCACCCGTTTCCAAGTGATAGTCAGAGGGTCGATATCCTGGCTGTTACCCCGGCTGATATGATTATCCACCATGGCCGCCAGAAGGTTATGGGCCGTCCCCACCGCATGGATATCCCCTGTAAAATGAAGATTGATATCTTCCATAGGAACCACCTGGGAATATCCACCCCCGGTAGCGCCTCCTTTCATCCCGAAAGTAGGACCCAGAGACGGTTCTCGAAGACAAAGCATAACCTTTTCATTCAGTTTTCCGAAGGCCTGCGCTAATCCTACTGCGGTACAGGTTTTCCCATCCCCGGCAGGAGTCGCAGTCATAGCAGTTACTAAAATGAGTTTTCCTTCCGCTCTAGGTTCCAATTCCTTCAACAGACCCAGATGGATTTTAGCCTTATGGGAACCATATTGTTCCAGAAAAGATAAAGAGATACCGATTGATTCAGCGATTTCCTGGACAGGTTTTAATTGGGCATTTTGGGCTATTTCAATATCTGAAAGCATACGATTCCCCCACAAACTGCTTAGTTAAAATACTTCACAAGGCATGAGGACTCTGTCCTGAATTGGCTCATCCTTTTCTATATTGCCATCCCGAAGGAACAGCATCCGTTTGGTAAATTTGGAAATGTCCGGCTCATGAGTTACCAGCACAATAGTCCTCCCCATATCATTTAATTTCTGCAGAATGGACATAATCTGGTTGCCGGTTTTGGTATCCAGGTTGCCGGTTGGCTCATCTGCGAGAATCAGTTTAGGGTCATTGGCAAGAGCCCGGGCAATCGCTCCCCGCTGGGCCTCTCCACCCGAAAGCTTCGTGGAAACATGATTAATGCGATGTCCCAGTCCCACGGCTTCAATGAGTTCTTTAGCCCGCTTGATTCGTACTTTTCTGGGAATATTTGAATAAACCATAGGCATTTCTACGTTTTCTAAAAGGCTTAACTGGGGGAGTAAATTATGAAACTGGAAGACATACCCGATTTCCCTGTTACGGACTCGAGATAATTCCCGGTCATCAAACTGATGGACTTTTTCACCTGCTAACAGGTATTCACCTGAAGTAGGTTTGTCCAACAAACCAAGGATATGCATCAGGGTCGATTTTCCCGAACCAGAGGGTCCCATGATGGCAAGAAATTCTCCTTCTTCTACTTTCAGAGATATTCTCTTTAATACTGGGACCTCCGATTGGTCCAGCTGATAATTCTTTGTTAGTTCTTCAATCGAGATGAGCATACGCCCTCCCATTTAATCAGATTGAATGATTCAAGATACAACATCATATCATTGATACGATTCCAATAGAGCTGAGGATGACAATTTTTGGTATTCCTGATGAGCTTTTTCAGCTTTAACTGTCTCTCCGGATTTCAAATAAGCCAGCCAAAGCAGTTTCCAATAAGCCGGATTTTCCGGAGTTCGAAACACAAGCGTTTCCAGATAAGGAACCGCTTGTTTCCCATTCCCCATCAGGTAATAAGTTATGGCCAACCCGAAATAGACATTTTTATCTTTACGTTTTTCTGCGCTTTTCTGAAAATATTCCAGGGCATTTTCGAATTGCCCCTGTTTCAGATAGAGTTCTGCCAAATTATACTGGGCATCTGCATGGTCGGCCAAATTGGAAGCTTTATCAAAAGATTCCATCGCTGTATCCACATCACCAAAACTCAAAGCTGTCTTGCCATTTTTAAACTCTACCTCGGCCCAGAGAGGAAGATAAAGCCAGACAGCCACCATCAGTAAAATAAGAATTATAGTGGTGGATTTTAAGATTCTATACCAAGACGGCTGTCCTTGGGGAGAGACAGGGTTTTCCGGAGATTCAGGATTCAGAATCAAGGTGGGAACTGATAAGAATAATAAAAAGGAAAGGCAGGTAGCCGGAAGATGAAAGGGATAACTCATCATTCCATACCCACCCAAAGCAGTCATGCCCCCAATAGAACCTGCCAATAGCCAGGTGTCATTTCGATCTTTCACTTTTTGCCATGCCTGCCAGGCTAGCCTGTAATACCAGCCCACCAGGGTCAACAGCAGCAGCATCCCGATAATGCCAGTCTCAGCCCATGCCTGCATAAGTTCATTATGGGCAGCATTAGTATATTCTCCGGCATAAAACCGATAATGAGGTTTAGCCAGAACCAGGGGAGCGACTGTATCCAGATAACGATAAGTGAAGTTACCCGTTCCGACTCCCAGGACAGGATGGGCTTTTATAATCTCAATGGTATTGAGCCATATAACAACCCGGGTACTTCCTCCCTCTTTCCATCGTTGAGACCCAAAAGCCTGTTGGAATATCGACATGCCCCGGCCATTCCAGGAGTTGGGTATCACATAAAAGGCTGTTACCAGGATTAGGATTCCTGCCAGGAGGGATAAACGATGAAGAATCTTTTTCTCTTGAATGCCGGTAAGCGGCCGTTTTACCCACACCCATACTCCTGCCAGAAAAATTCCTATAATCAGTCCCCCATTGGAACCGACCGAATACGTAACGATCAAGGCAGCATAGGTCAGGGCTAATCCAGCCAAAAGCAGAAGCTTCACCAGTTTTGATTCAATGGACAGATATATAAAGACCGCCAGGATAAAAAGGCTGGCAAGGAATCCCGCTACATAATCGGAATTACCTAATCCCCCGACCAAGTAGCCTCGCCAATCCGGGAGACGAGCCATGATATCCTGTCCCAAAACATGATAATCCTGCAGAATCACCCATAAAGAGGTAAGTCCGGCAGCTATTAAAAGTCCGCTTCCCACTCTAAGAAATCTGGTTCGGTTGTTCATAACTCTCAGCACAACCAGATATAAAAGAAACAAGAATACCCATTTAGATAAATCTACAATAGCCAAGGTCAGGCTCTTAGCCCATACCAGGCTGACTCCATTCCAAAGGACCCAGATTAAAAAGGGAATCACAGCCGACTGAGTAATAAGTCCTTTTCTCCAACTTAAAGAAGGGCTTTCCCAAAGATACCACCCGGCCAGCCATAAGGCTCCGATTTCCATCAATGCCAGTTTAGGTACAATGTAGGAATCAAAAGATGGGGGAAGCACCCATAAAGGGATTGCCAATAATAAGGCAAAAAGTCCCCAGGAATAAAGGGTTTCTAGTTTCATCATAGATTAAGGGTTCAGTTCTGGTTTTTCACCCAGCAGTATTTGGATTTTTTGGGACATCCGGTCCATATGGGTCCCGGCCCAGTAAATCCTACCACAGCCTGGGCATTGGCTGAACCGCTCTTTATGCTGATAGACATAGACCGGTACCCGACCTTCGACTTCTGCTTTTGGTACTTCGGCCAGAAGGGTATTGCATTCAAGGCACCGGGTAAACCGGTTGGTATTCACATCCAGCCCCAGTTCATCAATAACCTGCCGAAGCTGTTCAGATAAATCTTCACTTTGCAGGAATACCAGATGGTGTACTGTCTTCATTTTCAGGAAATGAGTATCCCGTGTCAGGATAGTTCGATGGTCCCGCAGGGCTCGAACCACAATGTCCCGGTCGGAGGTGTCCCGGTAATACAAAGTATCACACCCCAAAACCCTCAGCCATCGGGCTAATTCACCCAGCATGGCATCCGCTATCATTTGGGTGGGAGGGGACTCTTTGCCGGGGGAGTCCTGCATAGACCCTCCTTATTTGGTAGGAATCTTAAATTCCAAATCCAAAGCGCCGCTGGCTTCTTTGGTCACTGAATTAACACCAATCCTGCCAACCACAGAAAGTTTTTTATTTAATTTATATTCTACCTGGGCATTGGAATTGGATTCTTTGGATAAGCCCAGGTTGTAACCTGCGGACACTTTCCTCCCCAGGTTCTTCTGGATTTTCAATTTACTTTCATTATCCACTTCATCATATTCGACTGCTACATTATCAATACCCACCGCCTTCACTACCGGGCTTCCGATGGTATTCAAAATCTGCTCGCTGGCGTAGCCGACCGCCACTTCAGAAGGGATATCCTGTTTCTGCAATTCTTTGAGTTCAGCCACCGTCCTCCCGGTTGCCAGCAACGCCAGCAGGTCAGTCTGTGAATAGGGAGGATCGCTGCTCAGTGAAATATCATAATTATTTAATGTCCCGAAAACCCTCAGGAAGACATCAATATTGCGAACTCGGGTCTGAGCTTGAGCTTCAATATAAGGATTGAAAATCCGTGGGTCGGAATGGCGAACTTCTGCCCGGGTGATAGGAAATTCCTTGTTTCGGTACTGGATAGCGCCCCCCATGGTTTTCAACTCATGGGTTACTTCCAATTCACCATAATCATTGGTTTGCAGCCGAATCCAACCTCTGGCTTCCAGAGAAAGTAATTCATTCCTAAAAAAGAGGGAAGACTCAGCTGAAAAAGTCATATCGATATTAAAAGGCATTTCCGGAAGTGAAACCACTTTCCCCGGAGTCGCCACCGTTTTGGTATCGATAAACAAGGGGGAATTAATGACTAATCGGTCAAATACCATATTCCCGGACAATCGGGCTTTCCCATTTTCATCTTTCAATCTCAGCCGGGTATCATAGACAGCCTCGGTATCTTTCAATATAGGCCAGGAAAAATTCTGGGCAATAAAAGTCAGGTCGTAGGAAGGGGATTTATTCTCTCGAAGAAGAATATTCCCAATAACTTTCAGGGTCCCACCTTTATGCAGAGACACTGGTTTGGCTTTATTTGTCCCATTTGTTATTTTCTTACCATTCCCATTGCTTTTGGGTTTTTCAGAAATATAACTGTTTAAAACCAGGGAGGGTATATCCANNAGACGATTATTAACTAAGGCCAGCCTTACCGGGTTTTCCAATTTCAAGTTAGAAAACTCACTCTTCCCCTCAATCCGCTCCAGAATCAGTGTTCCTTTTTCTGTCTGAGCGTTGCCTTCATATTGGGCACTTATATCCAGTTGGCTTTCTGCCAGCCAATTATCTGATTTGCTGGCTAGCCAGCGGGTCAGAATGATATTATCCGCATCTATGGCAAAAGATATATCTTCTGTTTTAGTATTATATTTACCCTGAAGGTTCGCTTGAGCCAGTTTACCGGTCAGCCGTGCTTCTCGAATCACCACCCAGGGGTCTTCCAGGCTCAAGAGGGCTTCCCCTTTATCAAAAGTCTCTGTCCCTACTTTAAAGTGTTCAAAAGTCCCTTTTACTGTTCCCTTAAGGGCATCATTCAAATCAATATCAATAGACCCCTTATCAAAAAAGTAACGGCCATATCCGCCTTTAACCAATTGAATCTGGCCTCCCCATTGGGGATGAGAACTGGTTCCTTTCAGACGAATGTTAAAATCCGCTTTTCCTGAAGCATTCTCCAGGACATTACCCACGTTTGCCAGTTCGCCTGATAATTTCATGTCCAGGGATTCCTTGGGGCCAATCTGGCCTTGAATCCCGACAGTAGATTTTGGAAATTCCAGTTTCCCCTGGGTCAGATGAATGGCTCCCTCCCGCATCATGAACTGGCCGGAAGCACTGCTTACATCACCCAATTTCAACCGGCTCATAGCCCCCTTAGCCGACCCTCCCTGCATATCCATATTCAAAACCTTAAAATTACCGGAACCCGAAAGGTTCTCATATTCAAAACCTTGACTGGCAAGGCTGGCCTTCAGGTCCACCTGGCCTTTCCATCGAGAACTTAAATCAGGATTCCAAGTACGTAAAAGAGGTTCCAGAGGCATTCCAGCCCCGGCCAGATTAACTTTATAACCCGGCTGGTCTTTGGAGAATTCCACCCGTCCCTTGAGATCAGCTGAACCTCCGGGTACAGAGTTAAACTTAAGGTCATTTATTTCCAATCGGGTAGATGGGTCCAGGATCATAGAAGATTCCACCTGAGAAATTGGCATAACGCCGATATTTCCATCAGGAGCCTGTATTTCCATTTGGATAGACTGACTGGTTAGCCAGTGGAGATTCATATTCGCCGGTCCGGTTTTCCAGGGGACAGCCCCGATGGCTGCATCGGTATTGGATAATTTCACATTAAACTGCCCTCGGGCCATCCCATTTTGCAACTGTCCTACGAAATTAGCCACCGGGACCTTTAGCGGAAATGCTTTTCCAAATTNNGAACCTGGATATTTTGAGTCCGCCCATTGGCCTGGAAGGCGCCGCTTAAAGTTCCTTCCAGCCCCGGGGCCATCCAGTGAAGATTCTGCAGGTTCCCAGCCACATCCACCAAAGCTTCCGGCCGTTTATAATCCACATTCCCCTTCACCCAGTATCCGGTTCCATTGGCATTAAAATTAACTTTCCGAGAGTCCACTGTCACCTCGCCGCTCAAAGGTTTCGGCAATGATGCGCTCCATAATTTAGGCTCTTTCAATACATATTTATTAACCACCACAATAGCCTCTCCCCAGCCGCCGACACCTCCGTTAAGGTCCAGGGTCCCGCTTAATGGGGGAACATATTTCTGAATTCCGGGAAGGTCTTCCATTCGGGCATTCTGGGTTGAATATTTGAATTGCATTTTCTGGGATTTAAAATCAACGATCCCGCTGCCGGTCACCAGAGTCTGACGGTTACGAGCAATAATTTTCTGGAAGGTCAGATTGGTGATTTGGGGAGAATTCACCGGCCCCATTACTATCAAGACATCCGCCGTCTCAATGGGCCAGTCTTCCAACCAGGTTAGACGAGACCCTTTTATTTCCAGCCGCCGGTCAGCATATATGATTCCATCCACATGGTTATATTTCAGAGTGGAAAATTTTCCATTATCCAGAGAAAATTTTCCTTCCACTTTTAAGGGTTCAAACCGGTCGCTAAACCCATGGACCTGCCCTTTCCCGGAACCTGTCGTCTCCGGAAGATTCAGGAATTGCCTTTGTCTGGAGACATCCCTGCTTACCCAATCAAATAGAAAATCAACCCGGGAATTTTTCTGGGCCATCCGTAGAATATCGATTTTACCTTTCGCTTCCATTTCCGGGGTGGTAAATTTGGTATTCATAAACCTCAGGGAATCCCCTTCGATTTGCAGGTCGGTTTTCCCGGTCATATTTATGATCCCATGATAATTACCTTTATCCCAATGGATATTGCCCGTTCCCTTGTAGAGAAAAGGATTTTTCAGGTCTCCTGACAACCGGATTTGGCCGCTTAATAATCCTGACAACCGCTTATCCACTTTGGGAATCTGAGTGGCATCCAGATTCTGGAATGCCCCTTGCAGCTTGAAGGGAATTTGCAGAGTATAGGTATCGGCTTCCAAGACCGGCCCCCGTACACTTTGGGCAGAATAACCTGTCGTCTCTCGGCTTTTAGAATCCCTGACCCGCAGAAGATTGGCTTGGGCAGAAGCTTTCAGGTTCCCTTTCAGGATATTTATGGAGGCTTCGGTAATATTAAGATGGCTGGTTTTTATTGAGAATCGGATACCCAGGTCAGTAAATGGCATCCCGCTGATTTCACCTTTAGGAGAATTGGCATAACCTTTTCCCTGAAGATGGTCAATAGGTCCATCAAGGCTCAGGTTAAATCTGGCTTCTCCCTTGGCGGGAAACGTCTTCCGGGTAGGCAGCCATTCCAATAAGGCCCCCACCGGCAATTTATCTGATCTAGCCTCAAGTTTCAGTACGGTCCCCTGGTCAGGGTCATTCCGAACAGTTCCATCCAGATCCAGCTGAATATCTTTCCCCCTCAACCGGATGGATTTGGCTTCAATTCCTTCCGGTGAAAGGCTGACCCTTCCTCGAAGCTGGTCCACTTTCAACCCTTCCACAATCCCGTTGAATTCCCGGACTCGAATATGGGTCACCCCGGTATCCATAGAAAAGGACCCCTTCAAATTGGCATTCTGGAAATCATATTCCTTGCCGTTATATGCCAGGGTCACATTTCCCTTTGACAGGTCCAACCAGTTTAATTGAAAGGGTTTCTGTCCGGAGGCCGGCCGTTCTGAGGGATGTTTCATCAAGCATCCGATATCCAGAAAAACCCGGGGGGATTGTATCCGAATGCTGGAAAATCCGATTTTCCCCTGAAGCAGCTGCCAGAGGCTGAATCGAACCATAACTTCTTCTGCAGAAATCCGGTTTTGGGGAGCTTCCCTCTGATAGGGCCCATGAAATTGGATTTGTTTAAGCCGTAGATAGGAAAAAGGATTCCCGGTGATATCTCCAATTACCAGGTTGGAATCCAGATTTTTCTCTGCGAATTCGATGATGCGTCCCTTGATATAATTCTGGACCAGGGGACTTCGGATAATCAGATATCCACTGAGAAACAACAAGAATCCACACAGTAAGAACCCTGTGAGGATTTTGTATCGCAGGGGCCATCCGTACCAGTTCATTCGGATTGTTATGGGCTTTTTACCCTGTTTCCGCTTAAATATCGATATCATTCAGTTCTCTCAGACACCTCGTAAATCTGGAGTTCTCTTCTCTATATAAGGAAAGGAACCCTGCCGTTTACTTTGTTCATTTTACCATTCTATACCCCTATAATCCTATGGGTAGTCCATTAATGCACAAACCCTTTTCCATAATATACCTTCCTTCCTATGAAAAAGAACGACTGGGGACCCAGGCTAATGGCTGCAACAGGGACCCTACTCCTAGAATAATCCCTTCTTGGGATCAAGATGAGATAAGGTTGAAAGAGGCTAAGAAAAGAAGGAAATAAGATTATTATCAGGATAAATCAGAGACAATCCCAGGGATTGAATGGGATAGCTGAAGGCTCTACAATCGATTCAATAGAACGAAGATACTCTTTTTCCTGGTCATCTTTCTCGGTCAGGTCATAGATTATAATATCTTCCACAATCTTCCCCTTTTCATCCTGAATCACTTTGACATGGGGCCGGAAGCTCTGGTCAGGATTATGCCGAAGCACAATGCATATTTCACCAGAATTCAGTTTTACCAGGGTTCCTATCGGATATATTCCCATCATATTGGAAAAGAAAGAAACGATCTGAGGGTCATAATGCACTCCCGCCAGTTTTTTGATGGATTCGATAGCCGCACTGGGTAAAAATAACTTGTTATAGGGCCTGTTAGTGGTCATGGCATCATAGCAGTCACAGACAGAAACCATCGAAACAATAGGATTCTGAGTTATTTTTCGCCGGGAGACAGGATATCCCTCCTGGCCCATCTGCCGCCAATGATGTGTATAAACAATCAGGAAGGGGAGTTCTGTCGCATATTTGGAATTCATCATCATTTTGACCCCTTCAACAGGGTGATTTCGGATAATCCGCCATTCCTTTTCATTCAGGGTCGTAGGCTTGTGTAATATCTCCAGGGGGATTTTCACTTTGCCGATATCATGCAGAAGGGTCCCAATACCGATATCAACCAGGATTTTGGGGTCCATCTTCAAATAAATGGCAAAACAAAGAGACAGAATACACACATTCATACAGTGGCTAAAAAGATAATTATCATAAGATTTTACGGAACTGATAGACATTAAAACCGAACTGTCATCCATCAGATTGACAATCAGTTCACCTACCACCGGCTTCACCATTCCTACATCAAACCGATCCAGGTCAACTGAATTCAATGCGGCTGATTCCAACTCTTTAGCACCCCGCTCATACAGGGATTTAGCAATCATATAGCGGGAACCACTTTGGCTGGTAAGAGTCTTACGTTCTCCCCCAAGACTGATATGCGCCACATTTCGCTGGAGCAGCAGTTCTGTTAATTCTGTATATTTAAGTTTCTTTTCACGGCCCGAATGGCGGAATATAAAAATCAATGAAGTCAGTTCATCCTCTGTCAGCCCCTTGGCAAAAGTTAACTGATAGACTCCCCGCTCAGTAAAATATTGGTAAAACTGCAGCCCCAGATAACTGGATTCCAACAACAATTCCCTTTGGTACAATAATTCCTGATGTTCAAATGTGATTGTTAATCCGGAATGAATGTTCAAAAAAGGAGTCAGCACTTCCATGGCACGGGTAACCGCCAGGCTGACTGCCGGATGACCCAGGGGATATATCAACGTCCCGCTCATGCAGAAATTCAGCATAGCAATAATTTCTTCAACCAACCGAAGGGTTGAAGGCTCAACAGGCCCATCTGGCTCAATGGGAACCGGAGGACGCATCAACCGATGATGCTCCATTTCGTCCCGGACATCACTCAAGAGACTCTCTCCTTTCCACGTAATGAGTCTGCACTCATTCGAAGCACACTTTCACAAATTCCCCTGATTTCTGAACGCTTATCCCTGGTTCCAGTTTCGATAATCTGCCTGGCTTCGGGTAATGTCATTCGCCCCAGCGTCTGGATGGCTGAAAGCCTGACCTTCTTACGTTGAGTAAGCGGCCAGATGAATTTATGAAACCCTACTTCCTTAATCACTGCCACCCATTCCGGGGTATTGTTTTTACCTGCCAGTTGGATAGCCCTGAGCTGTAGCTGGCAATTATTCTCATTAAACCCGAATGTTTTGAATATCCAGCTTTTCAGCATCTTTCGAGATTCTTCATCCTCATAATGGACCAGCCCTTCCATGGAAGCCAATCGAATCTTCAAGTCTGAATCGGTATGGAATATTTTAGTAAGCCATTTCCGGGTTTCCGGGTCCTTATGGAAACCAATTATCTTCAAGGCCTGGGGTCGCAGGTTCTCATTCACCTTCAGATAAACATTCTGCAGGTGAAAAGACACCTCCTTGGTTCCGATCTCCTGTAATAAGTCCATCCAGTTGGAAGCCAGTTCAGGTTTGCCCTCAACCAGCTGCTTCACTGCTTCCGGGACAATTAAATCCCCCATAAAACCCATAAAATGGAAAAATGCGGCATAATAATACTCACCACCGGGCATCAGGATAAATTCCGTGAATTTCCTTAACCCATCCTCCCCCAATTTCTGGCAAAAAAAGACAATTTCTGAATCCCCGGCCATATTGATTTCGGTAATATTTTTTTTCAGGCCCTTCAATAATTCTGAATTCACCAATCGGAACCGGATAGCCCTGGATAGCTCTTTCAAATCAATGGTATGCACATCATCGGTAACACTGGCCGCTTCATCATCCAGTAACTTCAAGATATCCCCTGATTCTTTAAACATCTTGGATACTACCAAATGGGGAATTAATCGTTCCAATTGATATAACAGCTCCATCCGGGCCAAAGGCAGGGTCTCATTTTCATATATATCCATAATCAAATAAACGGCATCGGAAGCTATCTCGGTAGGGGTGATTTCTTTCATTTGTTCCTGAAAACTCAGGATTCGCCGTTCTTCCTCAATCTGATTCTTTTTCTGCAGATAAATGGTCTCGAACCGAGCCATCAACTGTTCTACTCGAAGGGGAGACATTGCCATCTTTTTAATCAGCTCTTTGATTAATTCAAACGACCCCAGGAGAGGAACTTCTTTCAAAAGATAATCCAACAATTCATCGTCTGAAAGATCTGAAAATAACTGCCGGACGGTCTCAACCTCATCGATGTCCAGTGTCAATTCCCCTTTGAAAAGATACTCATGATAATCCTTACGTTCATTGAGAATAACCAACCCCAACCCTCGGAGGATGCTGGTTTTCAATTCAGGGGTATAATTATTCAGCCATTTTCTCATCCTCTGCAGACATCTTCGGATTTCCCTCCCCAAATCATTATGCGTGGAATCATCTAATCTGGACAGGGCTGCCTGGTAAATCAGTTCCAAGCTACGACGGGCATTTTTTAAATATTCAATAAAGATATCTTCATATCCCATCGGCAGTTCATGTAAATCGCCGTTCAGAAATTCCTTAAATTTACGGATATGATTTTCAGAAAGGCCTGCCAGATAATCAATTGAAGTGTTTTGGCTTCCCTGGGTACTATCGAATTCTCCTGTATCATAAACATATTCCGACACTTGGATATTAGTGGAACCTGAATCCTGAAGAATTTTAATAACACCCCCATGATGACGAACCATCCGGCTGTCCAGAGATAAGATATGCACAAAAGAAAGTAATTCCTGGGGGGTAACCTGGGGAGTAAAAGTAACGGTCTGAACCCTTCGTTTATAAAGAAGGCTACAAAAATCGTGATTATTCTTGCGTTTCAAATCCAGAGGAATGGCGCCAACAGAGAGCCTCTCTCGAGAAACACTGAAAATAATCGAACCTTCCTGGCTGAGATTTCCAAAATGAAGAAAAAGAGTGTTCAAGACCTTGGCAAAAGAAGGATGGTTTTCAGGATAAAACCAGAAAAACCTCTGAGCTCGGAGGATATCTCCAATGAACTCATGAACAGATTCAACAATATCCAAAGGAGTCTCTGATGGCATATTCAAACCCTAACCCAATTCAGGGTCCCGAAAGCCCCTTCTCAAAACATGCATTCTCTTCCATGAACACTAAATAAAAATACAGATTCATAAATTTACCTTAAGTATAAGAATTATAACGATAAGGTGTCAAATAACCTAATAAGTCAGCCTTGTCCAGCCAGACGGGGTTTTACTGAGATAAAATGGTTCAGTCGCTTATCAGGGAAGGGTTTGTCCAATATTCAAGGTCAATGATATTATGATTAACAGGTAACTTTTTTATCTAATTAATATGAGGAAATCTTGGGGATGCAAATTTTAAAACCTTCTTATGCCGCCGGTGTAGATTTAGGCGGCACCACTATTACTACGGTATTAGTAAATGAAACCGGCCGGCTCTTAAGCCAGACCAAATGCCTGACTGAGGCCTCCCTGGGAGTCGATACCGTAGTCAATAAAATTGTTAATTCCATCAAAGAGGTCTGTGGGCAAGCGCATATTGAAACGGACCAGTTAACAGCAGTCGGGATTGGGTCTCCGGGTCCCTTAAGCACTAAAACAGGTATTGTGATTGATGCCCCTAATTTAAATAACTGGGTCAATGTCCCCCTGAGAGATCTGGTACAGAAACATTTTAAAACTAACGTTTTCCTGGATAATGATGCCAATGCTGCAGCTTATGGAGAATTCTGGGTAGGAGCCGGCAAGGGAATCGATAACCTGATGGTCATTACCCTGGGGACCGGAATTGGCGGCGGGATGTTTATCGATGGGAAACTCTACCGAGGACCTGATGATACCTCTGGTGAAATTGGACATATTCCCATCCTCTTAAATGGGCCTTTATGCAATTGCGGCAACCGTGGCTGCCTGGAAACCCTGGCCTCGGCAACTGGATTGGTCAATCGGGCCATTCATAGCCTGAGATTTGGCGTTTCCAGCCTGATGATGGACTTTTGTGAAAAAGATTTAAATAAGTTAACCGCTAAAATGGTTCATGAAGCCGCCCTGAAAGGGGATAAACTGGCTATCGAGCTTCTTCGGGAAACAGGATTCTATATTGGTATCGCCGCGGCGGGGATTGTAAATCTCCTGAACCCTGAAATGATTATTATCTTTGGTGGGCTCAGTGGAGCAGGTGAATTTCTCTTTGCTCCCATTCGGGAAGAAATTAAAAAGAGGGCATTTCCAACTCCCGCTGCCAGGGTAAAAGTAGTCCCCGCTATCCTGGGTAATAATGCCGGAGCCATCGGCGCAGCCGGGATTGCCCTGATGGAATTTCCTCCCCAATAGGCATCCACCATTGGATTAAAGTATTTTTTATATTGGAGATATTCCACCAGAACCCTTTCGGAATAGGTATTTTCAAATTTTTTTTACTCTAGCTATGTCAAGAAAATTTCTTTTATGTTTAATTGGAAACGAACTGACGACCTGCCCAATCAGAACACTGATGCCAATCAAAGGCTAAAATTATCCTCTGCCCAAGATACCTTTGAACTGTTAAGAACCCTCAATACATCTGCCAATGGATTAAACCAGGATGAAGCCCAAAGCCGGCTTTCAATGTATGGTTACAATGAATTGGCCAAACCCCGAAAAGTCGGCGCTATCCTGCAATTTCTGGAACGATTCACCAATCCGTTGGTAATACAACTGTTAATTATCGGGATTGTATCCTTTCTGGTGGGAGATATCCGGTCCACAGTGGTGGTATCCGGGATGGTCTTTTTGAGTGTCATCCTGACTCATATCCAAGAATACCGTTCCTCTCTGGCAGTGGATAAGCTTTATTCCATGGTAAGAACCACCGCAACCGTTACCCGGGATGGTTCTCGCCAGGAAATCCTGTTAAAAGAATTAGTGCCAGGAGATATCGTTCTTCTCAGTGCCGGAGATATGCTCCCGGCGGATGTAAGGCTCATCGCCTGTAAAGATTTCTTTGTTAATCAAGGAGCTTTGACTGGTGAATCCATGCATGTGGAAAAGTTTGCCGCCCCACTTAAAACACCAGTTAATAATCCCCTTGATTTTTCTAATATCGCCTTTATGGGCAGTTCTGTTTTCTCCGGTTCAGCCACCGCCGTAGTGGTTAATTCAGGTATCCAGACCTATTTTGGAGCTATTTCCAAGAAACTGGCCGGACAAAAACAGGCAACTAGTTTTGATAAGGGCATCCTCGGATTTACCTGGCTGATGATTCGGCTGATGATGGTATTGGTGGTTACTGTTTTCCTCATTAATGCCATCACCAAAGGGAATTGGATTGAAGCTCTGCTCTTTTCACTGGCAGTGGCGGTCGGGCTGACTCCGGAAATGTTACCGATGATTGTTACCGTAAACCTGAGTAAAGGGGCGATGGCTATGTCCCGGAAAAAGGTTATCGTTAAACGGCTGAATGCCATTCAAAACTTTGGGGCCATGGATGTCCTTTGCACCGATAAAACCGGGACCCTGACTCAGGATAAAGTGGTCCTGGAACGATATGTCGATGTTACCAATGAACAAAATGAACGAGTCCTCCGCTATGCCTATATCAACAGCTATTACCAGACAGGGCTGAAAAATCTTTTGGATTATGCTGTTCTAAACCATTCTGAGTTCCAAGTGGAACAACGTTATAAAAAAGTGGATGAAATCCCTTTTGATTTTCACCGGAAACGAATGTCGGTAGTAGTGGACAGAGAAAACACCCATCTGCTCATCTGTAAAGGAGCCTTGGAAGAAATCTTTGATGTCTGTAATAGATTTATTGTGGATGATGAAATTGATGAGATTTCGGAAACCCTCAAACAGGACCTTCGAGATCAATACCGTTCCCTGAGCGCCGAAGGATTCAGAGTCCTGGCGGTGGCATATAAAGAAATGGATACTCCCGGGACAACCTACAGTATCCTGGATGAATCAAACTTGATTCTCCTGGGATATATCGCCTTTCTGGACCCTCCCAAGGAAACGGCCTCTGAAGCTATTGCCGCTCTAGCTCGCCACGGAGTCCAGACTAAAATTCTCACCGGGGATAATGAATTGGTCACCCGGAAAATCTGTAAGGATGTAGGACTGGATTATACCCACTTAAAAATCGGCAGTGACCTGGCCAATCTGACAGATGATGAATTCCATCGGGTAGTAGAAGAAACCACTGTCTTTGCCAGGCTGACTCCGGACCAGAAGGAGAAAATTATCCAGAGTATCAAACACACTGGGCATGTGGTCGGATTTCTGGGTGACGGGATCAATGATTCGCCGGCCCTGAAAGCAGCCGATGTAGGGATATCTGTGGATACGGCGGTAGATATTGCCAAAGAATCAGCTGATATTATCCTCTTAAAAAAGAGCCTCCTGGTTTTGGAAGATGGCGTACTGGAAGGAAGAAAAGTCTTCGGCAATATCACCAAATATGTCAAAATGGGTGCCAGCTCCAATTTCGGTAATATGTTCAGTGTTGTCGGAGCCAGTTTTTTTCTGCCCTTCCTGCCGATGACTCCCATTCAGGTTTTACTGAACAACCTTCTCTATGACTTTTCTCAAACCGGTATTCCCACAGATAATGTGGATGAAGAATATCTTTCCAGTCCCCGCAAATGGAACCTGGTCAATATTCAGAAGTTTATGTTTTGGATGGGGCCGGTCAGTTCGGTTTTTGACTATACCACCTTCTTCTTTATGATTTATTTCTTCAAGGCCTGGAATAATCCTGCCCTTTTCAGGACAGGCTGGTTTATCGAATCTCTGCTGACCCAGACCCTGATTGTTCATGTTATCCGGACCCGGAAGATTCCTTTTATCCAAAGCCGGGCCAGCCGAACCATGACTCTGGCGACTGTTTCCATTATGGCCGTGGGGATCCTTCTCCCCTTATCTTCCTGGGGCAGGAAATTGGGATTTGTCACCCCTCCCCATGCCTACTGGTGGTTCCTGGCAGCAACCCTGATTGGCTATGTCCTGTTGGCCCATTTCGTCAAGACGATCTTCATTAAAAAATACGGGATAGATTAAGATATATTGAGCCATGAGATTTACCAGAAGACCCCGATTGATACCAATGCACCACTGTCCTGAAAAGTAATTTTCCGGATTAATCTGTTTTTTCCTTAAAGACAGTCTTTCGGTGAAAGACCTGTTCGAAGAGGTTGGCTTTATGGGAAGCAGCCCAGATTTCCACAGGGATATGCCGAATGGTTTTCAAGATAAATTCCACCCGGTCTTTCCTGATTTTACAATCCACCGCTGTTACCAGGGATTGATGTTCTTTATCGAGGGCATCAGCGATCCGAAGGATACCTGCCAATCGGCGAATCATCATTCGTTCTGATGCATCAAGGGTCTGATATTCGGATTGTTTCAGGCTGGGAATCGCCCGCCGGTGGTAACGGGCAATAGTCGCTATCAATAACTTTTCCTTTTCCGTCATTCCCGGCATATCGGAATGGATAATAATATAATAGGAGTGTTTATGATGCTTGGAATAACTGATATATTGGCCGATATCATGCAACAGAGCGGCCCCTTTCAGGATATTTTTTTCATAGACCCCATATTTATGCAGGGGTTTGAGAATATCATAAATACTTAAAGCCAGATTGCAGACATGGACCTGGTGTTCCCGGTCGGTATGAAACCTGTCCACCATGGTAAAGATACCCTTCACAAACGCTCTTTCCCTTTCAAAGGGAATCTCATGTTTAAACCCATGGGTTTCCATGAAATCCTGCACTAACCCATCCCGGACTCCATACGGAGAAAGCTGAACCTCCGGCAAGGACAGGAATTTCATGATTTCAGAAAGCACCATTGCGCCATGAAGGATGATTTCTGCCCGCCTTTTTTCCAACCCGAATTTCTTGACCCGCTGGGAAAGGGTCATCCGTTTCATTTGCTCTATCAGCCCATTGATACGGGCTAGCGATATGGTCTTATTTTCTGCTTCCTTCCAGTTTTCTTCCGTATTGATTTCGATTAAAGCCCGGATGGTGCCGGCACATCCGTAACAAAGGGTATCCTGGGGAATAGTCAGTATTTTCAGGTAATTTTTAAGGGTCGCCACAATCTGGTCATGGAGGATGTCAAATTCCTGCTGATGGAGAGGATCCGAGGGGGCATAATGTTCTCTCAGCCGGACAGCACCCAACGGAAGAGAATGTTCTTGAATAATATTAAAATCATTCGTCAGGATGACTTCAGCGCTTCCGCCTCCAATATCGATAATCAGGTAATCCTGACGGGTGGGAGCCACCTCCCCCAGGTTCCCCAAGGCTATCAAACGGGATTCTTCCGAACTGGGAATTATCTCCACTTCGATACCGGTTGTTTCGGCTATCTCTAAAATCAAAGCCTGCCGATTGGAGGCTTCCCGGACAGCGCTGGTAGCCACCGCCGAAAAAACATCCACCTTGAATTTCCGGCATTCTTTTTCAATCTCCTTCATGACCTTCACGGTCGCCTTGATATTCTCTCCGGACAATTTCCCGGTTTGAAATGTCTCATGGCCTAAACGAACCGGATATTTTTCTTCATAAAGGGTTTCATGCTTACCGGGTTCGGTTATCTCAGAAATCCGTAATTTCAGGGAATTGCTGCCCAAATCGATAGCCGCAAACCGAATAGGCAATTCCAGTTTTTTGGGAACCTTCCGTTTGGAGAGGGCAGGTTTTACACCTTTAACAGGGGAGAGTGTCAAAACCAACACCTCTTAGGACTAATCCTGTAAATATGAAAAAGCTTTTCCAAATTGGTCGAATAATTTCTTAAAATTGGCATATTTACGCCTCCGGCTTTCTCTTAATCTTACGGCTTGTTCCGCCAGATTCACATAACCTGATTTCTCGGGATATATCCTTCGGCTGAATTTCAGCAGTCCAATGGCCCAGACATCCCGGTCATGGATATCTCCCATAACAGTCTGCAGCCGATGCATCAGGGCCAATTGGTCCCGAGTTACAAAAGCAAACACCTCTTCCAGTATTTCCAGCCAGTATCGCAATTCTTTGAGCTTGATTCTCATTTTATGAAAAGAATCCAAATTATTTTGAACGATGGCTTTTTCTTCCAGAGAAAGGACGGCCTCCAACTTTTCCCGAATCAGCCGTTTCCAATCCACCTTTAATAAAGGGTCGGGATTGGCGTCTTCTCCCGGCAACGCCGCCGGGACAACCCACTCCAATGGCAGTTGATGGGTTTTTCGTCTGAATTTGGCCAGATTGAACCCGGCCAGATCCTGCTGGACTTCTTTATGATTAGCCTGGATTTTCTTCTGCAAATCTTCCAGGTAATATTTCAGCCCGGTCTCGGTGCCTGAGATGATTTTCTGAAAATAATCTTCCTGCAAAAGAAGGTCTCTTTGTTTTCCAAGGGGCCGGATGAATTCTTCCAGGATGTGAACTACTTTTCCATATCGGGCTTCGGGATAAAAAGAAGATTTAAATTCAAGGGCAGCGATTAACCGCCGGGTAGCAACCCGCAGGTCATGCAGATTTTCAGCATCGGGATTTCTTCGGGTTTTACGAAACTCAGTCTCAAAATTCCGATATCGTTTCAAGGCTATTTCAGTGAAATGAGTCCTGAGAGTCACTGTATCAAGGGAATTAATGATCACCCCTCCTCCGGTTATTTATGAATCCAATTCTTCCATGGCTTTTCGGATATTCCGGATGGTCTGATGCAGTTTTTGGATATCCCGCAGCCGGCCTTTATTCATTTTGATTTTGGAATCCATCGCCAGCTTATGGATTTTTTCCAATGCCTGGGTTTGAGCTTTTTTCCGGGAAGCTGCCGGGTCGGCCATCTCTGATTCGATTTCTTCAATCACGGCGGCCAGTTCTCCCTGGAGTTTGACAGACCAATTTTGAGCGACATCCCGGACCATCATTCGGAGATTCTTCAGCGCCATGACCGTTTCATCGGGAATCGCTGTTGAAGCAAGCTTCTCAGGGGCCGCAGGCGGTTTCCGGGCTGCCCGGGTTGAAGGAGTTTTCCTTGCGGGGGTTTTACCTGTCATGCTTCCTCCATGAAGGATTGGAACTGGACCTGTAAATCCCGGCTGACAGCCCGAATGGAACGGTTCCCATTTACTTCCTTGAAATGATAAACCTCAGACATACGTTTAAATTCCTGCTGTATCATCCGCTGGTATTTCATAAAACTGTTATGCATATTCCGGCTTAATCCCAAATCCATACCCGATTCCCAATAATCTAGGGTGGCATCTTTCATCAGGTTCCGTTCGACCAGGACCTCAGGAGATACTTTCAAATAAAAGATAGCATCCGGTATCAGGGCCATCCCATAGAGAGATTCCACCCAGGACTTATCACTTCCCCGGACAATATCCCTGGCCATCAGAGTGTAAATATACCGGTCAGCCAGGACAATGAATCCAGACCGGAGAGCCGGGATAATCGTATTTTCCAATTGATCGGCAAAATCAGTGGCATAGAAGAGGCTCATGGTCAGATGTCCCAGGATATTGCCGGTTTTGGCTTCTTCCAATTCTGCACTGACCAGAGTGGAACGAACCAATCCCACATCCACGGTGGCATGGCCTTCTTTTTCCAGCCAATCTTTCAGCAAAGCTATCTGGGTGGAACGGCCTGAACCATCGGCTCCCTCAATGACCACCAGACGTCCGGTCAATTTCGACAAATCCACTCCCGGCAGCCCTTTGCCATAAAACTTTTTTAGAGGATGCTGTTTTCTGACTATCATCGTTTCACCCTCCATCTATACTGAGGCAGATCCACCTTGTTAAAGATTGTCTGCCGCACTTGTTCTTGCTGGACATGCACCGGCTGACTGGCATCCATCACAGTAAACCCGAATTCTTTTGCCATATCATGGTATTCACGGTTAATCATTTTCTGGAACAGCCTGAAACTTTCATAAGGGTCGGTGGATAGTCCCAAATCCATCCCTGCTTCGAAATATTTCAATTCAGGCCGGTTATCCAGAATCCGGCTTAAGGCTGTCTCCAAAGGAACCTCAAAGAAAAAGGTTAAGGCCGGGCGAACGGCAAAACTGTATAACTGCCGCAGCCAATCCCGGTTGCATCCTCGTACCGCATCCCGGGCAAAAGCCGTATAAATATACCGGTCGGCCAGCACCACATACCCGGCTTGCAGCAGGGGAAGAATCTGGCGTTCATACCGGTCGGCAAAATCGGTGCAATGAATCAGCGAAAAAGTGGTTGGGGTAAGAAGCTGCCGTTTTTTCCCTTTACGGGTGGCATTTTTCACCAATAATGACGAATTCCATTCTGTGAAAAAGACTTTCACATTCTGAAGTTCCAGCCATCGTTTCACCAGGTAGATCTGGGTCGATTTCCCGGACCCGTCCAATCCTTCGACCGCTATCAATTTGCCTTTTAAATCTTTAGGGGTAATCGTTGGCATATATTATCTGCTCCAATAAATATAGTTATACCATAACTCCAGCATTAATAGGACTTAGACTGGTTTAAGTTTTTGTAACATTCAGGGATAGAGGACTGCCGGAAGGAACTCTGGAGCTGAATCTGATAAAATGATTGGATAAGAAATTCAGCTCCTGCCGGGGTGAGATTTCCTCTCTAATTCCAGAGGACTCCGGTCTTTTTATTAAGCCAATATGATGATGACTGAAACCACAACTTCACAATATGATGCCATTATAGTCGGTGCCGGACATGCCGGGATTGAAGCCGCCCTGGTCTGTGCCCGATTGGGATTGGAAACTCTCCTGGTGACTGGGGATTATAAGACCATTGGGCAAATGCCCTGCAATCCAGCCATCGGAGGATTGGCCAAAGGCCACCTGGTCAGGGAAATCGATGCCCTCGGCGGAGAAATGGGTAAAGCCACAGATGCCACCGGTATCCAGTTCCGAATGTTGAACTGTTCCAGAGGCCCGGCTGTTTGGGCGCCCCGAGCCCAAGCTGATAAATATGCTTATATGGATTACTGCCGAAAGGTTCTGGAAAACACGCACCATTTAACCCTGGCCGAAGATATGGTGAATGGATTGCTCTTTGAATCACTCCGGGAACCTCCGGCTGAATCTCTTTATCATCATCGGATTCTGGGGGTCAAAGGGGAATCCGGCATTGAGTATTATGGTAAAAATGTCATTGCGACCACCGGGACCTTCCTGAATGGGTTAATTCATATCGGGTTGGAAAGTACTCCCGCCGGCAGAATTGGCGAGAAACCCGCTCTGGGACTGACCGAATCTTTTATCGCTCTGGGACTGGAAGTCGGCCGGCTGAAAACCGGGACCCCGGCCCGGCTGGCTCCCCATACTATTAACTGGGATATATTGGATATTCAGTCGGGTGATGAACCGCCGCCCCCCTTCTCTCATTTTACCCGGAAGCTGGAGTTGGTTCAGGAACCCTGCCATCTTACCCATACCAACGAAAAGACCCATCAGATCATTAAAAATGGATTGGACAGGTCTCCCCTCTACACCGGGGTCATTAAAGGGAAGGGCCCCCGATACTGTCCTTCCATTGAAGATAAGATTGTCCGGTTTGCCGATAAGACCCAGCACCAGGTTTTCCTGGAACCCGAAGACCGGGCCAGGACTTCCATTTACCCCAATGGCATCTCCACCAGCCTGCCTTTAGATGTTCAGCTGGGTTTCATTCACAGTATTGTGGGCTTGGAAGAAGCAGAGATTCTCCGGCCGGGATATGCTGTCGAATATGATTTTGTCCCTCCTCACCAATGTTACCCGACCCTGGAAATCAAAACAGTGGAAGGGCTTTATATTGCCGGGCAAATTTGCGGTACCAGCGGGTATGAAGAAGCCGCCGCCCAGGGGTTCATGGCCGGATTGAATGCGGCCCTGAAACTTCAGAAGAAACCCCCGTTTATTTTAGACAGGTCCCAGGCTTATATTGGGGTGCTGATTGATGACCTGGTCACCAAAGAACATCATGAACCTTACCGAATGTTCACTTCCATGGCGGAATACCGGCTCCTGCTTCGGCAGGATAATGCGGATTTGCGATTAATGGATTTTGGCCATCAGTTCGGCCTGATTCCTGATGATTTCTACCGGGAATTCTGTCATTATCGGAGTTCCCTGGATGTCGAAATCAACCGATTGCAAAATACCCGGATAAAAATCCCTTCTCCCCATCCCCACAATGCCGGGGAAGAATCAGTCTCCCTTGAACAATACCTGAAACGGCCGGAGGTTACTTATGTCCAATTGGCCGAAAAAGACCCTGCCTCCGGGGAAATTCAGTATAAGCTCAAGCAACAGGTTAGCATTGCCGTTAAATATCAGGGATATATCCAGCGGCAGATTACTCAAGCCACCCGGTTTAAAGAACTTGAATCTAAACGGATCCCAGAATCCCTTGATTATAATAAGATAATCAGCCTCAGTAAGGAATGCCGGGAAAAACTTATCAAAATCAGGCCCGTCTCCCTCGGGCAGGCCTCCCGTATCGCCGGGGTCTCTCCCAGCGATATCTCCGTTTTAATGGTCTATCTCCATCACCGGGTTTAGCAATCTTTTGACAGCTGTCAAAAGACTAAACAGATAAAACCTCGCAAATAACCTTTCGAAGGTTAACACTCCATAAAAAGAAACGCTGGAATACCAATTTAACCCTCCCTATCCAACCAAATTCCTACCATTTTTGTATGGCAGGAACGGAGAGGTAACGGAGTGGGTCTGAGATGCTCCGTTATGGCTCCCCACCGGAATACAATTTTCGTTGGAAATATAATAAACCCGGAGGATTGACAGGAAAACCTATAATTTGTTACCATAACAACTGTTCGGTATAAGAATCTGAATTTATAAAGGAGGATGGGGGACTATGGAGGAACTGACACCCCGACAGGAAGAAATATTAGATTTTATCAAGGATTTTTACCGGGAGAATGGGATGCCCCCCACGGTCCGGGAAATCAGTGACCATTATGGGATATCCTCCTCCAGCATGTTTGACCATCTTTCCGCCTTGCAAAAAAAGGGCTACCTGAAAAGAGCCAGCCGAAAATCCCGAAGCCTGGAATTTACCGAAGGGTTTCAGAAGGTTACTTTTCCTCGGATCAAGATGGATATTCCTATTCTGGGAAGAGTGGCCGCCGGCCTTCCTTTGCTGGCCGATGAAAACCAGGAAGGGACCTTAAGGCTGGACAGGGATATTGCCCCTACTTCAGATACCTTTGCCCTGAGAGTCCGGGGAGACAGCATGATGGATGCCCATATCCTGGATGGGGACCTGGTTTTGGTAAAACGAGCCAATGAAGCCAGAAATGGGGAAATCGTGGTGGCATTGATCGGGGATGAAGCGACTGTCAAAACCTTCTATAAAGAAGGGGCAAAAATCAGGCTTCAACCCGAAAATAAATCCATGGAACCCATCTTTGTGGATAAAGACTCTCCTGAATTCAGAATCCTGGGGAAGGTTTCCTCTGTCATTCGGCGGGTCTGATTGGGCCTGTAGATTCCTCTCATAACTTAATCTCATGGAACCCCTGCGCTGGATAGTCCATATTGATATGGATGCTTTCTTTGTAGCCGTAGAACAAAGAGAGAATCCTTCCCTGAAAGGGAAATGTGTCATTGTAGGCGGCGCCAAAGGAAAACGGGGGGTCGTCTGTTCTGCCTCATATGAGGCCCGAAAATTTGGCATCAAAGCCGGGATGGCCATCAGCGAAGCCTCCCGAAAATGTCCCCAGGGTATTTTTATCCCAGCCAGCGGTTCTTTCTATTCCAAGGCTTCTCATCTTATCATGGATATCTTCCATGAATATTCTCCCCTGGTAGAGCAGGTTTCAGTCGATGAAG
The DNA here is from genome assembly GCA_002428325.1 of bacterium UBP4_UBA6127. Classification (GTDB taxonomy): domain Bacteria; phylum UBP4; class UBA4092; order UBA4092; family UBA4092; genus UBA4092. The sequence goes on from DIVR01000016.1 coordinate 55,227, forward strand.
CCTTCCTTGATTTAAGCGGCACCGAAAGGCTTTTTGGCCCCCCGGTAGAAACAGCCCGAACCATCCAGCAACGTATCCAGGATGAACTCCAGTTATCCTGTTCAGTCGGGATAGCCTCCACTAAACTCCTGGCTAAAATCGCTTCGGATTTAAGGAAACCCCATGGGTTTGTCCTGATACCTCATGGGAAAGAATGGGAATTTTTAACTCCCCTCCCCATCAAGGTCTTATGGGGAGTCGGAGAAAAAACCGAAGAGACAATCACCCAATTGGGTATTCATACAGTCGGCCAGCTGGCCAGCTTGTCCCGGGAAACCCTGGCCTCTCTGTTTGGGAAATCAGGAGACCATCTCTATGCTCTGGCCCAGGGTCAGGACCATCGCCAGGTGACCCCATATACTCCCCCCAAATCTTTTGGGCATGAGACTACTTTCGAAAAAGACCAATCAGACCCGGAGGTTCTTTCTTCCACCTTACTTTTACTTTGTGAGAAAGTAGCCTGGAGAATGAGGAAACAGCCTGCCAAAGGGAAGACTATCACCCTGAAAATCAGGTATCCTGATTTTAGTACGTATACCTTCAGCCATAGCCTGTCTGAATATATCGACCAATCGGGACCCCTCTTTGAAGCCGTCCAAACCCTTTGGGATAAACATTATCAGAAAGGCCGGCCGATTAGGCTTCTTGGGGTAAGTGTCGCTAATCTGGCCCAGGAATCTGAACAATTGACCCTTTTTCCCCAAGCCAATGAGAAAGAAACCCGGTTGGTGAAAGCTGTGGATGATTTAAACGATAAATTTCAGGGTAAGGCAGTTTCCCGGGCTTCCCTTAAATTGTCTCCCAAAAAAAAGCCGGGCACCCTCTATAAAGATTAAGAATTTACCCCAATTGAAGCGTCCACCCATCTGATTTTGACAGCTGTCAAAATTGTAACCTTAAAATAATCAATCATTTATAACAGCAGATGTCAAAAGCTTTTTCTTGGCAGACTGTCATCTCAATGGTTATCTCTATAAAAGAAAAGGGGCTATACACATCACCCTCGAATCTCTTTTCTTGAGGATAAGATACAACACTCAAAAAACTGTTAGATGAACCATTATTTTTTCTCCTTCTTTTGAGCCCAAAACATGCAATAGAAATTTTGCATTAGGAGCTTGGATTACCCNNTCTCTAATGCATAATATGGGTTGAATTTTAAAACCTATCCGATTCCGGAGGAAGAGTTCCCTTCATCTGCTGTATAATCCCAGTATGGACAGGCTGCCGACATTTCTGGTTTATATCATCCTTATTACCGGAGGGGCAATCTTCCTCATGGTGGCAGGCTGGCTGGAATGGAAAAACAGGGGCGATGAAAGAAAGGTAAAAATCAGCTCTTCCAGCTGGCTTCAATATTCCAAGGCAGGATTTATAATATTCCCGGCCCTCAGCATCGCCATCATCCTTCAATTCAGAGGAATTGGAATGATTCCTATCGGGTCTTCAGGCTCCAGAATATTTCTTCAATCATCTGGATTGCTGCTATATGTCCTGACCCTTGGTTGGGCAATCTGGGCCAGCATAATACTGGACAGAAATTTCACCCATCAGATACTCATCAGAGACAATCAGACTCTCAACCGAAAAGGCCCCTATCAATGGGTTCGGCATCCCCTGTATCTAAGCCAGATAACGGGTTCATTATCCCTATTGCTGATATTTCCATCCTGGGGATTTATGGGGTTATGGCTCTTTTTCTGTTTCTTCGGGCCGATGAGAGCCCGGGAAGAAGAACGGCTCTTCCTCAAGATGCTGGGACCGGAGTATGCCCAGTACCAGCAGGAGGTTCCGATGATGGTTCCCGGCGGGTGGTGGATTTATCGGCTGTTTCACTGGAAGTAGTTTTCACCCCCGGTTCGTAAGCACTCAAATTCTCCCCCTGGTTGACCAGCAGCAACCCTTTTTCACCCTTCCTAGTCATCAGTACCGTTTGAGCATTCTCATCCGTGAGAGCCAATTCTCCCAGCACATTGCCTTTCCCTGAAACGATGATCAACCGATAAGGATGAATTTTAAAAGCCCAATCCTGGATACCATCCCCATCCCAGTCTCCATGGCTGAAAATCGAAGACCGCCAGGAAGAATTCTCTTCCCGAACATCATATTTCCACAGGATTTTCCGGTTGGCATCCAGAGCGGCAATAACGACATTATCAGAAAAGTTCTTGATCTGCGCCACAATCTGGAGAGTCCCCTGCCCATCGATGTCAGCCGCATCGACAGGGGCTGTATATCCCTGCAGGGGATTCATTTTGTATTGAGGAATTCCTCGCTCATTAAACAGCCAGATACTCCCACTGGCTTCAGAAGCCACCACCCGGCCGGGTTGAGCCGAAGTTGCCGATATCACAGCATGATTCCAGACATTTCCCACCATGGTATATTTCCACAGAAGTTTCCCCTGCCCGTTTAAGGCATGAATCCCTCCCAGTCCATTCATCCCAACCACCAGCTCATCATTACCATCCCCATTGATATCCCCCCAATGGGCGCCATTGATACCCTGGGAAGCAGGGTATGACCAAATCGGTTTCCCTTCTGAATCATAGACATTCACATTGTTTCCCCAGACAGAATAGGCCGCCAGAAAAGAGGTCCCCGGACTGGGATGTCCCATTTCTATAATTGAGTTATCTTTTCCAATTTTGAAGGTACCCTTTTCTTCCTTTTTATCAGAAAGGATAGAAACAACTCCCCCCTTTTTTAATATCAGGATATCGGTTTTACCATCTCCATCCCAATCCCCTGCAGTCAGGTATCTCACCTGGGTCGATACGGTGCCCCAGACCGGAATCAAATCATATTGAGGAGCCAGGGTAGCCAGGTTATCAATCGCTTTACCCGGAATATCCTGAACCGGTTTTTGTTCCATAGTCAGGGTATCTTTCAATGTGGCAAACAAAAATATGTACAGGGCAGCGATTCCCACCCCGAGAAAGGTGCCGGCCAGTGAAACTCCAAACCCCCACCATAACCAGGTTTTATTGGCTAAAGGCCTGCGTAGATGAATCACCGCCAGTATCACCCCTGCCAATCCCAGGATAATGCCAACTAAAAAAACCGAGGTGATAATAGAGGTTATTCCCAGGAAGAAACAGATGAGTCCCCAGTTTCTTATACCCTGCGTTTTCGAATTATCTGCATCAGCCATTCAGCCACCTCTTTGATAATTAATTTAATATCTCGTAGAATGATTTTATAGCGAGTTGAGGTAGAATATCTATCTTATGAAAATAAAAGCCCTTTTATTCGACTTTGATGAAACACTTTTAGTGAACGAACAAAGCACTCGGGATGCGGCCCGGGAAGCCTGGCGTTCGGTTATTGCCCAATGCCCTCAAGTGTCCCTCCAGCTAGCTGTGGATACCTATATGGCTGCCAGAGATGAGTTTTGGATGGCTTCTGATGAGGATACCATGAAGATTATCCAGCAGCCCAAAGAAATCATCAGGACACGCCTCTGGGAATTAACATTGAAACGGCTGAACCTGGACCAGGTGGAACTAATCCCTAAACTGGTCGAAAAATTCGGACAGGTAAGATACCAGACCTGGGTTCTTTATCCTGATTCCCTGACCCTTCTTAATCAATTAAAACCAACCTATCGGCTGGTCATGATTACCAATGGTGTCCCGGAAATCCAGCGGGCAAAACTCGACAAAGTTAACATGGAATCCTTTTTTGACCCGATCATCATCTCGGGTGAAATTGGAGTATCCAAGCCTGACCCCAAATACTTTCAGATTGTTCTTGAAAAGCTTGGACTTCAAAATGATGAATGTGTCGTTATTGGGGATTCGGCCCGTAATGATGTCGGAGGCGCAAAGAACGCCAATATCATCTCGGTTTGGATTAACCGTTCCAATCTGCTGCCCCGACCTTTTGTCCAACCAGATTATGAAATCCATTCTCTCCCTGAATTACTGCCTATCCTGAATAAACTGGGGTAACTCTCTTGGTTTGATTATCTGGGGGTGTTAACGGATGTCGAATGACTTCAAGAACTCGTTGACATCCCGGTTTTCTTTCTAGAGATATATTCAGTCAGAATATAGCGTGGTTAATTTTCTTTATCATTGGGTTTTGACAGCTGTCAAAAATGTAAAAGATTGATATTCGAAGAGTTATTGATTCACCTACTTTCCAATGAATCAGGATTAACTGGCAATGGTGGAGATTTGATTAGATTTTTCCACCTCCGTTATATCCCCAAGCATGCCATATTGGCAGGCTTAACATATAGTTATTAACAGCCCCTGACTTGCCCCCTCCAGATTGAACTCAATAAAAAAACCTGCTTTATCCAAGAGGGTAAGGCAGGTTTATAAAAGCATATTTATGAATCTAAAAAGTGGGTGGTTTTTTGGGTTTACGTCCCCGTTTAGGAGCCGGAGGCGGCGGGGGAGGTTTAACCAAAAGTTTTTCAGCCTCAATTTTCCGCAGGATTCGTCCGCAATTTTCACAATAAACCAAGGCATCCGAATGGACCAGATGAACCATGAGCGAAGCGGGTACTGTCATTCGGCAACCCCGACAGACAGCATCCACGACCGGGGACAGAAAAAGCCCGCGATACCGTGACTGTAACTTGGTGATCCGGGCTATTAGGACCTTATCTCCAACGGATTCGCATAAGGTTTCCCGATCGGTGGTCATTTGTTTGATGACATCTTCCATTTCCTGACGTTGCGCATCAGTTTCATAGGAAAGATAAGTCAGTTCTTTTTGAATTACTTTGATTTCGAGATCGATATTCTGCAAGTTAACGAGTTTATCGATTAATGTTTTTGAGTCCATATTTGTGTCAGAACGAAAGGGTTATCCCAAAATTACTCTTTTTCTGCCTCCTGGAAGATTTCAATGACCTGGGCGGGGGTTTCCGCATTACGAAGGGCTGTTCGGAAATCATAACTCTTCAACAGGCGAGATATCTTGGCCAGTACCCGAAGGTAAACGCCGCTGGCGTTTTGAGGCGAGGCAATCATAAAATACAAATAGGCCGGATTTCCATCTAAAGACTGGAAATCAATCCCATCTTTTGATTTGCCGAAAGCGATGACCAGCTGTTTGACCGCATCGGTCCTGCCATGGGGAATCGCAATCCCATCACCGATACCGGTTGTCTCAAGCTGTTCGCGTTCAAGAATAGTTTTCTTGAACTCTTCCCTATTGGTAATTTCACCTGCTTTAGAAATCAGGTCGATACATTCCTGGATTACATCATTTTTTGTTTTGGACTGCAGTTCAAGCTGAATCAAATCTTCTCTTAAAAAGCTGGAAAGTTTCATACACGTATCCTTACCTAATCGACTCCAATGTCATTGATAATCATATCAAGAAACCTATGGAAATGACAAATGTCATCCTGATTTTTTACTTCTTTAACCAAATTTCCCTCTGATTTAGAGGGTTAATTCCAAGTAAAACTTACCTGTTTCGGAACCATTCTAGTTCAATATCAGGGAAAATACGATTTTTCCTGGAACAATCCTGATAAAAGTTCCATTCGCCAAAATCAACTTCTCCATTGGCAGCTAAATGTTCCACTAACTGGGATAACCGGATAAAATTCTGGTGGTGCTGGGTAAATTTAGCTTCAACAAAATCCCGCGCGGTCCAGGTAGTTAGATAGAAAGGCCAGTCAGAAGACTGCAACATCAGGAGTTCTCTGGCACATTGTTTCAACACATCTTTGATTCTGGGGTCGGAATGATTGGTATATTCTTCCACCATCTCCTGTAAATCCACTTCGACATCATAGATGTGTTTCCACATCCAGTAAGTCCATTCATTCAGCCAGATATAATGGAATCCGCCTTCGCCCCAAGAGCCTTCGGGAAGGGTAATATAACTCCCTGATTCAGTGGACTGAAGGTAATCTCCCCCTGTTCCCAAAGCCACCGCATCTTCTTCTTCTGAAGAGAGAAGCCCCTTTAAAACCAGGTAAAGGAACTTAGGTCCTTCAAACCACCAATGCCCGAATAATTCTGAATCAAAAGGAGCGGAGAGAATGCCCGGTTTCCCGGTTTTCTCATATTCCAAGGCCAAGGTCTGGCGGATGGTCTGAATGAAGCTTTCGGCATGCGCCGCCACTTTACTGTCGGCAGCCAAAGGATCATATTCTATCTTGTCAGCCAAATCAGCCCGGGAAGAAGTTACTTTCCAATACCGATGCCGGCCAGGGAAATATCGTTTAAAGAAATCAAGGTATTCAGGGTCTCCCGGAAAGCCCCATTCGCCATGCCAGATTTGCAGAGCGGTATTGGGGTCTCGGGTCATCATATTGAGAGACTGCCCATCCTTGGGAGCGGTCACTGCCTTATAGGCCTGACAGGTACTTTTTTCCTCATCTTCCGGAAGGGTATGGTATTGATTGGTGAAAGCGCCCCAGAGTTTTCTGAGAGCCTGATATCTCTGGAGATAAATACCAATAGATTTCCCTCCCTTCAGCAAGTGGGAATCGGTAAAGAAATAACTGATACCATTTTCGGACAGAAACTCTTCCATCCCTTTTCGCATATAGGGACGGCGGCCTGCCTTGGAGGCAACCGGCGGGGTCCAGGAATAACTGGGCCGATAGGCAAATTCCGGCAGCCAGAACCCTTTGGGTTTCTTGCCAAAGACCCGTTCATAAGCAGAGATTCCCTGTTTGACCTGGGCATCTATGCTGGAATCCTGCGACAGCAGCGGAAGATAAGCATGTGTAGCGGCCGTGGCAATAATCTCCACAAATCCGTCATCCTGAAGCTTTTTAAAAGCGGCCAGGATATTGCAGTTATATTTGACTTCAAAATCTTCCAGGACGCTGTCATAAAAGACTTGCCACATTCGAGCCAGGTTTCCCAGATTTGTGTTTCGGTAATAGAGAAAATGGGTCCGGTCATTGGCGGCATCCAAAATCTTCTTTTCCAGATAAGCGCTGAATTTTCCTGGAAAAGAATCATCTCCCAGCTGTTCCAGCAGGACCGGGGAAATACTCAGAGTAACCCGGGGGGAGTACCCTTCCCGTACCAATCGGTTCAAGGTATTCAAAATCGGGATGTAGGATTCGGCCACAGCTTCGAAAAGCCAGGTTTCCCCATAAGATGAGGTTTCATCATTCAAGACATAGGGGAGGTGGGAATGGAGGATTAAATTAAATTTTCCAATCGGCGCACGCATTTCATTCTCCAATTTCTTAGCGGCGTTTTCGGGATGAATTTCCCCGAGGGCTTTAATACTAACTTGATTGGATTGTTTTCGCAACCGGGTCTTTACAGAAAATTAATAATTATTTTTCGGAAGAGCTGGAAAATTTATTTTGCCAGAGAAAAAAACCGCCCAGGATGAATAAATTCAATCCTGAAAGCAAGAGGCAGCACCAGAAAGGATATTGAGGATTGGAATGGTATAACATTCCCCCCAAGGGGCCGGCCGGAAGGTTTGCCACGATTCCGATAAAATTAACCAGGGCCAGGATTTTAGCCCGGTAATCACTACGGGTCAGGGACAGCAGCCATTGGGCATCCCTCACCGGGCCATACATCCCAATACCGGCTGAATACAGTACGGCGTAAAGGAGTAAAATACTCATCATCCCGGCAGGCACTCCCAGCAGAAAACTCATCCCGGCTGTAATCAAGATTCCAGCTCCCAGAAGAACTATAACCGGGTTCTTTTTCCGGCATCGGGGCAGGGCCGCCAGAATAACCAGAAAAGTTGTTATGGAACCAATCGCCGGCACCAGTGAAACCATGGATTCACTCAGGTTAAGTCCCCGGGGATCTGTCCAATATAAAGGGGCAAAATTAGCCCACATGACCGCATAAAAAGCATGGATCAAACCAGAGAATAAAAGGATTCGGCAAAAGGGAAATTTCCACATCCACTGAAGAGCTTTCCAATGTTCATGGAAGATATTCCCAGGGTCAAGTGAATCCGTTTTTTCATGAGTATCCGAAGAAGGCTCAGGTTCTTTAAGTTTGAGTAACCGACCTGTCCAGCCAATAGCCACTGTTACCACAGAAATAGCCAGCATCAGCCTGTAGCCATGAACCATCCCCATTCGGGATACAAAATATCCTCCCAAAGGGGCAAATATCCCGTTGGATGAGATAATCAGCCAGAATAAAGCAAAAGCATTATGGGTCTGTTCAGAAGTAGCTCCTTCGGTGAAGATACAATACCAGGCAGGCGCCACGATAAATCCAAATCCCCAAATCAAGGCTCCCAATGCAAACCAGGGGAAAGGATGGGACATATAACTGGCAGCATACCAAATTCCCATCGGAGTAAACCAGCAAATAAAATCAAAGGTCATCAGGGTCTTTTTACGGCCCCAATGGTCTGCCAGCCAGCCTCCCATTATCACTCCGGCCAACTGGCCCAAGACTGTGCAGAAAGCCACCCATCCAATCAGGGTTTCAGTTAAGCCGGCCGCCCGCATATAAATGGGTCCATAGACTCCCATCCAGGCAATAGGAACAGCCCAGCAAGGCTCGGTTGCCATCATGACCGCGCTGTTGGGGTGGAGATTCAGGAAATGATTTAACTGGGACTTGATACGGGACATCATATAGATAGGATAAACCTTATCGATTCCCATAAGGGCCTGTCAATCAAGAATTATGGAAAAGAAAGGCTTTTACTCAAATCCCTGGATTTCATAGAGAGAGAGCTTTTTGGGAGAGGGGGTAATATGTTTAAGAAATTGACAGATATGTTCTTCCAGCTGTTCCACCGAAACCGGTTTGATAAGCACCAGGTCGATACTGAATTTCTTCAGATTTTCGATTTCAGAAATGGTGGGGTCGGACCTAAGGACAATGACCGGAGCGTTCCGGGTGCAGGACATGGATTTGATCTGCTGGAACAAATCGGTTTCATCGGCTCTTGAGGACAGGGATATCAACACTAAGTCAGGTTCGGAAGTTAAGGCATGCCGCAACCCGGTCTGGACATCTCCCGCCGTTACGACTTCAAAATACATGCTGAGATGATTTTTCATCTGTTTGCGGAACTCTATATCATCTTCCACGACTAAAATTCGATTCCGAATCATGGTAACTTTTACTCCCTGAGATTAATTTGGTCTTATTGCATATTATTCAAATCTTCAGCGGATAGGGTTTTAGCCCGAGGAAGGATTTCCTGCAAAATTTCATCCACCCGAGTTTTTAATTCTATGACATTAAAAGGTTTGGCAAAGAAATAGTCGGCTCCTTTTGCCAGAAATTCCATTTCAGTCGAATCAGACCCATAGGCTGTGATAAAAATCACTTTAGTTGACCTGTTTGCCTTGGAATGTTTAAGGGCTTCCAGAACCTTATTTCCGTCCAATTTAGGCATCTGCATGTCCAGAATTATCAAATCAGGCTCACTGGCCTGGATTTTAGCCAGCCCATCCATCCCATCATAGGCCAGTACCACTTCTCTTGAATTTTCAAAAGCTGTCTTTAAAATTTCCTGGATATCCGGGTCATCATCAATAATCAATATCCGATGTTTGATTTCGCCCATAAAATAACCCTCCCATCCTGACGGGTTCTTTTTTGAGTATATCACAGGAATTTTCATTCTCCCTTTGAACTTTTTCAGGCCCTATTATACGGGGAAATATCCTCCTTTTCTCCGGAATCACAGGAGACTCGGGAAGAAGGCTTTTTTCTGATATAATCATCCCCATCAGAAGCGTTCTGATTCAGACAGGAGGATGGGTTGTGGCCAGGCAGATATTGGAAATAGCTGGATTTCTCGAAAAATGCGCAGAATTGATCAGCGCTGAAGTCCCCCTGTTGAAAGCTATGGAGATTGCCACCCGGGAAGTCCCTGACCAGGAATTGAGTTTAGTCTTTAACGAAATGAGGCTAAAGATGGAATCCGGACAGGGTGTTACCGATACCTTTCGGGAATATCCCCACCTGTTCACTACTTTAAGCCTCGCGATAATCGAAATGGGAGAAGCAAACGGACATCTGGAAGATGGATTCCAACGGGTAGCCTGGGCACTCAAGAAAATAGAAAAGGATCTCCCGGGTGAAAAACCCGCCCAAGAGGCTCCCCTCTCCGTAGAAGCTAAATCCCCCGCCCAGACCCTTCCGTCCATGGCGGTTTTAGTGCATCCGGTCAAAGAGTCGGCCCGCCAGCTGGCTGAGATTAATAAGAGCCTGATGGAAATCAATAATCATCTGGCCAAACTCACCCAGCAAATGGATGAGATAATGAAACAGCAGTCATCTGGCCAACCTTCAACCCGGAATAAGACCCAGAATGAATAAGGAGACGATTCCTATCCCATGAGCCTGCTAAAAGATATCCTCCTGACCATGCGTCCCCGGCAGTGGACCAAAAACCTGATACTGTTTGCCGGGATTGTCTTTGCGCAAAAGCTGGATGAAAGCCTTTATCTGTTAAGGACCTCCGGGGCCTTCATATTGTTTTGCCTGGTTTCGGGAATCATCTATATTTTTAATGATGTGATGGATGTGGAAGAAGACCGAATCCATCCCCGGAAAAAATTCAGGCCGATAGCCTCCGGCCGCCTTTCCATCCCGGCCGCTTTAAGTTTTGCCCTCTCCGGCGCAGTCCTGGGGATTGTGCTGTCTTTCATGCTGGGGCATATGTTTGGGGTTTGCATCCTGGTTTATTTTGCCATGATGCTGTTATATACCCGGTTTTTAAAACATCTGGTCATCCTGGATATTCTGGTTATCTCCATGGGGTTTGTGCTTCGGGCCTATGCCGGAGCTGTTGCCAATCCGGGGGTCCTGGTTTCACCCTGGTTGCTGGCCTGCACCCTGTTTCTGGCTTTATTTCTGGCCATCTGCAAACGCATGAATGAAATCGAGCTGTTGGAAACCTCTGCCAATACCCATCGAAAAGTCCTATCTGAATATTCCATTGCCTTTTTGAATCAGATGATGGCCATTGTTACTTCCACCACAGTGGTAGCTTATGCCCTTTATTGTGTGTCGGAAGAGACCATCCGAAAGTTCCATACCAAAGCCATGATTCTGACCTTTCCTTTTGTGTTGTATGGAATCCTTCGATATCTCTACCTGGTTTACCGAAAAGGGGAAGGGGGAGAACCTGAAAACATCCTCCTGAAAGACAGACCCCTTATTATCAATATTATTCTCTGGCTGATGGCAATTATTTTTGTCATCTATTCTCCCGTCAAACTGGATGATTTCCTCCATATCGGCGGATTTTAAACCCTTTTATCCACTGCAGTTATAAGCCTCCGGACCGACATCCCGGAGGCTTTTTATTTATCCCGGAATCAAGCCGGAATCTACCTGAATCCATGGCTTCCCCTCTTGGAGCCAGACCCAGGCTGTAACCATCAGCCTGGGTCTAACACCGTCAAGGAAAGATGACCCCGGATGTCGTGTTCAGAGGGGATAATAAGGATAAATCAAAGGGGAAAGGGGATATTCAACATGGCTAAAAAAACTCACTCTAAAGCAACCAAAAACCAAAAGAAAACCCCCATCAGCATTGATGAGGATATCCGGGAAAATCAATATGATGAGGATGAAGAGGAGGTTGAAGTGATTGACCCTGAGATGGATAAACTCCTGGAAATCCCCCTGTTTTATACTTTTGGTGAAGAGGATTTCGAGGAACGAATGGCTGAAGAAATTGCCAAACACAGGGTTTCATTGACCGAAGATGAGAGAAATCAACTGGATATCATCAATTTTGCCAGCCGATGGGAACTGCTGCGACAGGGATTGATCTCTGAAGAGGAAGCTGAAAATAATCTGTTTTTCAGGGATGATGGGGACTCGGCCCTGTTTCCTATCCCCATCGCTAAAATCGAGAAAGCAGAAAATGCCTTGATAGCCGCTAAAATCAAACGGGCCAGAAGAAGGAATAAATCCAAGGCCGCCTGAGCCGGACAGGAACAGAGGACATCTCAATTAACCTGGATTTAAGGGATGATTCCCCCCTTTTCATTGACGGGAGTTTTTTATTTGGGTTAGGATGAACCGAACCATCTGAAATAATCGGTCAAGAAAATCCTGAATCCATGATTTTAAATAATCCTAAAGTATCCGTCATTGTCATCAGTTTAAATGGGGAAAAGGTCATTGGGGCCTGCCTGGAATCCCTGTCCAAAACGGATTATTCACCCCTGGAAATCCTGGTGGTGAATAATGGGTCATCGGATTCGACCCCCCAAATAGTAGGAGAACAATATCCCACCGTCAGGCTTATCAATCTTCCTCGAAACCTGGGATTTGCCGGGGGGAATAATGTAGGATTAAGAGTGGCTACCGGAGATATCCTTATCCTGTTGAATGATGATACGACCGTGGACCCTCAATGGGTGTCCGAATTAGTAAAAGTCATGAAATTGAATCCATCGGTAGGGATTGCCGGATGCAAACTCTATTACCCCGATGGGAAAACCCTGCAGCATGCCGGGGGATATATCAATTCCCATGGCCTCAGCAACCATTATGGCAAAGGGGAAATCGACCAGGGCCAATGCAATACCCTTCGGGAAGTGGATTATGTGACCGGAGCCGCTTTTGCCATCCGTAAAGAACTGACCCTGAAACTGGGATTCCTGGATACCCGTTACCATCCCATCTATTTTGAAGAAACCGATTTTTGTTTCCGAGCCAGGAAACAGGGGTATCGGGTGGTCTATGTCCCTAAATCCATCGTCTGCCATTATGAATCCCAGAATACCGGGTTGGGAAGCTCAGGTTTTTTCTTTAAATACCATAAAAACCGGGTCAGGTTTTTAATCAGGAATTTTACCGCTGAACAACTGGCTCAGGCGATTGAACCGGAATTGAAATGGCTCTGGTCAGTCCGAAGAGGACCAGAGTTTAAACCCTGCCTCAAAGCTCATGCCATCAATTTATTTAGATTCCCTCTCCTCCTCTGGCACCGATGGTCTGGGGAATACCATGACTGGAAAAATAAGGCCAATGCCTGAGATTTTGACAGCTGTCAAAAGATTAGAATATTGGAAATATTGATGTTAGTTTTTTGACAGCCGTCAAATAATACTGCGATATCAAAAGAATTGTTTATTTTTTTCATGAGTATCTCTCCCTAAAGTGTTTTTTCCATTAGAGTTCTGAGAAACTCAATGAGTTATTCGTTTCTCTTTATAAACTACCTTATGCTGATCTAAAAGGATATTGTATTTATGTAAATAATAATTGTAAGTGTCTCTTCTCTTCCTTAACTTGGTCCAGTAATAAAGGTGTTTTGATTTACCAGAAAAAGCATGAATGTCGCTCATATCCCAAATGGTTCTTTTAAGAATACATCGAACTGATTTATTTTTGTGATCTAACAAATAAATGCTGTCTCCAAGAGGAAGTCCACTCCATCTCCCATTGGGTGATACTAGCCATTTATTTGTACTCTCATGTAAACCAATCTCTGACTTTTGATTCCATTTTAGAAACATCTCAGGAGTAGATTTATTTTGCTCCCATTTCTCTATCCAGAAGTTTCTTTTATAGATGCCGTAGTTTCTAGGGATTTCTTTATTATTTTCCTGAAGGATATAGAAGCATGAATCAGCGACAAAAGCTTTTTTAAAATGGGTTGTCATAAATCCCCATAAATCAGTCTCATCGGTTATTTGCCCGGTAAGGATATTGGAACGATAGAGACCTTTAATCACATACCCATAGGGATCATCATTCCCACTGACCCCAATATCATCGGGCCAGGGTGCTTTAGGGCCATAATAAATATGTTTTATCTCCGGAGGAGCCATATTCCTCCGGCAATTCTCAGGGATTTCCAGAAAATCAACGGTAAAGAAATAGACATTCTCAGGATGGAAAACATCATTCAGAATATAAGTAATAAACGTATTTTCATTGGCGGGAGAAATGAGGGTTATTTTATTGGTTTGAATATCAACCAAATATATTTTCAAAGGATTATTCTTATCAAAATCAAGTCTTTCCTGGCAATATAGTTCATGAAAAAGAGCTTCCGGTTTCTT
>DIVR01000020.1 GCA_002428325.1 bacterium UBP4_UBA6127
CCAAAACTCCATTAGAAAGTCCTTTCATCCAATTCAGAACCCCGCCAATAGCCCACTTGGCCACATTCCACCAGAATTTTATAGCCAAGCTGATTTTATCCCAATACTTCCAGACTAAAAAAGCGGCTACCCCCACAGCAACCAAGGCAATTCCTATAGGAGAGGCAATAAAAGCCCAGGAGGCTTGGACTGCTCCCCAGATCCCGGCGGCCATCGCTCGGAAGGCTCCCAGTGATCCTGCCTTAATCATCGCGAAGAAAGCTTTTATTTGCGGACCATTCGCTATTAAGAACTGACTAGCTGTATAAAGACCTTGATAGGCGCCAATTAGCTTGGATAGGATGAAACCGCCGCCACCGGCTAACATTAACATCCCCCCCAAAGACCCAGTGAAAACAGTTAAACCAACCGCTCCAACCGCAAATACCTTTCCGATATTGGGGTGTTTGCTTAGGAAATCACCGATTTTACCCAATACGGTATTCATTCCGTTTAGGATGGATGTTAACCGGATGACCTCAGCTATAGATTTACCGAATTCTCTGAATACCTGGGAAGAAGTACCCTTAAACGTATCCCAGCGCATATTAATACTGGACATTATAAGATTAGTTTTTTGGGTTAAATCCGCCTGATTTTTCAGCTTTCCAATCATATCGTTATAGCCGCTGGAACCCGCATTAATAAGAGCACCCATAGCTTCGTCGCTTCCGGACCCGAAGATAGTCTGGATGATATCCATCCGCTCTTGCTGGCTTTTGATGGATTTGAGCTTCTGCAGCTCAACCATCATATGCTCAATACCTTGGAACTGCCCTTTATCATCAAAGAAATTCAGCTGGACACCCGATGCGCTTAACATAGCCTGGACTTCTTTTCCGTGGCCGGTTGCCAGCATCCTTTGCATTACTGATATTCGGCCAAGGGCCTGGCTAAATTGGGTACCAGCCTTCATTCCCTCAATGCCGCTCTGTTTCATGATTCCCATGACTGCCGCAATGGCAGGGGCATTCTCAATCCCGGTAACCCCAAGATTCTTCAAAGCCGCCGAGGCATTGGCAAATGTATAACCCATTTCGGTAAGGTTTACACCAGAAGCGTATTTAAGTCTGCCAATTAAATCTGAGAACTTGGTCATATCTTCTGGCCGGATATCCATGGAGTTTTTGAATTGCCCCATGTATTCGGCTACCGTAGCGAAGTTTTCTCCCATAATTACTGATAGTTTAGCCGTAGATTCGCCAACACCATTTAAAATATCAGTAGCTTGGATCCCCTGCTGCCGAAGACTGATAAACATCTCTATCATGTCTTTAGATTCACCAGGAAGCTCTTTTCCTAAAGTATCACCTAATCGTACCAAGTCATTATATTGTGTAGAAATAACCCCATTCGAATCCATCATGGCGCTTTGAAGGAACTTTTGTCGTTCCTCTAGGCTTCCGTACGCCATAACCGCAGAAGTGACTCCGGCGGCCATGGTTCCAGAGACAACCCCTAAAGCGGCCCCACTTTTCATCATGGATGAAGAGAAGTTACCTAACCGGTCAGAGAGTTGTTGGATATGGGAGAGCCGTTCGCTGGTTTTATCGAGGGTAGAATTGACGGTTTTGGCATAGGTATTGAACCGGTTGATCCCGGCGAAGGCCTGGTCCATCTTGGCCTGAAATTCCAAATAAATCTTATATGAACTGCTGTTATCTGCCATAGCCTCTTAATTTAGGGGGTATTTATAGGGATTACCAGTAACTGTTGGAAAGATTGAACAAAGTGTCAGATATATTTCATATTTTATTAAAAACTGTTCTCGCGGTTTTTGAGAGAAAAGAGGTTTAGGTCCGGGGTTGATATCTTTATCTTCGGGTTAGTTTCTATACCACCGTCAAAACACCGTCAAATTGCGTCAATTTGAACGAAACAGGCTAACGGGTAGGATTGTTAGGGTAAGTCTGCAAAAAGCCTCTGAGAGAGAGTTTTTAGGAAGAATGGGTTCATGGTGGAATAGCTGGTTTCCGGAGTTACTTCCAGACCCCCGTGCAAACCCAGTGCAATTGCGTGCATTTTAACGAAACAGGCTAATAGGTAGGATTGTTAGGGTAGGTCCGCAAAAACCTCTGAGAGAGAGTTTTTAGATGGAAGGTATCCAGGTAAAAGAAAACCCCAAGATAAAAATCTTAGGGTTTATATATTCCAATTTATGATAGTAATATATTTTTGTTAAAATAATCACTTGAAAAACTACTTTCATCATTAATATCTTTAAAAATAAGTAACCGCTTGTTTCTATGATGAGTATTCTTCTTATCAAAGAAATTAATTATTTTGGCAGCTATAACAAGAAGAAAACATATAATAGAGTTTTCAAAAAAAGATTGCAATACTGCTTCATTCAATAAGTTATATAATTCGATAACTTCCTTCTTCTGCTTTTGAATATCTTGGCTAAATTCATTTACCAGCTCTTCTTGCTCTTTTGATATTTTTTTACTCATAAAAAGCTTAAATTCTTTTGAATTAAATCTTATTAATTCAGACTCAAGTATAAGATCCCTGACAAAAGAAGATAAAATTTTATATGAAATACTTTCACTATCTATTAGTTTATCCGTCTCTAATTTACATAGCTTAATATGAATTACTCTAAAACGATTAATTACTCTAAACCTAAGAAGTTGTTTAAAAATCAAAAGACACATGGCAAATATGAGAACACAATTACCGATCCTTATAATTGTATCTAATAGCGTCATTTTTCTTCCCCTTACAGTTTATTTAATTAACAGAAGATGTTTTCTTCTGTTTTTTCTTTATCCTTAAATTACCTTCCGTTTTATTCTTTTCCATTAGCATAGTGAACATTTCTTTTTGTGATGCTAAATACTTTTCCTGCCATTCCTTTCTATCTTTCTTTAACTCACTTATTTCTAATTCCTTTTTGGCTATTATTCCAACATATTCTCTTATTCTGGATTTATATTGGTTTAAAATAACAACCAAAGAACCTAATAGTAGAACGATAAGAAATGGCTTAACACCATATTTTTGTAAGATATCACATATTTTTATAAATTCCGGCGAAGAAAAATAGAATAAATAACTACTCATTTATATCTTTACCGGTTTCATAATGATGACAAAAAATAAAAAAGAAGAAGTGATATTAACCTTATATTTTAACATAAATCATCTAACCACCCTGTCGATATAGCCCATAAAGTCAACTAATTTAACACGTTGTTTCCCTGAATCGTATTCTACCCCTATCCCCCACTATCTTGTCAACAAAAAAAGCCCCCGGATTTGCATCCGGAGGCTGACATAATCACTTTTCTATTTATTCCCATGGATCATAATTTATCGGCTTGGTACTATCATAAAGATAAGAAGGGGGATTACCTAAGGATATTTCGAAAATATCGATTTTTTCTCTATCAAGTATATTTTCCAATACCATTAAATAGAAATAACCTGGTTTAGGTGGTTCATAACCATTGTATGCGGCAGAGTTATTTATACTATCAAGGCTTGATATAGAATCTGATTTTAAAATAAAAAAATATCTATCAATATTTAAGTCAAAGTTTTTCATCTTTGCTGATTTAATCAAGACAAAATCCTTTGGCATGATACTTGTTATATTCTTATAGAAATATTCTTTGCTTGCATACTCATTACTTGGCAATCCCCATTGACCCTTTGTTTTTCCAGATATTCGACCACATCGAGGTGGATTTCCAAAAGTATTCCCTGTCCATGATGTATTGATGTTAAAACATATTTCATCCGATTTTCCAATTTGAGTTCCCCCCTCACTATACACTTTTTTGTATCCATGATTCCATTCTTTTTCAAAACCATCAATAGTATCACCCAACCCCGCTTTAGGACATATTAGGGTTACTTCTACAGGCTTATCGTTTGCAGAACCAATCACCGCTGCAACAATAATTAAGAATACTAATAAGAATAAAATACCTAAAGAAATAAGCATAGCCTTGACTAATTTCTTATTCTTCCATGAATTAAATTGGACTTTTTCTTCCATTATTGAATACCCCCGACAATTTTTAGGTATTAAACATTAAATAGTGTATTTTTGTCAATAAAAAAAGCCCCCGGATTTGAATCCGGAGGCTGTGATAAATACAGTTTAGAGGATTAGCAGACAAATCTATCTTTTCTTTCATTAATTAAATCTGCTATCAACCTTTCTTTTTTTAAATTTCTAAGAAATTCTTTTTGAACATCAGTACCCATAGTTGATAATAGGTCAATAATCTCAATAATAGTGCCAGACATTACTTCCTCATTAATGGAACCAAACATATCTCCATCACCAGTCAATAACCAGATTGGATTTACTTTATAAATAGCCATCATATCTTTTGCAAAATTGACCTGCGGAAGCATTTTACCATTTTCATATCTGGATAATGTAGATATAGATATATTGAGTTCTTTAGCTATTTCCTCAATACTTTTACCTAATTTATCTCTAATAAGTTTTACTCTTCTACCAAATATCTGATTGTAATTTTCCATATTTGCAATATTCCTATTGACTAAGTTTGCATATTTGCAATATACTTAATCAATCCTGATTGATTAAGGAGACAAAAAAAATGACAAACATCCGAATCATTAAATCAGAAATGGCCTTAAAAGGGATAACCCAGACGGATATCGCCAAATCTTTAGGTGTCGATAAATCGACTGTCTCAGGAGTCATTAATGGGCTTCGTTCATCCCAGCGAATCCAAGAGTACATTGCAAAACTGCTCAAGATTGATTTTGAGACCCTATGGGGCCGGAAGACCGGGTAACCCAGGGGCCAGAAAGATACGGCAGTGAGAAAAGTCCCAATGATGAAAATTGCATTCAAATCCATAATGAAATTCGCCCAAAAAGTAGTTTATCAGGGCAGGCAAAAATTCTCAACTTTTATTAATGGTGGATTGAAAGCGGATTCAGAGGTAGGAAATGTCGGGATTAGAAATTAACTCAGAACAGACTAATCACATAAATGACCCAAGACCTAATGAGTGGCTATCTTTCGAAGCTATCAGCCGGGTAACCGGATGGGGCATGCCAAAAATTAAACTAATGCATCATCGTAGGAAATTTACTCTCATTAAATATGAGAAAGGGACTCGCTGCCGGGGAGGTAAACGGCCCCTCATTCATATCAATGACCCGGAAATCCCGGCGGAAGCCCGATCAAGATACTACCGGCTGGAAGACGGGGGAATAATATCCTTTGTGAATCAGGAGCAGAAAATGCAGGAACTAAACCAGGTGAACCCTCCAATCCATCTAAACCCGGAAGACCTTCAGAATACTAAATCTCAGCGAAATCTGGCCATTATCCGAGAAGCCAGGAATATCCCGCCGGGGATGAAGACGGATGATTGGTATGGAGTCGTGGCTAAACAATATGGGGTATCTAAAGCCACTGTCTACAGAACGATAGCCGAATCAGGCGCCAGAGCCTCTATCCGGGAAACATCCACCAATCAATCCAGTTATATCCCCATCAAATCAAGGTCATTTTCCGAGGAGGCCGTTTCCTGGGCAGTGGGCCAATACCTGGCAACACCGAGGATGGTAGTCAAAGACCTGTATGCCCAAATGATACGGTTAGCTCCTGAAAATGGTTGGCAGATTGGGTCAATTCAGGCCCTGTACCGGATTATTGAATCCATCCCAGCTCCCATGGAGACATTTGCTATCGGCGGGAGACGGGCTGTGGAACATAAATTTATGCCGAAAATCCAAAGGGATTTATCAGTTTACCATGTCATGGAGTGCCTGGTGGGGGATCAACACCTCTTTGATTACGTGGTCCTCGATGATGATGGCAGTGTTTTTGCGCCCGAGATGTATGCCTGGATGGACCTTAGAAGCCGGTATTGGGCAGGAGTCTTCCCCTCTTTTGGAAGTTATTCCTCAATAGATATTGGCCTCAGCTTGAAAGATGCCTGTAAATACGGAATTCCTAAAAAAATATACACCGATAACGGGAAACCTGAACTATCTAATTACGTAACCGGGCTTCGTTCCCAACTCTCAGGGCTTTCCATTGATGTGGATTCCGAGGATGGATATGTCCAGCATACCAAGGCTCGGCCCAGAACCCCCAGAGCCAAAATTATTGAGTCCCATTTCTGGCATGGGATGGAAGCCCTTCTCCTCCGGAAGAATATCCCCGGATACCGGAAACGGGCAATCAACGAATTTGAGAACGAACAACGATTAAGAGATATCTCCCAAATGAAGAAGGAGGGAAAACTTCTTCATTATAAGGAATTCTGGCAGGAGGTCTTGAAAACAGTCCAGGAAGCCAACCAAAGGACCCTCAGCACTGAGCCGATTGTCCCTGAGACTTATTTCTTTGAACACCTGCCGGAAGCGCCCCTATTACGTTTTGATGATCAAACATTGGATTTTCTGTTCCTGCCCTCATGCCGCCGGCGGGTCAGAGAGTCGATGATCCAGATAACCCTCCCTGGCTATGGAAAATGCTTCTACTATGGCCGGGAGTTGGCGCCTTATACCGGAAAGGAGGTGGAAATACGATATAACCCATACGATAACGAACGCATATATGCGCTAGACCCTAAAACTCATCAGCTTCTCTCCATGCCTAAGCTGGAAAAACAAATCAATCCCAAGGACCAGGAGCAGGTCCGGGAAAAAATCAGACGCTATGCCAGCTTAGCTTCCTTCTGGGTGGATCAAACTAAGAAATATACCAGTAAAGTCCAGAGAAATTATCCGATTCAATTATCACCCTACACCCGGACAGCGGATCAGGCGAAACAGGAGAAAGAACATGAGGCAAAAAGGGTCTCTGACAGTGAGATTGATCGCAGTTTGATTGCTTTATATGAAAAGAACTTCGCCCCCAGGGCTGCGGCCCAATAACCAGTAATACCAATTTTATACGACAGGAGAAGAGCTTATGGACAAACTTCAAGAACTTTTTCAGCGGAGCGGGCTGACTGTAACAGCGATATCCGCTCAGATGGGAATGTCCCGTCCAGCTATTTCCGCCGCTTTAAAAGGGAAATACAACGGTCGGAAGGATATGGGCAGCGATATTGAAATATTTCTGACCAGATATGTGGCTGAGAAAGGAAAAGCTGGTCAGCTGTCTACCACAACATACCTGACCAGCCACCAAAAAATGGTACTTGCGGTCCTCCATTACACAATGGATGACCACGAGTTTTCCATTATAACAGGTCCCTCCGGGGTTGGTAAAACCTATGTATGCCAGCATTTTACCGAGACCCAGCCGGGTGTGCGGTACATCAAGATGGTAGATGGCATGTCCTACGGGGATGTGGTGGATGAAATGCTGGAATCCTTTGATATCCACATGCACGGGGATGTCCATCGTCGGTTTAAAAGGCTCCTGGAATGCCTGGATGAGAACGAGATTCGGATGCTGATTGCAGATGAGGTGGACCTCTTCACCAAAGGTTCCGCCGCATCCTTTCTGAAAAAGGTCTCCATTTTCCGGGAAATATATGAGACAGGAATTCCTGTCGTCATGGTGGGACTACCAGCTCTCGAAAAGAAACTCCGGGAATCAGAAGAAAAATACATCTATTCTCGGATTGGCTATTTCCGGCGGATAAAGTCAGTGGATGCCGGGGAGTTAAGGGATTTCTGGCAGCATCTCGGCGGCGGGACTGAACCTGAAGTCCCGGATGTTATCCGCCAAGCCAGCCAAAAGGCTTATCTGCGAACCCTGCAGAAGGTATATGCCAGATCTCAGATCATTGGAATCCGGCAGGCAATGGGACTGATATTCGAATAATAAGAGGTTTCCCTGGGGAGAATTGGAAATAAGTTCTCCCCAGGGAAAAGGAGACGACAGGATGAATAGAAAACATAAAAACACACCAGGACCTTGGTTAGTATGCTTCTTCGTTCCTACAGCCAGTATACCTGGGCATCTAATTAAAGCGGATGATTCAGCAAAGACACCGATTGGCGAAGTCTTTGGCGAAGTCTGGTCTGGTTGTGGATCATCCAGACAAATTGCCAATGCAAAGCTTATGGCGGCTTCCCCTGAGTTACTGGAGGCGTGTGAATCGGCGCTTACATTTATCCAAATGGGATATATCACGAAACCGGATAAAAATGACCCCGCTTTACAAGTAGTAAAGACTATAAAAACTGCCATAAAAAAAGCGACTAAATAGTTAACCAGGAGACGACAGGATGGAAGACAACCCTAAACAGTTGAAGAAATGCGTCAAATGTGGAGCTGACGGAATAGTGGCTCCAGAACCTTCGGGGACAATGGCGGGTACTGCATATTGGTACAACGGCTGTACTAATCTTTTTTGCGCGAACTTCGATTTAGATAACTATTTCAGCAGTGAGCAGGAAGCCATAGACGACTGGAACAAACGGCAGAAAGAGGGGGGTGTCCATGGACCCAGCAACTAATACACCTCCACATGTCTGTTGGCATGCAGACCCTTCCATGATCAACCAGAATGGTCTTTTCATGGTCTCTTTGGTATCTGCCTGGGAAAAGGAATTATCGACAACTGCCTTCAGGCTTTTTGAACCCTGGAATATAGTCCGGGAGAAGATATTGACATTAAATACCTTGATGGGGGTATCTCCCGACCAGATAACAGAGATACTCCGAATCCGGTCGGGAAAGGCAGAAGTAAAGCCTCCCACCGTAGATGCTCTGCTGGGTAAATTGACCAATCATCAGAAAAACCTGCTGGATATCACCTTCAGTGATGACCTGGTTCTTCTTTTTATACGTTCTACCATCAATACCCAAACCCTAATGGATCTCATCTCGGGGAAATCTCTCAATGCGGTTCTTGAGATGGCAAAGTTTTATTTTGAGAGCCTGGGTCATTTCCATGGTTTATTCAGTGGCCAGTTTGTAGTGGAACGGTTCAGTCTTGGGAGAAACGACTGATGGATGCTCTTATCTTTCTTTCAGTTATTTTGGCCCTGATTGCTATCTATATCTGCTTCGAGCTTTATGCCAGTTGCAGATATTCCCAACAAATACTGCGTAAGCTGGATAAAGAGATAAATGATTTAAAAGGCCGGCTCTCCAAAGTGGAAAGGATTGATGACATGTAGCCTGCCAGCCGAAGGCCGAAACCCTGACCTGATGAACGATATCCGGCAGGGTCTGCCGGTGAGGCCGGCACTGAGGAGGCCCATATGACACGGAAAGACGAATGGATTCAAACACTCAAAGAATCGGCATGGACATATCTCTGGATCATCCTGGGAGCGTTAGCTTTGGCTGACCTGGGATTCCTACTCAACTGGTTGAGAGGCCTGTAATCATGGATGCCGGAGATACATGTTTCAATTGCAAGTGTGCCTATAAAAACAAAGAGGGCTCATTCTATTGCGCAATTAAATTGAGTATTATCGGCGGACCCAGGCTAAAACCAGAAGAGCAAACAAATTGCCGATACTTCATTAAAAGAAAAAGACCTTTATCGGGTGGTCAGCCACCAGAACAATTAAATCTTATTTAAGAAGGAGGTTCTTATGTTAGGAGATATCGTTATTACCGCGCTTGAAAGGGAGCTGGAATCGCTCCGGGGAAGAAAGTCGCAAATGGAACATACTTTTCTGACCCACCCAATGGAAGAGCTGGAGAAACTGAACGACCAGTTAAAAGACGTCATAGTGAAACATGGGGTTCATTCACTGCAGGCCCAGCAATTCATGAGGGATAACCTGAAGCTGCAAAAAGATATCCAGCGGCGGATTCAGGCCCAAGCCAAAAAAGGAGCTATGGGGAAAGCTATGGAGGACCTGGCTTCGATCGAGAACAATATCAAAACCCTGGAGGACGAATTATGCATAAGAAAAATGCTCAACAAACGGTCATTCAGCCGGGCATAACCAAACAGCAAAAAAAGGTTATCTGGTCCATCTGGAAGAAAGGGATTGGGATTCCGGATGATGATGTCCTTTACGCATTAATTAAGCAACAAACAGGCAAGGACCACATGTCTGATATGACCCAGAAAGAGGCGGAGATACTGATTGGGACTCTCCGACAGAAATCAGAAGGCTCTCTCCAGGGAGCCACTGCCGCCCAGATGTACCGAATACGGGAATTTGTGCGGCAGTGGCATTGGTCGGAAGCAGGTCTCCGGAAGTTCTTATTGAGAGTCACCAAGAAGGATAAGATGCTGGAACTCACACCCCAGGAGGCAAGAAATGTCCTGGCGGCAATGGAGCGGATTAGGGCCAAAAACGAAAGCAACAAGGATAAGGCGGCTTAGGAGGAGAACTACATGGTAGATGCTAAATTTTTAAGGATACATGAGATCGCTCTGGAGCTGAGGGTCTCGAATTCAACGGTATATGCCTGGGTGGCATCAGGCCAATTACGAGCGGTGAAATTCAAATCGGATGATTCAAAAGGGCATATTAGAATTCCCAAGGATGCCTACGAGCAATTCGTTAAATCTCATGAAACCATACCAGCGGAGGAAGTAAGATGAGGCGGTTGCTAAAGTATATTGACCCAATGATGGGAAGTATTTTTATGGGATATTTCTATTTATTTATCTGTGATTATGTTCAATTTCCACTCTATGCATATACGTTAATGGGTTTAGTATCAGCCTTGTTGATTTATTTCCTCCGCTGGATGAAAGAAATAGATGACCGGTTGCGATATATCAAGGTTACCCCTTATAAAAACGATACCGATACCTTTAAACTGTTGGCAAAATATAAGAACTCAGCCATGGGCTGGTCTGTGATGACATTCCTGCTGTCCTTTTTGGGAAGGTATTTCTCAATCCAAGCCTGGCCCTTCGTATATATCTATATCATAGTGTCCACTGCAGCAGGTTTAACATTTCTTCGATTCTATATAAATAGGTGGGAGGCTGACCAGGTATGAAAGGGAAACTTAAATCTGATGGGTTCACTGTCCAGGAACTAATCACAGAGCTCCAGAGATATCCCATGGATAAGAAGGTGAAGATATTCACTACCCCTCAAGCTGTAGGAATAAAGATAGTCATTGAGGGTAAAAAAGAAATTATCCTGTCTGATTGATTGCCTATTAAAGATATTTTTTCTCATTTTCCAATCTTTCCAATGGTTACTGGCACCGAGCTTGGTTCATGCTTATTCTTGAAGCATGGAACGTAAAAAAGATATTGAATACTTATCAAAAACCTCACCTACTGGTGTAACAGAAACAGAAGATGCTATCCAGTTTGATGTCGTGGCGTTATCCGCTACCACTGTTGACAGACAGTACAAAAACAAGGATGGAAAAGAAGGTTTTTATAAATTATCCTTCCCAGCAGAAGAACTCCAGAAGGCAGCACCCTCTTTAGCAAATAAATCGATTTACACCGACCATAATGAAGTTGTTGAAAATATACGAGGAATAGTTCTTTCTTCAGAATATGACCCTACGAAGCAATGGGTAAAAGCAAGACTTCAACTCGCTAAAGCAGGGAATGAAAGATTAGTTTCTTTAATAAAAATGGACCCGAGCCCTATCGATAATTTTTCTACCACCATTTTTTGTGACAAAGAAAAGCTGAATGATTCCGGATACAAGGCTAAAAATATTAAATTCGAGAGTATCTCAATCGTAACCAAAAGCGCAGATGAAAATGCCTCTCGGTTATCAGATATAGATTCAGATATTGATTTAGAAAATCCTAATAAGGAGGAAAACCAGTCTATGGCAGGTGAATTAGAAAAACTGCAACAGGACCTTACGACAACCACAGAACAACTTTCTGCGGCCAATGCCAGAATTAAGGTTCTGGAGACAGAGAAAACAGAGCTTTCTGCTTTGGCGGACATCGGCAAGAGATATAAAGAAAAGCTCTCGGCCGAGGTCAAGAAATGCGTCATCCTGGTGGATGGCGAAAAAAGCCCAATTCTGGAAATGCTCGAGTCAGCCGGAATTGATACCCTGGAAAAGCTGAAAGCCGATTATTATCCGAAGGCCCAGAAGAAAACCAAACCCTCATCTAAGGAAGCCCTGGGTGAAGATGCAGGGAAAGGCCTGGAAGAGCTTTCCGTTGAGAAACTCGACTCTATGAGTCATGAAGAACTCATAGGCTTGGGAAACAAGTTCAGTAGGGAGGGTGTAAAATAATGCCGTTTGATTTTACTAACAATCCTGACTTATTTCCGGCTTACTACGAGAAGGTCTTCTTGACCTACCTTCGTGAAAATGTAGTAACAATGGCTTATGGGCAAAAAGGGACCATCGGACTCAACAATGGAAGAGTGATCAACTGGTTAAGGATGTCCCCCTTGGCCGTAGCCACCACTCCCATAACCGGCCTTCCAACCCCTTCAGGCGTAACTCCATCCAATGATAAGGTTACTGCGACTTTAGAGGAATACGGTAATCTGCTTGATTTGGATGAATTTGCCACATTAACCTCCTACTACCCTGTCCTGCGGGAATTTGCTGATCTGTTGGGTGAAAATGCAGTGCAGACCCTTGAAGCGATCAATTTCGCGAAATTGAAAGCAGGCACAAAGGTTATGTATGCCGGGTCAGTGGCAAATCAAGAAGCGCTGGATGGGACGAAACTCATTTCTAAATCTGATATCCGCGCGCTTTATGCCCGGTTGCGGACATTGAAAGTGCCTACCTTCAGTGATGGAACATATAAATGTTTCATTCATCCGGATAAGATTCTCAATCTTTTTACTGATGCCGAATTGATCCAATTAGCTGCGGCAAAACCGGAGGCTGTGGAAAAGGGATACATCGGAACCTTCTGTAACGTCACCTTCATTGAAACAGCCAATGCTCCAATTGTGACCAATGCCACAACCGAGAAAAATGTTTACCAGACAATTGTCGTAGGACAAAATGCCTATGGTGTTGTTGATTTGAACGGTAAACAATTTTCTTTAGGTTTCACCCGGACTGACAAGATGGATCGGGTTCAGACTCAGTACTGGAAAGGCTATTATGCCTGTGAACGGCTGGAGGAAGACCGGGTTTTACGGTTTGAATCCAATTAATTAGTTTCCCCTGTCGAGCCAGTCGGCCAGAAAGGACCTGGTAGGGAGATGGAAAGGTAAGACCGAGCCTTTCCAAAACCACCTAACCCTGGGCTGACAACTCCCAGGGTTTACCAGGAAACAGAAACCAGAGTTCTGCTCCCTGGTAAACAAAATCTCTGAAAGGAGCAATGAAAATGGGTAACGAAACAGCAAAATCAAAAACAATGAAAATATTCGTGCAGAAAGATACTTCGGTGGATATCAACAAGGTCCGTACCGCATATAAAAAAGGATTGGTAGATGCCCCTATTGACCATGCCACGATCCTGATCAATGCCGGTTATGCCCAGTCTGCTGAACCTGAAAAAGAAAAAGGCAAATAATCCCTGATGATGATCACCCGGGAAGAAGTCAGAAATCTGATTAATACATCCACCTCTGATTTTACAGATCAACAGGTGGATGATGCTATTTCGTTAGCAGAAGAACGGTTTCTGAATTTAACTGAGTTGGTTTCTGTCCCGGAAACACCAACGGCTCAACAGAAAAAAGCAGTAATCCTGATGGCTGTCCAGGAGTTAGCAACCGGAGTTAATCTCTATTGGCGAGGCCCGGATAAAACCGAGTCTATCCGGGTTAAGGATTTGGCTCTTGAAATTGAAAGACTGCTAAACCTTTCACCCTCAGGACCCATTCTTATTTCTCCGGATTTGTCCCAGGAGGAATTAGATGTCTAAGGGGATAAACATAAATCAATTTACCAGGGAACTAACCAAGTCTTTGATGGATGCCCGGAAGAAAGCTCTCAAGAAATTAGCTGAATATACCCTGTCTGATTTATCTAGTATTTTCAAAACCGAAGGCCGGTCCCATGATGTTGAATGGGCTGCGCTTAATCAGCAATATCTCAGTAGGAAACTAAAACAAGGATATTCTGAAAAGATTCTGGCCAAGACAACATCCCTCGACCAATCTTTCGGTTACAAAATCAGCAACGGCGGTATGGCTGTTCAGATTGGAACTAAAGTTCCCTATGCCATCTATCATGAATATGGAACCAAGAGAGGGTTACCATCACGGCCGTTTATTTATCCCGTAGGCTCCGGAATTATAAAAGCCGGAATTCCATTTAAAACCTGGATGGAGGCAATGCAGGGATGATTCAGGAAATATCGCAAAGCCTTGTTACTCAACTTAAAGCTAAGGTTGAAGCTGTTAATGGGAATATCCTTGAATGGTCAGGGGATCCCAAAGAACTATTATCACGGCCTAAAAATGTGCCAGCACTGCGAGTCGTCTATGACCGGACAGATTTTAGTGATACTGAGACAATTTCTAATCCCCTTGTCCAAGATACAGACCATCGTTTTGATGTCATTGTCTTTTATCGTTCTCTTCGGGACAAAGGTAATGAAGTTTACCCTTTAATTGATGCGGTTTATGAGGCCTTGGACGGATTCCAAACCGATTATGGGAAAGTGTACCCGGTGGGGATTCAATTGTTATCTCATGAAGCCATGGAATTTGTTTATGTGGTTTCCTTCTCGGTTAAGGGATTAACTCAGTCTGGTATTGAAGAAGATGGAAACAAGACTACCCAAATAAACTTTATAGAGAATGAGGCATAGGAGGATATTTTATGTCCGCAAGCTTTTTACATGGAATTGAAACTATCGTTAAGACTTCCGGGGCTGTTGCAATCAACACTGTCAAAACGGCTGTTATTTTTCTGGTAGGGACGGCTCCGGTTCATGAGACCAAACCTGCAGATACCACCGATGAAGAGTGGTATGCCCAGGTAGTCAATCAACCCCTTCTTATTACCAAAGAAGAGGATGCCTCAAAATATTTTGGAGAGGTTACCGCAGGATATACCATTCCATCAGCCCTGGCTGCCATCTTTGACCATGGGTCAGGCCCTGTGATTGTGGTGAATGTCTTTGACCCGGCAACCCACCTTACGGACACAACTCCGGATGTAACTAAAGTTCTAGCTGATGACATCATTGGTGAAGTAGATGCCGGCGGAAATCGTTCTGGTCTGCAGATCATTAAAAATCTGTATGCCCTTTATGGATTTTCTGGCAAGATTATCCTCTGCCCTTCATATTGTGAACAGGCGACTGTTATGGCGGAGATGCTTTCTCTGGCTGAACTCCATCGTTGTATGGCGCTCATTGATGCCCAGGCCGGCTTATCAGTAACTCAGGCTATTACGGCCAGGGGTACAGGGAACCTATTAAACACTTCATCCTATCGGGCCATTCTCTGTTATCCCCGGGCTAAGATTGATAATGCATTAGAACCTCTGTCTCAACGGCTGGCCGGAGTTATGGCGGCAACAGATAATGCCCTGGGGTATTGGTATTCCCCATCGAATCAGACCATCCAGGGAATCACCGGGATGGAACGGCCGCTTTCATTTGGAATGTCGGATGAGAACAGTGATTTAAATCTCTTGAATGCCGCCGGATTCCTCTCCATCTACAATAATTATGGCTCAGGATACAAGGTATGGGGAAACAGGTCCGCCGCTTTCCCCACACAGACAGACCCCAAGGTTTTCATCCCGGTAATCAGGACTTCCGATGTAATAGCGGAATCCATTGAATACTATGTTATGAAATACCTGGATAAACCCATTAATATAGCCATTGATGGGGTTATCAGTGACGTGAATGCCTTCCTCCGGACACTGGTTGGAAGAGGAGCTTTAATTGATGGTAAATGCTATTTTGATAAAGCTCAGAATTCCGCTACTGAAATGGCAGCCGGCCACCTGGTATTCACCTATGAGATGATGCCTCCAACCCCGGCAGAACGAATCACATTCAACCAGGTGATTAATATTGATCTGTTGAATTCCCTGCTGACTACCAATATCTAGTCAGAGCTGACAAAGTCCCATTAACAAGGAGATAAAAAATAAAATGGCAAACATTCAAATAAACCAGCTGAAAAACGCACGTATCTACATAGATGGTAATGACTTTATAGCCAAAGCGGAAGAGATTGATCTCCCTTCTGTGAAGGCCAAGACTTCCGATGTAAAAGGCCTGGGATTAATGGGAGATGCAGAGCTTCCAACCGGCTACGAAAAAATGGAGGCCAAAATCAAGTTCAATGGGGTTTATCCTCAACTGATGGCTATTGTGGGGGATATTCAAAATGCCCATACTGTTATTGCCAGGGCCTCATTAGATGTCTGGGAAGCCAATAAGTTGGTGGAGCAGAAGGCTGTTAAAGCTGAGATGAGGGGCTTTTTTAAGGAAACCCCTTCCGGTAAACTGAAAGGCCGGGAATCTGCCGAGCAGGATACCACCATGTCAGTTCATTACTACCGGCTGACTGTCGATGATTCGGATATTATTGAGTTTGATGTCTTTAATAATATTCTGAAAATTGATGGGGTGGATCAGTTAGAAACCTATCGTAATAACATCGGCGGATAATATCAAAACAGATAATCCATACAGGCGGGGAAACCCGCCTTTTCTTTTAGGAGTCACCCATGACTAAAAAAGAATTACTCGATGCGTTGATTAATGCCCCTGGGTATTACACCATAGACCTGGAGGTTAAAGATTCCCAGGGGAATACCGAAAATCTGAAGACAGTCAATGACCTTGAATCCTGGCTCCGGAAGAATAATAACGGCAGCCAGGTTGTTTTATTTTTAAATTAAGGAGACAGGATTATGGCTGAAAAAAACACTGAGAATAAAAAAGTAGAATTAACTCTCTCTGATGGGAGAAAAGTTGAAATTAAAAAGGGTAAAGGGTCTGATATTATCCAGGCTTCTAAGCTTATGAATTCCCCTGAAGAGTTGCAAACCGTTTTAGTTTCTCTCCTCGTCACTATTGATGGGAAAAAGGTCCAGGTGGAAGAAATCACAGACTTATACATTCCTGACTATTTGAAGTTAATGGAGGCATTTCAGGGAATTAACCCTTTGTTCAGTCAGGAGAAATAGTCTCCCTGGTAAGGGAGGGTTTCTCCTACAGTGATATTAAGGCGGCCACATTGCCGGAAATAAGGCTCTTGATTAGTGAGTTGATACTCATTTTAAAGGCTGAAAAAGAGCAAATCGATGAAATACAAAATCAGTAAGATGAGTATAAGTTTGGTTTGATTTTGAGAGTGTAACTTAATCGGTAAAAATGTAACTTAATCATGTAACTTAATCGGTTCGATTTGTAACTTAATCCTTTAGTTTTAAGCCTGTTTTTTACGGTAGATGGGTAAAGTGTTAAAAGAAGTGATAATTAGCGTTATGGATTGAATTTACAGGGGTTCTGAAGGTATTAGAAGGGTCTTTGAAAACGGTTTTTAACGGTATTTTACACTTGTGCCGGCGATAGAAACTTTACTCTCATGAAAAGTGAGAATGAGCCATTTTGGGGGTTCCATTCTCACTTTCTCGCATTTTGATTGATTTGGCGTAAATCCTAATAAAATCAATGCGCGGCGTAAAAAACCACCCCTTAGTCTCTACTCTCATAATTAGTGAGAATAATCAAAACCTCACCCAAAGCCCATCGCCGTTTGATTGAGAGGATTTTCGCCCGATATAAATATAATCACCTGCTGATTGAAGCCGAACGGGGTGTCATCTGGAAATCGGCTCCGGATATCCAATACCCTTACTCTATGGACCCTTCAGAAGTGAAACCCCTGGTCGAATTTGCTCAAAACCATTATCTGAAAGTAACCCCGAATATCGCCACCCTGGGACATAGCGATTGGATTTTTAAAAATAAGAAATATTGGGACTTTGTGGAAGACACCTCCAGTCCCATTGTTTATTGCCCGCTCAATCCCAAGTCCTATGATTTCATGTTCAAAATATATGATGAATGTTACAACCTCTTTGGGGAGCAACCCTGGTTTCATATCGGCCATGATGAACATGACATGTATAAACCTTTCCCCTCCCATGACTTTTGCAAACAGATTGGCAATGAGAAGCTTTATTATGCCGATACCCTCTACTTAAGGAATTATTGGAAAAACCGGGGAGTTCGGACCCTGATTTGGGGAGATATCTTCTTTAAACCCACTTTCCAGGAACTGGTATCTAACCTGCCCAAAGATATCCTGATTTGCGATTGGCATTATGGTGACCAGATTGAATATCCCAGTGTTGATATGTTCCAGAACAGTGGACTGGAAGTCCTGGGATGTACTTGGTACAGCCCCCGAAATATCGCCGGATTCAGCCAATATGGCGCCCGCAGGAAGATTCTGGGTATGATGTACACTACCTGGGCAGGCTTCGACCGATTTGATAATCTCGTGGAACGGGAAGGTAAACAGGTCATGGGTTATATTACCCAGGCCGATTATGCCTGGAATCCTATCAACCGATTGACTCCCGAAGAAGAAAAACAGGGATTGGATTCTGTTGTCCATCTGAAATATGATGCCGGTGTCGTCCTCAGAGATAACTGGTATCCTGAAAAACGGAACCTGAATCCTGAAAAGGGATTTGCCCTGAACCTTTCCCCTTACCTGAATACTTCTATTGTGGAAGATGGAAAAAAGCTTTCTTTTGCCGGATATGGCAAAGGCAATGACCTCTCCCTCCTGGTGAATTCCGGAAATAAGGGCAGAGTTCACCTCTTGGATAATGTCCATTACCAACTCTCAGCTTTGAATTCATCCAAAACGCCAGGAGCCCTCCTCCTCAAAGGTGAAGGAGTAACATCAGCCTTCCCCTCGGAAGTAACAAATATCCCTGTCAATGGATATGCCCGGGAATTGAATTTCCTTCATGGAACCCTTTATGCCACTAAAAAAGATACTCTCGTGGGGGAATACAGAATCCATTATGCCGATGGGTCCCTATCAACGATCCCCCTTAAATACGAAACCAGTATTGGCGGATTTACCGACTGGAATACTTATCTGACTGGAGAATTAGCCTGGTCGGGTACGATGACTGGGGAGGAACCTATCTTCCTTCGTCCCCTGAAATGGGCCAATCCAAAATCGGATAAAAAAATTGTCTCTCTTGATTTTAAGGGAGCAGACCCCCTGGTCTCGCCATTTCTTCTGGCGGTTACCGGGATTTCTCCGGCTAAATAGTTCATCTCATTGTTCTTCTATTGGGTCCCTCAAAGATGAAGTTGAGGGACCTTTTTCCATCTTGTTGAACAATATTTAAAATCTTTTCATCTCATAAATAATAATTAGGTATGATTAAAACCATAATAAATGTTGATTGGTATAAATAAGGTATTTTTTATAACATTAAAGAGTAATTATTTACAATTTATGTGTTAAAATACCGGGTATATCAATCAAACACACCTCAGGGAAGGGATGTTGTCATGATTAAAAAAAGAATAGTCACAAGCATTATGTTATTACTGGTTGGGATATTAGCCTGGGGCGGGACTATGGCCCAGTCAGTCCCCTCGGGAGATGCCCAACTTCCAACCGTTGAAGCAATCCGCACTACAGGACCTATTCAAATTGATGGAGACCTCAATGAAAAAGATTGGCTCACCTCTGGATTTCCCTATCATTTGAATCAGTATAAGACAGGTGCCCCCGTTAAAGAAAAAACTGATTTTGCCATACTCTATGATGAGAATTATCTCTATATCGGCACGATTCTCCATGAATCTCAGATGACTCTGATACGGGCCAAATCCCTGCGGAATGACCATACTGTTTTTCTTGATGATGCCATTGAAATATTTCTACGGCCGGGGGAAACCTCCCATGATCTGGATTACTTTCATTTTGCCGCTAATAGTCTCGGATCAAGATTTGGAGATGCCAAAGCCAGCCTTTCCCATTCTCAGAGAGTTGGGAATAAAACAGTGGAATGGTACGCTAAAACCCGAAAATATGCAGACCGATGGACCGTGGAAATTGCCATTCCTTTAAAGGTCATTCGCCCTGCCATAGAAAATAATGCCTATTGGAGGTTGAATATCTGCCGAAATGAGAACCCTTCAACCGAAGTCTCCAGCTGGTCTCTCAGTCCCGGGGGGTTCCATTTCCCTGAAAAGTTTGGTTATCTGAAAGGGATTGATTTTAATGGGAAATTTGTCTCCTTGAAAAAAGTGATAAACCCCATCGTATCCACTCAAGGTTCCTGGGGAGCTGAGACCCAGCCATTGGATATAGCCCAGTCCTATAAAGAGGTTCCCACGTTAATTGTTCCCCTTCCCTATGAAGTTAAATATACTGAGAATGATTTCCAGGTTACCCCTTCTACCCGAATCATATTGGGTGAGAAGGCCCCCCAGGGAAATAGTCAGGCCGCTAATGAATTAAATGATGAAATTAAAGAGCGGTTTGGGTTTACCCTGCCCGTGGTAAAGGCTGATACGATTGCCAAAGGAGAATATGCCAACAGTATTATCCTGGGAGAACCCGGGAAAAACTCTGTACTGGATACGCTTATAAAGGAAAAGGGCTTGAAAGTCGATGCCGCCACTCCCGGCCCTGAAGGATATATCCTCCAGGCGGATTCCCAGAGCATCCTGATTGCCGGCAGCGATGATGCCGGAACTTATTATGGAGTCCAATCCCTGAAACAACTGCTTTATAAAAAAGCCGGCACCCAAACAGTAGCGGCCCGTGGCGCCGAAGTCTGGGATAAACCCAAGTTTAAGGTTAGGATGGTCCATGTATTAATTGACAAAGAATCTCCCCAAGCCCATCGGAAGATGATTGAAAAACTCTTTGCCCGTTATAAATATAACCATATCCTGATGGAAGCAGAACAGGGAGTTGCCTGGAAATCCCATCCGGAGATAGCCTCTTCTTTTGCGGCCGATCCCAAAGATATCACTTCTTTAGTCCGGTTTGCCAAACAGCACTATATGACTGTCACCCCGATGATTCAATCCCTCGGTCATGGGGCCTGGATGTTCCGATATGGTAAGAATCTGGAGATTGCTGAAGACCTAAATCACCTGGATGTATATTGCCCCCTGAATCCTAAAACCTATGAATTCATCTTTTCCATCATGGATGAGGCATTGGAAGTATTTGACCATCCTGAATATCTCCATATCGGCCATGATGAGCATGATATTGCCCATCCTTTCCCAACCCATGCAGAATGTAAGAAAGTGGGTAATGAGAACCTTTATTATATGGATACCATGCATATCTACCATCACCTGAAACTCAAGGGAGTAAAGATGATGATGTGGACAGATATTCTCTCTGAAGATTCTTTTGTTCCCCTTGTTGATATGCTTCCCCGGGATATTATCATGTGTGATTGGATTTACCGGGACCTGCCGGAATATGCCAGTTTGGATTATTACCAGGACAAAGGATTTCAAGTATTAGGATGTTCCTGGTTCCGGGGCCAGAATATCGCCCGATTCAGCCGATATGGCGCTAAGAGTGATATCTTGGGCATGATGTACACGACTTGGGCTGGATATGATAAAAATGATTCCATTGCCGAACGGGAATATAAACAGGTCATGGGATATATCACCCAGGGTGATTATGCCTGGAATCCTGACCATCGGCTCCCAGCTTCCTTACAGGGGAATCATGAAGATATTAATGTCCTCCCCTATTATTCAGGCCAGTTATTAAGAGACCTTTGGTATCCGGAAGGCCGGAACATCAAACCAGCCAAAGGGTTCAGCGTTAATTTGTCTCCTTATGCCAATATTCCCCTGATTGAGACAGACCAGAAACCAGGATTTGGCGGATATGGAAAGGGAAACGACCTTTCCCAAATGGTCAAAGATAATTCCGAGGGTGTCCTGCATCTGATGGACAATATCCATTATCAGCTCAGCACCCTTCAAGGCATACCGGCAGGTATCCTGCTGAAAGGAGTGGGAGCGACTGATTCTTTCCCCGCTCAGGCAGGCCCCATCAAGATAAACAAATTTGCCAAAGAGTTGAATTTTCTCCAAACCACTCTCTATTCCACTAAAACCGGATGGACCATTGGGTCTTATAAAATTAATTACACCGATGGGTCTCAGGTTCAAATCCCCTTGGTATATGGCGGGAATATCGGAGCCTGGAATGACTGGAATACTTATTATATGGGAGACTTGGCCTGGAATGGTTTCATGGAAACAGATGCTCCCATCTTTATCAGGCCTTTGAAATGGGTCAATCCTTCTCCTGAGAAGAAAATCAAATCCTTGGAATTTATCAGTGATTCGAAAAATCAGGCAGGTCCCCTGCTGATAGCTATCACAGGTATCTGACATATAAAAAGTTAGTATTAAAGAGATGCCCGGCTTCCGGAATCAGCTTCTTCTTTCCGGAGCCGGACTTTCATGAAACAGGAAATATTAACAGCGAAAACTGGAAGTAGCCTTGAAATTGTAGTATTCTGTTTTTAGACAATAAATCAATATAATTGCCTTTTGAAAGTGAGATTGTGTCATCATGAAAACCAGTATTTTCTCCATCATATTTCAGCATACCCCCTTGGAAGAAGCCTTGCGTAAAATTGCTGAATTAGGGTACGAAGGGGTAGAAATTATGTGTAAAGCCCCTCATATCACCGATGAAACCCATTTTTCTGAAATTGAGAAAATAAAAAGCCTGCTGGATGAACTCAAATTACCGGTTACCGACTTGGCTACTTATACCGGCGGATATTCCATCCTCAGCGATGAAGAATGCCAGCAGCATCTGGAGAAATTGAAACATTATATCCGGGTGGCTCAGATTCTGGATTGCCCTTTTATCCGGCATTGGTCGGGAGGCCCTTCTATCCGGGTGGCTCAGAAATATCATATCGAGAAAAGTGTTTACTGGTATCGTCAGGCGGCTGACCTGGCATTGATGCATAATAAAAAGCTGGTAATGGAAATCCATAACAATTCCTTGATTGAGACCCCGGAAGCCGCTTTAGAGTTTGTGGAAAAAATCAACCGGCCCAATGTCGGATTTATTTTTGATCCGGGTAATATGTATATCAGTGATGTGGATTTTGGTGAAAAAGCGGTAGAATTGCTCTTTGACCGAATATTCCATGTCCATGTGAAAGATGAAATCAGGGTCAATAATCCGGCTCTCCCCAGAACCTTCAAAGATATGACTCAACATGGGGAAGAAATCTTCCAGCATACACTCCTGGGAGATGGAGGCTGCGACCACCTGCCAGCCATCAAACAGCTCAAGAAAATGGGTTATCGGGGGTATCTCTCTCCTGAATGCCATGCCACTCCTAATGATTATGAGACAGCCAAACATGAGCTGACTGTCTTGAAACACCTGATCGATATCGCATAATCAACCCTTCTCCTGAAACTATAAACCGCTGGAAAGTTTATTCCGAACCTTCCAGCGGTTTTCTTATTTTCTGAATATATTTTCTTGATTTACCTTAATGAATCAATGGCCAATATTATGAAATCTGCATAAAGGCATTAACCTTGGGATGCTACTCTTTACTGACAGGTTACTCCTCCTCTGAAGAGGACGTAACTACTTTTATGTCTTTTTCAAATGAACAACAGTTTCCACATGAAAGGTCTGAGGAAATAGGTCAAACGGCTGGACGGAGACAGGTTTATATCCCAGGGAGATGATTCCGGTTAAATCCCTGGCCAAGGTCGCAGGATGGCAGGAAACCAGGATAATATCCAGAGGCTGGAGTTCCCCTAATCTTTTGATAACTTTAGGATGGCATCCTGACCGAGGGGGATCCAGGATGACGGTGGTTATTTTATTCTCCCCCAGGAATTTCAAAGCCTCTTGGGCAAAGGGCTCCACTACCGGCCGGAGGGGTTTGGGATTGGATACTAATGGATTGGCAAATATTCTCAGGACATGTTCCACCGGGGCAGGGATAAAATGGCAGTTGGTAATATTCTGCTGGTGGGCAGCTTCAGTGGCCGCTTCAATGGCATGAGGGTCAAGCTCAATCCCGATTATCTTTTTGAAATCCTTAGCCAGGGCAAGTGAAAAAAGCCCAATCCCGCAATATCCATCCAGCAGGACTTCTTTACTATCAACAGGCCGGGTCAGAGCATATTCATAAAGGTGTTGAGTCATCCGGGCATTGGTTTGAAGGAAGGTCAGATGCCTGGCAATCCCATATATCTCCCGAAAAGGTATTTGAAAGGTCTCCTGGCCCATGACTTTACAGGGAGGTTTCATCCCCCAGTCATAATCATTGATATCTGAACTCTCATAAAAGGCCACCGATGCAACTTCAGGTAACTGGAGCCATTTTTCTCCCACTTGCTGGCAGAGGGATTCATTATAGTCTCTCAAAACCAGATTTAAGACCGGTTTCCCGGCAAATGTCCTCATTTGCAGATAACGCAGGTTTCCCTTCATTTCCCGATGGATGAAAACATCCCCCGGCTGATATATTTCATTCAGAATATCCAGCGCAGGATTTAATACTTCCTGCAGGGATTTTTCAATAATTAGACAATTCCCCAGGGGAGTCAGGTCTTTATAACTGTTTCGGGGATGAAGCCCAATCCCAATTTTCCCTTTTTCGACCAGCAGGGGAAAGGTCATCTTATTTCGATAGTTATAATCCTCTTCAGCCGCAATGATTTCATTGGGTTCGATTTCCAGGTTACCCACATGATGGAGGGAATCTGCCACTGTCTGCCTTTTATAGACAGCTTGCCGGGCATAGGATAAATGCTGAAGTTGGCAGCCGCCACAATCCTTATAATAGGGACAGGGAGGTTCAACCCGGTCAGGAGAAGGGTTTAGGACTTCCACCACCCGGGCTCGGGCCATATTTCTGCTTTTCTGATAAACCTGAACCCGGCATTTCTCTCCAGGCAGTCCTCCATCCACAAAAATCACTTTATTTTCATATCGGCCGACCCCTTCGGCATGGGAGGAAAGCCCAGTCAGGGTCAGTTCAAACGGTTCTGTCGGAAGCTGTATTTTTCGAGTCATAGTACCTAATATTCTACCTTATCCCCTGGCTTTTCACTGAAATTACCTTCTTGAAATCAGTAAAATATCCATGGATTGCTTAAAGCCTATTACAAAACATCATCCTTA
Organism: bacterium UBP4_UBA6127; assembly: GCA_002428325.1. Lineage (GTDB taxonomy): Bacteria > UBP4 > UBA4092 > UBA4092 > UBA4092 > UBA4092. Next base: position 25,012 of record DIVR01000020.1, read on the forward strand.
AGCTGTAACCAGTACAATTGCCTCAGTATTTGCAGGTCACCGACTGGCTGTTTTGGTTTGGCTTCTTCCAGAAGCGACCTATTAGGTCGCCACTACTGGGGCTGGTCTGATATCTATGCATTCATCAA